>JBALWA010000013.1:0-87891 GCA_036960305.1 Halioglobus sp. | reverse complement strand
CTGATAGATAAAGAGAGCTAAGCCAGGAGAAATCGCATGACCGAAAACGCTGAAAGGTTCGACGAATGGATCAGGGGTAGATTCCCCGAGATTAATACTGAACTGGAAGAAATTTATTTTTCCAGTGAAAACCCCGAGGATGTTGAAGGTAAAGGAGACAAGCTGAAGAAACAGCTGGTCGACGAGGGAACGGTGTTTATTGTCGACTTGCTGAACGAGGGAAATACCGACGAGGGCTTCGATGCCGGATTCGATGTGTTGGGTAATTTGGGTTTTTACATGGCAGCCTGTAGGCGCCATGAAATCACAGAACCATCGCGTGAAACCAAATCGCCTCTGGAAGAAGCCTCAGCGTTGGCGATGCAGCTTGGTGCATCATTGGGTGTAACGCCCAGATTTGCATCAGCACACCTGGAAACTCACAATCGCGCCAAAAATGGCGACTTCAAGAAATTTACCAATCTCGACGACGAGAGGCTCTTTCTCGTTCATAACACCAGAGCAGCCTTTGCCTATATGCGTGCTTCGGATGCTCTGTTGCGGTGTTTGCCCCTGGGGGTCTCTCATCCCATAACGGCTGACCACTTAAAAGTAGCGAGAACTGCGTTGCAAGACGTTCTCAGCTCGAATTCGGAGCTCTTTGAAAAGCTTGATACCGACAGATTTTTCTATTGTGTACGCCCGTATTACAAGCCGCACCGCGTCGGGTTGCATGAGTATAGGGGCGCCAATGCCGGTGACTTTGCTGGTATAAACGTTATCGACCTTCTCCTTGGCCTATGCCGGGCAGACAGCGCCTCCTACTCCCAGCTCCTGGTTGACAAGTTTCTGTTCATGCGACCCGAGGAGCAATTGGTTCTTCGTGACACCATGCGTCAAACCAGTCTTATGGATGAATTGCTAGCAGTTGTGGATGGCCATTCAGACCAACCCTGGTTCCAGGAGAACACAAGGCTATTTCTGGAAGTGTGTAAGACTCACGGCGAGACAGCCATCCAACATCACGAGCAGTTGGTAGCAAAGTTTATTGAGCGACCGGCGGAGACCCAAGGCATTGTTAACAAGCCCGGCCTCACGGCTAGCGGTCCTCCTCTTCCTGTGCTTCTCAAGTCACTGCGAAAGCTTACCGACCTACGTGCTGCGACCGACAGGGATGATATTCCCAGCCGCTACAGCGATATCCAGAAACTGCGTAGAGCGCTGGTTTAACCGGCGCTACATACTATAGAGCCTGAAATCATAATGAGCACTGATTACAAAGACCTTTTTATACCCACCAGCGAAATCTATCTACTTAACCATGCGGTAGGTCGACCACCAGTATCCACACAACAGGCATGGGCCGCTGGCTTTTTATCTCCGTGGGAGCAAGACGGCGAGTCAGTATGGCCAAAATGGCTGGAGTCCATCTGGGGTTTTCGCAGTGCGCTGGCCGACCTGCTGAATGGACAGGCGTCTGAGTTCTGTCCCCAAACCAATTTATCGGGCGCGCTAACGAAGGTGCTATATAGCCTGCCCAAGGCTGACAACCGCTCCACGATCCTTTACAGCGAGCAGGATTTTCCTTCCATAGCCTACGTTTTACAAAAAGCAGAAAGCCTGGGTTACAAATTGAAGGCTGTGTCAGACGACTCTGATTTGGCGAGCCTTGACGCTTGGACAGCGGCCCTTACCGACGAGGTCGCTATTGCACTGATCACCCATGTGCAGTCCAATACGGGCAAGCAGGTCCCTGTTTCAGAGCTGACCCGCATAGCCAGGGAGCGGGGCGTTATCTCAATCGTAGACGTAGCCCAGTCTGTTGGCTGTGTGCCGATAGATCTCTGCCAATGGTCCGCCGACTTTGTCATCGGCTCCTGTGTGAAATGGCTATGCGGCGGGCCCGGTGCAGGATTCCTCTGGTGCTCCAGCGACATCATTGATCAATGTAAGCCCGTCGACGTTGGATGGTTCTCCCATGAAGATCCCTTCGAGTTTGAGATAAACAGCTTCCGTTATGCGAAAGACGCCTTGCGATTCTGGGGCGGCACGCCCTCGGTACAGCCCTTTAGCGTTGCTGCCAATAGTATTGCCACAATCCACACGATTGGCGTTGAGAACATTCGAGATCACAACCTGGCGTTAACCCAGTGTATTATTGACCGTGTGCCCCGGGAGTGTATCGTTACCCCCACTGAAAAAGCGCATCGAGGTGGTTCACTGGTGCTTGCGCTCCCCTTGGAGCAGCAAAATCAATTCGAGCGTAAACTGAGGGAGGCCTCCGTATTATTTGATACAAGGCCGACCGGTATCCGGATTTCACCGCATATCTATAACGATGCCGCAGAGATAGAGGTGGTTCTTGATTGTTTTGAATGAGCATTTTGTTCGAGCCCCATGTTTCGGCTATCTGACAGGGCCCCTCACTTTTTCCACACGGACAGGTGGCTTCGACAAGGCTTAAAATATGACTGACACTGCTAACCCGCACCGGCGGAAAATTGATGAACTGACGGGTTTCGACGTGGGCTCCGATTTCGAGCGTTTTGATCAGCGAAATGACGTTTACTGCCGATCAGAATGGGATGACACAGTACGCTCAGCCAAATCTGACGCTTTCTACCAGGGCTACGCTATGCCCAACGCCAAGGCGAGACGCACGGACGGTTTTAGCCAGCGCGATTACGCACTCCGAAACGCCGCCTGGCACGTTACCAACGTACTGCGAGATATTAAACGAGAGGAATCAGGCAGAAAAGAGGGTTTTCTCAATACCTTTACCATTTTTGAGGAGGGCGGGCTAGAACCTTACGAGTTCAGCAGTAAAGAGGAGGCAACCGCTGACCTTCGCAAAGTCGCCAAACTCGCTGGCGCTGACCTGGTGGGCGTCTGTGGCCATGACGAGCGATGGATGTATAGCGCCATCTATGATGAGCGATCCCAGGAAAGCCGCCCTCCCGAGGTCCCGGACGATATACCCAATGTCATCGTCGTTGGGGAGTCTATGGATCAGGACCTTACCTGTACCGTACCTTCCGCCCTTTCTGGAAGCGCGACCGGCCTTGGCTACTCCTATGATGCACTGACGTTGCTCACACTTGCCCAGTACATTCGTAACCTCGGATATCGCGCGTATGCCTCGATGAACGATTCCTCCCTGGCAATTCCGCTCGCGGTTCAGGCTGGCCTGGGCGAGGTGGGCCGGCACAGCCTGCTTATCACGAAAGACTTCGGGCCCAGACTTCGCCTGGGCCGTATTTTCACTGACATGCCTCTTAACCACGATACACCCCAGAAATTCGGGGTGCAGGATTTCTGTAAGATCTGTGACCGTTGTGCAACTTCCTGCCCGCCAAAGGCGATTCCCTTTGATCCACCCAGCCCAAAAACATACAATCGCTCAAATCTCATTGGGGTAAGCAAATGGAGCGTGGACGCCGAAAAATGTTTCAAATTCTGGGCCAACCAGAACACAGATTGCTCTATCTGCATTAGAACTTGCCCTTTCAACAGGGACTTCAGTCGCTGGTATAACCGCGCCTGGCAGAAGCTTGCCTCCAGCCCATTTCGCCGCCTGGCTTTATGGCTGGACGACCGTTACCACAATCGGGGACGCAATAAATCGGGACTATGGTGGGGCAGAAATAATTAGGCGTCTTCCCCCCGATAGTTTGCTCCAGAGGCCGTGTTGTTTTTTATTGGCCGTATACAGGCAGCCAGCCAAGCAGCGCCAGAATGTGACATGATGCGACTAGAACCGCGTATACAATAACCAGATAGACCAGCTTGTTACCACCCCATACCCGATACTGTGAATCCGCAAAACGGCTACGGCACTTTCTCACCGTCAGTGCCGGAATGATACCGCCCAGTACCGTTGCAGCCAGTCCCGCGAAGCCAATAGCGTAGAGAAATCCGTCGGGGAAAAATACGCCTCCCAGCGTAGGGGGGACAAAGGTAACCAGCGCTGTCTTTGTCCGCCCTCCAGGGCTGTCGTCAAAATTGAATAGATCAGCTATGTAGTCAAATAACCCCAGGGTAACGCCGAGAAATGAGGAAATAATAGCGAAATTGGCGAATAGGTTGAGCAGGGTCGCCATCCACTTGCCACTGGCCGCATGACTTAGCGCGGTAATCAGCACACCCATGTTTCCGCCATCGGCCACAAGCTGTTTGAAATCCGGGCGGGGGATATTACCAAGAACACTGGCTTGCCATAAAAGGAAAATGACCAGTGACAGCAGCGAACCGTATAACAAACAACTCCTGATTTTCAGAGGTTGCTTACCATAGTACTTTACTAGGCTGGGCACGTTGCCATGGAAGCCAAAGGACGTCATAAAAAATGGCAGCGCGGCGAACACAAAGGGAAAATACGGCGTGTTCTCTTCCCCTGTATTTAACAATACCGCAGGCGTTATACCGACTGCCAGGTCGGCTATAGCGATGAAAAAAGTAAGCACCATAGCCGCCAGTAAGAGCGTGGCAATCCGGCTCACTGCCTTGGTATTGATCGATACAATGCAAGCCAGGGGAATTGCAAACAGCAAGCTGGAAATCATCGGAGTGGGTGCCGTGCCAAACAGGGACTGCAGGGAGAGAATAACAATCGAACTGCCGCCACTGATATAAGCATAGGTGACAATATAGAGAACGAATGCAATGGAGATGCCGTTCAATAAATTCCATCCCCGCCCCAGAATATCCCTTACAAAGGTGTCGAAACTCGAACCCACCGGGTAATGTAGGTTTACTTCCAGAATCATCAGGCTGGAATGAAACATAAAGAACCAGGTGGTCACCATAAAAATTAATGACCAGCCAAACCACATGCCCGAAGATACGAGGGGTAAAGAAAACATCCCGGCACCGACCGCGGTGCCGGCAATGATCATGGCGCCACCGAGCGCCGACGGTGATTTTTGTTCGACAGTACCAGCTTGCCTTCGGGACATAGTTTCCTCTTCAGAGTGTCGTGGAGATGTACTGCCGTTGATTTTTCGTCTATTTGGGTCAGTGCTAAAGCCACCCTATATTGACCGACCCATGTCAGTCTCATAGACTCTAACACTCCTGCAGGGTGAGGGCGAAGGCGCCACAGAATTCACTGACTTTCTGGCAAAAACATGACTGAATGGCACGACCTGATTCCCGTTTCCGATCTGGCCCCCGGTGAGCTCCTGGAATCTCACTGGCGGGGAAGCGATTTATTACTTTATCGCAGCTCGAGCGGAGAATGCAGGGCGATAACAGGCTATTGCCCCCATATGGGGAACTATATGCCCAATGGCTTGCCCCCCAATCAGCCCCTGAGCACACTCATCGAAAACGACGAGTTACGTTGTCCTTACCATGGTTGGCGTTTCAATGACCAGGGACAGTGCAGTCATATCCCCCCCTCACAATCAGTTCCCAGTGCTGTCAGGAAAGGAAGACAAATCGCCAGAGTCTGGCCCTTGAGGGAGCAGATGGGGATGATTCAAATTCGCGACGAGACCAATTCAGCTAGGGCTTGAGCACAATAGACCCATCGTATAAGCCATCGAGGAGTGAGCTGGCCAGCAGCTTGGCGGATTTGCGTTCATTTGCTTTGTGCATTTCGATGCTTAGGCGGCCGTCTTTATCGCCCACGACATCAAACACCGTCTTGTTGTTGAGTACGAAGGTATTGCCAAGGAAAGTAATACTTTGCACTCTTTCCTCATGTTCGATGCGATCCAGACGGCTCTCGATGTGGTGAAAAAATGCGATTAGATCTTCCTCCAGGTCGGAGGAGGAGGTGCCATCGGTAGATGTTAACTGGCCGCCGGGAGAAATTTTGGTGAGTACTTCACCAAGCTGTGCCTGTTTACCCAGTAAGTTGAATTGCACCTGATAACCCGGTGTAAATCCCAGGGTTAGGGTGCAGACCAAGTCGGCGGAATCGACAACACCGGATTCCATTTTCAGGTCAATATGACTGATGGCGTAGCGTTCAAAGTAAGCTGTGGCAATGGCAGACATCAGCTGAAGGCCTGGATGCCGGTCTGGGCGCGACCCAGAATCAGCGCATGGACGTCGTGAGTTCCCTCGTAGGTATTCACAGTTTCAAGGTTGACCATATGGCGAAATACCGGGAATTCATCGGAGATGCCATTGCCCCCGTGCATATCCCGCGCCATGCGCGCTATATCCAGAGCCTTACCGCAGGAGTTGCGCTTTAGCATGGAGATAAGCTCAGGTGCCAGCGCGTTGCGCTCCTTAAGACGACCTGCCTGCAGGCAGCCCTGTAGTGCGAGGCTGATCTCGGTTTGCATATCGGCCAGCTTTTTCTGTATTAACTGATTGGCTGCCAGGGGGCGACCAAACTGCTTTCTATCAAGCGTGTACTGCCTGGCTGCGTGCCAGCAGGCTTCCGCTGCGCCCAGAGCGCCCCAGGATATCCCAAAGCGGGCGTTGTTGAGGCAGCCCATAGGGCCTTTCAGTCCCTCCACCTTGGGCAGCAGGTTTGCGGTCGGTACAAAGACTTCATCCATCACGATCTCGCCGGTGATGCTGGCTCGCAGGGATAATTTTCCTTCAATTTTAGGTGCGCTTAAACCCCTCATGCCTTTTTCGAGGATAAAACCGCGGATTTTGCCCTCATCATTTTTTGCCCAGACGACAAACACGTCGGCTATAGGTGAATTGCTAATCCACATCTTGGCACCGGACAGGCTGTAACCACCCTCTACCGTTTTAGCGCGGGTAATCATACTGCCGGGATCTGAACCTGAATCGGGCTCGGTCAAGCCGAAACAGCCGATGTGTTCGCCTGTGGCGAGTTTGGGCAGGAATTTCTCCCGTTGCTCTTCACTGCCGTAGGCGTAGATCGGATACATGACCAGGCTGGATTGCACGCTCATCATGGAACGGTAGCCGGAATCGACCCGCTCGACTTCCCGGGCAATCAGGCCATAGCTGACATAACTGACACCGGAGCAACCATAGCCCTCGATAGTAGGGCCTAACAGGCCCAGTTCTCCCATTTCGCGGAAGATGGATGGGTCCGTGTGTTCATTGGCGTAGGCTTCCCTGATTCGCGGTGCGAGTTGCTCCTGGGCGTAGCTGCGGGCGGTGTCGCGGACCAGACGCTCTTCTTCGGTCAGCTGTTGTTCCAACAGGAAAGGGTCTTCCCAATTGAAGGCGGCCCAGCGATTAGATTGACTCATTGTTCACCTCGTCTTAAGTGTCATTTGACCTGAACAGGCCGTACACGGTAGCCAAAAGGCCCAGTATCATGCCGATTGAGCCAGCCATGGAAAGAATCTTGCCCAGGCTGGCGGCAGGGCCGATCTGCAGTAATACACCCAGTGGGAACAAGGCGGTACTGGCTGCCAGCAAGCTGGCCAGCAATACGCCCTTGCGTTGCTCCAGGCCCAGCCTGTCGAACACAAGTCCCAGCACGATCAGGATCAGCGACAACATACCCCAGTGCCCATGCGAGTGGACCTCGTTGCGGTACTCCTGGGTAAGTGCGCCATAGGAGTCCAGCGCACTGTAGGCTGCTTCCATATTCCCATTGGAGGCTTCCATAAAACCGGTGGCCATGTGCATACCCATACCAACCAGCGTCTGGTGTTCATCGAACAGGGCATAGCCGACCCCAAATGCCATGGTGCAGGCGATTAAGATGACACCGGTGAGTATCAGTATACGGCCCGCTGTGTTCATGCCGCATCTCCCTTTTCCGAATCGCGGGCCCCGGTGTATCGCAGTAGGCCGAACAACATGGCCGTAAGGCTGACAATCATCGTGAAACCGAAGAAGTCGGCGACAATACTGCCGAAAATACCGAACTTAATTTCCATCAAGATACCGATTGGGAGACCAAATCCGCTGACAATAGCGAGCTGTGCCCAACGCTGTCTGGTGCTGTCTCGGTAGTGGATGAACCCCTGTACAAAGGACATTAGCAATAGCAGGATGCCCATCTCATTGATATGCGTGTGCACGGCTATATTGATCGCGCGGTACATCTGGTAATTGCCAAACGCGCCAAAATCCGCGCCCAGCAGTTCCTGTTCCGAGGCCGCGGCATGGGTGACGATATTCTTGAGGATCTCGACCTCAGAGCCCCCGCCACCTGTTTGCGTCCACGCCGCATATCCGGCGCCGTAGAGGAATCCGGATACCAGCAGGAGCAAGCCGCCCACCAGCAGGGCTCGTGACGCGCCGTTAGTGGACCTGGGATGCGCCAGTTGCACTCTCTCGCTTTGGCTTTGCCGGTAGCGCCACAGTCCCCAAAACTGGATAAACATCGCCAGGGCCAAGAGGGCGCCGAAGAAGTCCGCGAGGATGCTGCCCCAGCCGATATGGCCCAGGGGACTATAGGCCAGGCCCAGGTAGTAAATGGAAAAGATGGACATCGGCAACAGCAGCGCGGAGACGATAAACAACCAGGCCGTACGTTGTTTCACTGTGGGTGAAAGTGCCACCCAGGGCTGCAACATCGCCAGTAACAGGGCGATATAGCCCATATGGATAATATGGCTGTGGGTGTCGACCTTGGTGCCGCGGTTTTCCAAAAAACCGCCAATTGCCATGAACTGGGCGAGAATGCCGTCGGCGTCACCTGCCGGAATTAACTGTGAAGCGGTGTACATAGCCTCGCCGATACGGGCGTTGTTGGGGTGGAGGACGAACATGGCAAAGATGTCGCCAAATAACATACCGATAACGATAAGCAATATACCGCCGATGGTCAGCAAACGCTGGGAATCAGAGGCCAGAGGTCCCTGTGCTTCAAGCGAAGAAAGTTCAATGTGAGCCACTAAAGCCCTCCTTTCATAAAAGGCGTGGAATTATTATTTTTCTAGAGTAAACGCAAACGAACTGACACGCCAAGTCCAATTTGAACACAGACTTCTAGATCGCCTCAATGGTAACGAACGAGGCCCGCGGCAAGATACTGCCTGTTAGCCAGCTATCTTGCCACGGGCCAAAGCTATTTAACTCGCTTTAGCAACTGGCAGCGATGCGGGCTTCAGGTATGGCAATACCTTCTCTCCGAACAGGCGCACAGTCTCCAGGTTGTCTTCCTCAGTCTCGCCCACGACTTCTAATAGCGGCGTGTTGAGGCCGGCGTCAACCAGCTCCTGGGTGATTTCCAGACACTCTTCTGGGGTGCCGGAGATCACGGTAAAGTTACGCTGCATTTCATCGGTTACGAGGTGGGTAACGTCATCCGCTGTGCCATCTTCAATGGCTTTGCGGAACGGATCCCAGGATGAATCGGGCAGGCCGGATCCAGCCAGAATCACATCGTTCTTGATGTTGCGCAGTTTGTTAACGATATAGGTGCCGGTGTAGCTGCGAGTGGCTTCTTTGGCCTTGGCGCCATCTTCGCTGCAGGCTGCCAGAATAACGCCGCCAACGGGGAAATCATCGGGAATAGTGCGTCCGGCCTTTGCTGCACCTTTGTGCATATTGTCGATCGCGTATTCAACAAATTTTGGTGAGGTCAGACCCGCGAGTAACATACCGTCGCTGGAACGTCCGGCCAGGCGCTGCATGTAGGGCCCGGTTGCACCGACATAAATCGGAATTTCAGTGCGCAAGCCATCAGCAGCGCGATCATAGGCGGGCATGCTGGATTTGAAGAACTTGCCTTCGTAACTGTATTCTTCTCCGGTGAATATCTTGCGCATGATATCGATGGATTCCTGATGTACAGGCACTGGCTTCATTTCGTCAATATCGTACTCAAGGTATTCGATACCCACTTTACCGACACCGATTCCCATAACAAAACGGCCGTTGGATAGCTCGTCGATGCCGGCACACTCAGAGGCCTGAATGGTAGGGTGGCGAACATAAGGGGAGGTGATGCCCAGGCCAATAGTGATATCTTTGGTTGCCATTGTGGCAGCCGCAAGAGCGGTAAAACAGCCGCGAGATTCCAGACCGTAGGAGCGGAACCAGTGGTAGGCCTCGGCAATCCAGAAACCGCCGGTGTAACCGGAAGCTTCCGTTTGTGCGGCATACTTCTGGATAGCCGACATCGGCTCGTAAGACTTAAAAATAATACCAACGTTTACTTTACTCATTTATGTTCTCCGGGGAATAGAGTTTGTGAGGTGATCATGTGTACTGAGCGACAATGGAGCGAAACTCTTCTTCGTTCATCAGTCGCTTGGCGGCGGTTGCCTTGACTTTAACTTCGTTGAGAATGTCGCCGTGTTTATCGGCAGACACTTCCAACCCCAGCTCTTCCAGCTTGAGGACGATACTGGATAATCCACTTTTCTTGCCCAGTACGATTTTGCGTTGGGCGCGGACGATTTCGGCTGAATAGGGTTCAATGGCTTCGGGTATATGAAATTGGTTGGCGACGGCGCCACTCTCACGGGTATACAGATATTCACCGACGACTGGCTTCCAGCCATCGACTGTATAATCGCCGGCTTTCTGCACCAGACGAGAGACTTCCCGAGCTTTGCTGAGTTCCAGAGCAACGGGTACGTTGTAAAGGCACTGCAGCGAAAGGGCGACTTCGCAGATGTCAGCGTTGCCTGCACGCTCGCCCATGCCATTAATAGTGCCCTGGACAAAATCGGCGCCGGCGCGTACCGCGGCGATTGCCGAGGCGGTAGCGAGGCCAAAGTCGTTATGGCCATGCCAATGTACCAGCACGTCATCACCCACCCAGGACCGTACCAGGTCAATCAAGTGTTCTACCGCTTCCGGCGCACATGCGCCTATGGTATCAACCACTGAAACTTCTTCGGCACCGGATGTAATGGCGGTAGTGTAAACCTGCTTCAGGAAATCGAGGTCGCTGCGAGTGGCATCTACGGCAAAAAAGTTGACTCGTTTTATGCCGTTATCTTTTGCATACTTGACAGACTTTTCCACTTTTTCCAGAACTGACTCACGAGTGAAACCATAGGCTTCCATCTTGATATCGCTGGTGGAAACTTCCATAAGAATGTATTCGGTGCCAAGCTCTATGTGAGCATCCAGATCACCCTGGACGCAGCGTGCGAAGCCCCATATCTCGGCGTCCAGATTTGCCGCCAGAATGCGGCGGACAGCTTCAGTGTCTTCGGGGGAAACCCGGGGGAATCCGGACTCGATACGACTCACACCCATTTCCGACAGTTTGCAGGCGATATCGAATTTTTCGTCGGGCGTGAAGCAGACACCAACGGACTGTTCACCGTCGCGCAAAGTGGTATCGTAGAATCGGACCTCGTTGCTGCGGTCGAAGCCGCCTTGCACTGAATCCAGGTTGTTAAGTTCGCTGGTCCAGATTTGGTCTTTGCTGATGGTACTCATGTCACTGTCCTGCTCTTAATAACGTATTAGCAGGGGATGTTACGCAAGGACCCGGAAGCTGTCTTGACCTTCAGTGCGCTTTTAGTTGACTGGTAGGGTAACGCCCCAAAGTACGCGGCTTTCGGGGTTTATATCAGGATCATTCTGGAGGGTTGGTGATATACCAATCATAGATTTCTTCGGCGGTGGCGAACCACACGTCGTCTCGTTTGAGCATGTGATCGTAGGCTAATTCGAAGTATTTGATGCGGTGGGGCACGCCCATAATATAGGGGTGAATACTCATGGACATTACCCTGGGCTGCTCTGCCGAATCCTGGTAAAGCCGATCGAACTGGTCAACCGCTCGTTCGAACCAGGCTTTCGATTGATGCTGGTGAATCACCATCATCGGTAAATCACTGAGTTCGAGGGTGTAGGGCAGGGCGACCATGGGATCGCCGCTTGTCCGCATTGTCACTGGTTGTTCATCCATGGGGAAATCTGTAACGAACTTGAAGCCTACCTCGGCCAGATAGTCCAGAGTGTCCAGGGTTTCATGTAGCCCAGGCCCCAGCCAGCCCTTGGGGGCGTTGCCAGTGTAGGCTTTGAGCGTGTCGAATGACTTTTGAATATTATCCTTCTGGTCTTCGACCATGTGCAGGGCCTGCTGCTGGTAGCCGTGGCCCATGAAACCCCAGCCGGCGTCGCGCATGGCGGCGGCAACTGGTTCCCCCGCACCGTTGCATACGCGGGCATTGAGGGCTGTACTGGCTTTGAGTTTGCGCTGTTCGAAGGCTTCGAGGAGACGCCAGAATCCCACCCGCATGCCGTATTCGTGCCAGGCCCAGTTGGGGATATTGGGCACGGTGGCGACGCCAGCCGGGGATGTAACGTATTCGCGAGCAATCGGCTTTTCGATATCCCACTCTTCTACATTGACAATGGTATAAACTGCCATGCGTTTGCCATCAGGCAGGCGCCACTTCTTTCGAGTGGGCATCGCGGAGAAGTCAAAGCGCTGTTCTGGTCGTTTCATTATCTGATCCTGTAGTAAGTGAGGGTAGCAGTCGGCTCTGTTGTCCGCAATTCCTCACGGCCGATCATTCCATGACGAACTCGCGGGCGCCCTCACGCTGTCGAAGGGCTTACTCCACAACCCCACAGATTTGCATCATGACCTGGATGTAGATTCTGATCATATCCATCATATCGCCGATGTGAACGGCTTCACCCTGGTGGGTGGAGAACCCGCCGCCACCTGCGCGGATACGTCCCGCAGAGCCATAGTTGACCGTGGGGATACCGTAGCGGTTCATGTGAGCGGCATCACTCATCCAGGTTTCTGTGGCGAATTCGGGCGCTTTGCCCATCTGGTCAGTGTGTGCCTGCACAATATTCTGTATTAGCTCGTGGTCTTCGGGGATGGAAGTACCCGGTACCGACATGAAGGTTTCAACCTTGGTGCCGGCCAGTTGTGGGTTTTCGTCCACCACGGCGGCGATCATTTCGCGCACCTCGTTATAGGCTTTGATGGGCAAGTCGTCGGGCAGGGTGCGCACATCCATATAGATTACGCAGTTGTCCGGTGTTCTGGCGCCGCGCCAGCTCCAGCCGCTTTCCACGGCAGACACGTTCACTCGAGGTTGGAAGTCGCCAAGGGTGTGCCTCTGGCAGTAGTCCGGAATCCACTCGTGAATGGCGTCCAGTACAATCCTGGATTTATTGATGGCATTTTTCTCAACTTCTGACCAGGCCGTGTGGATCAGGTGGCCCGGAACGGTAATCTTGACCCAGGTGCTGCCGCAGTGACGGGGAATTACCATCATATTAGTGGGTTCACCGAGAATGCAGTAGTCGGCGATAGCGCCGTGGGTGATGGCGAACTTGGTGCCGACGCCGTAGCCCTGATACATCGGGCCCTCGTGGTCGTTTACCGGGGCTTTTTCGATTTCACCGGCCACGCCGGCGATAACTACATCGCCGCCGAGTTTGATACCGGCCTTCTGAATGGCTTCAATGGCGGTGACGTAAGTTCCCATGGCGCTCTTCATATTGAAGGAGCCCATGCCGTAAATCCACTCGTTATCTACCAGAGTGCCTTTGCACTGGTAGCCCAGGCCACGGTGGGCCTGTTCAGGACCGAAAGAGGTATCGAGGTGACCATTAAACATCAGGGACTTGCCGCCCCCTTGTCCCTGCAGGCGACCTACCGCGTTATAGCGTTCGTCCCCTATGGGCTGGAGTACAGAATCAAAATTCGCTCCCAGCAAAACTTCGTTGACAGCTCTGGCGCAATCGCCCTCATAGCCGGTGGGGCTGGGAATGTCGACGAGGTCCATGACCAGTTTTACCAGTCGCTCACGGTCGATTTGCTCAACGGCTCTCTGGACCAATGCGGGGTTTACAGTATTCATCACGTTTTCCTTCTTCGGTGTTCGATATTAAATGCCAATCCGTTACAGGACTGGTGTGACCAGACAGCCAAGTCCTTCCACGTGACATTCCATCACGTCTCCCGACTTCATCCACACGGGCTCTTTCATGCCGGAAATAACACCGGGAGGGCTGCCGGTAGTGATGACGTCGCCCGGCTCCAGGGTCATTTTCGACCACCAGGAAACTAGCTCGGCCATGGTATAGTGGGTCGCGTTGGTATTGGACTGCTGGCGAGCCTCGCCATTGAGCAGCATTTTCATGTCCAGGTTGTCAGGGTTATCCAATTCATCCAGGGTGACCAGCCAGGGGCCAAAGGGGCATGAGCCGTCAAAGCTCTTTCCCATCAGGATAACGTTGTTGGCGTGCTCTCGGGCCTGAATATCCCGTGCGGAAACATCATTGAAAATCATCAGGCCAATGACGTTGTCCATGGCGTCTTCAACACTGACATCTTTGCAGGTTTTGCCGATGACGATGCCCACTTCTATCTCATAATCCAACTGCTCGGTAAAGCCAGGTATCTCGATACCCACGCCGGAACCTACGATACACGAGGGAGCTTCCAGAAAGCCCGTGGGGTGTTCGAAGTGAAATTTATCCCAGCCATGATCTTGCCATTCATCAGCTTCCCATCCTTCCAATTCACTCAGGTGAGCGTCAAAATTGCAGGAGGTGTGGATGATTTTCCCAGGACGTACTGGAGATTGCAGTTCTACCTGTTCGGCGGTATAGGCGTGCTGATCGCTGTCAGCGGCGCTTGCTATCTCCTGGATCTTCCGCAGGGCATCGGTCCCCTGTTCCAGAACCAACTGCATGGAGTTTGGGACTGCACCGCCACTGAGACTAACAATGTCCAGGTACTTTTCGTCCTGGTAAACACCAAGAGTCTTCTGCCCGGTGGCTTTAATGATGAATGTGGAGAGTTTCATACTCTGGATCCTCTTACAGGTGGGTGTGCCCCACCGCTAATGATTAAGATAACTACACGCCGGAAATGATAGTGTTGACCACTAAAAAAGCCATTGCCCTGCAGGGTGTAAAAGGTTGACTCTCCGTGCAGCAGGGTTAGTATTCAATGTCTTGAAGGCTATGACGTGGAACTTAAATGACAAGTGAATCCTCCAACGAGAATGACACTAAAATGGACAAACTTCTCGAGGATTCGGTTCGACAGGCGCACGTATCGGTCAATACGGAAATACGTGGCCAACCGATACAGAATTTTACCTGTCGCGAGCTGCCGCTGGGCAGGCTGGAGTTGTTCGATATTTCGATTGACCCCATCGCCATCTATCGCCGCACAGAGGACATTGACAAGGATTCTAACGATGATTTCCTACTGGCCACGCAGTTGGAAGGCACGGTATTGGTCAATGAAAAAGATGTGGAATTCACCCAGCACCCGGGTAGTCTTTCTCTCATGTCAGCCGGTGAGCCTTATACGATAGTACACACGCAAAAGAGCCACCGATTAATTTTGCATATTCCCAATGCGATGTATAGAGAACGCATTTTGGGGCAGCAGGAGGGCAGGGAGTTTCGTCCCAGGCTCATGCCTGCGGGAGGGCTGTCGAGCATTGTT
Source organism: Halioglobus sp. (assembly GCA_036960305.1). Classification (GTDB taxonomy): domain Bacteria; phylum Pseudomonadota; class Gammaproteobacteria; order Pseudomonadales; family Halieaceae; genus JBALVT01. Next base: position 72,614 of record JBALWA010000013.1, on the reverse strand, counting down.
CACAGCATGCTCAAAGCGCTTGCTTTTGAGGCGGATAAGCTCACCTTAACCGAGCAACATACGCTTGCCGAGAGTTTACTGGAGCTGACGGCGACCATGCTTCGCTCTGAGGTAGACCAGGAGTACGAGGCAAGTCATGCTAAGCAGTCAGCACTTTTTCGGCGTATTCTCGAGTTCATGGAAGCGAACTTCACAGACTGTGAACTTTCCCCGGAAAAAGTTGCCAATGCCAATGGCATATCAATGCGTTACCTGCACAGCCTTTTCCAGCAGGCTGGGTTGACAGTGTCGAAGTGGATATGGGAGCGGCGGCTCAAGGCCACTAGAGAGGACTTGCTGGACGCTTCCATGGGCCATATGCGAGTCAGTGAAATCGCCTACCGTCGCGGCTTCAATGATCCCGCGCATTTCAGCAGGGCGTTCAAGTCCCGCTTCGATATATCGCCGAGTAAACTCCGTCAGGTTGCACAGGGACAGCTTGCAGATTCTGCCTGACGAGCTCGTAAGCCCCCTGCAGTACCGTCACGCACCCCGAGTCAACTATTGATGCGGTGACAAGCAAGACAGAATCACTGTGCATCTCTATGATTTGCCCTTATCAAGGGGTTTATCGCCGTGCTGTCCAGGCACAGCTTCCACGATTTGGAGATCGAGCTACCAATGCGGCAAATAAAGAGGGTTTGTGTTGTGGGCGCCGGTGCCATCGGCAGTCTGTTGGTGGGCCATATCGGAGCACTGCCCGGCATCAGCATGACGGTTTTGGTGCGCCGCGAGAGCCATGCCCGGGACTTAAACGAGAAAGGCCTGAAAGTTACGGGTAAATCTGATCTCGTAGCGGACGTGCTGGCCTCTACGGACCCCGCTGATCTGGGTGAGGTTGATCTGGTGATTATTGCCACCAAGACTACCGCGGTAGAGGCCAGTGTGACCAAATTCAGGGGCTTCTTCCCTAACGCCACCGTCATGATGATTCAAAATGGCCTGGGTTGTGAGCGTCTGGTGCGGGAGAACGGCGATTGGCCAATCATCGCAGGCCTGACCTTCATGTCCGGGGTTCGGAAATCAGACACCCATGTGGATTACGAACTGGACACGCCCACCTGGATTGGCCCCTGGGATACTGAGCCTGACAAACCCGGTTACGACTACATCAAGCAAGTCGAGGCACTGATCAATCGCTCTGGCCTGATCTGTGAGGCCTACGAGGATCTGCGCCCGGTACAGTGGTCCAAGCTAATCTTTAATTCTGCGGTCAACGCAATCGGCGCCGTCACCAATACCCCCCATGTGCCGTTTTACGCCGAAACGGAAAATCTCTCCGATCTCGGTAATCTGGTGCGGGACATGATGGAGGAGGGCGTTGCTATCGCCAGTGCGCAGGGCATCGAGTTGAGCAGTGACCCCTGGAAGATGAACTGTAAGGCAGTGAGTCAGGGCGGAAGCCATGGCAGCGAAGAGTATGCCCACATCACCTCCATGCTGGATGACGTGCGGCGTAAGAGTTATACCGAAGTGGACTGGATTACGGGCTCTATAGTACGTGCTGCCCGGGAGGCTGGTGTACCAGCCCCTTTCCACGAAACGATGTACCGGCTGGTCAAGGGCATAGAGAAAAGCTGGACCCTGGATGAGGGGGAGCAGTAGAGCCCCGGTCAATCTGGAATGCCAGATCGTCGCACAGGCGGGAATCCATTTTAATAGGGCAAGGCTCGAATCATTGCCCACCAAGGAGTAACAAATGAAAGTATGTATCATCGGCTGCGGCGCCATCGGCAGCCTGTTCGCAGCCCATTTGGGCAGGCTGGACGACGTGGAAGTTTGGGCCTATGACCCCTATCAGGCACACGTGGATGCCATTAATGAGAATGGCTTGCGCCTGACCGGTGAAAGTGATTTCGTGGCGAAAATTAACGCTCGTAGCGATGCCAGCGAAATACCACCCTGTGAGCTGGGTATCATTGCCTCCAAGACACTGCATACCCGCGCTGCAATGGAAGCGGTAGCGCATATTTTTAGCGATGGCGCGGTGTGTTCAGTCCAGAATGGTGTCGGCAGTGAGGAGATCATCGCCGAGTACGTGCCCCGGGTCATCATGGGTACGACTTTCCCCGCCGGCCACATCAGCGACCTGGGTGTGTGCAACCACGATACCAAAGGCGCGACCACCATTGGCCCTTTTGACGGCAAGCCGGCCACTCAGGAAGAGAGCGACCGCCTGGCCGAGGCGCTGACTCGCGGCGGTATGGAGACTCACTCGGTGGCTGATCCACGAGGTCCCATGTGGACCAAGGTTATTTTCAACTGCGCGTCAAACGGCGTTGCCGCGTTGACCCGTCTTCCCCATGGCCTATGTATTGAACAGGTGCGCGATGTCATGAGTGCCGTGGCCCAGGAGGGTATAGCAGTGGCAAATTCCCAGGGTGTAATACTGGAGAGAGATCCCGAGGAGATGATCGATTCCAGCAAGGAGGTTGCCTATCTACATAAGCCGAGCATGCTGCAGGATGTGGAGGCAAAACGTACGACAGAAATCGACAGCATTAATGGTGGTGTTGCTACCATTGGTGAAAAAGTGGGCGTGCCATGCCCGCTCAACAGTGCCATAGCAGATATGGTTAAAGGTTTGGAATTCAGCTGGACATTAGAGGGATAAGCTATGAACACGACAGCAACTAACGAGACACAGGATTACACCAACCGTTTTCGTCCCAGCCAGGCGGAAATAGACCGGCGTTACAATAATACCCGCGCGGCGATGGAGCAGCACGGGCTGGATGCCCTGATTATTAGTGGTAGCGAGTACAGCGGTTTTGAAGGCGCTATACGCTACATGGCCGGCTTCCATATCTTACATCGCTATGCCTATGTAGTGATTACTCCCAACGCTGATCCGGTTGTGATTTTTCCCAGGGAGGCAACCTGGGTGGGTGATCACAGCGCCACATTCCTGAAGAACCGTGAATTGCCGGTGCATTGCGGCGAGTGGATGACGGACTATCTGAAGGCCCAGGGCGCGAAAAAGGTCGGCATTTATGGCATGGAGTACATCATGAATGTACGCGACTATAAGGCAGTGGCTTCAGGGGGCTTCGATCTGATCGATTTTGATATCCCCTTTGATTACTCCCGCGCGCAAAAATCCGATGAAGAAATCGCTTCTGTGCGCCACTCCATGGAGATCAACAAGCAGGGAGTTCTCGACGTGGTCAGAGCCTATGCGCCGGGCAAGACCGAAGGCGAATTAATGGGGGTGGCTGAAAACACCTTTGTTCGTGCCGGCTGTGCGCGCAATACCATGGATATGGTGCAAATGGGCCCTAACGGTTCACTGCGTCCGCAGATGGTCTTCCCTACCAATCGTCCCCTACAGGATTCCGATGGCATGGTGTACGGCCTGGAGATCTCCGGCGAGGGCGGGCACTGGGTTGAGTACTCCCGGCCGCTTATGCCCAACGGTATGGATGCGATTACCCAGGATATGATGGATGGCCAGCAGGAATTTCACGAACTGGTGAGGGAAAATATGAAGGCGGGACGCACTGCAGCAGAGGTACACAAGATCTGCATGCAGCCCTTTGTGGATCGCGGCTACCGCTCCGGCCATGTCTGCGGGCACAGTATCGGCATGACCATGATTGAAATGCCGCGCATCGGCGAGGGATTCGATTTTGTCCTGCCCGAAAACATGGTTTGCTCCATGCACCCGCACGTGATGAATGAAGAGCGTACCCACTCCCTGTATTTCCAGGAGACCTACCGGGTAACTGCTGAGGGCGGTGAGCCATTGTCGGGTACAGCTATCAAGTCTTACGACGGTACAGAGACCGAGCTGACGCCAGTGTAGTTCAGTCTGGGCTGCCGTCAACGGCACAGCTAAAACTACAATATGGGTGACGAGGTACCCAGAAGCTCCTATAATTGGGGATTCTTTCTCACACCATGGAAGTATTGTTTTGGCCACTAAAAAGAACGCGGAAGGCCCGGTTTTTGACAAACACTGGCATCTTGCCCAGAGTGAGGCGGAGCTGAATTTTACCGAGATGGAGTTTTCCATACTTCGGATCAGCGCCGCCTTTGATCGCTGGCAGAAAGACTGTCTGGCCTGTTGCGTCGAAGGAGGGCTCTCGGGCATCGATAATGCAGTTCTGCACCTGATCCGCATGCATGACCGGCCAAAAAGTATTTCTGAAGTAGCCCGGCTGATGAATCGGGACGACATTTCCAACCTGCAATACTCGTTGCGGAAGCTGACCAAGGCGGGCCTGATTGAGCGGGCCGGAACGGGCGACAGTAAACGCTCGGCGGCCTATGTGGTTACGGAGGAAGGCTTGCGGGCTTCCGATTTATTTGCCCAGTTTCGCCGTGAGTTACTGATCTCTCTGACAGAGTCGATCAAGGATCTGGATGTGGATATTTTAACCGCCTGCAAAGTCCTTAATATCACTTCCGGTTTGTACGATCACGCCTCGACAGTTGCCGCATCACATAGGCATAGCTAAGAGGCTGTGAGCGATGAGTAGGTTTTTTCCCTCTCTGTGGCTCAGTCCCTTTAGGCCGTTCTTTTTACTGGGGGCCTTGTACGGGCCGCTGCTGATGGTGAGTTGGATACCTCTCTACACCGGCCTGTTGCCAGGCCATATAGCGCAGTTAAATGGCTTGCCGACACTGTGGCATCAGCACGAGATTGTGTTCGGTTTTTCCACCGCCATCATATTCGGTTTCATACTGACCGCACTGCCGAGCTGGGCGGATACCGAGGAGGTGAGTGTGCCTGGCCTCTCGCTCCTGGTCGTCAGCTGGATACTGGGAAGACTGGCGGTCTTGTCATCGACAGTTTTACCGCTGCCGTTGGTCGCCGCGCTGGACCTCGCCTTTCCATTGATGTTTCTGTGGGTGGTCGGACCGGGGCTACTCCAGATTCGCTACCGGATATCCCTGGGCCTGATCCTGATCACGGCGGGATTCATTGCCGGTAATGTCTGCTATTACCTCGGCGCAGCCATCGAAGATCCACAGTTGCGGCAGCAGGGCCTGCGCCTTGGCCTATACGCCATGATCTTCCACTGCTCGGTTACCGTGGGTATCCTGGCACCCATATTTACCGAAAATGCCCTACTCGAAAAGGGCAAACCCGAGAACATTGGTCATATTGCCACTCTGGAATGGTTGTCGGCTCTTTCCATTATTGCGCTGGCAATCGCCGATATCACCGGTGCCTCCTCCTTGATTAATGGGGGAATTGCTCTCATAAGCGGACTGCTTCACGGCGTTCGCCTGTGCCGCTGGCGCAGCTTCCAGGTTCTCGACACTGCCATCGTCTGGGTTTTGCACGCGGGCTATTTCTGGTTGTTGGCTGCGTTGCTGTTGCGAGCAATGGAGAGCTTCGGTCTCGCGGTTGGTACTGAGAGCTGGGTACACGCCTTCACTGTCGGCGGCTTCGGTTTGATGTCGATGGGTTTCATGACCCGCGTAACGCTGCGTCATACTGGCCGCGAGCTTTGTCCCCATCCGGCCATGGTTTTCGCCTATTACTGTCTGGCGACTGCCGCGCTGGTGCGGATCGCTGTTCCGATTGCGTCTCTGGGGCAGGGCTTTTTGGTGCTCTCGGCACTGCTGTGGGTAATACCTTATGTTATTTACCTGGCGCTCTACGGCCGCATGCTACTTGCGCCCAGTTTGCCTGAAACCGGTATTAGCCGAGTGCCTTGAGCAAGGCGGTGAACGGGAGCGTGACACAGCCGTGCCTGCTTTTATGGCGACTGACGGCTTCAAACAGGGCCAGCGACTCCCAGCCCTCCGGCGGCCAGTCGGGAATGTCATCGCCTTTGAGCATCGCGATCAAACTTGCCGAGACCGTCTCGATCTCCGCCACCGATAAACCGATCGCCGATTTTGCCACCGCATTGGCCGAGGCCTGGCACAGCATGCAACCGCGTACGTCCTGCGCAAGGTCACCGAGACGACCATTGTCTATAGTGATCTCCAGGTCTACCCGGTCACCACAAAATGGATTGTCCACAGTCACCTGGCGGTCTGGATGAGGCAGGGATTTTGGTGCAGCTATTGCCTTAGCCAATTCCTTGATACCTCCTTCGTAGATTCCGCCACTCAACGCAATAACTCCACTGCTTTTTGCAAACCACCCAGCAACGCCTCGATATCATCCTCGGTATTGAACACTGCGAGACTGGCGCGGGTGGTCGCCACGAGGTTCAGCGCGTCCATCAGCGGTTGGGCACAGTGATGGCCGCCGCGCAGCGCGACGCCATATTCGTCCAGCACCTGGCAGATATCGTGTGAGTGACAGCCTTCGATATGGAAAGAGAAAATAGGGGCCCTGTCCTCCGCAGAGGGTTCACCCAACAGGCTGAGGCCCTCTATACGCGAAAACCCCTGTAGCAATCGACTCGCTAACCGCTGTTCGAAGGGTCGAATTTCGCCCCAGGGCAGAGCCATCAACCAGTCAAGCGCGGCACCCAGGCCAATCACCTGGGCCACCGGTGGGGTCCCCGCCTCGAAACGCTGACGGCCGGAGAGATATCGCGTGTCCGTGGCTGTCACGCGTTCGATCATGCCGCCGCCAGTCAGGAACGGGGGCAATTCCTCCAGTATCTCGCGTCTGGCCCACAGCACGCCGGCGCCAGTCGGGCCGTAGCATTTATGGGCCGAAAACGCATAAAAATCTACATCCAGTGCCTGTACATCAACCGGTCCATGGGGCACGGCCTGGGCGCCATCGACAAAAACCAGGGCGTTGTTACTGTGCGCGATGCGGGTGATGGCTTCGAGGTCTGTGATTGATCCCGTGACATTGGATATATGACTCACCGCCACCAGGCGGCAACGTTCGGTGATCAACTGGTCCAGTTGGTCGAGGTCGAGACTGCCGTTGGCCAACACCGGTATCAAGCGTATCTCTATCCCATACTGGTCCCGCAAGCGCTGCCATGGAATGAAGTTACTGTGGTGTTCAGCCACGGAAACGACGATTTCATCGCCGCTGTGCAGGGTCTGGCCAAAGCAATGTGCCACCAGGTTCACAGCAAAGGTGGTGCCCGGGGTAAAAACAATCTCATCCGTCGAGCAGGCATTGAGATAGTTTGCCGCGCTGCTGCGAGCCGTTTCGTAGGCCTCTGTTGCCTCTACCCCCAGTTGGTGCATGCCGCGCTGTACGTTGGATCGGAAGTGGTTTTCAAAACGGGTCATCGCCTCCTGCACACAGCGGGGGCTGAACGTTGTTGCGGCATTATCCAGGTAGCGCAGGGGCTGCTCATTAACTTCCCGCCGCAGTATCGGAAATTGCGCGCGCAATTCTTCCGGCGACCAGATCGCAGTATCGCTCATCTGCGGGCTCTCCCGTTTTCCCTGGCGCGACGATTCGCTTCTTCCAGTGCGGCGGGTGTATCCACATCCATAAAAATTGCATCATCTCCCATGGGAACTTCCCAGACGTTGGCGGCGTATTCTTCCAGCAGGGAACGGGCGCCCCGATCTCCCGATAACTGCATCATGGTCGGAATATAACGGGTGGACCAGGTCACCGGATTTCCTAATCGTCCCTCCCTGATTGGTGCGACAATGTCCCGTTCATTGGCGGGGTTGAATTCGGCAAGAAGTTCATTGATATGCGTCGCTGTAATAAAAGGCATATCGGCCAGGAGAATCATCACGCCATCGATGTCGGAGGGTAGTGAAGCCAGTCCCCGCTTGAGAGAACTGGCGATACCCTCCCGGTAATCGGGATTGTGCACCAGGCTTATATCGCGCCCCTTCAACAACTGTTCAAGTTCCAGGGCACGGTTGCCGGTGATCACAGTGGTCGAGACGATCTCTGCCTGTAAGGCTGCATCCACGACTCGCTGAATCATGGGTACATCATCTACGGTTGCCTGCAGTTTGTGTTGTTCGCCCATTCTTCTGGATTGACCAGCGGCCAGCACAATGGCCGCGACCTTGTATGGCTCCTGGACTTCCTCGACTAACCTGGCCTGTTCGCGCATGCGCCAGCGGTGGCTGATATCCTTGATCAGGCCACCCACCCCCATCGACAGGATTTCGCTTTTGTTCATGGGCAAGCCGGCTGCCATGCGCTGCATCACCCAGTCGAGCCCATTGAGCTTGGGTGATCGACTACAGCCGGGCAAGTTGATAACAGTGCGCTCGCCAATATGCGCCAGTAGCAGCATATTTCCCGGCTCGACGGGCATACCGAAGTGGTCGACGACGCCGCCACACTGGACGATGGAGGAGGGGATGATATCGGCGGGATCGACGGTAATACTGGCCCCGCATATCAGTATCAGCTCCGCTTCGCTGGCCAAAGCCTCGGTCAGGGCTGCGCGGACTCCTTCGACAGAGTGCGGACAGCGTGCCTCAAAAACCAGCTCTCCACCCAACGCTTTCAGGCGACCTGCCGTCACAGCAGAGGTGGACTGGAGCACGGTCTCCTTGAGCCCCGGGGCCTCAGTGAGAACCAACGCCACCGATTGCCTGCGAAATGGCCGCAGCCCGATCGTCCCGGCTCCGGCAAGCTCAATACAGTGGTCCAGTTGCTGGCGGGGTACCGCGAAAGGGATCACCTTGATACTCCCAACTGCCTGCTGGCTTACACATTCTGCGTGTACGGGTAGGGTGGCTACAAAAATTCCGGCATCCGCGCAGTTGATGGCATTGATTGTCTCGCTGTCAATCTGGGCGAGGCCGTCGCTGCGGGCATAGAGATAACAACGCCCCGCCACAGGTTTTCCAATTTCAAGCATAGGGCCCGCCAGCGCGTGGGCCAGCTCAAGGGCAGCCTGGTCCTCATCGACATCCCCAGCGTCCAGCCGAACCCCGGATACCGCGTGAATGCCATTTTCTTGTAGCAGTGCCAGGTCGGCCAGCGATAAGACCCGACCCTTTTTGAGCGTGGTGCCCGCAAGCCTCAGCGTATGGGCGAGAACTACACCCTCGGCATTCTCACAATCAAAACTGGCGAATATCATCGCTTACACGCTATACCTGGCCTGAATCAGCTGGGCCAGGATGGCCACCGCTATTTCAGCGTGAGAGCGACCACCCAGGTTGAGGCCAACAGGCGCGTTAATCCGCGCCAACTGATCCTCAAAACCCTGCTCGGTTAGCCGCTCGACCCGCTTGCTGTGGGTGCGCCGACTGCCCAGTGCGCCTATATAAAAAGCTTCGCTCTGCAGTGCTGCGATGAGCGCGGGGTCGTCTATTTTCGGGTCGTGGGCAAGTGTAACCACCGCCGTCTGGGCATCGGGCAGCAGACGGGGCATGGCCTCATCCGGCCACTCGGCATAAAGCGTCGTGCCTCTAAAACGCTCCTCGGTGGCGAACGCGCGGCGTGGATCGATAATAATGACCTGGTAACCGCATTGTGTCGCCAGCGCAGATAAGGCCTGGGCAATATGCACAGCGCCAATGATTAACAGGCGATAGGCAGGCACATAGCTGCGAACAAACAATTCTTCGTCGGGCAGCATGGCACTGCGGGCCGCGCGCAAAATGCCCTGAATTTCACCTGTTTGCGATGCATTCAGTGTCAATCGCGATTCTGCCTGGCTGTCGCCATAGACCAGGGCCTGCTCGCCGTCGGCTAGTCGAGTAACCAACGCCACGGGTACTTTGTCACGGCGGGCTCGCTGTAATTCGTCCAGCAGTGCGCTTTTCATTCCGCGCGCTCCACATAGACCCTGATCGCACCGCCACAGGACAGTCCGACCTCCCAGGCCTCTTCGTCACTGACACCGAATTCCAGTATCCGGGGTTTGCCGTCATCCATGACTTCCAGGGCTTCAGCCACGACGGCACCTTCGATACAGCCACCGGAGACGGACCCCAGGAATTCTCCCTGGTCATTGATGACGAGATGGCTGCCTACAGGCCGGGGTGAAGAACCCCAGGTGCTGACTACAGTGGCCAGGGCCGCCGTGTGATCATCCGCGAGCCACTCGCCAAGGCGGGCGAGCTCGTCGTTGGTTTGTTCTGAACTCACTGCCCTTCAACTCCTTTGTATACAGGTATTGGCGTTGGTCACTGCGCTACCCGTGTGTCGCCCATGCAATATGAGAAAAGTTGTTAAATAGCACGTGTTTTCGCGCTGTTTTTTAGGTAAATTAAAGCTTACTTTATACGCTCTGGTGCGGGCGCTGTAAAGCGCGGACTGGCCGTTCCATCGCTCACCCGGACCTCAGAAACTATATCTGTATAATAAGCCACCTAAGCTATTTTGAGAAAGCTAATATGTTTACATCTATTGAGCATGTGGAACAAAAACTGGCGGAGCAAGGCTACATAGCCGACAAAACGCTTGCGACCACTGTTTTCCTTTCCCTGTCTTTAGGTAAACCAATCTTTCTTGAAGGTGAACCCGGTGTTGGTAAAACAGAAATTGCCAAAACACTGTCTACCATTCTCGGATCTGAATTAATTCGCCTTCAGTGTTATGAAGGCCTTGATACATCCACGGCCCTTTATGAATGGAACTATACCAAGCAAATGCTGGAATTGCGCATTGAAGAGGCGCGTGGCACTGACCGGGATAAAATCGGTAGTGATATCTTCAGTGAAGAATATTTATTGAAGCGCCCCTTGTTGCAAGCCCTGCAATCTGAAGGCGATCAACCGCCTGTTCTACTGATTGATGAAGTCGACCGTTCCGATGAAGAATTTGAGGCATTCCTTCTGGAAATCCTGTCAGATTTTCAAATTACGATTCCCGAACTGGGCACAATAAAAGCAACAAAAAAACCGGTGGTTGTCCTGACATCCAATCGCACGCGCGAATTACACGATGCGTTGAAGCGCCGCTGTCTTTACCACTGGATTGACTACCCCACACCTGAAAAAGAAATGGCCATTGTTAAAGCGCGCCTGCCGAACGTGGAAGATAAGCTGGCTGCACAGATCTGCCGCTTTATTCAACAGATTCGTGAATGGGATTTGTATAAGCGCCCGGGCGTATCCGAAACACTGGATTGGGCCATGGCATTGATGGCCCTGAATGTTACCGATCTTTCTCCAGATCTGGTGCGGCACACGGTGGGTTGCGTGTTGAAATATAAGGGAGATACGGAGGCCTTGTCAGAAGAAAAGATTTCAGAGTTGGTGGGTGATGCCAAAAAAACGGCCGCCCTGCGGGCCGTCCTGCCGGGACAATATGTCAGAAAGTAAGATACAGGCTGTTCTTCGCACATTCCTATGGTTGGCTCGAATGGGCACAATTCGAGGGGCCGGACGGGAAAAGGCTTTTCACCAAGCGAATTTAGTGGAGCGACTGAAAAACCTTTTCCCGTCCGGACCCGTTGGGTAGAACCAGACTCCGGTAATACGCGATGAACCTTTTTCCAACAACCTGTAGCGAGTTATTCTATTACCGGGTGATCAGATGATTAAAATTGAGCGTTCAATTTTTGGCCATTTATCCGCATTCACACGTACCCTGCATGATGCCGGCGTGCTGGTAGATCCCGGCCGTTTAATCGATTATTGCATCAGCCTGGAATTAACCGGCTTTGATGACAGGGAAACCTTTTACGCGACTTCCAGGGCCATTCTGGTTTCGCGCCAGGATGACATAACGCTGTTTGACAAGGTGTTTCATTCCTATTGGAGCGGAAAATTCATTCCCTCCCGAGCAAGGGATAGTTCTGATCCTGTCGAGACGGAAGAGGGCGAGCCCGATGTCGGCGACAAGACGGTAACGGTTCAGGAGGATACCCCTCACGATGAGAACGAAGAACTTGGGCGCGAGTCAGAAACGCGGGGTTACAGCTCTGAAGAAGTATTGATGAAGCGTAATCTCGCCACTTTGTCCGAGGCGGAAATGGAAGAGGCCCAGCGAATCGTTCAGCGAATCGTGGAATTGATAGCGACCTACAGGAGTCGACGCAAAATCGCTGACAAGCGCGGCAAGGAAATCGATTTTCGCAAAGTGTTAAGGCGAAATGTCCTGCGCGGACGTGATGGTATCGAGCTCTATTATCGTAATCGCCGAATCAAGAAAACCCGGCTGGTTCTGCTGTGCGACATCAGCGGCTCAATGGAAGCCTACAGCCACTTTACTATTCAATTTATGTGCGCACTGCGGCACGTCCTGCCGCAACTGGATGTTGCAGTATTTTCGACGCGCATGACTGTGATTACCGACCTGTTGGACAAAGTTGGAGTTGCCGAATCCTTACAGCGCGTGTCTGATGCGGTGCCCGATTGGTCTGGTGGCACAGACATTGGCCGCTGTATTCGTCAGTTCAATGATCACTTTGATCGCAGCATCGCCCACGGCAAAACTGTAGCTGTGATCTTGAGCGATGGTTGGGATCTGGGTGAGTCGGGGTTGATGCGCCAGGAGATGCAGCATCTTCACCGCAACGTACACAAACTGATCTGGTTAAACCCGTTACTGGGTGATGCGGAGTATCAACCGGTGTGCAAGGGAATGCGCACGGCGATGCCCTATATCGATCACTTCATGCCCGCGCACAATCTGGAGAGCCTTGCTGCCCTGGCCCAGACTTTACGCTCGGTCTGATTCCCTGATGTTGGGTTATTTACGAAATACCGGGATGGGAGTATTTTGGCGGCCCCGAACAGCGGATTGGTTTTCAGTCGCTCCACGTGATTCGCTTTGTGAAAACTAATCCGCTGTCCGGGGCCTCGCTATGTGCTTCGCCTGCACGATTCTAGAAGTCGGTAAGGATTTTTTCCGCTGCCCTGGCTACAACTCAATGGCCCGTAGCATTGCGATGTGAGGGGCCGAACGAAAGAAGGCTTTCCACCAAGCGAATCACGTGGAGCGACTGGAAAGCCTTCTTTCGTTCGGAGCCGCCGGGTACAGTATCGCGGCTTTTGTGTTGTTAACCCAGCAGTATAAATCTACGCCGCTTCCTGCGCTTTGATAGCTTTCAGGATCTTTTCGGGCGTAATCGGCAGGTCAGTTACCGAGACGCCTGTTGCGTTGTAGATTGCATTAGCAACCGCGCCGAGAGGAGTACACAGTCCGGTTTCGCCCACACTCTTCGCACCGAACGGGCCAAAGGGGTCAGGTTCTTCGATGATAATATTGGTCATCTTCGGCATATCTGACGGCCCAAGCATCTTATAGTCGGTGAAACCATTGTTAAGCACTTTGCCGTCCTCGCTGAAGTATAACTCTTCAGTAAGAGCCATACCCAGACCCTGCTGAGCGCCACCTTCCATTTGTCCTTCCACGATTGCAGGGTTGATGGCCCGACCGATATCATGGGTATTAACCATTTCAAGCAGTTCGCATTCACCCGTCTCCATATCCACTTCAACTTCAATGAACGTTGCGGCCCATGGCGGAGAACAGTGAGGCGGATTGTAGCTGGCGTAACCTTCAATCTGACCCTCTTTAAAACTGGGGCCAGTTGCCAGGTCCACGTCGAAATTGAATACGCTGCCGTGAAGCAGTTCCTTCAAAGAGACAGATCTGGATGGTGAACCCTTGACGAAGACCTGCTTGTCCTTGAGTTCCAGGTCGTCAGGGTTGGCCTCCAACAATTTGGCGACACGCTCGAAGATCTGGCGCTTGGCGTCATTCACTGCCTCTATGACTGCACCGCCACCCACATACAAGGTACGCGATGCGTGAGCACCGATATCAAACCCGGTAATGTCACCATCCTGCGTGTTCAGGGTGATATCGGAAACGGGAAAGTCGAGTGCCTCAGCGGCAATCTGACGCAGTGCGGTATGAGAGCCCTGGCCAAGATCGGAGCAGGCGAAAGTCAAATTGGCAGAGGCATCTTCGTTCAGCTTGATGCTGCATACGGTGTGCTCCAGCAGCATGGGGAACGCACCGCTGGTGTGAGTTGTCATGCCAACACCCACGCCACGACGAATAGTGCCGGTCTGATTCTTGTACCGCGCGCGCTTTTCCTTCCAGCCGATAGCTTCCGCACCTTGCTCGAGGCAGGGATCAATCGCAACGCTGGAGTAAGGCACATCGGGGAACCAACTCCCGTCACCCACCTGTTTATGCCACTTCGTACGCCATTCAACAGGATCGATATTCAGTTGCGCAAGAGCGCGATCAATCATGGATTCCATAACAAAGGTCTGCTGTGGGTTGCCGTAACCGCGGAATGCACCACATACGGGTTGGTTGGTGAAGTAGGTCTGGCCCTGGTATGCAAGGTTTTCCCACTTGTAAACCGCTTGCAGCCAACCACCGGTAGTCGCTGCCACGCCCGATCCATCCAGATAGTAAGCGCCCTTATAGCTGGCGAAATTAGCCTCTGCAGCGACGGGGGTACCGTCTTTCTTGAAACCCAGCTTGACCTTCCAGTCGCCCGGGTGACGGCTGGGCGAGGTCAACCAATCCTCTTCGCGAGGTGATTGGATCTTGATCGGATACCCGGGCATCGCCATGGCTAGCGCACAGGCATGAGGTTCAAGAACCATACCCAGGCGGGCGCCAAAACCGCCACCCACCGTGGTCTGGATCAATTTCATACGTGCCACCGGGATCTCAAAAATGGTTGCCAATTTGCTCTGCACGCACTTCGGCATCTGGGTCGAAGACCAACAGGTGAGCTTCTCACTATCGTCGTATAGAGCGATATATGAATTGGGCTCCATCTGGCATTGCTTCTGCTTACTGGTATATAGCGTGTCTTCAATGATGAAATCGGCTTCGGCGAAACCGGTTGCAACATCACCGTGACCCATTATGTTGTTTTCGAACATGGCCTCGGGCAACTGGAAAGCTAGATTGCCTGGCTTGCGCTCGTCAAACTGAATAGCGTCAGCTTGCTTGGATGCCTCGGCGTTCAGGTATACCGGCAGCGGTTCGTATTCAACGATGACTTTCTTTGCGGCGTGTTCTGCGGCGGCCTCTGTTGTTGCAATAATTGCACAAATGGCTTCACCGTAGTGCTTAACACGACCATCGGCAAAGATTTTCTGATCGTCAATGTCACCGAAGGGCCCTGTCAGCGTGGGAGGCACCATGATATCGATAACGGATTGATTGAAGATATTGCTGGTGACATCCTCGGGGCCAACTACCTTGACAACGCCGGGCTCTTTGGCTGCTTCTGACATATCCAGCCGGATAATATTGGCGTGGGCATAGTCGAAACAACGAACAAGGTAGGCATGCAACATGCCTTTCATTTTCAGATCTGCGGCATAGTCGGTACGGCCGGTGACCTTGCCTCTTACATCAACGCGGATTTCACTCTTGCCTACCGTTTTAAATTCGCTCATTGCTGAATCTCCTGTTAAGCCGCGTCGCCACCGGCATACTGAACCATATTTTCACTGGCACTTTGCACCGCCGTTACGATCTTGGCATAGCCTGTGCAGCGGCAGATATTGCCTTCCAGGTAATGGCGAATTTCGTCTTCGCTGGGATTCGGGTTTTCACTAAGAAGAGCGACACTCTTCATTACCATGCCAGGTGTGCAGTAACCACATTGAATGGCGAAGTCATCTACAAAAGCCTGTTGTACCGGGTGCAGCTCATTACCTTTCGCCAGGCCGGCAACCGTTGTGATGGAGCGGCCGTCCATGGTCGCCGCCAGGGTCATGCAGGCATTTATTGGTTTATTGTCTTCAACCAACACGGTGCAGGCACCACATTCGCCGGTGCCACAACCGTACTTGACGTCGGTCTGGTCGATGGTTTCACGCAGTACTTCCAGCAGGGTTTGATTGCCTTCGACGGTAACGGTTTGTGGCATGCCGTTTACGTTGAGATTAATCGTATGATGAGACATTGCGTGTTCTCCTGGTGTTTTTAGGGCGCCCTGATCAGGACAACGCTTTCAAGATAGTACGTTTCAAAAATACAGGCGCAACCGAGCGGCGGTATTCAGCGGTAGAGCGTTGGTCATCGATGGGACTGATTTCATCGTTGACGGTATTGGCCACCGCGTCCAATGTGGCGTCGTCAACTTTGCTCCCTTTTAGCAGCGCCTCGCACTTAGGTAGACGCAACAGTGTTGGGCCCACACAACCCATGACCAGCCGGGCCTCGGAGCAGGTATCGCCATCCATTTTCAGGTAGGCGGCTACATTCAACTTGGCCAGATCCTCGTTTACACGAGTTACACGAATAAAAGCAGAACGGCTTCCCACCTTTGGTGCCGGGATACTGATCTCCGTCGCCAGCTCATTGGGCTTACGACTGGTTTGAGCGTAACCGGTGAACAGGTCATCTATGTGCTCTTTGCGTTCCCCACCGTCCTTACTGACGAAGGTGAGGGTAGCGCCCAACGCATAGGCGGCTGCACTGCCATCGCCAGCAGGCGAGGCGCGTAGACAGTTGCCGACAAGAGTGGCCGTATTCTTAATTTGATGCGTGGCAAAAATTTCAGCCGACTCCCACAAAGCAGGATATTTTTCCCTCACAATGTCCGACCTCAATAACTGATCAATGGTGGCCAGCGCGCCTATGCGCAGGCCCTCATTTTCGTCATAGGTCAGGTAATCCAGCCCGGGAAGCGCGGTGACGCTCATGGCATTGCCGGATTCCACGCCGTGCTTCCAGGCTATCAACATGTCGGAGCCACCTGCTACCGGGGTGATTTTTTCCTGGTATTCGTCAAGGATAGCCAGTGCCTCGGGAATATCCTGAGGTATTTGCAGATCAAATTTAGTTAAAACTCTGGTGCTCATGGAATTCCCTCTGTCTGCCTGCCTGCTTGCCGTGCGTATGGATTAACCCACCGGGCCACAGAATAATGCGCCGCTGCTGTCAGTGCTTAGAAGTCCTTGCGAACTTCCAGCACGAACTGACGGCCGCGGTCGAACATGCCTTCAAGGGACTGGAACGCCGTGCCGTAAACACCGGTAATCAGGAATTCCTCATCTGCCAGGTTGCGGCCTGATACCAGAACCGTCCAGTCTTCCCCCGCATTGGTCCAGCGCAGGCTGGCATCCCACAGGTCGTAGGAGTCGGTCTTCAGGAGTTCGGTGTTATACGCGTCGTTATATGTCTCATCGCGATAGCTCCAGTCTACCCGGGCAATAATGGTCCCGGCGCTGTCCAACATGAACTCTTTGGATACACCTATGCTGGCGGTATTTTCAGGCACCCGCTCGAAAGCGTTGTCTTCACCGATCAATGTTTGTTGGGTATCGATATCGTCATACTCGGCATCAAGGTAGGAATACATGGCATCGATCAGCCAGCCCGAGCCCGGGGCCATCTGCATCTCCAGTTCCAGGCCCTGGATGGTGGCGGCACCCACGTTCTTGGTCACCGGAGCCACACTGGTGAAGACCTGCACTTGCAGGTCTTCATAATCCGTGTTGAATATCGCTCCGTTGAGGCGCATGCGTCCGTCCAGCAAGGTGGATTTGAAGCCCAGTTCCCAGACCTCAACAAACTCCGGTTCGTAGGTGGGAATCAGGTCGATATCCGGCGTACCGGCGGGGGCTGTAAAGCCCGCCACGATCGGCGGGAACACTCGCTGGCTAAAACCCCCGGATTTGAAGCCCTCGGAGTAGCTGACATACGTCATGATGTCCTCGGTAATATCCCAGGACAGGTTCGCCATGGGAGTGAACTCATCAATTTCGATTTCCTTCTCCAGGTCAGGCAATACTCGTTCACCGGCCTGCAGGAAAGGGGCGTCCAGGGCCGCCAGGGGATGACCGGGAGGTAATGTCGCACTGATGCCGGCGTAGTAGTTCTGGTAGATGATCTGGTCCGGGTGGAATTTCTTGGTCTCATCGGTGTAGCGACCGCCGAGGGTCAGATGCCATTGATCGGTGAAATCGTAGGTGGCCTGGGCGAATACCGCCATGGCCTCGTTATCGAAGGCGCCGCCGGAGCGGAAATTAGATACGGTGAAATCCAGAGTATTGACGTTGTCCCCATCTTCGTTAAAGTAATAGGCTCCAGCGATCCAGTTCAGTTTGTCGCCACTTCCCAGCAACTGAAACTCCTGGGTAAACTGTTCCTGCTCCAGCGTGTCATGGAACTGGGATATCCGATGCGGCGAATGATCGCCATCGCGGGCGAATTCCGAATCCAGGTCACGCCAGGCAGTGATGGATTTCAGGGTCAGGGAGTCTGAAAATTCGTAGGCGATGGTGGCGGAAAAGCCCCAGACATCGGTTTCTGAAGTCGCCTCCGCCGTACCCTGGTTCTTGTCTGTGCCCACGTAGCGATTGTCATAACAATTCGGGCTAATCGGGTTCGGGTTGGGGAACGGGACGAGGCTGTTGCCGGCTGGATCCTCCAGGGCACAAGGTGCGACAGGGGGGTTTGAGCCGGGGGGTAGTGGAACCGCCGCGGTGGTGACATTATGGACAAACGCCATGGGTGGTGGGATGTTCTGCGGCGGAAGTACTGCCTGGAGTTGACTCAGGTCAGTGAAATCAATACCCAATAATTCCATCGCGGGTCCATTTTCCCGGTCCCGGGTCGCATCATAATTCAGGTCGACGGTCAGTTGGTCCGAGGGGTACCAGGCCAGGGCCACGCGCCCGGTGATGGTATCGTCATCGCCCAGGTCGACCCCATCTTCCCGGTCGACATAACCGTCCTGTTGCAGCGAGGCCAGCGAGGCCCGGATGGCCGTGGTGTCGCCCAGGGGGATGTGTATGGCGCCCTTTAGATTGAGACGGTCATCAGTACCCGCGACGACGCCGAGGCTTCCACCCAGTTCGCCGCCAGGGTCAGGTTTGAGGGTTGTAATGGAAATGGCTCCACCAATCGTGTTACGACCGAACAGGGTGCCCTGGGGGCCGCGCAGTACTTCCAGTCGCTCGATATCGATCAGGTCCAGGATCGCACCCACTGAGCGGGCAATATAGACGCCATCAACATAGAGGCCAACGCCGGGCTCCGTGGTGGGCAGGAATTCTTTCTGCCCGACACCGCGCAGGTAAATTGCCGCTGAGCTGGAGGCACCGCCGAAGCTGGGATTATTTTCCAGGGTCAGGCTGGGAACAAAACGAGAAATATCATCCAGGCGGGTGACGCCGCGATACTCCATCGCGGCACCGCTGTACGCCGAGATTGCAATAGGTGCATCCTGCAGTCCTTCCTCCCGCCGTCGGGCGGTAACGACAATTTCTTCCAGCATTCGATCTGCGCCGGACTGCTGAGCCTGTGTGGGGGCGGCCAGGCCTGCAGCTGCGAGGGCGATGGCGGCGCTAAGGGGTGTTAACAAGGCGGTTTTTACTATTATTTTCATGACGCACTCTCCAGTTTTTATCTATTTTCAGATCGGTACTGTTGGAGTTATAACCACTGCCATAACTCCATTAAATTGAGGTAGGTAGTAACTTCGGCCACGGACATTTTTTATATTAAACGTTAAATTACACGTTAAATCAACGTTTAAAAACTCTTTGTTTCCAGGTTAAAGAAAAGCTATGTTACATTGTCAAGCAGTGGCCAGAAGATCGACATGATTTCAATCAAGGAAGGGAAAGAAACCGTGAAAATGGAGGCAAAACCCAGGTTCGCGTTAAGGTTTGTCCGGCGTAAGTGATCGCTAGAAGGTGGTATTCACCCCTACGGTCCAGTACTATATTTGGCGTTTTGTTTTACGATTCATGATGGAAGAGACTAGGACTATGGACCAGATAAAATACCTGTTGCCCGAAGATGCGATACCCACCCAGTGGTATAACATCATGGCGGATTTCCCCGAACCGATGGAGCCGCCTCTGAACCCCCAGACCAAGCAGCCCGCGGGTGCGGAAGATCTTGCAGCTATCTTCCCTGAGGCCCTGATTCAGCAGGAAATGTGCGGCGAGCGTTATGTCGATATTCCCGAGGAGGTACAACAGTATTATCGCCAGTGGCGACCTTCTCCGCTACACAGGGCGCGCCAACTGGAAAAAGCGCTGGATACGCCGGCCCATATTTACTACAAGTACGAGGGCTGCAGCCCTGTCGGTTCGCATAAACTCAATACGGCGATCGCCCAGGCCTATTACAACCGTGAAGCCGGCATTAAGCACATCGTGACGGAAACCGGTGCGGGTCAGTGGGGCACCGCCTTGTCACTAGCCGGCGCCGCTATGGGTATCAGCGTGAAAGTGTATATGGTGAAGGTCAGCTACAACCAGAAGCCTTATCGCCGTGCCATGATTGAAACCTATGGCGGAGAAGTGATCGCCAGTCCCAGTACCGAAACCGAATCAGGCCGAGCGGTCCTGGCGCAAAACCCCGACTCTCCCGGCAGTCTGGGCATCGCGATTTCTGAGGCGGTGGAGGTTGCCCGCATGCGCGACGATACCAACTATGGCCTGGGAAGTGTGCTTAACCATGTGATGCTGCACCAGACTGTTATCGGTACTGAGGCGATGGCACAAATGGAGATGGCGGGGGAGTACCCGGATGTGGTCATCGGCTGTTCGGGAGGAGGCAGTAACTTCGCGGGAATCAGTTTCCCCTTTATCGGTGTGAACCTGCGCGAGGGAAAATCCACGCGTATTATCGCGGTTGAACCCGCTTCCTGTCCATCCTTGACCAAGGGCTCGTATGCCTACGATTACGGTGATGTTGCGGGCCTCACCCCAATGATGAAGATGCATACTCTGGGCCATGGGTTCATACCCGAGGCCATCCACGCCGGCGGCTTGAGGTACCATGGGATGGCACCCACAGTGAGCCACCTGTACAACCTGGGCCAGATAGAAGCGCGTGCCTATGCCCAGAACCGCTGTTTTGAAGCGGGTATGCAGTTTGCCCGGACCGAGGGCATTGTGCCCGCCCCGGAGTCAACGCACGCGGTGCGCGCGGCCATCGACGAGGCATTGCGATGCAAAGCCGAGGGTAAGTCCGAGGCGATTTTGTTCAATCTTTCCGGCCATGGCCATCTGGATATGCAGGCCTATATGGATTTCAATGCCGGTAAACTGGTTGATCACGAATATGAAATGGAAGAGGTTGCCCGGGCGTTGGAAGATCTGCCCACAACCTAACGGTTTGTACCCAGTACGCGTTGCGGATGCGTATAAACTGTAGCGCGCTGCTCTCGTACAAAGCCGCACAATGTGACTCCAAACTTGTCGGCCACCTGAATAGCCAGGGAGGTCGGCGCACTTACGGCCAGCATTATTTGCAGCCCGGTGCGCACTGCCTTCAAGACCATCTCCAGGCTGAGGCGACTCGACAAGGCAACCCCGCAGTTGTTCACGTTGCCGCGCTGCAGCAATACCATGCCGATGGCCTTGTCCAGAGCATTGTGGCGGCCCAGGTCCTCGGCTACTGCCAACACTGCACCGCTGTCATCAAAAATTGCTGCGGCGTGGGAACCGCCGGTCTGGTCAAAAATTTCCTGGCCCTCGCGCATTCGCTCCATTAACGGCGCAAACGCCGTACGCTCCAGGCGTAAGCTGTCCTCGAGCTGGGGCAACTGCAGGCTATTGTCTTCCAGAATTTCCCGGGCGCCACAGATACCACAGGAGCTGTTTATCACGACGTTCTTGCGGGCGATCATGACTTTTTCGGGGTGGTGCAGTTGCAGCCGCACCACCTTGGGGTTGTCGGGGCATACCGACAGGCTTTTGATGTCGGCCAGGCATTCGATGATACCTTCCGACAGGGCGAAACCCATGGCCAGCGCCAGCCCCTCGGGTTGTTCTCCCTCGCCCAGCAGGCCATCTTCCAGAGTGAAGCCCTGGGCCGTGGTACTGGCAACGGTGGGGGTCCACATCAGGGTGTAGTGGCCGATATCCTCGACATCGAGCGTTAGCGCATCTTCTTCTACGACACGACATTGTGACGCTTCGGAGGCAGCTTCAGCATTCGGTAGATAGAGCGCCTCAACATCTACCACTCCACGCTTCACGGTACAGGCCTGTGCAACAGGCATGCTAGTTGGCAGTGTGGAAGGGGTTCATGCTCATAATAGGTTCGTACACCCCGATCTTGAAAATCAAAATTCTCCAGGCAAGAAAACCTGCCAGGGTTGAAGCCGCCGCGATGATCGCCACGACTTTACTGCCAGGCATTGCCCACAAGAGCAGCGCGGGCAGGATAATGCCGATGGCTATGACCAGTCCCAAGTACCACTTGGTATAGAGGGTTTGCAACAGCAACTCGACAGAGGTTTTTGCCCCAGGGCTGCCGTGCCAGCCGCCGTGTAAAAACATGAGGTGCATAATGCCCAGTCCCATAAACAATAGCAGCTGGGTGCCCGCCAGGCTATTGGCCTGGTCGTCTGAAACAATCACCATCGCTACAGCGACGCCAATGGTCAGCGAGTACAGCAGGCTGGACATCGGCATGATAGCGGAATTCCAGATAGAAATAGCACTGGAGTGCGACATGGCAAAACCCTGGTAGCTCATGACCACCAGACAGAATACTGCTGAGGATACTTTCAGCAACCAGACAAGGCCCGAATCGGCGGCGATGCCAAGCTGATCCCCGAATGACAGGGCAATGACATAGAGCACGCCGGTGCCAATCATGGCTCCAAGGCCCAGTAGGCCACGGCTGATCCAGGAGCGGTCCGGCCGCAGCATGGCGCGCCAGGCTTTCGTCGGTACGCCCATATGGGCCAGGTGAAAATAGGGCTTGCCGGTCGAAACCATGATCAGTCCCAGTACCATCCCCATTACGCTGTTCAGCAGCAGGGAGACGAAGAACAGTCCACCGCCCACCTCGGCGAAAAAGAAGGCGTAGGCCATGGAGTTGTCCCAGTGGCGCTGGAAGCGATAGCCCACTCGTAGGGTGTCACCGCTGAAGACTTTATCTGTTATAGCCATTGTTTATTCTCCTCCCGTTCCCTGGGCCTGTTAGTTGACGTAAAAGACTTTGGGTTTGGTATTTTTTTCCGGCATCGGCGGACGGCCGTGACGTTCGCGAATCATTTTGGCGGGTGCACTGTCCGGGTTGTCCAGGTCGCCAAAGATGCGTGCGTTGGTCGGACAGGTGACGACGCAAGCAGGGTCCAGTCCTACATCCACCCGCTGGCTGCAGAAATCACACTTGGTGACTGTGCCCGGGGTATATCGCCCATAGCCCTGTTCTTCAAAGGGCGTGATTTCACCTGTGCCAAACAAGCCCTTGAGAAAATTCTCGGCGTCCATCTGGGTGCGCTGGTCGTAGGGGCAGGCCACGGAACAGGAAGAGCAGCCGATACACTTGTCGTCGTCGACCATCACGATGCCATCCTCACGCGTATAGGTCGCGCCGCTGGGGCAGACCTTTTCGCAGGGTGCATCTTCACAGTGGTTACAGATGGTGGGAATGTAAACCCGGTTGGCCATCGGGAATACACCGTATTCCTCGCTCAGGGTTTTGGTGAAGAAGACGCCGTCGGGCAGGGAGTTTTCCTGCTTACAGGCAATAACACAGGCATTACAGCCTATGCAGGCCTTGAGGTCGAAGACCATTCCCATCTTAGCCATCAGTGCTGCCCTCCTTTACCTTTTGCGTTCTCGTACTCCTCGATCTGGTCGTAAACAGTGCGGCCCTCCTTGAGGAAGTCGGGCCAGTCGTCGAGTTTGGTCAGCTTAATTTTACAAACGGTTTCCGGTTGGCCACTGGCCGCATCGGTGTTGCGCAGGTCGTAGGGCAACATGTCGTTGAAGTGGCCGCCGGCGGGCAGTACGCCGCTGTCCTGGGATTTCATTCGCGACAGGGCGTTGGATACGCCAATCGTTTCCGGGTGCATGCCCTCCGTAATATTGATTCGACCGTAGAGGCGGCCATAAGGCGATTCCACCAGCACGATGCTGCCTTTCTCGACGCCCTGGGCTGCCGCTGTTTTCGGGTTTAGCAGCAGGCCGGTGTGAACCGGATCGCGATAGACAATGTCCTTGATCCAGGGGTTGCTTAGGCTCTCGCCAAAGTTGAGCTGGATATCCTTGAAGGTAATGGCGTACAGGTCATACTCGGGTGGCTCTTCATGTACCGGGTCGAGAACCGGGGTGGGCAGGGGCTGGTAGTCATCCCATTCCCACTCATCCCTGAATGGGACGTCGGCGCTCTCCATTTTTTGCTTGAGTTCATCACGCTCTACCAGGAAATCCTCGATATAGAAGTGCAGTCGGCTGCCCTCCCAGGGGCGATACCACTTGTCGAGGCGTTTCTCGGTAACCGAGTGGCCGCGCTCCATATACCAGTCGATATCTTCGCCGTTCCACAGCTTGCCTTTGCGTTCGGCAATTTCCTTGTCCGTGTACTTCTTGTCCAGCTCCAGCATCAGCTCCGGATGGCCTTCGAACCCGAGTGTCTTGTTGACCACATCGTTGTAGGCTTCGAGAATACCCATGCGCTCGGAAATTTCGTAGAAAATCTCTTCCTCGCTCTTGGTGTCGTGCAACGGCGGCACTGCGGGCTGGCGGAAAGATTGGCCCTCGGTATGAGGAGGTTCGATCATGGTGCAGTTCCAGGTTTCCAGCACATCGCTGGAGGGCAGGATGATATCTGCCCAGTCCGTCATCTCGGTGGGGATAAGGTCTACACAGACGATGAACCGCATACTGCGCAGGAAGTCGAACCACTTGTTGCGTGGCCCCTGGATTGCCCATACCGGGTTGGAGTGGCAGTTAACGATTACATCGGGTGTGAATTCCACGCCCCATTTCGTCGGGTCGTCGTGCACCAACAGATTGAAGTGTGGTGGATGCACACCCAGGGGGAAGTAATCCATCAGGTGATAGGTGTTGGGCGGATAGGCGAAGGGGGGGGTTGGTCCCAACTGGTGAGGCGTCGGTGTGAGCATGCCGCTCTCGCCGGGCACACAGTGGTTGATATCCACTTCCTTGGTATCCAGTACCACACCCATGTGGCCGCCAGGGGCGTCGATGTTGCCGATCAGGATGTTGACCAGTTTGAAACTCTGGTTGGTCTGGGCGCCGTGCTTGTGGCCCTGGGCACCGCGGTAATAGTTGTAGGCGGCTGGGCGCAGGGGCAGGGTGCGGCCATCTTCCATTTTCATGGTAGCGCCAATTGATGCCGCCGTGGAAAACTCCCGTGCAATGCGGGCAATAGTTTCCGCCGGTACGGTGGTGACCTCGGACATCGCCTCGGGGGAGCACTCCTCCAGTATGTCTTTGTAGATCTGGAAGCCAGTCCGACAGGGTTTGCCGTTGACCTCGTAATTACCTTCCAGTGCGATCTCGCCGATGCTCTCGTCGTTCCACAGCTTGGCACAGTTGTTCTTGGCGTCCCACATATAGCACTGGCGGTTTTCATCGCGTATAAAATACCCGTCTTCACCAACCAGGAAGGGCGCGTTGGTATCGCGTTTGAGAAATTTGTAGTCGCACAAGCCCTCTTTAATGAGGACATGCGCCATGCCCATGGCGAAGTGGCGGTCGGTGGCGGGGCGGATGGGTACCCACTCTTCCGCCTTGGCAGAGCCGATGGACAGGCGTGGTTCAATTGATACCACTCGCATATTGCGTTCCGTGCGCGCCTTGGCCACCCAGTTGGACTGGGCTGCCGCATGCAGGTGCGAGGAGAAACCGTCGCCGGTGCCATTATTAATCCAGTAGTTGCAGTACTTGGCGTCGTTGGCGCAGCCAAACGCAGAGTGGATGAAGCCGTTCATGGGGTGGTACGCCCCGCCGCACATAGTGCCGCCGGACTGGTAGAAATTGAAATTACCGAAGGAGAGGGGCCAGGCCCAAATATTGAATTTCTGGAAGTCCTCGATGGAGGGCAGGATCTTACGCGGATCTTCATCCATGGACTTCTTGATTTCCCGGGCAGTAGTATCCAGCGCTTCCTCCCAGCTGATGGGTTCCCACATGGGGTCGACACCACAACCCCGTTCGGGGTTTGTGCGGCGCATGGGTTGCTTGAACCGGGCCGGGTCGTAGTGGCGCATAATGGCCGAGTTGCCCTTGGGGCACAGCTTGCCATTATTGGAGGGGTTGGTGGGGTTGCCCTCAATCTTGTTGATCACACCCTCATCGGTCACGTGGATCATGTTGCCGCAGGAGTGCAGGCACATCTTGCAGCTTGAGGCCACCCAGCGACCACTCTTGAGTGAGTTGGCGGTGGGTTCTTTCTTCGTATCTTGAGTTGCCATGTTCGCCCTCGTTATATTGGGGATGCTTGTCAGGCTAATTATTTATAATAAGATGTAACGTGTAATTTACAGGTTAATTTATATACCAAATATTACTCTGTGTACAGCATGGCGATAGAGGTCATGCACTGTCAGTCAATAGCTTATACACCTTCCTCCAAGCAGCTCACTGATGTGAATCATGATTCATGCTGGTTGAAAACAAAAAAAGCCCCGGGAGTTTCCTGCCGGGGCTTGCTCATATAGAGGTTCCAGAGGCTCAGAAGTTCTTGCGAGCCGAGACGCCCCACCAGCGGGGTTCGCCCACTGCGATTTCGCTACAGCCACAGAACAGGGAGATATCGAAGCCCATGACCTCGTTTTCCTCGTCAGTGAGGTTGTTAACGAAAGCGGCAATTTCCCAATTGGAGTCGCCACCCGTGGAATAACTGATACGGGCATTGGCCAGGGTGTAATCATCCATTTCGTGGGAGTCGTAGTTGCGCAGGGTATAGAACGCATTGTCGCTGTAGCTGGCGTCCGCCTGTACGGCCATTTCACCACTGCCCAGCTGCCACGCGTAACGGACCAGGGCGCTCAACTGCACGGGGGGTACGTAGCTTGGCTCGGCATCGTCAAAGACACCTGGCGCCACTTCTACGTCCTCGACGTTTGCGTCGATTACGGCGCCGGTTAGAATGATGTCCAGGCCAGCGGTGGGTGACATGATCCACTCTAATTCACCCCCCACCACGGTGCTGTCATAATTGACCACGCTGCCGGAAACACCGGCGAATACGAAGCCCTGGTAATCCTGGTAATCGTAGTAGTACAGGGAACCGTTGAGGCGCATCTTGCCGTCCATCAAGGTCGACTTGAAGCCAACTTCATAGGACAGTAAAACCTCTTCGTCGTAGTCGTAGCGGTAGCCACCCGGAGTGAGCTGTGCGCCACCAAAATCGATGGGGGAGTTGAAACCACCGGCTTTCACCCCGCGACTAACACCGGCGTAGAGCAGTACGTCATCAGAAAGTTTGTAGTCCAGCTGGATCTTTCCTGCCCACAAAGTGTCGCTGGTATCGTCTTCAAACTGGGTGGAAACCGGCAAGCCGACCACGTCTGAAAAAGTACCGAACAGCGGTCCATTGGCAAAATCCTTGGCGCTGGTCAGGCCGCGTACTTGCAGGTCGTAGAGGTAATCCTTTTTCTCCTGCATCACCCGCAGGCCCGTAGTCAGGGTAAGCCGATCGGTCAGGTCGAAATCGATCTGGCCGAACAGGGAGAGGTTTTCCGTCTCCTGCTCAACATAGGCCGGGTAATCCGCCGGTAATGTGCCCGGTGGCAGCAACTCGGGCGCATTATCCAGGGCCTTGAAGCCGATGTTGTTCTCGTAATCCACATTCAGATAATAAAAACCCGTCACCCAGCGCATTTTATTGGTATTGCCACTGAGCCGGAATTCCTGGCTGACCTGGTCTACATTCGCATCAAACCAGACGGACAGCTGGTTCATGGGGGCGGAGTCGACATCCATGCCCATAAACTTTTCAAAATCCTTGTAATCGGTGATAGAGATGAAATCCATCTCGCCGATTTCCCAGTCGAAGGTGGCCGTAAGTCCCACGGTCTCCATGGTGTTCAAATCATCGAAGGAAAAATCGCCCTCAGTATAATCGAGGCCGTTACCGTCCTTGTCGATATAGCCGGTGGAATCTCCGCCCGGTACGGGACGACCAAAGCCGCCCAGGTTGGGGTCGTTAAAACCCTCACCGGTTTCGAAGTCGAGGAACGAATAAACAAAGTCAGAAGGCGTATGGATCGCCCCCCGCTGGCGGCCCTGGTCATCCATTACCGCAACTGTGGGCTCACTCTGGTAGGGCGAGGTCGCCAGCTCGGAATCTGCCCAGTTGGCGGATAACCACAGCGTGGCGCTGTCACTGAGGTCAAACAACAACTGGCCGCGCACCGCACTATTCTCCTCGCCTCCGAAGTCGTCGCCCGTGCCTTCGCTTAAGGCGATTGCCGAGGGATTGAAGGACTGGGGATTGCTGGGATCGTAGGAGTTTTCCAGATAACCATCTTGCTCGTGGTAGTAGCCAGACAAGCGGCCGGATATTGTATCGGATATTGGGCCACCGATGGCACCCTCGAGCTTGAAGCGGTCGTAGTCACCGTATCCCGCCTGTATATAGCCGTCCAGTTCGTTGGTGGGCCGTCGTGACACGAAATGTGCTAGACCGCCGGTCGCGTTGCGGCCAAACAGTGTGCCCTGGGGTCCCTTTAACACTTCCACCCGGTCCAGGTCGTACATGGCAAATCGCTGGCCCTGGGCCATGGCCACATAGGTGTCATCGATGTAAACCGCCACCGGAGACTCGGTCTGGTCGTTAAAGTCGTTCTGCGCGACCCCGCGGATCGTAAACTGCAGGTTCTGGCCGGCCAGGTTCCCGCCCACACTCACGCCGGGGGTAAACCTGGCGATATCAGAGCTCTTGGTAAAGCCCAGCTGATCCAGCTGATCACCGGTGTAAGCGGTGATGGCGATACCCACATCCTGAGCGTTTTGCTCGCGCTTTTGCGCCGTAACAATGACTTCTTCAAGCAGGCTGCTGGTTTGTGCCAGGACAACGGGCGAGGCGGCAATGGTGCCGGCAATCGCCACCGCGATGAATGATCGGGTGAGTTGGGGTGTAGTCATGATGCTATCCTCCAGGATATGTCTTATGGTTTTTTGATATCTGAATATTAGACCGGGATGTCACACAAACACTTTACTGAAAATGCACTGCCCGTTGATTCTCTATGCACTCAGAGCGCTACCTGGTCAGCCAGCAACACACTGGGTTCGGGCGTGTCCTCCAATCCCCAGCCCCCCATCAGGTAGTGGTGCACAATACGTATCGCCATCTGTCCGATATGGTTTTCAAAACCTTCCATATCGCCAAACCGCTCGCTTAATTGGCCCATGCAGTAGCCTTTCATAGGTTCATAAGCCCAGATGGGGACAAACCCGACGAAGGCCTCCTGACAGGTGGTCATCACCGCTTCTATGAAGTCGCAGCCGCGCTCAAATCCGTCGCGGTCGGTTAGCTCGTAACGTCCGGGCACAAAACGATCCCAATCGAGCTCCAGGAAACCGCGCATGAAGCGGATGAAGTTGCAGAAATGGTAATCTGGCATAAAACCGTATTTGGCATTCGCGAGAATAGTATCGGAGGAGAACAGGGTTTTTTCTTCCGCGAAGTAAGCAGCCATATTGCCCGAGCCGTGAGTGGGCCCCGGATTCAGCAATACCAGGTCGACCCCGTCGATTGTCAGCTCGTTGCGCTCTCCCGTCAGTACACGGCTCGGCTGAAGCTGGCCTTCGGCGCCGCGCAACTTGATCACCTTGGCGCACAGTTCGTCGGCGATGATCTCCGCATTCGGTGCCAGGTCAGCGGCAAAGCCGGCATGATCCAGGTGGTCGTGAGAGTAAATGATAGTAGTGATGGGCTTGTCGGGAACGGCAATTGCGATAGCCTTGCCATAGGCTCTCGCCTTGCCCGGTGTGCCAAAGGTATCAAAAGCGATAACACCGGTATCGCCTGCCATGAAGATGGTGCGCACTTGGCCGTCGCTTACCGTGAACAGGCGATCCGATAGCTGCTCGGTCGTCATTTCCGGTTCCGCAGCCAGATAGGCCTGGGCGCCCGGCAGGGTAAATAGTCCGCGATTCTCTGTCATCTCTCTGCTCCTACAATGGGCTCAGGTTGGGGGGTGTCATGTTGCCTTCCATACCCCAGCCACCGGTCAGGTATTCCTGCATATAGCGGTAGAGATTCATGGCACCGTATTCGTGATAGCGAAATTCGTTGCCGTACAGTGGTCCGAGCTTTTCATCGGTATACTTGTTAAGCCCATCCCAGTCGTGGGGGTCCAGGCCGTCAAAAATCGCCTGCTGACCAAAATCGAACATGCGTTCCCAATAGTCCAGAATCTGGATAAATCGGGGCCGGGTAATCGGCCAGAAATGGCCGGGTACAAACACGTCCCAGTCCAGGCTCAAAAAGCGTTTCATTACCGGTACATAGTGGGTGAGATGCCAGTCCATTAGCGTCGTATAGCCAACCCCGTCCGCGACTGTGTCCACCATGAACAGGGTTTTACTCTGGGGGAAGTAGGCGGCGATATTGCCGTCGCCATGGGTGTGTCCGGGATAGATTAGCTCGAAATAGCAGCCATCGATCTCGTGGGAAATACGTTCGTCGGCAAAGGTTTCATGGGCAGCCAACTGGCCGCTCGATTGCCGCCCGACGATGACCTGATTGGCATAGTCGTGAGAAAGTATTTTTGCGTCCGGGGCCAGGTCGGCCGCATAGCCGCAGTGATCAAGGTGTTCGTGAGAATACACCACGGTGTGGATCGGCTTTTTCGGGAACACCCGGGCGATGGCCTGCTGGTAGGCCCGGGCAGTGCCGGGCGTGCCGAAGGTATCGAAAGCAATGCACCCCTTGTTGCCCTCCAGGAATATGGTGCGGTATATCCCCTCGCTGGCGGTCCAGATATTGTCGCGTACCGGCTGGTAACAGATATCCCGGTAGGCTCCCTGGATGGCCAAATCGCCACCGATGGTAAAGATGCCGCAGTGCTCTGCGCAGCTGTGCTCGCCTTCGCTCATTTCAAGTCTCCGCCACTATTTTCTCTGACAGCAACGTTAAACCCTGTCGCCGCGTATGTCTTGTTCAGCAGGGAGGTACGCGTTGACTCAAAGTGCGTTTTGCAGGAAGTGGGTACGGGGCGAGCACAGACTAGGGCTTCGCTTCAGGCAGGTATCCCAGGGCATTGACGGGGCATACGCCGTTTGCTGCTGTGCTCAATAATTGTTTAGCAGGAAGATTACGCTCTCAGCATTACCACCCCGTCCCTTCATGATATCTCGGGTTAGCCAGTCTGCCGGGACCAGCTCGGGGAAGTTTCCCAGCCCAAGAACAATATCGACCTTGTTATCACCATTTACATCCGCGGCCTCGATAGAGGACCAGACGCTAAAGTAGTCGCTTGAAAACGACTGGGGTGAAAATTTGAAATCACCCAGGTTCTCCAGATACACAAAGCTCTCGGGCTCCTCCTCGCTCCACTGGGGGAACAGGGAAATCACCGCCATGTCCAGATCGCCGTCGCTGTCGAAATCATGTATCACCGAGCGTATGCCCCCGTGCATGGGATAGTGGAATTCCTTGGTAAAGTTAAGCTTGCCGTTATTCTTGAATACCCGCACGGAATGTTGCGGTCTGGGTGCGGGCACGATGGGGCCCACGTGATTGCCGGCCACGTTGTCGCCGTTTATTACCGCCAGGTCGACATTGCCGTCACCGTCGAAATCAGCCGCCTTTACATTGTTACCACCAAAGGAGGGCCTGTTTTCGTCGATCAGGTGACGGGTGAAGGTCTCGTCCCCGTTATTGATAAAAACCATCAACTCCTGCCTGCCCTGGGCAGCGAGCGCAGCAATGTCCGGTTTGCCATCGTTATTGAAATCGGCGATGGCGCTGCTGATCAAACCGGATTGTGCGCTGACAATGGTCTCGCGCAGTGCACCGGGCAACAGACCGGGTGGGATTTCCCCCGGTGCATCCTGCCACAGTTTGCTGTACTGGGGTGTCTGCCAGAATATGGTCAATTCACTGTTTGCGTCGCCAAAAATGCCATCGCCGAAGGCGTTGGCAACAATATCTTCCAGACCATCGCCATTCATGTCGAAGCTTGAGTGCTGCACAAACCGCTGTTTGCCGTTCACCAACATGCGGCCCTGCGGCTCTTCACCTTCAAACTCCCAATCAGTCAATGCCGCGATACCGACCTTGGTCATAGGGAAACGGCCGTGGGTCAATACCCGCACGCCGGTTTCAGTCAGCGTCATATGGATAGGGTCCGATTCGACATTGGTGTGGCCAATCCGCTTGCCCGAATCCAGGTCCAGTACGACGATATCATCCCATTTATCGTAGCCTTTACGACGGCCACCACCGCCCACCCAGTCGTCGATCACGGAACGCCCTACATACAGGCGGCGGCGTGCTTCATCCACCTGCGTCGACAGCACCAGGGCGTTGGGCTCCAGGTCCAGTTTCGGGACGACGGGGGTAAACCCTTTGACAAGTGGTGCCTTGGGTCGCTTGATTTCCATATCGGGCCAGGACCGCGCGTTGTCGACAAAATACTCCCTCATGCGCACGAATTCCGCTTTGCTCATCTCCGGTTCCGCGGGAATATAGGGCTTGAAGGGGTATAAATCCCGCATATATCCCAGTTTGTCACTCAGGATATAGCGCTTGGTGTAATCCTTCTGGGGTTCCCAGTCCGGTGGTACAGGCGAGACGGTGAGATCTTCAAACTCATCGCCCTTCATGCCAACGTAGTTGCCCATATAGTGCAACGCATAGGACCAGTATTCTTTGGAGAGGTCCTCAGGATTTGGCGCCAGGTGGCAGCGGGTGCAGTGACGGTCCACCAACTCCATTGCGCTCAGTTCTCTCTCAGGCTCCGCGTCGCCCGCCAGGGCAAAGCTGGCAGTAAGTGTTGCCAGCGTGATTGTTGCCTGACGCAGCAGCGCCGTGGCATTTCTTTTATGCGTAGTCATGTTAATCCCAGTCGCTCCACATTTTTTTTACTTCTGACCATTGTTCTGCGCTCATGCCCGGATCGCCTTCTGGCATGAGTTTGGCGCCCTCGTGTTGGGTGTGCGGGCGCGTCCAGGTGCCGCGTTCGTAGAGCGATTCAATATTCTGCCGATAAACCTTGTCCACCTCGTTATGGTGCAGAGGTTCCTGATCCAGCCACAGGTTCTTGGGGTGAATCGGCTTGTCATACATCTCCTGGAACAGTTCGGTACGCAAATCTTTCAACCAGTTACTGTTCAGGTTCATGGCGCGATACTGGCGCAGCGCTTCGATGTCGATAATGGCCGAGACCACGCTATTGTTGCCCTGGACTGAATGGCTTAACACTTCTCCACGGTAGCCGACTATGTGGCTGTTGCCGCCGGATATATCCACCGGGTGCTTTGAGGAAGCGGAGAGATAGACTGGCCCGATATTAGGGCACAACATATACAGGCTGTTAAACTCGGCATGCCCGCGGTTCTGCACCATCCAGCTGCCGCCCGGTTCGCCGCAGTTGGTCATTGGTACGGCTTCCGATGGACGATAAACCACCTCTGCGCCATTAAATGCCAGCGCTCGGACCGCCTCGGGATATTCCCCGTCAGAACAGCAAATGGTACCGATGTTGCCGATATCATCAGTCTTTAATACTGGGTAGAAAGCATCTATCCCGGTACCGAAGTGCTCCACCCAGCGGTCGTAGATATCGTGGGGTGTACAGGATCGTTCGCGACACCAGATGTGGTTCTTGGCTGCTTTGTGTACGACTTCACCATTGGGTGCAATGACAAAGAGCGTGTTGAAGAATCGATCATCCATTATCTCGGGCCAGCGCGCTTTGCACTGCACGATGATATAGGTGTTATACATCTTCGCCAGGCGGCCCAGGAACTCGGTCTCTTCTCCAGGCACATCAATGAACAGTTCATCGGCGGCCAGTTTATGGGGCAGGTCGAAAATCTCGTCGGTAAAACCGGTCAGGGCACCCTCTGCCAGGGAAATTATCTTCACGGGCATATTGATATTGGTCATGGAGACCGCGGCGTGAATAACGTCCTCGATGGTCTCGAGATTGTGCTTGATATGCGCTCTTTTCGCTATGCAGTAAGCTACGGTGGACAGGCCCAGTGCCATATAGGGCGCGATGGGTTTGGCGCTTTTTTCTGCTGCATTGGTCATGTCGTAAGCCCTGCGTTATTTGTTTCGAGGGCGCCACTGATGTGACGGGAGCGATAGATAATGAACAGGAACATCAGTATGCCAGCGGTGCAAGACAGCGCCGCTACCATGTTGATCCGACTGTAGTCACCGTTGTCGATCAACGATGCGGCAATGGCGGGGCCGAGTGCGGCGCCCAGAACCTGAAACCCGGTAACCAGCACCAGGAAGCGGCCCTTGATGTCTATCTTGGCCATCACGCCCAGCTGATAGGAATTGGCCAGCACGAATAGCGCCTGAAACAGCCCGGCTCCCAGGTAGAACGTGATTGAAGTGAACTGGCCCGCCAGCAGCCACAGCGTGCTTGTCAGGCCCACCAGGGACACCAGTAGTGGAATGGTTCGTCCATAGCGATCACCGGCGATCGCTGCTATGCCAGCTCCGCCTATGGCGGCGAACTGTGACAGGCCAAGTGCCCAACCGATGGTCTCTGTTGCCAGGCCGGCCGACTGGCCTATACGCTCGATATAGGTCCAGAAGCCGAATATATTGGCAAAAAAGAGGAAACTGGCGATAAGGCCAATCCATATCAGACTGGTATAACTTTCACCATCGCGACTGTTGGCGTCATCCGCGGTTCTTTCGACCCCGGCAGAGGGGTAGTGCCACAGGGTCAGCATCATCAACACTGACGCCGATGCCAGCATGTAGTACAAGCCGCCTACCGTCCAATGCTGTAAAACAAAGGGCGCGCCCGCAAAGGCCAGAAACATCATCGCACCCTGCAGGATCTGGGCAATGCCAAAGGCCCGATCCGGCTGCCTGTTATCACCCAGTGCAGCGACAGCAATAGCAAAGATGGAGCCAGCGGCCATTCCCGCGAAAAAGCGGGTAATCAGCAGGGGGATAAATTCGTCGAGGTTGGCACTGAGGATGTTGAGTGCAGCAGTGGCGGCAAACCCGAGGCACAACATGGTCGTCCATGAAATTTTTCGGACCCACAGTGCTGCTAGCAGCAAAGATACCATCAACCCTGTGCCTTCGAGGGAGGCGATATAACCCGCCTGCTGTTCGCTAAAGCCAAAATCATCGATCACCCCGCCGACCAGCATGGGCATGAGGATGATTGCCGCGGGCCCCAGGGGATAAACTGCGGAGATCAGGAAGGTGGTGGACAGCTTGTGATCAAATGTTCTCACTTCGATGGCTCATGTCAGTAGTAATATGATCGTAGCAGAAAAAGGACCACCGGGATTACCGGCGGCCAAATGGAGACAATGTCCGGCGGGACCGGCTACTTCCACCAACCCGATGTTGATGGCGTACGATCGCTACCAGTTGTAATTGAAAGTAACACCCGCCCAGCGAGGACGACCATAGGTTACCTGGTTGAAACCAAACAGGTTGGTGACATCGAAGGAATAGGCCTTGTACTCCTCTTCAGTCAGGTTGTTCACGAACGCGGTAAGTGACCAGTTCTCGTTTGCACCGTAATAGGAAACCCTGGCGTTCCACACATCGTAGGCATCCTGGCTTGATATGGGGTGGTTCTGGATATCAAAGTAGGTGTCATCCTGGTAGGTGAAATCAGTTTGTAAGGCCAGGGATCCGGCGAACAGTGGAAACTGGTACCTGATCAAACCGTTCAGCGAAAAATCCGGTGCCAGGGTCATATCCCGATCCCGGGTAATACCGGAGCCGTCGTTCAGGGGAATGTCCTTGGCTTCCGCATCCAGGAATCCTGCGCCCAGTAAAATCTCCAGGCCCTCGATGGGATGGGTTACAAACTCCAGTTCCATTCCGGTGATGGTCGCGTCGGTATTAAAAATAACCTGGTTCAGGTCAACAAAGGCGAAGGCCTGAAAGTCGGTGTAGTCATAGTAGAAAACCGACGCGTTGAAACGGGAAGTGCCGCCAAACAGCTCGCTCTTAATACCGATCTCATAGCTGGTGAGTTCTTCTTCATCATAGGGTACATCGGCCGCGTTGGTCATACCAAAGAGGCCTGTCTCATCCAGCAGGCCGGTGTTGAAGCCTGCGGACTTGGTGCCCAGAGAGATAGAGCCATAGAGCAAAGTATCGTCGCTTACATGCCAGTCGAGCTCCACCTTGCCGGTGACATTGTCGGACTTGATGGTCTCGTTGTAATCGTACATCGTGTTCTGGTCGGGAGGCAGAAGTCCATTTAGCTCCAGGCTCAGGTAGTCGAGTTCCCGCTCTTCATCGGTGTAGCGCAGGCCACCGATCAGGGTCCAGCTATCCGACAGGCTGTATTCAGCCTGGCCGAACAGGGACCAGGATTCCGTCTCCTGCGTGTAGTTGGCATTACCAATAATAAAATCGATGCCGCTGGCATCGATTTCAAAGCTGCCGTCGACTTCGTGATCATAGTAGAAAAAGCCGGTGACCCAATGCAGGCGTTCAGACTCTCCGGCGAGGCGAAACTCCTGGGTAAACTGATCGGCGTCGGCGCCGTAAGTGTTGTGGATGACAGGGAAAGGGGACATGTCGGTGTCCTCTTCATAGAAGCGCTGGAAGTTTTCATAGGCGGTGATCGAGGTGAACGTCATATCACCGATTTCCCAATCCAGGTTTGCCGATCCGCCCGAATTTTCAATCTCCAGCACACCGTCGCGGTCGTAGGCACCAGCCCAGGGGTCACCATCGTTATCGACATAGCCAAAGGCATCACATCCCGGGCAGCTGTCCCAGAAGTTCACGTCCGCGGGTAGTGGCAGAGAGGTGATGCCACCGTCGGGCGAGTACGTGGACTCGTGTTGCCAGGCCCCCATATCGGCATCATTTTTGGAGCCGTGAGCATTCAGCAAAATGTTGAATGTGTCGCTCGGTTGAATCGCCAACTGGAGCCGGAGTGTATTGTTGTCAGTATTGTTCGCGTCGTTGGAACCGGGTCCGCGGTTCTCTACGTAGCCGTCATGTTCATTGTGACCAAAAGAGAGGCGAGCCTGCATGTTGTCGGTCAGGGAGCCACCTATCGCGCCCTCGACCTTGAACTGGTTGTTTTCAGCTGCGGTTAGCTCTATATATCCCTCCGTCTCTTTGCCGGGTTTGGCGCTCACGAAATGTGCCAGGCCCCCGGTCGTGTTGCGGCCGTAGAGGGTGCCCTGGGGGCCACGCAGCACTTCGACCCGTTCCAGGTCAAACAGCTGGAACGTAACTCCGGACAGTGCGCTGACATAGACCTCGTCCACGTAGACCGCCACCGGCCCCTCGTTATTGTCATTGAAATCTGACAGGCCGACCCCGCGAAGGGTCAGGGAGGCATTGTTACCTTCTGCCGTTGGGGTACCGAAACTCAGATTGGGCGT
This sequence comes from Halioglobus sp., assembly GCA_036960305.1. Lineage (GTDB taxonomy): Bacteria > Pseudomonadota > Gammaproteobacteria > Pseudomonadales > Halieaceae > JBALVT01. The sequence continues at coordinate 35,519 of JBALWA010000013.1, read as the reverse complement.
CTGCGCGATGACATCGACGGAGTTGGTGAAACCAAATTTTCGGATCTGCTCGCCGGAAAACGCAGTGACAGATACGCCCACGTCCTGCAGATTTTGCTCACGTTTTTGCGCGGTGACGATGACCTCTTCCAGCACCGCCGAGTGGGCCAGGGTAGACAGCAGCAAGGTCGAAACCGGCAGGGTTTTCGCCAACAGTTTCAAGCCGGAGCGAGATTGAAGTTTCAGTGTATCGATTTTCATGATTTTCTCCCAAAACTAACTTTTATGATTCAAGGTATGTTACTTAGGCCCCGACGCTCGCTTCTATCAACCAAAAGGATGAGTCAGGAATTTAATCGCAATCCTATTGGGCTGTCTCGCCGCCATCGACGGTCATTTCTGAGCCGGTGACAAAGGAACTGAGGTCTGATGCCAGGAACAACACCGCATTTGCCAGTTCCTGCGGGGTTCCAAGCCGGCCCAGTGGGTTCAGGTCCTGGAAGGCTTGCCGCATCTCCTCGGGAGTCGAGGTGCCCATGGCCCCCAGTTCAGAAAGCTTCTCTGACTCATGCGCCACCATTGCTGTATCAACCAAGCCGGGATGCACTGAGTTAACCCGGATGTTGTACTGCAACTGGGCGAATTCCAGGGCAATCGATTTGGTGAATGCTCGGATGGCCCCCTTGGTCATGCTGTACAGCGAGCCGAATGGGTAGCCCTTAATCCCCATCGCCGATGAAAAATTGATGATTGAGGCACCCGCTGGATTGGACTGCCCGCGTAATTTCATCAGGGGTAGCGCGTGTTTGACGCCGAGAAAGACACCCTCGATATTGACTCTTGATATCCAGCGCAGTTCGTCCAGGGTGGTCTCTACAATCGGCTTAACCAATACCACACCGGCATTGTTAACCAGGATGTCCAGGCCACTGTACTGGCTCTGAACGTGCGCCATGACGGCTATCCAATGCTGTTCATTACTGATGTCCAGCACCTTGAACTCTGCACTGTCGCCGTTGCGGACAATATCAGCTACCACATCAGTCGCCCTGGGCGCCTGTGCTTCCAAGTCAGTAACAATCACACTGGCACCGGCTGCGGCCAGGGTCCTGGCCACGGACTCACCAATGCCACTCGCTGCGCCGGTTACAAGGGCTGTTTTTCCACTGAGGTCAATTTTCATTATTATCTTCCGTTCCGGGGTCGGGCAGCGTTGGTACTTCGGGGCGAACGCTTACCCTGAGCTCGAAGCCTAGAACAATGTAAAAATGCGAGGTATCCACCAAAGGAATGATAGATGGAAAAATATTGCCGGTAGATTTTAGCCGATGCGTACCCGGGGGCAGTGGTTGCGGCCTTTCAGGTGCGCACCCGTTAGCCAACAAGCTTTAAGTCAGAAATAACCTGTGACAGCAGTTCGGTGCGAGAGACAACACCTGCCTTAAGATAAATGTGTTGTAGATGTGTTTTTATGGTGGCAACGCCCAATGCCAGCTCATTGGCGATTCCCTTGTTGCTTGCACCCGAGATCACCAGCTCCAGTACATCCAGCTCCCGGTCCGTGAGTTGATAACGTTCCTCAATGGTCGCCCGCTCGGTAATACGCTTCGGCATATAAACCGTGTTTAGCGTGTATTCCAGGAACGGCTGCTGTTTTCTCAGTAGAGACAGTTCATCGTCCGTAAATTCACCCTGGGATTGATCTCTCAAGAGCGTAATCACCGCAATGATTTTACCCTCGGCACGAAAGAAAATATCGGTCACATAACGATAATTCAGGGGCTTGAGGAAATCCTGGTAATAGGCTGATTGCTTGATGAAGTTAGGACTCATGATGGAGTCCATGTGGACCACGGTTTCGCGGCTTTTTTCGTGCAGATTGGGGTTCAGCGGATCCATGTGCATATAGTGATTCTGGTATAACTTGTCGTCCTCTTTGGCCAGGTTGTGAGTCACTACCCCCTTGTGCCTCATATTGGGATCGACCAGATAGAAAGCAGAGGACTTGAGCGCCATTAAGCTATCGATCAGTTTCAAGCTTTCCTGTTGGAAGTCGCTGGGAAAACTGAATGACTCGATAGCGCTCATATTCGTGGCTCATTCCTGTGGGTGTGATGGGCCGCTATTGACGATATTTTTAGCTCACCTGATTTTCGGCCCAGTCACAGTATATCGCCTGTCCTACAGCATAACCACCGCGGCCGGATGCGACATGAGAATCGGGGTAGCCTTCTCAGTCAAAATGTTCTGCTCTCAGGGGCAAGACGTGGCGGGGTATATGCACCTACTGTTATCACTCGTAACTTCACGCAATCACCAGTCGAGGTTTCAGATGAGTTTGTCCTTTCACGTTGGGTGTTTACCCAACCGCCCCCTGGCAGACGCTGTCGAGATGGGCTGCGCCGCCGAAGAACTGGGTTTTGGCGGCATGTGGGTGGCGGATTCGCACTCGATAATGCGCGATGCCTACAGCGTATTGACGGTTCTTGCCACTCGCACCAGTACGCTGCAACTGGCCACCGGAGTCACACTCACCGGTACCCGGCACCCCGCAGTACTCGCCAATAGCTGGGCGACATTGGATGAATTGTCCGGCGGTCGTGCTATCTGTGGCATCGGAGTGGGTGAGAGTGCGGTCTACAATCTCGGTATGAAGCCGGAACGGTTGGCGGTGTTCGAGGAAAAGTTAAAAGTTATCAAGGCGCTGCTGCGGGGCGAGAAGGTCAGTTATGAGGGCAGTGAAATCCAGATGCCCTGGTCGAATTGTGAGGTCCCCCTGATCGTGGCCAGCTCCGGGCCAAAATCCCTGCAGATGGCCGGCCGAATAGGGGACGGCGTCCTGTTCCAGGTCGGAGCGCAGCCGCGGTTGGTGGATTACGCCCTGGACAATATTCGTATCGGAGCTGAATCGGTGGGCCGCAAGCTGTCCGACCTAAAGCTCTATATGCGCATTGGCACCTCGGTGCATGCGGACCGCGAAGTGGCGCAGCGGGAACTTAGAGGCTATACCTCTGTCGCAGCTGGAACCGTGTTCAAAACAGTGCCCGCTGAGTATCTGGACGGTGCGCTGTATGAAGACCTGGCCCGGTTCAAGGCCGAATACAAGTACGCCGAACACGGCAGCAATCAGTCCGACCACAGTGATCTGTTGACGGACCGCATCTTCAATGCCGTGGCGGTGGCCTGCCCGCCCGAGGAGGCCGTGACTCGTTTTCGAGCGCTGGCAAGCAAAGGTCTGGACGGTTTTGTCTGCCCCTTCGGTATGCCGGAGCCCATTCCCTATATGCAGACATTTGCTGAGCAGGTGATGCCCCGGGTAGTCGGGACTCGTGATGAACATGTTGGGGGGGGGTCGTGAATACAGTGTATCTTGGTTTCAAGGCCTACGATGTGCACGAGTTATTGTGCCATGCGGTGGCGGCAGTAGGTGGTTATTACGCGGAGGAATCGCTGGCCGTCAAATTGATCGATACCACTTTCGTACCCGATGAGGCCCTGCCCGAAAACACCTTGCATGTTACCTGCGGTGCGGCGCTGTCGAGCTTTCTGTCCGGCGCCAGGCGCCGCGTGGTATTTGTGGCCTGTGATCGCCCGATGTTCTGGCTCTATGCCCAGCCCGAAATTGACACCATCGAAAAACTGGGCCCGGGCCGTGTAGCCACTTTCCCGGATGCAGCGCCGCCCTCGAAATTTTTACAAAAGTTATTAAAGGAAACCGGCGTCGCTCCAGGTTTACTGCCGTCCCGAGACGACGTGGCGCGGCTGGGGCTGCTGTCATCAAAAAGCGTCGACGCGGCGCTGCTGAGTTCACACTTTTTGCCTTCGGAGGTCGAACGGGTAGGTGCCAGACAGCTGGCTTTTATCGGTGATACGCTGCGTCTGCCCAGTACCGGCCTCGCTGTGTCGGGGGACTTCTACGACGAACAACCCGGTTTGATCGCAACCATGGTGAAAATTTATCAACGGGCAATGAAGGCGATCTTTGATGATGATCAAGCCCTTCTGCGGAAAGCTCTGCTAGAGTGCTTCGGCAAAAGGGAAGATAGCCTGGACCAGGCTGTGGCGGTCATTCGCGAGTGCTACAACCCGTTCGGCTATAGTTATGACAGTATTTTGCAGCCGGCAGTTGACGGTATGGCCGCGAGTGTGGGCCTTGCTACCCGAGATTGCTCAGAGTTGTATGAATTCAAATATATAAAATCCTATAACTGATACACCGTTCCAGACGAGGCTTAGATAACCTATGTATCCAGCTCCTTTTCGTTACCACCGACCGGACAGCCTGCAAGCGGCGGTTGGATTACTGACCCAGTATGGCGATGACGCCAGAATTATGGCGGGTGGCCAAAGCGTGATTCCCATGATGAAGCTGCGCATGGGTGAGGCCAGCGAGCTTATCGATATTGGCCGCCTGCCAGACCTGTCTTACGTGAAGTTGGAGGGGGCCACCCTGAAAATCGGCGCGCTCACGACGCACGCGCTTATCGCGGCATCTGAAGCCGCTCGCACTGTGCCACTGATTGCGGAAGCCGCCGGTGGAATTGCCGATCGGCAGGTGCGCAGTATGGGGACTATCGGAGGAGGCCTGAGCGTCGCTGACCCCAGTGGCTGCTGGCCTACCAGTTTGCGTACCCTGGATACCCTTGTCCACGTCGTGGGTCCTGATGGTAGCCGGTCGATTGCCATGGTCGATTTTATTCTGGACACCTACGTTACTGCGTTGCGTGCGGGAGAGCTGGTAACGGCGATAGAAGTGCCTGTTCCTGGGCCGGGTACCGGCAGTGCCTATGTTGCCTTCAAGCGCACGGCGGCTGCTTATCCTACTGTTTCATGCGGTATGCAACTGACCATGCAGGGTGATACCTGCAGCGCTGCACGCCTGGCACTGGGTGCGGCCGGGCCAACGGTGGTTGTATCCGAGGAGGCGGAGGCATCGCTGGTCGGGGCGGCGGTAACCGTCGAGGGGCTGGAGAAGGCCGCCGATATTATCATTGCCGCTGCTGAACCGCCGCCGGATGCTCGCGGATCGGTGGCATTCAAACGGGCCATGCTGAAAACCCTGGTGGTGGAAGCAGGCAATAGGGCACTGGCACGCAGCCGGGGTGAACAGGTCAAGGGAGGACATCGCTATGCATGAAGCAATCCCCAAAGTTGTGGTTGATATCACGGTCAATGGCGCGCCCTACCAGCGCGAAATCGAGCCGCGTTTGCTGCTGGTAGAATTTATTCGGGAAGAACTGGGGCTTACGGGCACCCACATTGGTTGTGATACCAGTTACTGTGGCGCCTGTACACTATTACTTGACGGCAAGGTCGTGAAGTCCTGTACCGTACTGGCCGTGCAGGCCGACGGTAGAGAGGTTGAAACGGTTGAGGGTCTGGAGTCGGATGGTGTGTTGCATCCGCTGCAAACCGCGTTTTCGGAACACCACGGTCTGCAGTGCGGCTATTGTACGCCCGGCATGTTGATGTCTGCCAAGAGCTTGCTCGCCAGCAACCCGCAGCCCACCGAGGAGCAAATTCGCAAAGGGATATCCGGTAACACCTGTCGCTGCACCGGTTATGTAAATATCCTCAAGGCCATCGATGCGGCGGCCGTTCAGATGTGGGAGGGCTAAGTTATGGAAATGTCATTTAACGGCGGTTTTGAAGTTGGCATTCCGCGCGGCGAAGCGTTTGATCTCCTGTCAGATCCGGAGACGTTTTTACCGGTCCTGCCCATGTACCACAGTATGGTGAAGAAGGAGGGCGAGACGGACACCTCGGTGGTTAAACTGAAGATAGGCATCGGCAAAGTCCACGGTATTGCCACGACAGAGATGTCACTGCAGGACCGGGAGGCGCCCACCAGTGCCAGCTATGTTGGCAAGGGTAATGTCATGGGTGGCGCCTACAACATGTTGGTTGCCTTCGACTTGGAAGATGTGAGTACCGGTGGCACGCGGGTCAACTGGGAGGGTACCACTCAGGTCTACGGACGCATTCTCTCCATCGCCGGTGGTGGCCTGAAAGGTATTGCAGAAAAAGAAATCATCAAGGTGATCGACAGCCTGCAGGATGCCTTACAGAGTAAGGAACATTTCGAATCCGTGGTGCGGGCTGCACAGGCGCAGCCGGTCGCGGAGGGCGTTTTCGCCAGCATTGCGAGATTCTTCCGCGAGCTGTTTGGCGCGGACAAAAAAGCCGACGCCGGCTCCGGGGATTCGGGTCCGGGGGAAGGCACTGCGGCCCTCGGTCGGACAGGGCCGTTACGCAAAGATGTGCCCAAAGCGGTCGCCATGCACCTGGGTTCGAGCATCCAGGTCGATGGCAACGGCGGCGACAGCTGGGTAGGGCAGCGCCTGCGGCGAAAAGAGGATGAGAGACTGGTACGCGGCTTGGGTCGGTTTGTCGATGATTGGCAGGGCAGCGATATGCTGCATATGGGCTTTGTGACCTCGCCTTACGCGCATGCCCGTATCCTCAGTATCGACACTAGTGCCGCGGATGCGCTGCCGGGTGTGGTGTGTACGCTAACGGGTAAGGACGTGGCGGCTCAAACCACTCCCTTTATGCAGATAGGGGCGGAACCAGGGGCACTGATCGACGATTACGGCATCGCTCTGGACAAGGTGTTTTACCCCGGCGAACCCGTTGTTATGATTATCGCCAATAGCGCCAGGGAAGTAGAAGATGGCATAGCCGCAGTATTGGTCGACTATGAGCCACTGCCGGTGGTGTTGGAAACTGAAGAGGCCTTGAATAGCGATGTGGTGCTGCACGAAAAAGTGGGTTCCAACCGTATCTTTAATGGCGTGTGGGATCACGGTGATATCGAGCAGGCGTTTGCCGATGCTGCGCATGTCGTCGATATTGGCCGTATGCATTTTCACCGATTCTCCAGCACTCCAATAGAGACCGCAGGCGCCGTGGCGACCTGGTCCAAGCAGGGCGAGATCACCATTATTTCTAACAACGGATTGCCCGGTGTAACGGTTCAAATGCTAGGGCCATATCTCAATGTGAGTACAGAGCAAATTCGCCTAAAGAGCGAGGATGTCGGTGGCAACTTCGGTACCAAGACTGTTATTCATACTTTCATGGGGCTCGCCGCGGTAGCGTCGAAGGCCGTGGGGGGGCGCACGGTCAAATGGATTGAAACTCGCAGTGAAAACCTGGCATCCTTTCACGGTGGAGAGCGAACATTTCTCGATACCCAGGTGGCGCTTGATGCCCAGGGAGTTATCACCGGTGTACGTTCACGTCATATCGATGATGCCGGTGCCTATACACGCTACGAACCGCTGGGTGCCTCCATCTGGTCGCAGGTTTACCCGGCTACCTATAAGTTGCGCAATTTGCATATCGATTTTAGTCAAGCCGTTACTAACAAGACTCCATGCACGCCTAACCGGGGCTATTCAAGAATGCAACATATCTGGTTTATGGAGCGGGTTCTGGATATCTGTGGTCACGAGCTGGGCATTCCCAGCGATGAAATGCGTCAGCTCAACTACATTCGTCCTGAGCAAATGCCTTATACCACGCCTAACGGTAACATTTATGACTCTGGTGACTATCCAATGATGTTGGACAAGGCCAAGGATCTCATCGGTTATGACGACTGGCAGCGTAAACAGGCCGAGGCCAGAGCGGAAGGGCGCTTAATTGGCATAGGTATTGGTTCAACCATCGATTCGGGTGCCAATAATTTTGGTCAGGTTCAGTACGTCAATCCGGATCAGGTGTTCTCTGGGAACAACGAAACCGCCCGAATTAAAATTGGGCTGGATGGGTCTGTTGTAGTGACAATGGGTTCGTCACCTCAGGGGCAGGGTCATGAAACTACCGCGGCCCAGGTTGTTGCGGATGATCTTAATATCGGTCCCGACATGGTTAATGTCCGCACGGGTTTCGATACCGCCTGGAATACCTATGCGGGTCTGTCTGGCACCATTGCCAGTCAGTTTGTGGTGACTGGGTTGTCGGCAGTGCACGGCGCGGCAATGAAGCTCAAGGGCGAATTGCTGCGACTGGCTGCTCATGCACTGGATGCCAACGAAGCGGAACTGGAGCTGGGTGTTGGGGAGATGGGCCCCCAGGTCAGCGTGACAGGGCAGCCCGAGCGCGCTATCAATTACTGGATGCTGTCCAATCTTGCCAACAGCAATACAGCAAGTGTGGGTGAAGAGTTTCGCGATATCACACTCAACGTGAAGCATGTGTACAAGCCGCCGTTTGACCCGCTGGATCTGGACAAAAAGATGGGAAATCAAACGCTCACCTATGCGCCTCAAATTCACATTGCGGTGGTTGAAGTGGATAGGCGGACATGTCAGCCGAAAATATTGGATTATGCCGTGGTGGATGATTGCGGTGTGGCGATTAACCCCAAAATCGTAGCGGGCCAGGTGCACGGCGCTACTTGCCACGGTATTGGCGCGGCCATGCAGGAGGCCTTTCAGTTCGACGAAGGCGGTAATCTGATCACGGCGACTTTTACCGACTATGCGCCGATGACCTCAGTCAACATGCCGCCATTAAAGACTCAGGCGACAGAGACGCCTTCTCCCTTTACCTATAACGGTGCCAAGGGTTGTGGAGAGGGCGGTGGCGCGCCCTTGCACTGTATTTCCGCGGCGGTTCAGGATGCGGTTTATTCTGAGGGAGTGATTATTACTGAGTCGCACAACTCGCCCTCTATCATCATGGAGGCCATGGCTAAGCCAAATCGCGAGCAAGTGGTTGCTGTCCGGAGGCAATAAGATCTGACGGCGGTGGTGCCCAGGTAGGTGTTGCGGATTCAACCCTACCTGGCCAGCCGTTGAGCCACCTCAATTTCCATCTTACTAAACGCGCCAATCGTGTGTTGTTCGCATCGGGTCAACAAACTAACGATGACAATAGCAATAAAGCCAGCGAAAAACCCTGGGACGATTTCGTACATATAGTCACTTGGAGCCTGGTTGTTGATAGTAAAGCCTCCGTAGATCCAAAACAGCACGGCACTGGCGCCAACTACAATGCCAGCCAACGCTCCCTGCCTGGTCATCCTCGACCAGAACAGGCTCATTAACACCACGGGACCAAATGCTGCGCCAAACCCAGCCCACGCATTGCTCACCAATGACAGTATGCTGCTGTCTCGATTGTGCGCTAAAAAGATAGCTAGTAAGGCAACTGCGACAATAGAGAGGCGACCAACCAGCACCAACTCAGCGTCATTGGCCTTTTTGCGTAAGAACGTGTGGTAGACATCTTCAGTTAGAGAACTTGATGTCACCAGCAGTTGTGACGAAATCGTACTCATAATTGCAGCTAGAATTGCGGCTAATAAGAAACCGCTAATGAGTGGATGGAATAGGGTGGTCGACAGGAAGATAAATATAGTTTCAGGGTCACTAAGATTGCCGCCAATGGATTTAACATAGGCAGCGCCGACTAGCCCAACGGCTATCGTTCCGATCAAAGACACGATCATCCAGCTCATACCAATGCGACGGGCGACTTTTATTTCTCGAACCGACCTTATTGCCATAAAGCGAACGATAATATGCGGTTGCCCAAAGTATCCCAGACCCCAGCTAGCTGCAGAAATTATTCCCAATAGAGACCCGCCGCTCAGAGTCAGCATCGTCGGGCTTAGCTCCATGAGATATTGCTCTGTCTGCGCCACACCGCCTATTTCATTCAGAGTAACAATCGGCACCAAAATTAAGGCCAGGAACATAATGCAACCTTGCACAAAATCAGTCGTACTTACCGCAAGAAAACCACCAAACGTAGAATAGGCCACGACGACGCCAGCGGTGATATAAAGGCCTATTTCGTAGTTTAAGCCAAATGATGACTCGAATAGTTTACCGCCCGCGACGACCCCTGAGGTCGTATAAATGGCGAAAAAAATAATGATTACGATAGAACATAATATTCTAATCGAATGATTTTTATCATCAAACCGGCGCTCGAAGTATTCCGGAATCGTAAGTGCGTCGTCGAGTAACTCAGTAAACACTCGCAGTCTTGGCGCAACTAACAAATAATTCAGGTAGGCACCAATTGTCAGACCTAATGCTATCCAGGCACTGCTCAATCCTGAAATGTACATCGCCCCCGGTAGACCAAGTAACATCCAGCCACTCATATCCGATGCGCCCGCAGATAATGCGGTAACTGCTGGGCTTAAATTCCGGCCACCCAACAAGAAGCCAGTTACGTCATTTCTTGTAACCAAGTAAGAGTAAATACCAATTGCAAACATTGCTATAAAGTAGATTGCGAGAGATATATAGGCGCCAGTTTCCATTTATAATCCTGAGGTTAACGATTAGTTTTATCGCAGTGCTTTCTTAATGTCACTACTGTTCAAATTTACGTGTTAAGAATCCATCTGCCGCAGTACGCAAAGTTTTAGACGCTACCTACTGCGGAGGGGAATCACATAGGACGGTAGGTGCTTCTTAAGCTCAAACAGAACCTCTTTTTCTGTTATTTCAGCGGCGGCGGATACAGCTGGCAGTGGCCATCATGGCGGGCCTGGGCTTTGCGTTGGTTCTCTCTTTGGTAATGACCAAACTTCGAGGTAAATGCTAATTACTATTTTTGTATATTTAAATTATCATAAGTAGCTCTAATGTCAATTATAATTGACATTTTGAAGTGAGAGGGCTAGTCTGGATTTGACCATCCACCGTAAAGGAACTTCGAGCATATGGCAAAGAAGTTACGGACATACTCAGACAATACTTTGCGGGCGATCACGCTACTGGCATCTCTTATCAAGGCAGCACGTAAACGCAAAGGGTGGAGTGAAGCAGATCTCGCGGAGCGCTGTGGCGCGACAAGACCCACCATTCGGAAAATTGAACAGGGTAGTCCAGCCACAGAGATCGGCCTGTACTTTGAAGTCGCGAACATCCTTGGCATACCACTATTCACCGAAGACACGCGTGAACTTGCTGCCATTCAGGAGAGAGTGAACCTGGAGCTGTCGATACTCCCTCAGCGGATAAGGAAAGATTCCAAGGAAGTGTTTGATGACTTCTAATGCGCAGGAAGCCTACGTCTGGATCTGGCTACCTGGACAGACGGATCCCATCGTTGCAGGGCGGCTGAGCCTGGAGAACAACGAGCTGCTCTTCAACTACGGCCAAAGCTACCTGCGCAGGGAGGATGCCATCCCCATTTATGAGCCGGAACTGCCGCTGAGAGCTGGCCGGCTCCGGCTTCTACCCCGTATGGATATGCCTAGCTGTATCCGCGACGGCTCACCGGATGCCTGGGGTCGCAGAGTGATCATTAATCATGTCACCGGCCAAGCAGGTGATAACATCAGTCAGACTGAGCTGGACGAACTGGCCTATCTACTGCTTTCGGGTTCAGATCGCATTGGGGCGCTCGACTTTCAGGTATCGCCCGATAGCTATAAGTCCCGAGACGCAAGACCCGCAACGCTGGAAGAGTTGCAGTCGGCTTCTGAACTGGTTGAGCAGGGGATACCGCTTTCACCCGAACTAGACCAGGCACTCAATCATGGTTCTAGTATCGGGGGAGCGCGGCCGAAGGCCAACGTCATTAGCGCCGGCAGAAAGCTCATCGCCAAGTTTTCGGGCTCTACAGACACCTACAGTTTAGTTAAAGCAGAATATATCGCGATGACGTTGGCAAAGGAGGTCGGCATCAGCGTGGCTGACGTGGAGCTCACACAGGCACTGGGTAAGGATGTGCTCTTAATCGAACGATTTGACCGCCATCCAGTTAACACCAGTCCCGTAGAAGCCACTGTTTGGAGTCGAAAGTCGATGGTATCCGGATTAACCATTCTGGGGCTACCCGAGATGGAAGCGCGTTACGCCAGCTATGAAGCAATGGCAGAGAAAATCCGATATCAGTTCACTCAACCTAAAGCCACGCTTCACGAGCTCTACATGCGCATGGTCTTCAATATACTGGTGGGCAATACCGACGACCACGCACGGAATCATGCCGCGTTCTGGGATGGAACAGAACTGACTCTCACACCAGCCTATGACATCTGCCCGCAGGGCAGGACTGGGGAAGAAGCCTCGCAGGCAATGAATATCCATAGCGAGAACAAACTGAGTCAGCTAGGCAATTGCCTGGCAGCCCGAGCAGCGTTCCAGCTCAAGGAAGACCAGGCTGTCGACATCATCGAACATCAGGTTCGCACGATTGCCGGGAAGTACCGGGAAGTCTGTTCAGCGGCCCAACTCTCAGAAGTTGATCAGCGACTCTTCTGGCGCAGGCAATTCCTGAATCCTTTCTGCTTCTACGATCTGGACGAAGCCTTAAAGCAACGCTTTTCCGCTCACCTGTAGCGATCAAACGCCACGGTTCCAATATAGAGTAAGAGCCAGAGCAAGATTTTTCTGACAGCATGGGAGCAGTTCTACCCATTTACATTGATACCAATATGTAAGCTGTTTATGATATCGGCTACTCAAGTAGATGGCTATAAAAAGGATCCTAGGATATGAAACACGGAATTTTCGGATTGATCACAGTGCCGCTGTTGGTAACGGCTGTGTCGGTTAATGCTCAGAGTGATGACGCAGTGGCCGAGATGGCGCGCAAGGCACAGGATCCGCTGGGCGACGTGAAAGCGATAATGTCGGATAACACCATCGCCTTCGACGGTGGAGAAGACGGTGATGACACCAGTTACGGCTTCCAGATACAGCCGGTGTACGCCATTAAGAATGATACGTCCTTCAATATGATTGCCCGGGCGGTGATCCCCATTGTTGGAGTGGATCCAGGCGTGGTGTTACCGCCTCTCGGGCCCGAGCCTCGTCCCGATGAAGACGATCAATGGGGCCTCAGTGATTCTATCGTCCAATACTTCTTTTCCCCCAAAGGTGACGGTGGGCTCAAGTGGGGTATTGGCCCACAGGTGTCGTTAAAAACCCGTACCAGTGATCAACAGGCAGGGCCTGGTTGGGGGGCGGGACTCGCCGGTGTCATCTTTACCGGCGTGGGTAACTGGGCTTTGGGTGCGATAGCTATGCAACACTGGGGCGAAGAGGACGATTTCAACCGCGCCACTGTACAGGGGATTATCACTTACAACTTTGAATCTATGCCTGGGGCCTATTTAGGCTATAACAACGCGATCACCTATAACTGGGAGGGTGACTCCGGCCAGAAACTCACGGTGCCGCTGGGCTTGACTCTGGGGCGCACCATACTGCTGGGGAATGGCGATGGCCTGGACTTCAGTGTCGGCGCCTACGACCTGGTGGAGCGACCCGATAACGCACCCGAGTGGCAATTGAAGCTTGGGCTTTCCTACTTCTTCAACTAAGTAGTCGCTTTCGCGGAGCCTTTATAGGGCAGCCTTAGCTATCTCTATATGTAGGAACATGGGTGTGGACTTTGTATCGTGCCGGTCCTTTAGGGCTACAAAACCATGAGCCAAATAGAAATCCACGGCAGGCGGGTCAGCATCAAGGTAGAGACCTAGAACGCCAATATGTTGCGATGCTGAAATGGTTCGATCAATGGCATTTACAAGCAGCTGCGATCCGAGATCTTGTTTTTTATAGGCGTTATCCACTCCTAACATGATCATGCGTGTACACGGGACCTTATTGGGCAGCCGCCCTTTACTCGATGGCTCTAACAAAGGAGCATCGATTGCAAACGAAGTTTATGTATAGAAGCCGACAAACTTGTCAGAATTATCCTGGTCCAGAAGGGCAAAGCATTTACTGAGATTATCTCGGACTTGCTTTTTTAGACCACCGGCAACGAAACGATTAATGATTTCATTTCCACAGTCGAACTTCTTCTGCTGGAAATAGGTTTTGGCGGGGTTGTAGCCCTCTAAAATAAAAGAGGGCTTATCGCTCACTCAGGCGTGCCATACCCATTAGTTTTTTTAATGCAGCGGGCGGTTTCGGAGGCTGGCTCAGGATTTCAAGAAATCTCTCTTGATCATCTCGCGAGAGAGCTAGTGAGTCATGGTGCTCAATGACATTACGGGCTTTTTCTTCCGCTGAGCTCAGGACGAATGCAGTCAAATCAACACCCGAAAAAGCAGCAGCCCTGGTCAGCATTTGTTTGAGTGACTGGGTAGTTTTAAGCTCCATCCGAGCATTTTTAAGAACAGTTGCACTCATTGTACGTCTCGCTATTGATTGTATTGTTGTACGGCTATTGACCGTACAGGAGTAATTCTAGTTTTACAGTGAAGCAGAGGAGTCCATCCCATTGGTTTGGGCCCAAGTAGCCCACTCCCTAAGGGCTAGCTTTCAATTTAACATAATGCACATTATCGGCATTAAACTAGCGGTAGGGCACAGCGCCGTCTGAATCGCTATATCGGCTCCCAGAAAATAAGCGGGTGGATTATCCGCTCATAGGGCCTAACCTATTGGAAGCGTTGAGATTGGTATCGTCGTTTTCAAACAGCCAATTCAAGACAAGCGCAGCGCAGCCCCCGACAGACCCAACTGGTTAATTACCCTGAGCATCCCGATCCTCAAGCAGGAAATTTCGGAGCTCGCGTTCGCTGCGCATAACATAAAGAATTGGAACCTGACCTCGGGTGTGACGGTAAAATACACGGCAGGGACCGCAAACCACTTCTCGATAGCGCCTCCCCTCAAGTTCCTCTGGAACTTTGCCAGATGCAGGGTGCCGCTTGAGGCGTTCCACGGCGGAAAATACTCGTCGAACCAGATCACGCGACGCTACAGAATTTTCAAGCGCGATATATTCTGCTATTTCATTTAGGTCCGATAAAGATGGCTCCGTCCAGATTAACTGAGCCATTTCTTCATTTTGGCTTTGGCTTCATCGTGGCTCAGGGTTCTACCTTCCAAAGCAGCTGACTCACCACGAGCAATCCCCTCCAGAATCGCCATTCTGCGCTGAAGAGACTCAAAATCTTCAAAATCAACGAGATAAGCGGAGGGCTTCCCATGCTCCGTAATAAGGACGGGCTCTTTAGATTCATGAAGCTCTGACAGGATTTTGGTCGCCTGGCGCTTCAAAGTAGTTACTAATTCAGTCTTCATATAAGTGATACTATTCTATCACTCGATGCGTGACAAGGGGCTATTAACGCGCAGGGATTCCCAGAAAGGTTCTGTCGCGAAATCAGTGGAATTGGCCTGCCGAGATATACTCACATGCTCGGAAATACAATATTGGGATAAATCATGATTAGTTTCAAAGGCCGTCATCATCGGCAAGATCTCATTTTACAATGTGTACGCTGGTATGTCGCTTACTCCCTCAGTTATCGCGATCTCGAAGAACTAATACAGGAACGAGGATACTCAGTAGATCACAGCACGGTTCAACGCTGGGTGGTCCATTATGCGCCGCGCATCGAAAGGGCCTTTCAAAAAAAAGAAACGGGCTGGTCATCGATGGATGCTTGATGGGACTTACATAAAAGTGGCGCCAAAACGGCGGCCAAAAAAACAGTACAACAGAGATGAGAACAAGCGTGTTAAAATCCGCCAATGCAAATCTCTCAACAACATTGTGGAACAAGATCACCGCTTCATCAAACGGCTAACCCGACCCATGCTCGGCTTCAAATCATACCGGTCCGCACAGGCGACCTTGGCTGGAACTGGTAAAGGCTCGCGACAGAACCGGGGCGATTGAATGACCAAGGCCAGGTAATTGCCAGACAGTTCGACAGCCACTGGTTGGCGAGCAAACGAAAAAACATAGGGTCAAAAAAATCATCATGAAAGAGTACAAGACGTTTTGTCGAATTTGTGAAGCGCAGTGCGGTCTTATCGTCACGACTCAGATGGAGCAGGTCGTAAGAATCGAGCCAAACAAAGACCACGTTGCCAGCACGGGTTACGCCTGTATCAAAGGTTTGAAAATGGGCGATTTTGCGCACTCTCCTGATCGTCTGACAACACCATTGAAGAAGGTTAATGGTGAATTCGTGCCGATCAGCTGGGCACAGGCGCTTTCTGAAATAGGCACGAAGTTGGCAGTGATTCATGCCGCACACGGTGGTGGCGCCATCGCAGGCTATATGGGCAACCCGATTGGCTTTAGCATGTGGCCTTCCATGATGATGACGTATTTATTGAAAGCCTTTAATGCCGATAAACTATTCACACCAGGAACGCAAGATTGCGCGAGTAAGTTCGCTGGAGGGGAGCGTATGTTTGGCAGCGCTCAGGACCAAGTGTTTCCTGACATTGATCATACCCAATTGCTGATTGCTGTCGGTACCAATCCAGCGATATCCAAGATGAGTTTTATTTCTCTGCCCCATACCATGGACCGTATAAAGGCTATAGAAGAGCGCGGTGGCAAGGTGTACTGGGTCAACCCCAGACGCACTGAATCAGCAAAAAGGGTGGGTGAGTATATCGCCATTCGCCCCGATACTGATGTGTTCTTTATGCTGGGCTTCCTCAATGAGCTAATTAAGCAACAGGGGGTTTGTCACGAGCGTGTTGAGCAGTACATGACCGGTTATGCGGAGCTTGAAAAAGTGGCAGAGCCTTGGACAGTGGAGCGCGTGGCAGCCGTCACGCAAATTCCCGCTTCTGATATGGAAGCATTGGTGCGCGCCTACCTGGCAGCAGATGGCGCTGCGATATATCACTCTACCGGCGTCAATCAGGGGCGCTTCGGTTTGATGGTGTACTGGCTGCAGGAAGCGATCAATGCGGTTAGTGGAAATTTGGATAAGCGTGGCGGGGTGCTGGCAGGGAAACCGGTGTTTGCTCGCGCTCCAATACCTAAAGATAAACCAATATCTCGTATTAATAATATCCCCTACGTCAACAGCACGATTCCTGCTGGCATTCTTGCCGATGAAATTCTAACTCCAGGGCCTGGCAAGGTGCGCGCTATGATTAATATGTCTGGCAATCCCCTACTGACGTGCGCGGGTAGTAATCGCCTGGCCGATGCCTTTGAGGATTTGGAGTTATTCGTCTGCCTCGATATCGTGCGCAATGAAACTGCCGAGTACGCAGACTACGTCCTCCCGACACTGCATAGTCTGGAGCGAGCCGATGTGTCCTTCTACTTCTTTACCATGATGGGCCTAATGCCAACTCGAAGTTTTTCCTATACAGACCCGGTGGTATCTGCACCGGGCGAGGCTCGCGATGAAGGGCTAATTTTTCGTCAAATATGCCACGCTGCTGGAAAACCCCTGGCGGGCTCACGGCTACTGCAATGGTTTAGCCAGCTGTCTGAGAGCTTGAGTAAATTACCGTATCTGGGTCAGTTAACCAGTATGGACAAGCTGTTTCTTGGCTTGCTAATGCGTTCCGGCAAACTCGGGGGCATCAGGAAATTACGCCGGCATCCTAATGGGCTGCTGTTGGAGCCCAACCAACCCGGTGACTATCTTGGTCAGCGTGTACAAACACCCTCCGGCAAGGTGAACCTGGCGCCGGCCGACCTGGTAAGCAGGTCGGCAACACTGGAGACGATATATGAGGAAGAGCTTGCGCAGGGCCACAGCTTAAAATTGATTCAAAAACGGGAGCGGTTTACCCACAATAGTTGGGCCCACAATGTAGCGTCCTTCGTCAAAGGTGATCGCAGCAGTAACTATCTCTACATCCACCCCAATGACGCTATGCCACGTCGTCTCGCGGATGGCGACATCGCGCGCGTAAGCGCAAATAACAACGCTGTCGATGTGCCCGTTAAACTCGATAAGGACATCATGATTGGGACTGTATCGATACCCCATGGCTGGGGACATCAAAGAGCCGATGGCTTGCGAGTAGCTAACAAAACAACCGGAGTCAACGTCAATATTATTATGCCGGATGGGCCTGGTTCCATAGAACCCGCCTCGGGTATGTCTCATATGAATGGAGTTGTAGTCAATGTGAGCGCGATTTAATCAATGTTAGCAAATAATAGAGGAGCACCACGATGTTAGCGAATGAAGAATTAACCAGCGAACTGATTTCATTTTACGGTACAGGGCCGCACTATCCTTCCGCAGATCAGTGGCGCTCATTACTGAATAGTGAGCATAACGGCAAGATCGTCATGCTCAATCTGGTTAAATTGGCGGACGAGGCTGAGCACCCCTACGATGCGAATGTACGGTTATCCGGTGCTGAACTAATGCTTCATTACGAAAGTATTAGCAGCGCAGCAGTAGCGCGCGTCGGCGGCAAGACCATCTACAGTGGTTTGCTGGTCGGTGCTATTATTGGCGAGCAGGAGTGGGATGCAGCGGCCTGTGTTGAGTACCCCTCCATCGATGCTTTCATCCGTTTATTTCAAGACCCCGAGTATCGTAAAAGCCACCTTTACAGGGCGGCGGGCTGTTCAGACCATCGCTTGATTCTCTCTCTTCCCGTATAGGCTTTCTTGGCCTAAACCAATGGGGTGGGTCAGACGCCATTGGCTATTTAACATAGTGCACATTATCAGCATTAAACCAGCGTCAGGGCAGGGCGTCGCGCTGTTTGAATCGCTATCTCCGATTCCAACTAACTTTCAGAAAACTCCCGCTTAAGCTCATCTTTATTGATGAGATTGTTATCACTCTGTACCAGTGGCAGGGATTTTTTATACACCACCTTGCTCGGAATCATATAGGACGCCAGGTGCTTTTTAAGCTCAAATAAAATTTCTTTCTCGGTTATCTCAGCTGGGGCAGAGTAGACCAGAACGATCTCTTCCTCGATAAGCTCGTTATCGATTCCGAACACGGCGCATTGCGTTATCTGCGGGATGTTCCTCGCAACAACCGATTCAACTTCGTAAGGCGACACCCTAAAGCCCCGGGTTTTGATCATGTCGTCATGCCGGGAGACAAAATAGAAGTAACCTTCTTCATCTTTATAGACATAGTCACCCGTAGCCACCACGACCTCATCGCATAACTGCCCTTCGAGGTTGACGACATCCTTGAGAATCTCGACCGACTTGAAGCGCTGCGCGTTTTCTTCCGGCGCATTCCAGAAACCCCGGTAGATGTAGCCGCCGCGGTGAATGAGTTCGCCGACTTCACGCACGGCGCATTCTTTTCCCTCTTCGTTAATGACATAGAGTTCAACATCGGGAATCGGCTTGCCAATCGAGTCCGGACGGATATTGACCTGAGAAGGGTCCAGGTAGGTTGAGCGGAATGCTTCGGTTAGACCGTGCATCGAATAGAAGTCGGCATTCTGGAAGGTTTTCTTACAGTCCTTAATCATCCGGCTTGTCACATTACCGCCAGAGGAGGTAATGGTTTTAAGCTTGTCGAACAGTTCGGGGCTGGGAGTTCTATGCATATCATCATCAAACATCTGGGAAATGTTGATAGGCATCAGAGGTAAGATGGTGACCTCATCGTCTATCAGGTGATTGAAAAAATCCTCTGGAAGAATAAAGCGGTGCAGGGCGAGTGTGGCCTTTTTGTACAGCGTGCAAAAGATCTGGTTTAAGCCGTAGTCGAGATTGAACAGAAGCAGGCCAGAGATTATGTCGTTGTGTTCGAGCTTCAGGTACTGCGACACCACACGGGCGGAGTCGATTAGATTGCGGTGGGATATTACAATGCCCTTGGGGGTTCCGGTCATACCAAAGGAGTAGGTAATAACCGCATTATCATGGCCATTAATATCGCAAACATGCGGTTTGTTGTAATATTTGTAGATCTCTTCAAATGAGGCGATTTCTTTGCTGGTGGTCTCGTAGGAAACGATGTGGCCATCAAAATCAATTTCTTCAATGCTCTCCAGTTTAAGCCTGTCTGTGATAATGCACTTAATATCACAGTCTTTAATAATGTACTCAACCTGTTCTGACTTTAGCAGTTTGGTCAGCGGTACGAGGATATAATCGGTAGACAAAATAGCAAGTACAGCAACCACTTGCTCAATGCCTTTGCTGGAATAAATCCCGATGCGCGAATCCTTCGGTAGGCCCAGTTCGTTCAAGTAGAAAGCGACCTGATTTACCCTGGTGAAGAGTTCTGAATAGCTAAGGCTCTTGTCATCGAAGACCAGGGCCGTTTTTTCGCTGTCCGTCTGCGCCGCTGCTTCAAGCAGTGTTCTTATACAATTTATTGACATGATTATTTTCCCATTGCTCCAAGCGTCCAGATATCGTAATTATTATCAATTACAGCCACAGGCCGATGATCCGAGGTAAGAATTTTCGTGTAGAAAAAAGAAATGATATCTTCGATTTCTTCAGCAACCAGTACCTTGGTAATGCCCCCGGTTAAGACTATGGAGTTAATCGCAAGGAGTTTCAGATTGACGTAGGATTTTTTGTAATGTGAGATTTTGCACAACACCAGAAAGATGGCGAGTTGCATCAGAATTTTGGTCGCCTTGTCACTTTGCTCTTCAAAGATGTTTTCGGTTACCTTCAAATGCATCAGTAGCTCATAGACAAATTCATTGTTTTTTGCGGCAAAGATCAGGGACTGCTTGGACTTATAGACCCCCAATTTCTTGAATACCAGTCTGTCGTACTCGTTTTCGGTCACAATGTTGTCGTCGACCAGGTCCTTTGAGTAATGAATGTCCGTTGTTGCACCGCCGATATCAAGAAGAATAAAGGGGTCAACAACGGAGTAGCGCGCATCGATCAATGGCAGCGCCTTGTTTACGATATAGGGTGTCGAGTAGATTTGGTTCGCGGTAATGTCGTAGAGGTTCTTGATATCTTCCTTGCCCTCTATGTCCTGCTGGTAGAGGTTGGTCAAATACTCTTTGAGATGCTCTTCAACAATATGCAGCCTGTTGTCGATGATATTAGGCAATACCACAAGGTTCGCAATGTTCTCGCTAAGTTGAGGGCCGTCCAGCTCACTACCCACAAAAACGACGTTTGAGTAGTTCAACTTCGCCAGGTACTGGTACAGACTGCTTGAAAAAATATTGGCATGGCTGTCTATGCCGCCCACGATGATTACCACATCGATCACGTCGCTGGGCACCGAATAGTCTTCAATATTTTGATAGAGAATAGTATCGATGATATTGATGCCAGAGTTAAAGGCGACATTGGTTGCATACTTGAGTGAAAAGGAGTTGCTTATGCCAATGATCAAAGTGCTTAATCCGCCATTGGCAGATGAGCAAATGTGTACATCCTCTTTATCGAAGCGATCTATTGTGTTGCCGCAGCGATGTATCAGGTCGTCCATGATATCTTTGTTGAAGTCTCGAAAATGCTGTTCGATATGTTCAGACGTACTGAGCTTGAAATAGGTGCTGCCTACATCGATCAGTAGCTTTTCCTTGTCATTGCTCATTGCATGATTCCTATGTCGTGAACAATGTCATTGACGATGCTGGTGGTATCTTTGGCCAAATCGCATTGCGATTTTTCATATTCATAGCAACGGTCCGGAATAGGCACATTCGCTCGCTTGATGATTCGGATGTTCTTGTTGGCGTCTCTGACCGTAATCATTTCATTATGGTTAATGATATGCGGTGAGAAAGGCACGTCGATAATGCCGTTTTTAATCGAGTTGAAAACCTTGCGCCACAAGGTGTCAGCGGGGTCGTTAAACACGGCCTCCATGATGGCATGAACCTCAAGCGTCAGGATTTCTTCTTCTTCCTCGTCTACGATATTCGGTAAACCGTTTAAGATACGCAGTGAGTACTGGGTATTGGCCACGGTTTTGGCATTGGCCTCTTTGGTCGGAATGCCCGTGGCTTCCTCCCGGGTTTTGGTAATGATCTTGTCTGCGCCTACCATGGATGCAATCACAGTGGACATATTGATCAACTGCTCGGCATAGTCTTTATTGGTTGGGAAGGCCCCCATCCACTGGTGATACACCAGGTGTATTGCCGCATCATCGCAATCGATCTGCGCGGCGTAATACTTCGCCAACTTTTTCAGTACAGCTCCCGTCACTACATCCTGGATCATTGAACCTTGCTGGGCAAAGGAAACAGAGAACGACTTCACGCCTTCTTCCAGGGAAAGCAGCATTTCAAGTAGCTGAATAACAATGGTAATCGAAGGTGGTACCAGGGTTGCCGTCATCGGGCCAAACGACTCCCGGTTGATGGGTTCATTCAAATCTGAGTAGTTGGCGCACACGCGTTCAACATATTTCCAGTACAAAAAGGCCTTGTCCAAAGGGAAATTCTTTGAGTAGGGCAGAAGGTAGCTGATGGGGCCGCCTTCAATGTCAAAAATGCCGGAGGCAATGGCTGTCTCGATCAGCAACCGGGCATCGGGCGTACCGTGCCGGAGGCTTACGGGTTTGTTGAAGTGCGTGATCATTTTGCGTGTTGTTCGATAGCCATGCGTCACCAATGGGTAGCCATTGAGCATGTCTTTGTCATTCTCCTCACTCAAACGCAGCATTTTCTTTGCTGTACCGTAGTCGTTGAGACGCGTATTGGAATCAATCGTCAGGGGCAGCACGTCGACATTGGCATCGACAAAGAACTCGTACAGATCAAATTGCTGCTTATACGTGGGAAATCCACCCCGGGGCTGAACAAGCATCTTTTCCTTCTTACGAAAATGATGGGATATGAACAGGTCCTTGTTGGCGTTTCTGACAAATTCCGAGACTTCGGAAAAATCAAAGGCATCAACGTATTCATTGCTGAGAATGATTTCTCGTTCTTCTTGTAGCAAACTCATTAGGAATTTCTCTCTTCGATAAAGGCTTCCAGGCTGTCCAGCCCGGTATTCAGGTCTACCTGGTGGCAAACGAGGTCGAAGCCATATTTTTTGTAGCGCGGTACGATGTCTTCGGCTTTGCCGCTGCCCACCACCAAATTACCGCCAATCATCATAATAAGATCATCTATCGTCTTATACTTTGCCTTGAGGAGCTTTACCTCGCGCCCCCAACCCTCTGCCTCGCCATTGAGAGAGGAAATCAGCAGGATTTCTGCCCCGGTCTCCACAACGGCATCAAAGAATTCTTCCAGGTAGGTATTCACGCCCAGATTGAACACCTCAAAGCCCCTGGCCCTGAGTGATAGGTCAATGAGTCGATTGGCAACCACGTGGATATCGTTGCCAACTACGCCTGTAACTACCTTCATAACAATTGTCGCCTAAAACTCTAAAAGTGTAATGATATCAAAAGCTTGTGCAAAATATGGTCCTAAACTGCTAGAATGCCCGATCCGCAAATGGTGATCCAGGAAGTAATTATGACGTTTTTTACAGCAGATATCTGTGATGAACACAGTGATAAGGTATTTGTGCTCGGCGCAGGGTACCGAAACCATGGCGGCCTAGACAAGTGTCAGGGCCAAATTGTCACGATAAAGTTGGATAGAAACAATTCTGATCTGATTAAACTGCTGAGAGACGAAGATGGCAGGGGCAAAGTTGTCGTTGTAGACGTGGATCAGGCCTATTATGCCGTCGTTGGCGAAAACCTCATGAAGTTTGCCCGCGACAACCAGTACGCTGGCATCATCGTCAACGGTTACATCAGGGATACCTACCAGATCAAAGACATCCCCGTGGCGCTTTATGCGCTGGGTACCTGCCCTCGCAAGTACATCCCGGTAACGCAGGGCGAGCGTGGCAGTGCATTGTCTTTCGATGGTATCACCATTAATGAGGGCGACTTTCTGTATGCCGACACCGATGGTGTGATTGTTACGCCAGAGAAAATTGTCTAGGGCTCGATGCCCCTACAGCACCTTGGCAATGGACTGGGCCAGATAATCTGCGTTGCTGGGGGATATTGCCGCCACGCTTATGCGGCTGGAGCCCACAACATAGACACTGGATTCATCCTGTAAGCGCTGTACCTGATCCGGGTCGATTCCCAGGAATGAGAACATGCCGTTTTGCCGGGTGATGAAGTTGAAGTCCTGTGTCACACCATTTGCGGCGAGTCTATCGACCAGTAATTGGCGCATGTCTGAAATACGATCCCGCATCTCTTTTAACTCACCATGCCATTGACCCGTTAGTTCAGCAGAGCTCAGGATGGTCTCTACAATCGCCGCGCCGTGTGCGGGGGGCATTGAGTAATTGACTCTTACTACCTGCATCAGGACCGAGTTGATGATATCGGCAGCCGTTGCGCTTTTGGCGATAATAGAACAGGCGCCGATCCGTTCCCGGTAGAGGCCAAAGTTCTTCGAGCAGGAACTACACAGGATCATTTCTTCAACTGCGTCAGCCATCAATCTCAGACCATAGGCGTCTTCATCCAACCCCTCGCCAAAGCCCTGATAGGCCATATCGATCACCGGGGTAAATCCAATGTCACTGGCGATTTCTGCAATCTGTTGCCACTCTTCCTTGTTCAAATCCATCCCACTGGGGTTATGGCAGCAGGCGTGGAGTAATACGGCGTCACCCTTGGGAACCTGTTTCAGGGCCGCTGCCATACCGGCAAAGTCCAGGCACTTGTTCTCATAGTCGTAGTAGGGGTAGGTTTTTACCTTCAGGCCAGCGGCAGTAAATACCCCCTGGTGATTTGCCCAGGTGGGGTTACTGACCCATATTGTGGCGCCCGGATTACAGGTGTTAATAAATTCACCGGCGATACGAAGCGCACCGGTGCCGCCGGGTGTGGAAATGGTCCGGATGCGGTTCTCGTGGATGACCTTGTGATCACCCAGGTTGAGTTCAGAGATCTTTTCATTGAATAGGGGAGACCCAGCAGAGCTCAGGTAGGCTTTGCTCGCTTCGTTCACCGTTCGCAGTGTCTCAGCAGATTTCACACAGGCCAGTACGGGTGTTTGACCCGCATCATCTTTGTATATGCCTGCGCCGAGATCAATTTTGTTGGGGTTGGTGTCGGCTTTGAATTTAACAGACAGACCCAAAATGGGGTCTGCCGGCCGTTGCTTTAATGTTGAAAACATGAGTTTTGCTACCCTTTGTATGCGCGGGCTCATTGTATTGCTTCTGGGCATACCAATCCATACCAATCAACCTCACTATTACCGTCAGGATCCGTTTCTTGGCAAGCAGAAGCGTGGTTGAACCCCGGAAACGTAGTATGATATTGCCAATAACAACTCATCATCATGGAGACAGCGTCAGTGGATAACTATCGACTGTACATAACGATTGTTGAGCAGGGCAGCTTCAGCAAGGCGGCGGAGAAGCTGGGTATTACCCAGCCAACGGTCAGCAAGCAGGTAGACCGCCTGGAAGAAAAGCTGGGCAGCCAATTATTCAAGCGCAGTACCCGCAAGCTGATTCTCACGGCAGCCGGTGAACGCTATTACGAACGAGCCAGGGAAATTGATGCGCTGGTCAAGGCCACTGAACATGAAATCAAGCATATATCCAATGAGGACGACGCTCTGCTGCGTATTGCGACGTCGCCGGCATTGGCGACCAATGTCCTGCCGGCTGTATTCGAAAAATTGACCAAGGCACACCCCGAGGCCCGCTTCCACCTGCGGGTGGAGGACACCACACCTTCGGGCTATTACCAGCGGAACTTCGAACTGGAATATGACCTGTTTATCCGGGAGGGTGAGGGGGCGGAGAGCAATATGTCGGCCAGGCCGCTGGGAGAGGTGCCTCTAGGGTTTTATGCTGCGCCCAATTATCTGAAAGAGCATGGTACGCCTTCTTCGTTGGAAGAACTGACTCGCGATCATCGCTGTATCGGAACACGAATTCCGCAGGCGAACCCATGGATAGAAAAGATGTTGGGTGACCTGCCAGTCCAGTCCTGGCAATGGGAGCTTACGTGCAACGAGGGCATGTGCCTCGTGGCACATGCCGAGGCGGGGCTGGGTATTCTGTTTTTGTCGCGGTACATGGTGGAGTCAGCTCTGGAACGGGGCACTCTTGTAGAGCTGGATATTGGTCAAGAGCTGCATAGCATGCCCGTTACGGCACTGTACCGCCGGGAGTATTTCACGCCATTGGCACGGGAGTGTCTCGATCTGCTGATCGAATACATGGAAGAAAAATACCCGCGTAATATCGCGCATCCTGGCGCGGTTTGAATTGGAGTTTATTGCTATGTCGCTCGCTATCTTGAAAGTCACCGGCTTATCACGGCGTATGACTTGTGCGCTGGCTGTTGTCGCCTTGTTGATGCCAGTCACGACCTTGAGCCAGCAGCTGAGCGAGAGTGACTTAGAGGCCAGGGCCATCCTGGACAGTGGCTGGCAGGGCTTGATGACCGGCCTGGAAGAGGCCCAGTTCAGTTTGACTGATCCAAAGGACTTCCCACCCGATGCCAGTGGGCGCAATCTGGCCGAGGGCTATCGCTATCTGCTGGGCCACATCGGCCGCATGATAGATCTGGAAATGCGCATGGATCCGAAGTTTCCCGAGTTTCATCGCTCTATGGATATGCTGCGCAAATGGACAGCGGAAAACCCTGACACCCTATACCTCAAGGCTCCTCTGGACGCTACTGCTTATTATCGGGTGACGGGAACGGCCACTGATACCCGGGAGTGGCGCGATTCTTCCCGCGGCCTCAAAAGCCCCAAGGCACCGCGCATGGTCACCTTCCAGACGATTACCGATGTGCCCGGCGCAACCGGGGAACTGGCGGAGATGGCACAGTGTAAGAGCCAGACCCTGGCTTTCCTCAATAGCTTCAACCTGGTGCTGCAAGGTGATCGCTTTGAAATTCTGATCGGCCCGAAACGACCGGAAGGCTATGATGGCAATTTCCTGCCGTCGGTAGCTGAAATCACATGTGCCTCCACCGGTGAGACCGGTGAGCAGGCAGCACATTGGCTAGCGGTGCGGGAAATGTTTTCCGACTGGGAGTACGAGAAGGCTTTGGATCTCGATATCGTGCGCCTGGATACCATTGGGGAAAGTAAGCCACCCATTGAGGCCTCATTCGTTGCGGACAAACTGGCGAAGATCGGGGAGGAGCTGCCCAATCAGATTCGCTTCTGGAATCTGTTGATGAAATACCCTCTGGAAATGCACGATGATGCCAATGGAGACGGGCGCCGCAATCTACCACTGAATGGCATCAATCCACCGGCGCTCCCATTCACCGCCGGGGGCGTGGCGGGGTCACGTCAATACTATGCCAGTGGCCTCTACGAGCTGGCGCCGGATGAGGCCCTGGTGGTTAAGGTTACCGCACCCGTTGAGCCTCACTATGTCAGTATGCAACTTGGCACGCTGTGGTTTGAGGGGCCGGATCAGCAGAACTATGTCAGCAGCCTGTCTGGTCATCAGTTACCGGTGGCCAGTGACGGCTCTCGCTACTTTGTCATCGCCATGACTGACCCGGGTGTGCAGGGCTGGGTTGCTACTACCGGTTATGACTATGGCCAGCACGCCATGCGTTTTATTTTCCGGGAGGATCCACCGGAGGACAAAATGCCGACTGCTGAGGCATTTCTAGTCAAGTTCGACCAGTTGGATGGCGTGTTGCCTGCGGACACGCCCCGAATCACTGTGGAGCAGCGTCGGGCAGAGATTGGCATACGCCAGGCTCACATCAAACAGCGCTGGCGTGCTTTCTGATTCACGGTTAGCTTTCGCCTTTTTCGCTTCTTCCCTGTGCCAGAACCGCTTCACGGCGACCGGCTATCATCGCAGAGGCCGCTTGCTTGGCGGAGACGATCGCCTGTTCCTCTTCCCAGACTAGTGCTTCCTTGTAAGGCATGGCATACCCGTCGTCGATGAGGGGTTTGTACTGCAACAGGATTTGGGGAACACATTTGCACATATCCTCCGCCATTTTAATTGCTCTTGGCAGCAACTCTTCAGCCGCGACCACGTGATTGACCAGACCCCAGTCGAGAGCCTGCTGGGCAAAGACCGGGGTGCCCGTGAAGGAGATTTCTTTGGCCCGGGATAGCCCGATCAGCCGAGGTAGTTTCTGGCTCAAGCCCCATCCTGGGAGTATACCCACGCGGGCGTGAGTGTCGGCGAATCGTGCATTCTCGGAGGCAATGAGAATATCGCAGGCTAAAGCCATCTCGAAACCGCCCGTCACCGCGTGGCCGTTGACGGCACCGATAATGGGCCCCTGGAAAGCCTCCATCGCCCGGGCGATAGTGTTGTCAGCTTCCTCTGATGCGTCCTGGCTACTGGAGGCGAGTTCCTTCAAGTCGAAGCCCGCGCAAAACGCTTTGCCATTGCCGCTCAGAATCACTACCCGAACTTCCTCGTCCCGGGTGCACTCGTCAAATGCCTGCACAAAATCCTGTCGCAATTCTCGCGACAGGGCGTTCATGTGCTCGGGGCGATTGAGGCTGATGATCGCGTAGTTGTCGTGTTTTTCCAGCAATACCGTGTTCATTTAACTCTCCAATAGTGAAGGTGCGTTTAACAGTTCGAGTTGTTTGGCGATGGCGGGGCCACGCAAAGTCTCTTCCGGTTGCCACTCTGCCAGAGGTTCGTTTTGTGCCAGCCAGGCAACGACGGCTGCAATGGCCGCCGGCGTGCAGGGCTTGAAACGTTTCATCACGTCTTCCGTAATACCGGCAGCCTTCATAACCTCAGTTACGACGGTGCCGGGTTCAAGATTGAAACAACGCAGACCGCTGTCGGGGTGTTCCACGCGTAGCGAGCCGGCCATGCGTCCAAAAGCAGCCTTGGACGACGGGTAGGCAAAGCCCCAGCCGCCTTTGTCAGCAGGGGCAGGGGGGTTGTTGAAGGCGGTGTAGGACACCATATTGATGATGGTGCCCGACTGGCGTTCCAGCATTCCGGGTAGCACGGCCTTTACCAATGCCAGTGGTGTGAACAGGTTGCCCTGGAAAATGGCATCGAGTTGTGCGCGGGTGACTTCCAACACCGGCTCCTGGTTACCGGTACCCTGGTATACGGCGTTGTTGAACAACAGGTCTATCTGGCCAAAGTGGCTTTTTGCCTGCTCAGCGGCGCCGATGACACTGGCTTCTTCGAGGATATCTGCTTGCAAGCACAGCGCTTCGCCGCCAACGGCACGAACTGCTGCAGCTGTTGCCTCCAGGCTGCCGGGCAGAGGCGTGGCCTTGCCCACATGGTCATGGCTTTCGCCCTCGGCCAGTGTACGGGCGGTGATGGCCACGTCGTAACCGGCCTTTGCCAATGCAACGGCGGATTCCGCGCCAATACCGCGACTGGCCCCGGTGATAAATGCTACTGTCCTGCTCATTGCTTTTCTCCGTGTGTGTTTGATGACGGCAATTTGCCTAGTGCGTCCAGTGTTTGTGACAGCTCAGCTTCGCCCAGTAATTCAGCATATTGCTCCCAAACGGCTTCAGTGGATCGCGTCAGTTCCTCGATCAGGTCCTGGCCGGCTTGCGTAAATCCGATGAGCTTGGCCCGGGAGTCACTGGGGTCGGCGCTCCGGGTTACCAGCCCCAATTCTTCCATTTCATGAACAATCTTCATCATGGACTGGGGGCGGATACCCGCAGCGGCCGCCAACTCCACACTGCGGCTTGCACCGAAGCGGTCCAGGTGCATAAAAACCGCCCGGTGCCGACCCCGGATACCCACTACACCTCTGCGTTTCAAGTCTGCGTCCAGCCGACCCTGGAAATCACTCAATGCCAGCATCAGGGTTTGACCGAGTTCATATTTCTGCTGCTTAAGCATTGCATTGTCCCGATAAGATAAGATAGACTTATTATCAGTTTAACTGTTTATATTTAAAAGGGTCAAGCCATGTTTGAAGTATTTGCTGCCACGCCAGAAGATATGGGGCCGGGCGAGATAGGGGCGCACGCGGCCAGAGCGGAAGCAATGGGTTTTGATGGTTTGCAGGTACCCGATGCGATCCACGACGGCTTGTTACTGTCGGCCATGGCGTTAAACGCGACCAGCCGGTTGATTGTAGGCACCGGCGTATTGGTAGCTTTCCCTCGCAGCCCGATGACCGTGGCGGTGGCGAGCTGGGACTTACAGAAAATGTCCGGCGGACGCTTCGAGCTCGGTCTGGGCACACAGATTAAGCAGAATATCGAGCAGCGTTATTCGGCGCGATGGGATTCGCCGGTGCCTCAGCTACGGGAATACTTGCAATCGATGAAGGCGATATTCAATAGCTTTCAGACTGGCGAAAGGCTGAACTTCGAGGGCGATCATTATCGCTTTACCAAATTGCAGCCGTTCTTTAATCCAGGGCCGATTGATAACCCTGACATTCCGATTCTGTGTGGGGCGGTTGGTCCGGCCATGACCCGAATGGTAGGCCGGGTAGCTGATGGCATGATTACTCATCCGACCAATACGCCGCCCGAATACATCCGGGAGGTGTGTCTGCCGCGCTTACAGGGCGGCTTCGAATCGGTCGGACGTGATGGAGCAGATTTCAAGCTCATCCTCGCGCCTTTAACCGCAACGGGTAAGTACGAGGAGACGGTCGCTTCCGAGTGGGAGAAGATGCGTAACCTCCTGGGTTTCCTTTACTCCACTCCAGCCTACTGGCCCAGCCTGGAATTGTTTGGTTGGCAGGAAAAGGGGCAACAACTTCTCGATATGACTCGAGCGGGTAGCTGGCAAGACATGCCGAACATCGTCACCGATGAGATGTTGGAGAAGTTTGTGCCCAGGGGCAGTTACGAAACGATCGCCCAGGTTTATCAGGAGCGCTATGCGGGCCTGGCCCGACGAATCACTTTCCCGATACCCACAGACCCCGCGGATGATGCTCAAGCCGCTGAGGCGATTGCCAGTTTAAAGCAGTGAGGGGGTAGCGCTGAACGGACGCTACTCCGGGCTGCCTCGCAGCGGCATATCAGCATGTTCGTAAATCGCGTCAATTATCGCCATGGTGGCGATAGAGTCGGCGAGGTCGGAACTGCGAGGTTCTTCACCGTCGATGCGGCGCATAAATTCCCGCAACTGGCAGGTGTAGGTGGCTTCTCCTGGAATTTTCTCGCGCGTTTTCTGCTTGCCCAGACGTAACTCGAAGTTGTGAAATAGGTGCGGCATATAGGGATTCAGAATCCGCAGCTCGCCGTGCTCACCCGTTACCCTGGCAGAAAGTTTCAAGACCGAAGTCGACAACAGCGAGTAATGCAGTTTACCCGTGCAGCCTCCCGGCCAGCTCAAATCGACCTTCATGGCCCTGTCGATGTTTTCACCGCGCAGTTTTACCTTTACTGAATCCAGCTGTGGTGTTGTCGTCAGGTCCTGTTCAGTGGCCGCTGCGGCCAGAAAACGAAGCAGACTGATCGTGTAGACACCCATGTCCATTGCAGCGCCGCCACCCAGGGCGTAGTTATAGCGTATGTCCTTGCCCGAAAGGATGGGAGCGCACATGCTGGTCTCGATATGCTGAATTCTTCCCAGCTGTGCCACCGCTTCCTGCATACGGGCAGCCATGGGATGGAAACGGTAATGCAGGGCCTCCATCAGCACCCGGTCACAGCGCACGGCCGCCTCGGCCATAGCCCGCGCTTCTTGAGCGTTAGAGGCAAGGGGCTTTTCGCAAAGCACATGCTTGCCTGCCTCTAGTGCTTTGATGCTCCATTCGCAGTGCAAGCCATTGGGCAGGGGGTTGTAGATAGCGTCCACGTCTGGGTCTACAAGCAGGGCCTCGTAGCTGTCGTGCACCGTTGGAATGTGGTGCTTATCCGCATAGGCCCTGGCTCGCGCCGGGTCTCTGGCGGCAATGGCGTACAATTCGATTCCCTCCACTTTTTGCGCGGGCTTCACCAAACCTTCTTTGCCTATGCGTGCTGCACCCAGCATGGCTATTTTCATAAAGCGGTTCCTGTACGTAGACGAACGCCATCACATCGCGTTATTCGTTAGCAGTATAGTATGCCATGGTTCAACTTTAACAATTGAGGCCGGGACTTGGGCAGGCTTTCACCTGGAAACCGCATTAACCTCGCGTAACAGCGCTACCGCTAACTCGCTGCTCTCCCGCAGTGGCTTAGGGGAGGCGATAAAATCGTGAATGGTCGCAGGGAAGCGCTTGAGAGTGACGGCCACTTTCTGTTCACGCAAGCGCTGTGCGTACGCTTCGGCCTGGTCTCGTAGCGGATCCAGTTCGGCGGTGGTGATCAGTGTGGGAGGCAGGCCGGAAAGTTCGACTGCATTCAGTGGGCTCACCCAGGGATGCTGGCGGTCTTTTTCGTTAGGTGTATACAGTTCGATAGCTTCGACCATGGCGCGACGGCCGAGCACGTAATCTTCGCCTGCAAGACGGTACGAGGGCCACTCATCGGTTTTAAGCGCATCGGTAATCGGTACTCGGAGAATTTGGCTGAGTAGCTTGACGCCACCATCATCGCGGGCGCGAAGAGCGACAGCCGTTGCCAGGTTACCCCCGGCACTGCTACCCCCGACGCTGATGCGCATCGGGTCGCCGCCGAATTCTTCGCCGTGTTGCGCTAGCCAGGTGCAGACATTAAAGCAGTCATCCAGACCGGCTGGGAAAGGGTGCTCCGGGGCCAGTCGGTAGTCCACCGAGACCACCAGGACATTGGCCTGTCTTGCAATATAGCTTGTTTCTCTTTCACCATGATCGGGGCGACCCACAAGCCAACAGCCACCGTGTATCCACACAAGAATGGGGAAAGGGCCCTCGCCGGGTGGTGTGTAGAGAATACAGGGTACTGTGTGCTCACTCAGATCGATGTTCACGCTGGATTTCTTTACCCCTGGGGAAAGCTTGCCGTTACCCAGCATCATGCCGGTAAACTTGTCCGCTTCAGCGCGAGCAGCCGGGTCAAAATCCCTTGCGCCCATTTTGGTCAGGCGGCAGATCACTGCCGGTTTGAGGCCTATCAGGCCAACGGGTGTGCGACACAAGCGATAGACAACGAAGGTCAGTAATAACAGGACCAAAACGGCTATGAAGCTAATGGACATCCTGTATGACCTCCTGCATAAATGGGGAAGAGGAGTACCCAGTGAGCCGGGCACCCCATTTTTTTACTAGAGCGGAGGTGTGGGTACCCAAATGGCCGGCGCACTCACGCCACCGTCGATTTGAAATACTTTCCCTGTCACCCAGGATGCGGCAGGCGATGCCAGATACAGAGCCGCAGCGGCGATGTCCTCGACTTCTCCGGGCCGACCCATAGGCACGCCATCGTTGAATTGCTTGCGCGCAGCCTCATTTTGCAGGACCACTTTAAGTGAATCCGTGGCCACGCCGCCTACAGAAATCGCGTTCACCCGAATCTTCGGTGCAAATTCAGGCGCCATATTCATAGTCATCATATTCATCGCAGCCTTGGCGGCTCCGTAGGCAACAAAGGCAGTTTGCACCATGTCTGAGGAACGGGAAGAGATGTTGACGATGGCCCCCATCTCACCGGTTTCCACCATTTTCGCTGCTACTTTGCGACTGAGCAGGAAGGCGGTGGTGACATTGAAGCGCAGGGCCTCTTCAAAGAACTCTTCGGTGGTGTCCATGGCCGGGCAGGGCATAGTGCCACCGGTGTTGTTCACCAGGATATCAATTTTTCCAAAGGCTTCCATGGTCGCCTCGACCAGGTTGTCCAGATCTGCGGTCTTCATTACGTCGCATTGCACAGGTATGGCTCGGCGTCCCAGTTTTTCAATCTCGGCAACGGTGGCTTCAATGTCAGCCAGGGTTCTGGCAGCGCAGACCACGTCGGCGCCAGCTTCGGCGAAGGCCAGCGCAATACCCTTGCCTATGCCTTTGCCCGCGCCGGTGACGATGGCGACTTTATCGGTTATTTTAAAAAGATCGAGAATCATATGAGCTTACTCCTGAAACTGGGGTGCAGCGCGGCCGCTGATAAGAGGGAGGTCGAGATAGGTCTTTATGCCGGGGCCCGCCTGGCACAGATAGGGAATGGCGCTGACGCAGTGCAGGGCGGTTACAACCACGCCTTCATTGCGTATCAGGCCTTCCTCAACACTTTTGGGGTGGCAACCGTGTATGGTCATGCTCATGTCCGGGTCGCCTTTGACCTCGATTTCATAGCGCGCGCCTTCAGGGCCAAAGCCCCAGCCTGGCTCCAGGTTTTCCTCGCCCATCAACCAGCAGACCGTTGCAGTAATAACCGGTTCACCCTTGACCAGGCCCTGCCAGGTAAACTTCTGTGCCGCTACTTGCCCCACCTCGATAATCCCGATTGGAGAGTCGATGGGTGCTGTGGCAACGGAGAGATCGTGAATGGTGCGTTTTTTCGCGTCTAGCTTGAATCCCAGTTCCTTAGCCACCATGTCGATGGACTGCATGAATCCGCCACTCATAAACTGGACCATGGGGCTCTTGCGGGCATCTTCCGGGCTGTGCCCAAATAGCATCATATCGCGTACCACATTGGGTGCGCCGTAGGTACGAATGTCGGAGTATTCGTCTACCTGTACGTGGGTAATGCCACGTGTCAGCGCGGACAGCATCAGAGGGAAGCGCTCGGTCATACCGCCGGGGTGGATGCCCGTGCCGTGTAGGGAGGAATTGCCTTTCTCACAAGCGGCCTCAATCGCGCTGGTGTCCAGTGAGTCGTGGGGATAGACCCAGCCCACTGAGGTGACGATGCTCTTGCCGGAGGCCAGTATGTCAATGACTTCCTGTTCATCGGGGAACAGTGGCGTGTAGACCACGCAGTCAGCATCCAGCGCCAGGATGTCGTCCTTACTGGAAGTTGCATTCACACCAATGGGGCCCATGCCGAGTATGTCGCCCACATCGCGTCCATTCTTCTCGTCGCTGTGAACCCAGCAACCGACAAGTTCCAGCTCGGGGTGGTCTAGTACCGCCTCAATCGCCGCTTTGCCGACACCGCCGGTCGCCCACTGTATTACTCGATATGTCATCTGCATTTCTCCAGCTGCTTAATAGGATTGGATAGGGCCATAGTAGTGCGTGGTAGCCGCAACGGGAACGGCAATTGAGGAATAGGACTGATGCCGACTACAAAGTGAGCAAAAACAGGGGACAGACCACGTTTTTTAGGCCGCTTCACCTTTTACCAGTACCGGGAACTGGGTTTCCGGGTTGCCTACGGGGATCTCGATTCGCTCGCCGGTCTCCTTCAAGGACACTGCGACACAGCCATCGGGGCAGAACTGCACGATATAGGCTTTGCGTATGCCATCGGTCAGATTGGGGCCGGTGGCGTGAGGCGTGAGAGACGAAAACACCACGATGCCACCTGCTTTGACGGGTGCAGCCACGCTACCTTCTGGTTCACCCTGGAAGCAGTTGAAACCGAGGTCGGTGTACTCGTGCTCAAGTGTGCCTTCGCGGTGCAGGCCGGGAATGACGTGTGGGCAGCCGTTCTCCTCGGTGGCATCAACCAGGGCCACCCAGCAGGTGAGGTATTGCTGGGGCTCGATAAACGTATAGCCATTGTCCTGGTGCCAGGGGAAGGGCGCCGGGTTGCCGGGCTTCTTGTATACCGCCTGATCCCAGTACAGGCGCACGTCCGGGCCGATCAGGTCGTGAACCAGGTCCTGGAATACCGGGCCGCGGCAGAAATCTGCGAGCAGCTCTGATTGCTGCACCAGTTGCGCGGAGAAGGTGATTTCGTCAGCGCGATTGATAAACAAGGTGCCGTCATCCGAATGTTCCCTGAGCATTTTGACCATGTCTTCTTCGCGTCGGTCCAGCTCTTCGATTACAGGCTGGAGGTCTGCGGTGTCGAACGCGCCTTCCAACACAAAAACCCCCTGTTGGTCGTAAGCGTCTACCTGCTCTTCAGTGAGTCGACGGGGCGTGGTGTTGGGGCGCTGCCATTCAAAGTCGCCGC
>JBALWA010000139.1:0-3270 GCA_036960305.1 Halioglobus sp. | reverse complement strand
CCATCGATACCAGAGTTGCGCCCAGTCCATCATGCCGAGTGTCAGTTGGGCAACGACAGCCGGGTTTACTTCCCTGAACTCCCCACTGCCTACTCCATTGGCGAAGATTAGGGAGAGTTTTTCTATATTGCTTCGACGCAGTTTGGCGAACGGTTTTCGATGTGCCGGGTCTAGCACCTCGAGGTACTTCAATACAATCTGTTCGCCTCTATCTTCTGACAAGTGCAATTGTGTGAGGGCCCTCAGTTTGTCAGCCGCTGACCCGCTGAGAGCATCGATGATCTCCAGGTCATCTGCCAGTTGCATGGCAGAGCGCATATACGTTTGGTAGACAAGGTCCTCCCGGTTTTTAAAGTAGTAGTACAAGGCATTCCGGTTCATCCCCGCGGCCCTGCCAACGGACTTCAGGTCCATAGACGCCGTGCCCTGGATATTCATCTGTGAAGCAGCCGTTTGCAGCAGTCGTGCTCGCGTAAGGGCTTTTTTGCTTGTCGGTTTGACCTTCGTCATAGCCTCTTCATCTGAATTCAACAACATGTGAGCAGCCAGCAATACATGGTTCGCTTGCGATAGTACGAACAGCATGGGAAATCACCAGCCAGATAGGTTAACCATACTCAACCGTAAAATAACTTGCAAGTCAAAAATTTACGATATAAGATGTTAACATACCGATATGTCAAATAATTAGGATTACAACTAACTCCGCATTTTAGAGGCAGAATAATTATGAAAATGTTCATTCTTAATAAAGCTATTCGAGCGCAGACCATGGCCTGTTTTGGCGCTGGCGTACTGCTGCACTCTCCCGTATCGCTAGCCCAGCAACTGGAGGAAGTGGTCGTTACTGCCCAAAAGCGATCGCAAAACCTGCAAGAGGTGCCGCTGACAATTTCCGCTTTTTCTGCGGAGAGAATCGAAGACTTAGGGGTAACCAATATACAGTCGCTGGCCACGGTTACGCCGGGTCTGGTCGTTTCCAGCACGCAGGGCTCACCTTCCCCATATATTCGAGGGGTGGGGACGCGCCTCTCACCGATCGGGCTAGGGCCCAGCGTCTCCGTCTATGTTGACGACCGTTATGCCGGTGGCGGTGGCGGAGCCTTGCTTGACTTGCCCGATGTCGAGCGAGTAGAGGTATTGAAAGGTCCCCAGGGTACACTCTATGGTCGCAACTCTATCGGTGGTGCCCTAAGAATTATCACCAAGGACCCCGGCGAGGAATGGGCTGGCAGCGTTGAAGTCTCTCTGGGTGATTATGACCAACGTGATATCGAAGGGATTATAGGCGGTCCGGTTACCGACAATTTCCGCGTGCAACTCGCCGGAGGGTGGTATCAACGCGATGGCTATGCCGATAATCTATCTGCTGAAGGCAATGATGAATACGATGACAGGGATTATCGCACGCTACGCGGGAAGGCGGTCTGGGACATTGGTGATGATGCATCGCTTAAATGGACTGCCTCTTGGGCGGAAAGAGACGACACTGCGGGTTTTCGGCAGAATTCTCTGGATGCGCCACCATCCAACGTCGGGCTGACTTTGGGTGGCCTGACTGGCGATGACGGTGGCACCGTTGCGCATAACGTTCCCGGCAACTCCGAATCTGAGCTCTATACACACGACCTTGCGCTGGATATTTCGTTTGCGAGCTTCGACTTTTTGTCGGTGACGACATACGCTGATCGTGAGTCTTCCGGACCATTTGAAAATGACGGTGGATCTGCGGATTGGTTGGGCGGGTACATTGGCTCAGACTCGAAAAACTTCAGCCAGGAGTTCCGCGCGACATCAAGCGGCGACAGTGCGCTGCAATGGGTGCTCGCAGCTGAGTATTACGATACCGAGGCGGAAGCGGAGACCAGGGCTACTTCAATTCGATTTCCCGGTTCCATAGCCGAGCTTGGCACGCAGACGGTCGAAACCGAAAGTTATGCACTTTTGGGCAAGGTTACGTATCACTTTTCTGATCTTTGGGTGGTAAGCGTGGGGGCCAGATATACGGATGAGAAGAAAGAGCAAAAAACCGTGGCAAATCCAGGCTATATCAACCTGAGCGGAGGGCCGCTACCGCACAGCTCAGACGAAAGTTGGTCTGAAACTACGCCGACGTTCAATGTGCAACGCTTTGTGGATTTTGGCATGTTCTACTTTACCTATTCACAGGGGTTTAAAAGCGGAGGCTTCAATAGTCCGGCAAACACCAAATGGGACGGAGAAGAGCGACCCATCCTGGAGCCAGAAATTTTGGATAATTTCGAACTGGGCTTCAAGGGAGAGTTCTTCGACGGTGTGCTGCGATTAAATGGCGCAGCTTACTATTATGACTACAAGGATCTGCAGGTGACCCGAGCCGCTGGTGATGGCGATACTCCTGTACTTGTGACACAAAATGCTGCGGATGCAGCAATCATCGGTTTTGAAATGGACTTCTCGTGGCTGGCTACCGAAGCGCTGGTTCTGAATGGCGGCTTTAATTCACTGGATACCGAATATAAGGACTTTGATGCCTCGGCCAAGGTACCCTGCATCGAATTGGGCTGCGGGGTGGCAGGGCCTGGTACTGGCTATGGAGACATATTCTATGACGCCGAAGGAGAGAGTCTTCTGCGTGCGCCTGAGCTTACGGCCTTTTTGTCTGCCCGTTATGACCTGGGGCTACAAAGCGCGCAGATGCCCATGGTCTTAAGCTATTCTTATACAAGTGACTTTGAATATGATTTCATAGCCTCACCGAGTACCCGCGAGTTGAAGGCAGACTCGGTAGGCTTGCTTCAGGCTCGAATCAGTTATATTCCAGACGGGGCGTCATGGCAAGTAGCCCTTTGGGGTAATAACCTCACCGATGAAGAGTACTATTCAGAGAAGATCGCGAACGAGAACTCCTTGCGAGTCAACTATCAGCCTCCAAGGACATGGGGTATTGATTTCAAATATGATTTCTAGAGCTCTAGCCTACAGCTTGTTACTTTTCTACAGTATGGTGTCTGTGTCGGCCGGCGAATCCACTATCGATTCTTCTGTAGCGGTTAAAGTCAATGCGATGAATTATGTACGCGCCAAGACAGCCCTGCAGTTGGATAAGTATTACGCCCGCGCGGGGGGCATTAATCGCTTTAGCCACTCACGCAACGTTGTGGGTATCGATAATCGCAGCAGTAAGCGACTTAATCGTGACACGCTTTACAGTGTTGCGATTGTTGATATCAGCGAAGGTGCAGTGGTGGAAATGCCGAAAGCGGCCGGGCGATACATGTCGTTGCAAGT
>JBALWA010000138.1:0-3273 GCA_036960305.1 Halioglobus sp. | reverse complement strand
CTGGCAGTACTACGAAAAGGGCAATCGCCGGCAGCGCAGGCTCGTTAATTATCGTCCCGAAAAAATCGAAACCCAAGTCACCCTGGCGATAGCGCACTACAGCCAGAAATTCTTTGCGCGCTACCAGGGCAGCGGTAACACGGATACCTCCCCTATTTTCGTTCTTGGCATGCCGCGCTCTGGTTCATCATTGCTGGAGCAGATTATGGCCAGTCACAGTGCCGTTCAGGGCCTGGGGGAACTACCGTATATTATGGGTCTGGAGCGACTGAGCAAGGATGGCTTCGCGCATGATAATCAGAGCCTGCTTTATACGAAACTAGGCGATAGATACCTACAGCAAACACAGGATCACCGTACTGCCGGAAAGCCCCATTTTGTTGACAAGATGCCCAACAACTTTCGCTGTGTGGGCCTTATCCACGCGATCTTACCCCGGGCAAAAATCATCGATGCCCGTCGTCAACCCATGGACACCTGCTTTAGTAACCTCAAGCAGCTGTACGCCAAGGGACAGGCCTTCAGCTACGACCAGTCGGAACTTGGGCATTACTATGGGCAATATCGGCGGATGATGACGCACTGGGACAAAGTACTGCCGGGCCGGGTTCTGCGAGTAGATTACGAGGATACCGTCACTGACTTGAGACTACAGGTTAAGCGACTACTGGCGCACCTGGAGCTCCCCTGGGAAGAAAACTGCCTACAGTACTACGACACCCAACGCCCCATTCGTACGGCCAGCTCCGAACAGGTTCGCAGGCCAATCTACGAGACCGGCGTTGGCTATTGGAAGAATTTTGAACCGGGCCTAATGACATTGCAAAATATTGTCGAACCCCGAAATCCGACCCAATCTGTGGCTAATTTCCCTCGCTGCGAGGGTACATAGCCTTATTAGCACCCAATTTCTGCCAATAAAATGTTTAGGTATCTGACTTAACTGATTGTATTTTTTAGATTAAATCAAACCTAAATCTTCAAACATACAACAGGTTATATAAAATCGGATTCTCAGAACAAATCGATAGTCGACTTGTCGTGTCCGCTATTGTTTACTGAAGCTGTGTCCCATGACACACACCGTTGTATAGCTTCACTCTAAGAAAAGCCTAATACACGAAAGAAAACTTTTAACTATACTTTTAGTTATAACACCGCGCAGCGCGAGGTGCGCAGTTTGTACCTCGGCCTGAAAGTGGTGTTTAAGCCTGAACTGGAGGCGCTATTTATGAAGAGACAGAAACGCGATATGAACGACAGAGCATTTGATCGAGGCTACCAGGCCGGCGTTAGCGGTCGTAGCAACGAGTTCTGCCCCCATGAAGATGAAAACCATCGACAAAACTGGTTATCGGGTTGGCGGGAAGGCCGCTGTGACCAATGGGACGGCCTCACCGGTGTATCCGGCGTTCATAAGATTCGAGCTGTCTAGACCGCACACCCTAAAGTAAATCAACCCACAAGCCTCTGCCGAGTATAGATCTGGGCCGAGGCATTTTTTTGCCTTCGATTCTAATCGAGCATACTGCTCTGCGCGAGGTCCAGCAGTTCGCGGTTGGCCACCGCATACATGGCAAAGTCCGGTGAATCTGTCGCGTGCAACTCTGTCAACATCTCACGCCAGCGCGTGATTAAAGTCACTTCCTGCTCTTCCCAACGCTGAACACAGGCCAACATATCGCGCTTTTCACAGATGTGTCTGAGCGCGCCGGTCGCCAGCGTTCGCTGCTGCCACTCCAGGTCTTCCATGTAGGTATCCCTGGCCAGGGCCTGCCATTCGTTGTCTACCTTGGCCGCATTTATCTGGCCACTGAACCAATCCAGCTCCAGACGCTCTCCCAGCAGAAAGTACAACGCGGCAACATCCAGTAATGGCGAGTCTGTCTCGGCAGCCGCCTGAATAATACCCAGTACTTTGTAGGCATGCCCCGTACTCGCTACAGCTTGTGCCAGTTCGGTGGGCACGCCCGCCGAGGTATATTTCTCATAGAGCCCTTCATAGTTCTCCGCCGACTTGCCCCGAAGCGTGGGCAGAAGCAAACCTCGCAACTGATCCAATCCAGACCTGAACTCGACTATGGCCTTGGTAGGTGTCAGGTCATGCCGCCGGTTTCTTAACATCCAGCGTACTGACCGTTTCACCAAACGTATCAGTTCAAGCATCATATCCATCTGAACAGTAGCATCCACCTGGTGATCCAGTGCCTCTATCTGCTCCCAGTAATCGGCGACAGCATACACTTCCATGACGGTCGTGTAGGCTCTGGCGACGTCGGCCACTGGCGCACCCGTCGCCTTGCGCTGTCGCAGCACAAAGTTCAGTCCCATGCGGTTGACTATGTCGTTGGCAATTTGCGTGGACATGATTTCGCGGTGGAGTTGGTGGTCCAGAACTTCCTCTTCATACTCGCTCACCAGCCGGTCAGGGAAAGCCGTCCGCACCGCATTGGCCAAGTGAGGATCCAGGCCCAGGTCGGAGTTTATAAGCTCCTCCTTTAAAATGGCCTTGCTATAAGAAACGAGAATAGACAGCTCGGGTCGAGTAAGTGTTTTTCCCTGAACCTTACGGTCACCCAGTGACTCATCTGAAGGCAGGAATTCCAGGTTCCGGTTGAGTCGGCCAGTATCTTCCATCGTTGAGATAAAACGCCGGTACTCGCCACTGCGCGCCTCTGCCTGATACTCGGTTAAGCTAATCGCCTGCACCTGCCGATAATTATTCCTCAGCACCAGTTCCGACACGCTGCCGGTCATTTCTTCCAATAGTTCGTTACGGTGTTTTTGCGTGAGGTCACCCCTGGCCACCACGGCATTCAACAAAATTTTGATATTGACCTCATGGTCAGAACAATCAACGCCACCGGCATTGTCGATAAAATCGGTATTGGATCGACCACCATTGAGACCAAATTCAACTCTACCCAACTGCGTCATGCCCAAATTGCCGCCCTCTCCGATAACCCGGCAGCGCAGTTCATTGGCGTTGACCCGCAGGCTGTCGTTAGCCTTGTCTCCGACATCGGTATGTGACTCCAGGCTGGACTTAACATACGTACCGATACCCCCATTCCAAAGCAGGTCAATTTCGGATTTCAATATTTTGTTAATCAGGTCATTGGGGGTCAGGTTATCGGCGGATATACCAAAGCAGGCCTTCATTTCCGGCGAAATCGAAACCGATTTTGCCGAGCGCTCAAAAATACCACCGCCTGCTGAAATAAGATCTTCGCTGTAATCGGACCAGCCTGAACGCGGTAGGTCAAACAGGCG
>JBALWA010000137.1:0-3406 GCA_036960305.1 Halioglobus sp. | reverse complement strand
GCGGCATCTTCACTTTTGCCACCCTGGTTGCCAATAGCAGCCCCTACGCTGTCACTGTACTCACGCAGCCCACGGGCCAAACCTGTACTGTTACCGCGGGCAGTGGTGCGGTTGCAGGTGCAAACGTAACGAGCGTAGCGGTCAACTGTGTAGACGATGTAGTAGTAATTCCACCGCCATCAGGTCCTGTGGCTCCGGTTCCAACCATGTCCGCTTACGGACTGGTACTGACGATGTTGGGTCTGTTACTGGTAGCTTCTCGCCGCTTGCGCGCGTCGGTTAGTCGTCGATAATTCGGAGACGGTATTTCTCGATTGTAAAGCCCGCTATTGAGCGGGCTTTTTTATGCACAGGACGTACGGTAGATCGCGAGAGCCATGGATGGCGGTAGCGATCCTATCTTTGCCTTTGTCGTACTGATTTGAAACATGGATAAGCAGCCACTCTACAGGCCAGATATAGACGGGCTTCGCGCGCTAGCGGTGCTTAGTGTCATACTGTTTCACTTCGAATTTCCTGCCTTCAGTGGCGGGTTTGTCGGGGTCGATGTCTTTTTTGTCATTAGCGGTTTCCTCATCACGCGCTTGCTGGTGGTAAATATTGGAAGCGGGGAATTCTCCTTCGCCAGGTTTTATAGTCGTCGCGCCAGAAGGCTCTTTCCCGCCCTGTTTTTTACGCTCCTGGCGACGTTTGTCGTTGCCTTTTTTCTGCTGTCACCGCAACATTTTGCCAGGCTGGGAGGGTCTACGTTGCATGCTTTGCTGGCGGTATCCAATTACTTTTTCTGGAGCGAAACCGGATATTTTGATATTCAGTCAGTTTACAAACCGTTGCTACATACCTGGTCCCTGGCAGTGGAGGAGCAGTTCTACCTGGTGTGGCCACTACTACTGTTTTTGTTGCTGAGTCGATGTAAACACTATGTGACGCCGCTGGTCATAGCGACAATTGGGGTCATCAGTTTGCTGTTGTCGCAACACTATCTGGAGTCCAAGCCTGACTCAACATTCTATCTGGCACCATTCAGGGCTTTCGAGTTCGCTATCGGGGCTATGCTGGTGTGGCTGTTACCTTTTCAGCCTCGCGTAGCCTGGGTTAGTGAGCTCCTTTTCCTTCTCGGGCTTACTGCGATTCTCTACGCTGTGTTTGCTTTTGACGCGGAAACAGCCTTTCCGGGTTTTAATGCCCTGGTACCCACGCTGGGCGCTGCACTGTGCATTTACACAGGAACATCGCGTTTGGGCGGTTGTGTTCTGTCCAATCCCATCGCTGTGGGAATAGGGCTCATCAGCTATTCTCTTTACCTGGTGCATTGGCCGCTCTATGTTTTGTATAAGTATTACTTGCTGGGAGAGTTAACGGGGCAGGGGCAGGTGATCCTGGTGCTGGCGTCAATTGTCATTGCCTTCTTAATGTATCGTTTTATTGAAACGCCGTTCAGGCAGCCGTCGCAGGACAAGGCCTTATCCCCGCCGGCTTTTGGCCTGGCCTGTGCTCTGTGCGCATTGGTCGCGTCCTTGCCGGCAGCACACAGCTGGGCGACGCAGGGTTGGCAGTGGCGGGTGCCGGACCAGTTGCGGGCCCAGGTCAGTGTGCTTCATCTTGCCAAAACGATCCGCCGGGAGCACGTGCGTAATCCCCTTTGCCACATGGCGAAAAAGGGTCAGGGCTGGGAGGAGTTCAGTCCCAACTTCCACGGGTGTAATCGTATCACCGATAATACCACCCTGGTTTTGGGTGACAGTCACGCCGCCGATATGTGGGCGGCCTTACATGGTAACTTCCCTGAGAACAACATCGTTCAGTTGACAGGTGCAGGCTGTGTTGCCGGCATAGTTAAGGGCCGTTGTAAATCGATGTATAATTTCGCCGAACAGCTTGTGCGTGATAACCCGGAGAAAATCACTCGAATTATCTATACACAGCGGACAAAATTACAGATAGGGGAAGTTTCTACGGACCGCGTTGAGGCCACCCGTCGTGCACTGGAGTCGCTCGCCACGCTGGCGCCTCTGTATTGGTATGGCCCGCAAATGGAATTCCAGCCGGACATACCCGATCTTCTTGCACGAAGTTTTTCGCTCGAAGACTTCGAAACCCTCGCACTCTCAAGACAGCAAGCAGCGCTGTTTGAATTTGACCAAATGCTTGCGCAAAAGATGGCAGACAGTCCGGTCCAGTATATATCCAAGCTCGAAGTGCTCTGCCCTGAC
The DNA here is from genome assembly GCA_036960305.1 of Halioglobus sp. Classification (GTDB taxonomy): domain Bacteria; phylum Pseudomonadota; class Gammaproteobacteria; order Pseudomonadales; family Halieaceae; genus JBALVT01. The sequence goes on along the minus strand of JBALWA010000137.1, from coordinate 1,193 downwards.
AGGGTCTGCTTATTGACAGACGATACAGGGCAGATACTGTATCCGGATTATGGCCACTGGACGAAGCCAGGCGGGATGTTTTTGGCTCGAATCCTGGTGCCAGAATTACCACAGGCCGGCCAGTAACTGCTGTATCATGTCGCCTATGTATAAGGACTCAAACAAAGAGGGCACGCTCTCCTGGCGTTCATTGGGCGCTTTGTATTTTTTCATCAGCGCTATCATAGGGTTTTCTATGGGCGTCAGTGTGACGGAGCGCCCCGAGATTGTCACGGCAGGGTTTCTGACGCAGGCCTATTATAGCTTGAGCCTTTTTGTCGTCGGAGGTGTAGACCTGGGTACCCCCTATGGCGGCCCCTTGATAGGGCGCGTGATGGTTTGGTCTGCGTACTTTGGCGCTCCCCTGTTGGCCGCCTGGACACTCATCGAGGCGTTGTTGCGCGCGATGGCACCCCAGAGTTGGTACCTGCGCCGCTTACGTGACCATATCATTGTGGTAGGCGACGGCGAACTCGCGATGAGTACGTTGCGGGCTTTGCGCCGACACAATAGCAAAGTCCCCATTGTCGTCGTCAGTTCCAGCCCCGATCAGGCGGTGCGTGATGAGTTTAGCGACGAATTTGGTGCAACGGTCGTCACAGGCGATATCACCCATGAATATTTTCTGAAGCAGCTTCGCGTGGAACTATCAAGAAAAGTCCTGTTGTTGGACGACAATAGTCTGCGCAGTTATGAGGCTGCCAGTACCCTGATCAACCTGGTGCCGGGGATTGGCGACAGGATAATCATACACTGCGGTAATTTACGTTTTATGCGGGCGATGGAGAATACCCGGGTAGCCAAGCGCTGCCAGACCTTTAATACCTATCATCTGGCAGCTTCCGGGCTTGTACGCAGTCACCTGTTGCACTATTTTAGCGAAACACACGCCAAGGATGTGGTTATTCTCGCGGGCTTTGGCCGCTTCGGCCAGACCATTCTCGAAGAGTTGCAGCGCTGTGCCATTGAGGAGCTGGATACGGTTGTCATCATGGATATTGATGCGCACCGCAGGGTGTTGGTCGCTGATGAACAAATGGAATTTTCCGGCCGGTACCACAGGAAATTGTTTGAAGGAGACATGTCCCATCCGGAGGTCTGGGATCGAGTGAGCCGTGAGGCAGATATCGACGGTGACAATACGGTGTTTGTGC
>JBALWA010000136.1:0-3426 GCA_036960305.1 Halioglobus sp. | reverse complement strand
TTTCCTATGCTCCTCCAATGATATTGTTCGCGGCAACGCACTTAATTCGTTTGCTGTAAAAAGCAAGTCGGCGGCGGGTGAAATATCGACGAAAGACCCTGTTAGGACATCGAAAACCGCCATCAGAAGCTCGCTGGAAGGTATGTCTCTTAGGGAAGGAATCGAGGAAGCTCGCATTGGACAATCACAATTAGTTAGTAGAGGTCTCAGTTGCCATAGTAGCGTCAGGACCCGGGAATCGCTATGTGAAATTAGTAATGTGCAAGGTTTTGTATATGCTCAAAAGATATAGCCTTATTAGCTGGCCAAAATTGAGCCGATGGTATTGCTACCGGCTCCCTCGCAACATCACTCTTCAAGCTACCTTCCGCTATTCATATTTTGGTACAAGTTCAACATGGGTTGCTGATTCACTGCTACAAGACCCTCGCCAGTCCTATCAAGGTCTATGGCAAGGAGCATCACTAACGCAAATGTCAAAGATAAGGCTAGATTGGCGGCGATAATACGCCGACCGCCCGATGCTCCAAATTGAAAACCCACAGCAAACATAGCCACGGTCGAAGCTAATAGAAGCGCGATCCACACAAAAACTGGAATTTGGTAATAAGCCCCGAGAACCACTCGCTTGGTGTGTAAGTTAAAAACGTCGTTGAGCGCCGAGGCAAACTGCATTTGAATTCTTGAATCACTCTCTGTTTCAGCCAGTGATTCGACGTGTGACCACATGAGATCCTGCAGGGTTTCCGCCCGCCGCTGTACCAATTGAAGTCTATCGGGCAGGCCATAAGCATAGACAATACCAACCCGCATGTGGACATAGTCACGCAACAAACTCCGCACCGTTGTTCGATGAGGCTCAGGCAGCAGACTCGCGCGCAGGTAGGCGGTTTGAATGGCCGTGACGTCGTCGAGCAGTGCAGACTTGCGCTCATCGAAACGCCCATTCGCGGAGCCAAAGGTAAGTGCGATGACAAATGCCATCATACCGAGCACAGCACCAACAACCGTTGCGACGGGCTGCAATGAGGCTTTATTGCGTTTGCTACGTCTACCCAGCCATAAACCAAACTCGATCGCTAGCAGTGCGATGATCACCATCACGGCAAAAACCGCTCCAATCGGAGCCGATTCGAATGTATAGCGATACTTATTACTGATCAGGGGCGTACCGGCAGCGGAAGGAAGAATAGTGACAATATCGTCGAAATTGCCTTCATCAAGAACCTGTCGAGCCCTGGTTAGCAAGGTTTGATTTATGGCATCGCGGATACTGGGGTCTCCCTCTCCAACTGAGCGCGACCATGCCGCGCCCTGCTCGAGAGTGGCCATATCTTCTGTTCTAAGGCTAAGGTCTACCTCTCTCAATGTCTTCGTGTCAAAATTGGAGTCCAGCCGTGCAGAAACGAGCGCATCGGGCTCATAACCCAGACTGGTGTCATCGATGTACCATTGCATCACCCTGTCTGGATGGCGGGCAAGAAATGCCCAGGCACGCATCAGAGCAGCCAGAAATTCTGCGGCGGCTTCTGGCTGTTGAGTAATAAAGTCATCAGACATTGCTACAACACCCAGGTAGGGCTTCGATGCGAGCACCCGGGCTAGCCCGTCTAACTCCAAACGGGCCACCAGCGGATCCCAGACTACGGCTGCATCGATCCCATCCCAGGAGTCCCTGCCACCCGAAAACACCCGGCGACGAATCTCCAGAATATCAACATTCTCGTTAGTGACGTCGAGTTCGGGGTCGAAACCTGCCAGCCGCTGTTGCACAAACGCATCCCGATGACCGACTGAGCCAAAGGGGCTGGCCACGGTCTTGTTTCTCAAGTCACTGAGTTGGTTGATGGCTGAGCCCGGCGGCGTAATGATAGCAACCCTGTCTTCGAAGAGCCTGGCCACTATCTTCCACTTGCCGCCGCGTGCTATTAGATTGAGTACAGGCTGGTCGCCGGCAAAAAAAACATCCAACTCCCCACTATAGGCGGCTTCGACTTGCGGGCCACCATAGCTGAACGGAACAAGGCTCGGGTCCAATCCATGCGCGTCGAGGACATCGGTTCGCTTCAGAACCTGGAGAATCTGCCCCTGTGTCGCCGCAGGAATCTGCCATCCAATCCGGATCGGGACAAATTCACGACCATCCTCTATAGCTTGCGATTCTAGGGAAAGCAGCGTTACGGTGATACACAGGGCAATGCCAATACTGCGCATCACCTGTTTGGCCTTTACATTCAAACTTCGTCACCTAATTTTGCATTCTGCAGTTGGATACGGCATGGAGAACGTCTCAGGCTGAACAGAAACATGGACAATTAAAGCAGCGCTGAAACGGGACAAACAAGTTAACCTGAAACTGCCGCAGATGCCATGGTGCGGTACCGCCAAATCCGTCTCCATAGAAAGCGGGCTTTTCGATTGAGATTAGTACCCAGTACCGCTTTTCACAGAAATACAGTCCAGTTATGAGTAGACTCCGGAATCATCTGCTAGGATAAAAGTGAGCCAATGCAGGGATTCAGCTATGGACTATTACAACCTGGGTAATTATTCGCGTGCCGTGACCACCTTTTCCATAGAAGCGCAGCAGTGGTTTGATCGCGGCCTGGTCTGGACCTATGGCTATAATCACGAGGAGGCCATCAGTTGCTTCCAGCGAGCGGCAGCGGCCGACCCAGGCTGCGCCATGGCATATTGGGGGATCGCCTACTGTATCGGTCCCAATTACAACAAGCCCTGGGAAGCCTTTGAGGACGAGGAAAAACCCGAGGCACTGGCACTCGCACTGGCTTCGCTGTCACAGGCCAGGAAGGTGATGGCCAAGGCAAGTGAAACAGAACAGGACTTGATCAGGGCACTGGCCTCACGTTACCCCGAAGATGGGTCTATGCAGGATTACTCTCCCTTCAACGATGCCTACGCCGATGCCATGCGCGCGGTGCACCGTCGTCATTCCACGGATCTTGATGTTTGTACGCTTTTCGCCGAAGCGATGATGAACCGCACCCCCTGGCAACTATGGGACTTGCCCAGTGGGCGAGTGGCAGAGGGGGCCGATACCGAAGAAGCGCGGGCGGTACTGGAAACCACCTTCGAACACGCTGAGGCCTGGCGTCATCCCGGGCTGCTACATATGTATATCCATCTTATGGAGATGTCGCCGTATCCGGAGTTGGCACTGCGACACGGAGATGCCCTGTCAGACCTGGTGCCCGACTCGGGACACCTGCTGCACATGGCGACCCATATCGATGTTCTGTGCGGGGACTACATGAATGTCGTCAGCCGCAATAGCCGCGCTATCGTCGCTGACACCAAGTACCTCAAGCAGGTAGGCGCCGACAATTTCTACACGGTTTACCGCTGCCACAATTACCACTTCAAGATATACGGGGCAATGTTTCTGGGGCAGCTCACGGCGGCGCT
>JBALWA010000135.1:0-3498 GCA_036960305.1 Halioglobus sp. | reverse complement strand
CGTTGTTTCTTCCTCCCTCAGAATCAAGTGGAGATCAAGGGTAACTGGGATGTCGTGGGTCTGCGCGGTACTGGTAGTTTTGACTACGAAGTACCCGAGCAGCAGGTTGACGAACGCTGGAGTTTCGAGCTCTTTGATGCCACGGCAAAATCCGGTGGCCCGTTGTCTGAGCTGGGTCCAGTCGTTCAGGCGGCGCTGTGTCATGCCGGTTGGGGTCTGGGCATGGGCAGGCGCGCGTTGGCTGAAGTCAAAGCGGTCGTCTGTGCCGGTCGCACCCGCATGGGCTCTACGCCCTTGCGAGAGCAACAAGCATTCCAGCGCGAATTTACGCGTCGCACCCTGTCACTGGAGGCAGCTGAGTCCCTGACCCGTACAACTTTCGAGGCGGCGATTGATCACGTCTCAGGGGGCGACCCTCTGAGCGAGGAGTTGATTACTCGAACTCGTGCCTGCGCCACGTTTATTACCCAGGTTGCGGAAGAAGCCATGGCATTTGCCTATCGCCAAGCCGGTTCCAGCGTCATGCGCAATCCGAGTGTACTCCAGAAGGCACAACGGGATATGATGGTTGGCGGACGTCATCTATTTGTCGATGAGAAGAATTACGAGGACCTCGCTGGCCAGTTGTTACAGGTCGAAGCGATTTAAAAACCAAGGACTGAAACATGAAAGACTTCAATAATAAAGTCGCCGTCGTTACCGGTGGAGCGAGCGGAATAGGATTCGCACTGGCCAGGCATGCACTGGATCAGGGTATGAAAGTGGTCATTGCCGACATCGAGCAGGCCGCCCTGGATCAAGCAGTGATCGACCTGGACGGGGGCGAAAACCTGCTGGCTCTGGTTACCGACGTGGCGAGTTCGACAGCAATGGAAGAATTGGCACGCAAGACTAATGAAGCATTTGGTAGTGCACACCTGCTGTTCAATAACGCGGGCGTGGGTGGCGGCGGTCCCATCTGGGAACAGAGTGAGGCAGATTGGGAGTGGTTGCTGGGTATTAACCTGTGGGGCGTTATCCACGGTATGCGACTCTTCACGCCTCAAATGATTGCTCAGGGCGAAGGGCATATCGTCAATACGGCCTCCATTGCCGGTTTGATATCAGCACCCGGGACCAGTACGTATACTGTGTCCAAGCACGCTGTCGTCGCGCTTTCGGAAGTCTTGTTCGGAGATTTGCGGAACGCCGGGGCCGATGTAGGCGTTTCGGTGCTATGTCCCTCCTATGTGAACACCAAAATCCATGACTTCGAGCGCAATCGTCCGGGTGCAAAGGATGTCCAATTAAGCGAGGAGCAATTGGCCGAGAAACAGGCGATTGATGAAGCCACGCAGGGGTTTTTCAGTACGGCTCGATCGCCGGCAGCCGTGGCGGAACAGGTCTTCGATGCTATCACCAAGGACCAGTTCTATATCCTGACGCACCCCGAAGGGTCTAAAGTACAAGTGGAAAAACGCATGCGGGGCATACTCGATAACAATAATCCAACAGTTGCCGGTCCTGAGGACTTTCCGCTGGAGTAGACAAAACCACTCCTGCTGCACGGCAGGAGCCCAGTTACCCCGACTTTCGCCTGTACGAGACGGGTGTAGGAAGCGCGTGAAACAATTCGATTACATTATCGTCGGCGGCGGCACAGCCGGCTGTCTACTCGCCAATCGCCTTAGCGCCTGCGGGCGTTACACGGTGCTATTGTTGGAAGCGGGGCCTGAGGATAAATCCCCGCTGATCAAACTTCCTATTGGCTTTGGTGCCCTATACGACCACAAGCAACTTAACTGGCGTCTGCAGTCTGAGCCGGAGTCAGAACTTAACAATCGCTGTATCAGCCAGCCCCGGGGCAAAGTCCTGGGGGGCTCCAGTGCCATCAATGGCATGATGTACGTGAGAGGTCAGGCGGAGGACTACGACCACTGGGCGGCCTTGGGTAATAAGGGATGGTCATACGAAGACGTGTTGCCGTATTTTATGCGTAGCGAGGATAACCCTGAGGGCGATGAACGCTGGCACGGTCGCGGTGGCGAGCTCCCCGTTTCCGCTGTACGGTATCGCCCCAAATTTGCAGAAGCGTTTATAGATGCTGCAGTACAGGCGGGTATCCCGCGCAATCCCGATACTAACGGCGAACAGCAGTGGGGCATTGACTACACTGCCCTGGCCCAGAAAAATGGTGGTCGCTACAGCAGTGCAAGGGCGTTTCTAGCGCCAGCCAGGCAACGGAAAAACCTGACGATTGTCTGCACTGCCGCAGTACAGCGATTGCTTTTTGAGTCGGGGAGGGCGACTGGCGTAGAGGTGCAGTTGAAGGGAGCCCTTACTCATTTTCAGTGCAACCGGGAGGTATTGCTGTGCGCCGGTGCACTGCATTCGCCACAGCTATTGCTACTGTCCGGCGTGGGGCCAGTGGATGAATTGGCAAGACACAATATCACCATGGTGAAGGCCCTGGATGGCGTAGGCAGGAATTTGCAGGAACATCTGGGTATCGAGGTGCGTCACACCACAGATGCTGGTGGAACGATGCGAGATGAGTTTCGGCCTCATCGTCTGTTCAAACATCTAGTCGATTACCTGCTCTTCAGCAGAGGCCTGTTCACATTTAACGGTGCTCTGGTTTCAGGTTTCGCGCATGTGGGCGGAACTGCGGAGAAGCGTCCCAATTGTCAGATGGTCTTTTCGCCAGCGGCTACCGACGACAGCGCGGGGACTAATCGGATAAAGATTATATCTGGCGTCACATCCATGGCCTATCCGCTGCGCCCGGATGCCCGGGGTAGTGTCGAACTCGGTTCATCCAAACCTGGGGATGCGCCGCTGATACGCCATAATTTTTTACAAAGTGAAAGAGACAAGCGGGAACTGATTGACGCCGTACGACTACAACGTAGGGTGTTCGCCCAGGCAGCTATAGCGTCATCCCTGCAGGCAGAAAAGTCGCCGGGACCGGAAGTTCAAAGCGACGACGAGATCCTGGCCTATATTCGGGAGGCAGCACTGGGGTGCTATCACCCTGTGGGCAGCTGCCGTATGGGCTCGGATGATATGGCCGTGGTAAATTCGCAGCTGCAGGTAAACGGTCTAAAGGGATTGCGCGTTATCGACGGTTCCATCATGCCCACCCTGGTATCGGGAAACACCAACGCGGCTATTACCATGATCGCTGAGAAGGGGGCAGCGATGATCCTCGCCGCCGCCCCGTTAAATGGGGTCAGATAAGACTTTTCGTTAAATCTAATCTGACCCCATTTTTGCTGTATACCAGATAGGGGAGGTCCAGGCGCGCTCTTGGATGGTTTTGGGGACATCCGGGTCATTGCAACTGGGTGGCCTGTCTTCCGGGGACAACTGGTTGCACTGGTAGGTAGACCAACGGCAGCTGGGGTTTTCCACCACCCTGGTGTAGTAGACTGCGTCCCGCTTGGCGTCGAAATCAGGATCCTGCCACACGCTGCAGAGCCTTGCGTGACCGGGGCCCTTACGTTCGCAGGTGTTGAG
>JBALWA010000134.1:0-3543 GCA_036960305.1 Halioglobus sp. | reverse complement strand
GTCATAGGGGGTGCCCTGTCTCTAGGGGTCGGGCCAATTATCCATGTGTCCAGCGTAACGGCGCTGTATGACCCCAAGGCCAGCATTCTCGATGAAAACTCGCCTCCCGGTGCCGCTAAAAACGCCTATGCCCGCTCTAAAGTCGCCTGCGAAGAATACGTGCGGGGGCTGCAAGCGGATGGTGAGCCGGTGTACATCACCTATCCGGCCACAGTGATCGGCCCTGATGACCCCGGGCTCACTGAAGCCCATGTAGGCATGCAGGGTTACCTGATCGCTTTCGTGCCACTGATGCCCAGCGGCAATCAGTATGTCGATGTCCGAGATGTAGCGGAAGTCCACCTGCGGCTGCTGGAATTACAGCCAGAGGCGGGTAATTACACGCTGGGAGGACACTATCTGCCCTGGTCGGAGCTGGGCGAGGTACTGGATCAAGTGACGGGCAGGAAGCTGCTCAAGCTACCTCTACTGGGTGGCTTTATGCGTCTCGCGGGCCGGGTATTCGACAGGCTAAACCCCTATCTGTCCAGCCACATACCCCTGAGTGAAGAGGCCATGGAATACGCCACCAACTGGATTCAACTCGATAATTCAAAAGTAGAGAACATGCTGGATTTTGAGTTTCGCCCAGTAGAGGTGTCTATGGCTGACACGGTTAGCTGGCTGTATCAGGCGGGCCATATCAACGCAAAACAGGCGGGAGATCTGGGTTGTTGAGGTCTGGTTGGTTTGATTGACGCGTATCACCTGATTTTCTGCAGGCATAGATTACGAACCCGGTTTGTATAATTGCCGCTATTTTGCTACCTTCGAATTGACGTTGCATAAACACATAATAAATATAATGCTAACGAGGTTTGTCATGAGTACAGCTATCGCTTTACGAACTCTGGGTTCGACCCTGGTTCTTTCCACTTGTTTTTCAACAATCGCCTTTGCACAGGGGTCAGGTCTCTCTCTGGAAGAGGTTATTGTCACCGCGCAAAAGCGCGAGCAAACACTGCAGGATGTACCGATCTCGGTGTCTGCATTCAACAACGAAATGCTCCAAACAATGGGTATTGACGAGCTCGAGGATCTTGGGGCCAAGGTGCCCAATCTCTTTTTGAATGCCTTTAATAATGACCCCTCTGCCGTGCGCATGTTCATTCGCGGGATCGGACAGAACGATGTACAGCTGACCCAGGACCCCTCGGTGGCACTGTATATCGATGGCGTATACGTGGGTACTTCGGTCGGCTCCGGAATGGAAACGGTCGACCTTGAACGGATTGAAGTGCTACGGGGGCCCCAGGGGACCCTGTATGGCCGCAACGCCACCGGCGGTGCGATCAATATGATCAGCCAGCGTCCGGACCCCGGTGCCGTGGGTTTCAAGCAGGAGTTCACTGTAGGTAATTATGATCAGTTCAAGTCCAGAACTTCAGTGAATGTCCCGCTGTGGAGTGAAGCTGCGGTCAAGGTGGCGTACCTGCATTCAGAGCGTGACGGCCTGGTTGAGAATAAGGGCGAGGGAGACGACTGGGCGGAAGAATACCGGCAAGCCTGGCGGATAGATTTCAGCGCAGCGATCACGGACGACCTGATGCTGGATTACGCCTATGATGACACCCACAGTGAAGACAGCAGTCGTCTGGAGTTTATCTCGGGTGTTGTCGAGAATCCGGCGGGTTGGGCCGAGTTTACCACCGAGCCAGCGCCCGGGCGGCCCGACGAGGCTATCGCCTGGCGCGGGGTCGAAGCCGGTGATTTCGATGTTTCTGGCCACAACCTGACACTGACCTGGGACGTGTCAGATTCAATGACCTTCAAGTCAATTACAGGCTATCGGGAAGTCGATGTGGAGGTACTGCACGATGGTACCCCGACAGTGGGTATTAATATCACCAGCCCCGGTAACTCCGTCAGTCTGAGTAACCGGATCACAGATTTTGAGCAGTTTTCCCAGGAATTCCAGCTACTGGGTGAGCTGTGGGACGATCAAATTGAGTATGTTGCCGGCCTCTACTATTACGAGGATGAGGCCCGCAATGAGAGCATGAGCTGGTCCTTTGTCGGTCCGCGAGACCCCGAGGATTACACCGACGCAAACAATGACTCCATTGCCCTGTTCGGACAGTTTACCTATACGCCCAGTGGCCTCGATCGCTGGCACTTTACCCTGGGAATGCGCTACTCCAAGGACGAAAGAGAGGCTTTCAGGGTTAACGAGAATTCACTTACCTTTGCCGAATTGGGTGGCTACACCGAGAACAACTGTGTGAACGCCTATTTCCAGGGGGCTGCCTGCCCACCGGACCCCGGTGCGGTAATTCAGGGGGCGCCCTACGAGGATTCCTTTGAAAACTTCAATCCTTCCGGCACTATCGCCTGGGACTGGACGGATGATATGAATGTTTATGGCAAGGTGGTTACCGGGTATAAATCAGGTGGTACGTCTCAGCGGTCTGCCAACCCGAACGCCTTTGCCAGAGGGTTTGACGAGGAAGATGTCACCTCCTATGAATTGGGCTTTAAGGGGCGGTTCTGGGATTCCCGGCTGGCCTTTAATGCGGCGCTGTTCCACATGGAACTTGATGGTTTTCAGGCCAGTGTGCAAACAGGTACTACAGCCGGCGATCGGGATTTTACACCGATTGATGGCAACACTATTGACGGCGTAGAACTGGACCTGACTGTCCTGATAATCCAGGGTTTGGAGTTCCGTCTGGGCTACGGTTATCTGGACACGGAGATGGGTGAGGATGAAATCCCCACCTTACTGTCCACTGGCGAAATACAAATAACCGAGGTGGTTCCCCAGATCGCCTACGCTCCTGAAAACTCTTTTACGGCGGCTCTCGATTACCGCATGGGGTTGGGAGCGAGTGATCTGGCTTTCCACCTGGGCTATTCCTATCAGGATGCCGCGGTCACTTCACTGAATGCATTTGATAACGAGCCAACGGACGACCGGGGCTTGTGGGATGCCGACATTACCTTGTCCAATGTGGCGATTGCCAGCGGCAATTTGCGCTTGTCCCTATGGGGCCGGAACCTCACAGATGAAGAGTACCTACTGGTGAATACTGGTTCTTTAAGGGCAGTGATTCCAGGCTTGCTGGGTTTAAGCCCCTGGACTACCTGGGGTGACCCACGGACCTACGGTGCCACCCTTGAGTGGGTTTACTAATAGGGGCAGCGCGCCTCTTAGCTTTTAGCCTTCTTGCTGGCAGCCTTTTTAGAGGCTGCTTTTTTTTGGCTGATTTTTTTGGCGCCCGCTGCCTTTTTTTGACTGGCTGGCTGTGGTTTTGCCACCGTCACTGCCTCCAACTCCTTAAGAGCCTCAAGAATGAAGTCGGCAATTTCCTGGGTGCCGGGTATGGCCTTGGCATCGGCGATTACCGCAAAATCCATTCGGCCACACATAGACGTGAACGTGATATTGATCGCGGTACCCCCTGCGAGCGTCGACAGGGGATAGCTGCGTACCATTTCGGCTCCCCCGTGATAGCAGCGATAGGCCGGGCCTGCCACATTCGAGACATTCACGCTGGTTAATGG
>JBALWA010000133.1:0-3873 GCA_036960305.1 Halioglobus sp. | reverse complement strand
CTGCGCTCCCGGCTATTGCGTCGACCTTTGGTTCCAGGAAAATGAATATGACAGTCAAGAAAAGATCCCGATTATCACCCCATGCGCGGCGAATGCAGTTGCTCGATTGTGCCAGTGAGATTATACAGGAGCAAGGTCTTAGCAATTTGACTATGGAGTTTCTTGCGAAGCGCGCGGGTGTTAGCAATCCGCTCATTTATAAATACTTCGATACGCGGCTGGAGATTCTCCAGGAATTGCTCCAGCGCGAATTTGAGCGCTATAGCAAGGATTTTATGGTGGGCATAGGTGAAGCGGTGACCTATGAAGAGATTGTGACATTTGTCGTTACCCTTAATTTTGAAGATGCTCGGAAGGGCAATATCCTGAGTATTCTGCGTAATCAACCGGATATTAAAACAGCAATCGAAAAGGAAGAAGCTTCCACGGTCAAACAAGTTGGCGTCTATCTGGTTAAAAAAATGGCTGAAACCTATCCGTTGACACGGCGGCAAGCAGAGCAACTGGTACTCATGAGTTCCGGCGCATCACAGGCTGCCGCGGCGAGCAAATACAACACCAAGGGCGCTGCTGAGAAAAAGATGATTGGGACAACTGTTGGTTATATTCTGGGTGGAATTGGAGCTTTTTTGTCTAGCGAAGAATCTAATTGAGCACGGTTTCAGGCCTTCCGTCGACTCTCAGTGGGAAAATATCATTAGGCGCGAGGCTGTCTGCGCCAGGAAGGCTTGTTCTATTCATCACGCGCCTTTTTTGCCAAAGCGGCAAATTCCTTTGGCCACTTCTTTGCTGGAGTGATGCTGGATCTATTTGTACGCCTTCCATTCGGGGCTGTACCGGGTCAGTTGGGTGAGGGGGTTCTTACCAGGCTGGGCATTACAGCAGGGACTGTAATGGGGCTGTCAGCCGTGGTTTCTTTGGTTCTCTATAGTCGTTACAAGCTAAGCCGTGAACGGCATCAATAAATACTTGAAACGCTTGCAGAGCGCCGGCAGAGCACCTGAGGCATCTCGCGCCCAAGCCCGGTCGTCTGGGTTGGTCAGCTTGTCCCTAAATTACCCCTGCTGAGCTTTACTTTTAATATAGTATCACTATAATAGCGAGCTTCAGCTATTAAGGAGTACATGAAATGGGCGCACAGCAATCACACCGCGAAGGGCGAATCATCCACGACGCAGATAGCCATATTATTGAAGCCCCAGGTTGGCTGGAAGGCTATTCCTGCGATTATGTGAAGGCCAATCTGAAGCCTGGACTTATTCCGCTTGACTCGCCAAAGCTTGCGCCCATCTTCGATCAGGCGAACAAGCGTCTTGCGGGCGATGACCCGGAATTAACCGCCAAACTAAAAGACAATATTTTTGGTGCTAGAGAAAAGCTCAATATGTGGGCGGCCTATGGTGCAACCCAAAAAGACGAGAGAAGCGAATCGTTGGATATAATGGGCGTTAGTTCCCAGCTGGTTTTCCCAAGTATTGCAATGGCACGTTTTTCGCGTACGTCTGACATGGAGTTAATGTATGGCGGCGCGGACGCCCTGAACCGGGGTATGGCTGACTTTTGTGCTGATGACCCACGCTTGCTGGCTGTAGGACATGTACCCCTAAATGACCCCAAGCGCGCGCAGGAATCACTTAAAACAGCACTGGAGTTGGGCGTTAGCACAATTTGGGTAATAGCGGATTCCGTCGAAGGTCGTGCGCCTTCTCATGTGGACTACGACCCACTGTGGGCGATGATGGAAGAGGCCGGTGTGGCTGTCACGCTGCACATCGGTAGCGGCATAAACATGCCCGACGAGTACATGAATACCGGCGTAGAGCGCAAGCTGGAGGGGAGCCCATTCAACATAGAATCCACCCGTGCGCATGACATACCCGTATTGCACCACGCGGTAGAGCGTTGGCTCACCTGCATGATTTACCACGGCGTGCTAGAGCGCTTCCCGCGCCTGAAAGTGGGTATCATCGAGCTGGGTGCCAACTGGCTTCCCACTACTCTGGCAAACTTGGATATCGGCCGTTTTGAGTTGGGGAAATTTGATACCAGCCTGGACAAACTTTCGCTAAAGCCATCCGAGTATATTCACCGCCAGGTTCGAGTCGCTCCTTTACACATGGAAGATGCCGGCTGGATTTTGCGTAATGTTGGTAAAGACATCTTGATGTTCAATACCGACTACCCGCACCCTGAAGGAGGTAGCGATCCCTTTGGTGATTTTGAGCGTAGCCTGGATGCTGTAGATGCTACTTCCCAGGAGCTGGATAATTTCTATAGCAAAAACTTCGAAGACTATATGTGTATGTAGCCACCCGAAGCTGTGCTTTCCTAAGCGCGCAGCCTGTTAGAAATCTGGACCTATCGATCACACAGCAACCTATGAAGCAGCAGCATTTGCCGATTGTAACGAGAGTATAAGAGATGAAACTAATATCAGCTGACTTAAGCCCATACTCTGCCAAAGTTCGCATGCAAATCTACGCAATGGGGCTAACCGATGTCGAAATTGACCTACCGCCTGAGGTATTGATAGGAAAACTCGTCGAAATTTCTCCTCTAGGCCGTATACCGGTATTACAAACTGATAGCGAGACTATTCCGGAGTCGGAAGTGATCGCTGAGTATCTCGACGAGATGTACCCGGAGAAAGCAATCGTCGGTAGCAATCCCCAGGAGCGTGCGGTAGTTCGTTTGATCTCGAGAATCGCTGACGTCTATTTGATGAACAACATCTTTATGGCCTTGTCACAGCTGGACCCTGCCACTCGCGTAGATGCTGTTGTCGAATTGCTTATGAGGCAAGTTGTACGTGGAATGGGTGCACTTGAGCAACACATAGGCTCAGGAGACTACGCAGTTGGAGATACTCTCACTCGTGCTGATTGCACGCTGGTACCGGCGCTGTTTATGTGTGAGCACACTGTCCCTCGATTGGGAATAGAAAACCCGATAGAGGCAACGGATAAAGTCGCGGCTTACTGGAAAAAAATCCAGAAAAATGAATTTGCCGCCAAAGTGATAATGGAAATGGTGCGCGGTATGAAGGCGCGGCTGGATGGTAGCGAGAAGAAAATGGTAGAAGAGGCGATTGCTGCTGCGCGAGCAGTGTAAATAGGGTGGATAGGGTAGATATGAAAATAATAGCGAGTCATGTGCTGCTGGTCCTTACTTTGGCAACAGTTCCCGTCTTGGTGCAGGGGCAGGATCGGCAACTGTACTGGGGGGACACTCACGTACACAGCTCAAATTCGTTTGATGCTTACCTCGGATTCAATCGCTCTGTAGACCCGGCTACCGCCTACCGCTACGCTCAAGGTCTGCCTGTCATCCACCCGTATCACCGCGCTCGAGTTCAGATCGAAACGCCACTGGACTTTCTGGTGGTTGCTGATCATGCCGAACTGATAGGCACCTTGCGTACCATTGATGAGAGCGGCATACCTGGACAGGGCTTGGGTTTTCTCGACACCTTGAAGAAGTGGTTTATCGAATACCGTCTAAAAAAAGCACTGGAAGAATTCGACTTGTACGGCCTGGCTTCATCATTGGCAAAAGACCGGGGCGGACCTATAGAAGCTGCACGGCCACCAGAGGAGCCCAGTAGTTCGATACCTAATGCGGGTTTAATGGCAAGCAGTACCTGGCGGCAATACACCGAGGCGGCGGAGGCCCATAACGTCCCTGGACAATTCACCGCCATGATTGGCTGGGAATGGACCTCGGGTCCGGGTGGCGCCAATCTCCACCGGGTCGTTTTCACTGACGCTGATGGCGAGACTGCACGAAGTTTTCAGCCCTATAGTTCGTTTGATAGCGCCTACCCGGAAGATCTATGGGCCTGGCTTGAAAAGACATCGGCCGAGACAAACTCTG
>JBALWA010000132.1:0-4050 GCA_036960305.1 Halioglobus sp. | reverse complement strand
TGTCATCAGACGAGCAAAATTTTGCGCGGCGCCGCCGGAGGATCCGGCCGTATCCTCCACCAACGTAATACGCTCATCGTGCCGGGCCAATCGCTCAAGGATTCCTTGCGTACCATCGCTAGAGCCATCATCCCGCACCAGCAAACGCCATTCGCCCAGGGTCTGCGCCTGAATGCTGGCGACCTGCGCCTCTACATAGGGCGCCCCGTTATAGGTGGCCATCAATATGCAAACTTCAGCGGGTTTGGGTTGCATGACGGCCGCCGGTATCAGCGGTTCTTTATCGACTTAATGTGTTTGCGATAAGCCTTGAGGACGTCTGCCGTCGCCCCTTCTGCATTGATTCGACCCTCGTGAATCCATATCGCCCGATCGCACAATTCCTGTACCTGACCGTCCGAATGGGAAACAAAAACCACGGTTTGGTCACCACCAATACGGTCCTTCATCGCCGCCTCGGCCTTGGCCCGAAAATGGGCATCGCCCACACTGAGGATTTCGTCGATTAGCAGGATGTCGATATGGGTCTTCAGCGCTGTGGTAAAACCCAGCCTGGATTTCATACCCGATGAGTAGGTCTTTACCGGCTCTTCAAAAGAGTCGCCCAACTCAGAAAATTCTTTGATGCCCTCCAGAAAAGATTCGGCCACCGGGCGACTGGCCCCCTGGTACATGGCAGCGAGCAAGGCATTGTCGCGGCCAGATAACTCGGGCTTGAAACCCAGCCCCAGGGTCAACAGTGCAGCGTTTTTGTGCGGGTGCATTCGTACCTGGCCCCTGCTGGGAGCAAGAATACCGGCCATCAGCCGCAGTATGGTGGTTTTACCACAGCCATTGCGACCCACCACCCCCAGTGTCTCGCCCTCATAGAGCTTAAAAGACACTGAATCCAGTACTTTGTGAACCCCCCCATCGAAGGTGGTCTTCTTGGAAGAGTAGCTCAGCGAAACATCGTCGAGTTCAAGCACCATTTCGCTCATGCGGTCAGCGCCCGCAAGGCCAGGTACTGACTTGTTTTGCGCATAATCCTGACCATGACAAAAATAATCACGCAGGATACGACACCAATCTCCAGCAAATGAACGAGGTCCGGGGCCGTCTGCTCCATCAATACCTGTCGATAAGCATCGAGAAGAAAGGCCAGGGGATTCAGGGCCAGAACCATTTCTGTCTTGTAGGGGTCGCCGAGATCACGCACATCCCAAAAGATACCCGATGTGAACATCATAAAAATCATGCCCAGGGAAATAAACAGGCTGAAATCCCTCACCAGGCAGACCAGGCACGAGCCAATAAACGCGCAGGCGACAATCATCAAATAATTCACCACCAGCACAGGAATAAGCCAAAGCCAGGTAAGCGAAACCGGGTAACCACCGACGATCAACACTGCAAACAGCAGCAAAAACACCACCAGCTGTTTGTAGACGCCCTGCTGAATAACCGACATGGGAAACAGGGTCTTGGGGATATTCAGCTTCCCAATCAGGCCCTTGTTCTCAATGATACTGTTTGAAGCCTGCATTACGGTTTTCGAAAACCAGATGAATGCCAACTTGCCGCACATCAGGAAAACCAGAAAATCACTGCGCTTGGATTCCAGCACAATGTTAAATACCACGTAGAACACCCCCACATAGAGCAGCGGCTCCAGCACCCACCAGATATACCCCAGGAAAAATTTGGAGGCATCGGCTCGCAGCCCCATGCGCGCCTGGACATCGATGAGTTTGAAATATTGAGAGAGGGTCATGGTGGGATTGTATCAGGGCTTGTCAGGTAAGTGGGAACAGGCACCCAGCATGCAAAAAACCGGGACCTGGAAAGTGCCTGAAGTATAAATGTGCCGAAGTGAGTGCACAATAGTGCATTGTACCGGTCGGGAACCCCAATGCTTGAGGGCCCCTAGCGGTTTTCCCCCATGGCATTACCGTATATACTTTTGCCAACTTCCCAGCGATGTAATCAAACAGCGTGAGCAAAACACCCACACCGCACCGCGCCCGTAAGCGCTTCGGCCAGAACTTCCTGCATGACACGGGCATTATCAACCGCATAGTGGACGCCATTCATCCACAGGCGGGCCAACATTTGGTGGAAATCGGACCGGGACAGGGCGCGTTGACGGAATTCCTGGTCGGCAGCGGCTGCCAGCTGGACGTTATTGAGCTTGATCGAGACCTCGTACCCGGCCTATTGGCCGCGTATAACCACAAACCGGAATTTGAGCTGCACAGTGCGGATGCCCTGAAATTTGATTATACGGAACTGGCCGCGAACGATGATCGACCCCTGCGGGTCGTTGGCAACCTGCCCTATAACATCTCCACGCCACTGATTTTCAAATTACTGGAAAATGCCGCCCTGATACAAGACATGCACTTCATGTTGCAACTGGAAGTGGTCAACCGTCTGGCAGCCAGTCCCGGCAATAAGAATTGGGGCAGATTGGGCATCATGGCGCAATATCACTGCCATGTGGAGTCACTGTTTGAAGTGCCGCCCTCAGCATTTTCACCGGCCCCCAAGGTACAGTCAGCCATTGTCCGCCTCGAACCGCGAACTGACTCGCCCTGGCAAGCCTGTGACGAGTCCATGCTGCGACGGGTGGTACAAGCCTCGTTTGCCCAGCGCCGAAAGACGCTGCGCAACAATCTGAAAGGACTTGTTGCCAGCGATGAACTGGAGTCGCTGGATATCGACCCCGGCGCCCGTGCCGAAACACTGGAGCTGGCGCAATTTATCCTGATAGCCAATGCTGCCAGTCAAATGCAAGACAACAGTGAGACCCTCCCCACCCATGGCAAAAACTGAGTCCGCAGAAGAATCCCTATCCCAACAGGTCGGTATTAATGTCATTACCACCTACCTGCCCAGCCACTCCAACCCCGATGAGGGCCACTACACCTTCGCCTACACCATCACCATCAGTAACAATGGCGAGGTGCCGGTACAACTGCTAAGCCGCCACTGGATCATTACCGACGCGGACAACCAGGTCCAGGAGGTTCAGGGCGAAGGCGTGGTCGGCGAGCAGCCCATCATTGCGCCGGGGAAATACTTTCGCTATACCAGCGGCACGACTATGGAGACCACCGTGGGCTTTATGGAGGGCAGCTATACCATGCTGATAATTGGCGCTGACGCTGAGGGCGACTGCTTTGAGGTACCGATACCGCCTTTCTCGCTGCACACCCCCAATGCCCTGCATTGATGTGAGCTGAGGCATGAGCACCTATGTGGTGGGGGACATCCAGGGCTGTCTGGACCCGCTAAAATGCCTTTTGCGCGAGGTCAATTTTGACCCCGCGAAGGATCGGCTGTGGTCGGCGGGCGACATTGTAAACCGCGGGCCCAAATGTCTGAAAACCCTAAGATTTTTGTACAAAATGCGAAAAAACCTGGTGATTGTGCTGGGCAATCACGACCTGCACCTGTTGGCAGTTGCTGCCGGCGTTCGTCCTCCCAGCCGCTCGGACACACTGGACAAAATTCTGGCGGCACCCGACAGGGAGAAGCTGCTTCGCTGGCTGATTAAACAACCCCTGTTACACCGTGAGCACGGCCACACTCTGGTACACGCCGGTATTCCGCCACAATGGTCCATAAAAGAAGCGGCAGGTTATGCCGCCGAGGTTGAGGCGGTATTGCGCAGCCCGAACTGCGTCGATTTTTTCAAACAGATGTACAGCAACGAACCCGCCCTGTGGTCAGACAAGCTTCAGGGCATGGAGCGGTTGCGAGTCATTACCAATTACCTGACGCGTATGCGCTACTGTACCCGGGATGGCGTGCTGGACCTGGAGAGCAAAGGCGCCAGCCCCGATGCCAATCTGAGCGGTAGAAAAGTCTCTGCCTGGTTCAGTCACCCCCGGCGAAAAACCGTTTACGACCGCATACTGTTTGGTCACTGGGCCGCTATTGAAGGGCAAACTGACAGCCCCAATGCTATCGCGCTGGATACCGGCTGTGTCTGGGGTGGCGCGCTGTCTCTGTATCAACTGGAAACAGGGCAATGGACCCGTTGCGCCTGCGGGGAAGAGACTTAAC
>JBALWA010000131.1:0-4167 GCA_036960305.1 Halioglobus sp. | reverse complement strand
GCTCAAGGGCTTCCTCGAGCGCAACGAATCTACGGATATAGACACCACTGCGGCGCACTATGCACTGGCCAAGGAACTGGAAGACCTGGGATTGTATGAGACCGCATTTGAGCACCTGCAGACAGGCGCCGCCCAGATGCGCCAGCGCAGTAATTACAGTGTCGAGCGCGACAGAAAACTCTTTACGGAGCTTCAGGCTTGGTTCACCCGTAGCTGCCACGATGTGGGCCCCAGTGAGGGGGAGGAAGGCCCCGTCTTTATCCTGGGTATGCCACGCACCGGGTCGACACTTACAGACCGCATTCTATCCAGCCACAGCGAGGTAGAGTCTGTTGGAGAGCTGATGTGTTTCAAGCGCGCCGTCGAGGAACTGTGTGGCGGACAGGGCCAGGCAGATTTTTTTGTTTCTTTCTTCGGTCAGGCGTCATCTGAACTTCCTTATGAGGACATCGGGAACCGATACCGGGAGATGCTATCGCCTCTCACTGGCGGCGAGCGCTACTTCATTGACAAGATGCCGATGAATTATGCCTTTGTCGGACTCATCGCCCGCGCCCTGCCGGGGGCGAGGTTTATCCATACGGTACGCAATCCCATGGATACCTGCTTCAGCAATTACAAGCAGATGTTCGGGGAGGGTTACTATGGCTATTCTTACGGCCTGGAGGAGCTTGCCGAGCATTACAAGCTCTATCGAAAGCTGATGGAATTCTGGTGCCAACAATTGCCTGGCCGCATTTACGATCTGCAGTATGAGCAACTAGTGGCGCAACCTGAGGCCGAGGTGCGCAAACTACTGCACTGGCTAGATCTCGACTGGCAGGCCGGGTGCATGGACTTTCACAAGAATGCAGCAGCGGTGAATACGGCCAGCATCAGTCAGGTCCGCCAACCCATCTACCGCGGGTCTGTGGAGAAGTGGCGCAAGTTTGAAGCGCAACTGGGCTCGCTTCAGGCGGCATTAGGATGAACAGCGGTTTCTAGCTATTAACAAGCGCGTTTAGCCTGTTATCATTGATAAGCTAAAAATATCCAACTAAGAGTGCGGAAAGGATGACACACCAATTGGTTTCGACGCCTGGACAGCGCGTTCGCTCCCCCTTGCCTAATAGCAGGAAATCGACGGTCCTCTGTCTGATTATGTTGCTCTTGTTGCCGCCTTGCGCCCTGCAAGCCGACGACTACGAAGACGAGCGTCCCCGCAAGACCGCTACTGTTCTTCCCGCGGCTCTTCTCAAGGGCGACCAGTGGGTCCTTGGCGAAGAGGCGGTGCAGAAAGACGGCCTGTTCGAGTTTCAGGTCCAAACCGTCTGGGGAGATTTTCCGGTGTTTGGCGAGGCTATGCTGAGATTGCGTTTGCGGGAATTTCGCGCCGTTGGTGAGCTTGAGGAAGTCAGCAGTACAAAGGCCGCGGTGGAAGGAGCGGGCCGCGCCTTCAGTAAGAGCTTTTCCAGGCTAGGACACGCCATGATTCACCCCAAACAGACTGCCAGGGCAATGCCCCAGGGCACCAGGCGCCTGTATCGCAAACTGGTGCGTTATTACGACAAGATCAAGGGGGCACTTGCGGATTCTGACGAGACCGGAGATGAGAGCCTGGAGGAAAATGGTGGCTCAGGGGAGGGCGCAGAGCAAGCCGGCGACAACAGTAGCGCAGCTGCGGAGGCCTCGGTCTGGCTGGCCCGCAAGTACGGCGGTGTGGGAAGTAAGTCCCGGCGTCTGTCCCGGGAGCTGGGGGTGGACCCCTATACCAGTAATGAGATCCTGGCCTACGAAATTGAAAGAGTCGCCCAGGCGCAGGCTGTGGGCAGTGTGAGTACCAAGGTTCTCTTGCCCGTCTTGGGCGCTCTGGGTCTGGCAGCTACCGCGGCCAATATCGCTTACACCGAGGACTGGCGTGAAGTTTTCCTGCATAACGCAGCCCTAATGCGTGACATGGGTGTATCGGCCGAGCTCATTGGCCTTTTCGAAGTCAACGAATTCTTCACCCCCATGACCCAGGTATTGATCGTGGCCATGCTGGATATCATGGACGGGGTGGAGGATCGTTGGGTGGTGATCGAGCAGGCCTCGTTACTCGAAAATGAGTCAGAGGCATTGTTCTTCCTCGAGAGCATCATGCTTGCAGAGTGGTATCATCGGGAGAAGATTCCGCTGGACGCCTTTATCACGGATACCTTGATTCCGGTGGCTCGCACCCAAAAAGGAGACCTGGTTGCCTTTACAGCGGCTGATTTCTTCTACTGGACTCAGGGAGCAGCCGAGGTGACTGCGGATTTCACCAACACCTATGCCGACCATCCCGGTGGCCGTCTTCTGGTGATGGCCGATTATATTTCTCCCCGGGCTAAAGAAGAAGTGAAGTTACTCGGTTGGGAGGTGCTATCTGGAATACGCCAGTCCTACGATGTCGAAGTTCCCTGGGGTATACAGGACCACTGACAAAAAGCTGGGGTCGCGGTTAATCCTCTTGCGAGCTGCCCCACTCCCAGGGTGGCACCGGCTCGGGGTCGGCCCAAAGACCCAACTTCGCATTCCTGGCCGCTGTGTCTGCGGATTCGTAATGAGCCCGCTCTGACTTTTTTTGTTGCTTGGCAAACTTCCAGGTCCACCAGGCCATGCCGAGTTTCACCTGTTCCAGTGCTACATCCACCGAGTGTTTGCAATCAAGACAGTCGCCGGGTTCTATCAAGACCTGGGCGAGGATTTGCTCGGTACCATCGCGTTTTAATACCTTTACGGATACTTCCTTGCCGGAAAGCATCGTAGATAATTTCTTACGGGATTCCTGGCCATAGGGTTGGTCGAGTAGTGGGGCGGCAATTGACTGCAGGCGTATGACTTGAACGCGGTTGCCCGCATCCAGTATTCTGACGCGATCTCCACTCAAGACGGTGATCACCCAGCCCTTGAAATCTTCCGGGACAGGATCAGCCCGGCCGACAGACGTTGCGAGTAACACGGCGATGCACAAAACAACTGATAGCCTGGTCACATAAGCATTCATGCTAGCCCTCCCGGAGCTGCTGATAAAACATTTTTCAGGTAAGACAGCCTAACATCAGAGTTTTTACATTCATACTGGCGATGATCGCCCTTGGGAGGTGTACCGTATCCCGCCTGACTGGTTCTCTGACGGATAGGGGTTATGGTATCGTCTATGACCCCTGTTAAAAGGAATTTACATGCCCGTTGGCAAACAGTCTGATCGCAACGAAGCCATAGATATCTTGCGTGGTTTGGTCATGGTTATCATGGTGCTGGATCACGCGCGGGATTTTTGGGGCGGGTTTACGCCTGATCCGACCGATCTCGATGTTACTACCCCTGCGCTGTTTTTCACCCGCTGGGTCACCCATTTCTGCGCCCCCGTGTTTGTCTTTCTGGCGGGCACTTCTGCCTATCTTTATGGTTCCCGTCGTGAACCCATACAACTGAGTCGTTTTTTGCTAACGCGGGGCCTGTGGTTGATTCTTATCGAGCTCACCGTGTGTAAATATGTCTGGATCCCCGAGCCGGGCTACAGCATGGTGTTGATGCAGGTGATTTGGGCCATTGGCTGCTCCATGATCGTACTGGCCGGCTTATGTTTTTTCGGGGCGAAGATCGTCGGCTTGATTGGCCTGCTCATTATCGTTGGGCACAATACGCTCGATTCGCTTGTCCCAGCCGACTTTGGCAGTGCGAGTGCTCTGTGGACGTTGGCACACGAGGGTGGAGTGCTGCGATTGTCCGATGGCGCAAGCCTGTTAGTGGGTTATCCTGTCCTGCCCTGGATCGGTGTAATGGCAATCGGTTACAGCTTCGGCCTGTCCATGAGTCTTTCCCGGGAGCAGCGCCAAACGCTGTACCTGCGTCTAGGTCTGGCGATGATTGCAGTATTTATTCTATTACGTGCGACTAACTTCTACGGTGATTCATCCCATTGGTCGGCACAGTCAAGTACGGTATTTAGCCTGCTTTCCTTCCTCAACGCGACCAAATACCCCCCTTCTCTTCTGTACCTGCTGATGACACTTGGGCCTGCCTTGTGCCTCCTTGCGGTATTTGAAAAAGAATCCCAGGGGCGCTTGCGAACAGCGCTACTTGTGTTCGGGCGAGTACCTTTGTTGTTTTATATCCTCCATTTGTACCTGCTGCGCTTCACTGCAGTACCGGTGTCCTTCG
>JBALWA010000130.1:0-4193 GCA_036960305.1 Halioglobus sp. | reverse complement strand
TCCATAGGACATCTCCTCGGGGTCTATTGTCCCCTTTAGTTGATGTCCGTGAAACCCGGGTTAGTTCAGTCTGTCCCGGTTTTTGCTATCCGAGTCCAATATATGGCGCTGGCAGACCATAATTCCACCCGTTCATGTGAAGAAATAAAGAGCCTATACAGAAAGAACCGCAAGATCGTACATTTCTGGCATTCCAGCATTCCAGCATTCCAATGACAAAACCAAATTATGGTTTTAATAAACCATATAATGGTATATATTAACCATCTATTGTTTTTGATGGAGAGATCTGATGTTCGTTTTGCGGGGGCTTCTGCGTGCCGAAAGTCAGGAGAAAATACTGATCTATCTTCTCGTCCGAGAGACTGGCTACGGTAAAGCTATAGCTGAATTTTACTGCCAATCGCAAAATGCCGTACAAAAACAACTGGCCCGGTTGGAGGAAGACGGGATAGTGGTAAGCAGATTGATTGGGAGGTTGAGAGAATACGAGCTGAACCCTCGCTACCCCTTCCTGAAGCAATTGAAGCCACTACTTAAGGCAGCACTGAAGGCCTACCCGGACAATGTACTGAAGGAGCTTACCATGGAAAGAAGTCGCCCTCGTCAACCAGGCAAGCCTACGATGACAGTCAGATAGCACGATGAGCAACTACGAAAACACCACCATAGTCGAACTGGCAGTAATCATTGCCAACCATCTCCAGCAGCGGAACATTCGTGTGGTGCTAGTGGGTGGACTCGCTGTGGAGATATAGCGTATATTTTTTCTTACGCATGCGACCTGACAACCTGGAGTACTATATTTCGGGTGCAGCAGACCATGGCGCGTCGCTACCGCCATCCATGGCTACCGTGGCGTACTATATTCTTGGTGGAGCAGACCAAAGCGCGTCGCTCACGCCATCCATGGCTACCGCGACGTACCGTACATCCTGTACATAAAAAAAACCCCGCGGTTAGGCGGGGTCAAGGATTGTAAGGCCGTAGGTGAGACGACCAAACAGGTTTAAAACTTATAGGCGATACCGATGTTGTAAACCCAGGGGTTAATATCAACATCGAACTTCACCGCACCAACATCCGTCTTGATTTTCGCGGTGGTATCAATATCGATATACCAAACACCAAGGTTAATCCCCCAATGATCACCCAGAGGGAAATCAACACCCGCCTGAGCCGCCAAACCGAATGAGTCATCCAGTTCCAGTTCCGCCTTGCTAGCGCCAATAATGGCACCCAGGGCATCTTCCAGCTCGCTGTCTACTTCCTCATCGAAGAAAATGGTGTAGTTGAGGCCCAAACCCAGGTAGGGCTGCCAACCGGGCTGTCCTCCACGGGGGTACCACTGCACGCTTAAGGTCGGTGGTAATTGCTTGGTGGATCCTGCACTTATGCCCACGCCCTTGACGCTGATATCGTGTTCGAAAGGAGTCGCTGCCAAAAGTTCGAGACCGATGTTATCAGTCAGCATATAAGCGCCAATGATGCCTAGCTGGGTATCGTCATCTACCGAAACACCCTTCAGAACAGTAGGCGGCTCCGTGGGTAGGACAATTTTGTCACTGTCATCATTCGGGGCAACCGTCGTGGCGCCCAGACGTAAAATCCAATCACCCTCTTCGTAGGCCTGTGCAGCCACACTGCCCCCGGCCATGGCGGCTATCAGCGCCACAGTCAATGTCTTCTTCATATCACACTCCTAAGTGTCTTCTTACCGGCACGTGCAGGGAATTCCCGCCGTGTTACCTGGGGAGCATATTAGGGGCTTCGAGTCCTGTAGACATTGATGTCAATCAAGGTATGGGCGAACCCATTGAAGGCGCATTGAGATATTCTTTTGGGCAGGTTTTTAATACATCAATAAATACTTAAAATAGATAATATTCAATTACTTAAAATGACTACCTAATGTACAAACCCAGTAGTTACGAGAGCTGCCCACCTGCCAGAGAGGCCACACTTTTGAGGATTAAACTGACCAGGCCCGTCTGTCGGCTGACGCCGGTTTTTACGAAGACGGCTCTCAGGTGTGTACGCGTCGTGTTCCGGCTAACACCCAGTTGTTCCGATGCTTCATCCAGTGTCAAACCATTGGCAAGCAACATGGCGAGGCTTGCCTCCGTCGGCGTAAAACCAAACAACCGACTAATCACTTGCCTGGGCGGTTCTGAGGCCTGGGTAGGGTCACTGATAAAAATCGCCAGGCTGGGGATACTTTTGCCATCGACTGCCGCTGCGGACATAACCACGCGCGCCACCAGCCCAAGAGCCGACCGCCCTTCCCGCCCTGGAATACTCATGGCCTGTGCGGCGACCGGTTCATTGCGCTGGCGACTGTCCATCGCCTCAGCCAGTAATTGATCAAACTCCTGGGCCGTTGTGCGGTCCGCAAAACGAAGCTGCCCATCTACCAACTGCAGTTCCTGTGCACGCTTCAGCAACAACTCGGCTGAATCGTTGGTGGACAGCACCTGCCCCGCTTCGTCAAGAATGATGGTAGCGACTGCCAACTGTTCAACGGCCCCTGCATAAACCGCACGCTCCCGCTCCGTACGGTTTATCCTGGTCTGTAAGCGTATGGATCTTTCGAGGTGCGGCAATAGGGCTTCGATCAGAGCTTTCTCCTTTTCGCCAAATCGACTAGCGCCCTTGTACCGCCCTACCCTGAATCGCACATCCAGTTCATCACCCTCGCGAATATCTGCACCCAGAAAATCGTACCAGCCCTGAGGCTCCATGATGATTTGGTAGAAATCACTGGCCAGCAAGGCCTCAGTCGACATGTGCTCATGCAGGGCAATGACCTGCCGTGGAGGGAGGTTGATGAAAGGATCGAGCACGAACTGCCCCTCGTTATAGCTCTTTATCGCCGATAGCGAACCGCCATCAGCCAACATGACCGTATCTTCCTGTTCGCTGGGAGGACGCAACACCAAGGTGACCAGGTGGGCACCCAATAATTCCCTGACACTGGCGAGGAAGGACTGCCACGGCTGTTCTTCTAACGCCCCCTCATAGAGCGCCCCCAGTAATTCACTAAATTCTTCGTCAATATCCATCGACAAATTATAACCCGTAAACTGCCGATGCCTGAGTTGAAATTAGCTATCGAGAAACAGCTCAGTGATCGGCCTGGGTGGCCCCGGCCTCATCGGCCTCGACTATCCATGTCTCCTGTAGCGCATCGCGCAACCACAGCTGTACATCACTGTCCGCCAGAACGTGATCACAGTAGGGTTGAATGCTGTCTGGTACGATGACGCCATAGGTTCTAAAACGCAGAACAACAGGGGCAAACATCGCATCCGCGATGCTGAAGTCACCCATTAACCACCTGCCCTTATCACTATGAATTGTCAGGCTATCGCCCCAGAGGGCGAGGATCCTGTCAATGTCATCCTGTAGCAGGGGATCCAGCTCCACATAGCGATTGCTAGCACGACAGTTCATCGGCAGCTTGCTGCGAAGTTCAGACAAGCCACTGTGCATCTCAGCCACCATCGAACGCCCAAGCCCACGACTGTAGCTATCCTCGGGCCACAGGCTATTGTTCGCAAATCGTTCGTTCACGTACTCACAAATGGCCAACGAATCCCAGATACACTGACCGTCGTCCCACAGTACGGGAACGCGACGATTAGGTGAGTAGTCCCCGATCTTTTCCTCAAATTCTTGCGTATCAAGGGGTAACACGATCGATTCAAAGTTTGCGCCACTTTTCTTCAGGCACAACCAGGCACGAAGCGACCAGGAAGAGTAATTTCTATTGCCGATAATCAGTTGTACTTTATTCACCACAGGCTCCCAAGGTTAATAGACCCAAACGGACAGTGGAAGTATGCGACTCTTTCAGGGAATGGTAAATACCGATGCTGATGATGGAACAAAATGAACGGGGAACCCCGGCACGTCAAACACCGGGGCTCCCTTTCGAGAGGAAGAGCAAAATATTTTGGAGCTTAGATGGTGCCCTGGGCTTTCGCCATATCCAGTGCCAGGTCCTCAATCATATCTTCCTGGCCACCTACCGTCCTACGTCGCCCCAGTTCCATCAGGATGTCACGGGAAGAGAGGTTGTACTTCTCTGCACTGCGCTTGGCGAACAGCAGGAAGGAAGAGTATACGCCAGCGTAACCCAGGGTTAGGGCATCGCGATCGACCCGCACCAGGTGGTCCATCATCGGCACGAT
>JBALWA010000012.1:0-87984 GCA_036960305.1 Halioglobus sp. | reverse complement strand
ACTGTCTTAGCATGGTCACCTGTTGCCGCAACGCCAGGTTCTCAAGGACCAATTGGTGCCGTGATTTTAAGAATGAGGAATGAGGAATGACATGTTTGCCATCCTTCACCGGTTGCCGGAAATAGTCAAGAAAATCAACACGATTGAATTTTTAGGAGGGACAACGGCAGAAAAATCGGCCTAGAATATAATGGCACCCTGGAATGCCAAAGTCTTCAATCCGGCACCATCCCGGCCAACCAAAACCTGGTGCTGCGGCCACCGCCAGTTTTGACCATGACGCCCTTCTCCAGCATGTCATTCAAATCGCGAGAAGCCGTATCCTGAGACACCTTCGTGAGCTTGGCATATTTTGAGGACGACAGCTTTCCGTCGAAGCCGCCCAGCAGCAGATTCACAACCTTGCGCTGCCGTGCATTGAAGAGATCGTCCTCCCATTGGTCCCAGAAACTGCCCCGAGCAGCCACCTCGTCCAACTTTTCGTGGGCCGACTGGACAGCACTCGATACGGTATCGACGAACCACAACATCCAGGGTGTCACTTCTGGATCGGCCTGCTTACCTGCACATTCAAGCTGCCTGTAGTATCGCTTTCGATCGCGAAGCATTTCCTCCGACAGCCTGTAGTACCTATGAGGCGATTGCACCGCTCTACACAAAAGCAAATCGACTATTGCGCGCCCTATGCGGCCATTGCCATCCTCAAACGGGTGAACCAACTCAAACCAGAGGTGCGCCAGACCCGCCCGCAGGATCAGGTCCACGGTGCCCTCATCTTCATTTACAAAATCAAGCAGTTGCTCCATATCTTGAGGAACGACCTGTGCTGGCGGAGCGACATAATGGACCTTCGGTTTATAATCCGGGCCCGACACAATCTGCATCTCACCGCGACTATCATCTCTGTATTGCCCAACCAGTATCTTCCTCAGAGCGATTTGCTGGCCAGAGAACAGGCTCTCATGCCAAAGAAAAAGGCGTTCATGCGTAACCGGGGCAGCATAGTTTTGCACCGCATCAGCCACCATGTCGACCGCGCCATCCTCTTGCGGAGTTGGCTCAGGCAGGCCCTCAACCTCCAGCCCGAGAGCCCTTAAGACTGATGAACGAACCCGATCCGGGTCAAGTAATTCTCCCTCGATCTCACTCGATGACAGAACGTCGTTAGCGATGTCCTCAGCGAGTGACTCTTCACCCCCTGCCATTCCAATGGCCTCAAGGCGCCCAACCAGCCGACCATGTTCATGCAGCAGTGATTTCAGTGGCCAGGCCAACTTTACTTCATCAAAAGAGAGCTTAGGCCAAGCATCAGTATTCCAAATATACATGCATTACCTCCGCAACATTGCGGATATTATGTGTGTTATTCTCCGCAGAGACAATTCTTTTTCCGCATTTTTGCGGAATTCATAGCCACCAATCTCCGCACCACCCACCTGAGAGCTAGCTCGTCGAAGTACCAAGAATCTGATACGTAGGTGCGACCACAGCATTGATAGGCCTTGGCTCATCGTAGCGACATCTTGTGCCAACGGAGATCTCCACAGAAAAATCGTTCAGCAGAGCATCACTAAGACAACAGTTCGTTCGCTAACTCAATCCACGCACAGGCAACAGCGCACCGTGCACGGCTTTGGCAGCCGGAGAAAGCAGGAAACAGATAACGCTGGCCAGGTCGTCTGGTGACACCCAATCGGCAGGGTCGCTGTCGGGCATTACAGCGCGGTTAGCGGGCGTATCAATGACCGTAGGCAGCACGGCATTGACATTGACACCTGTGCATGGCGAATGGTTCTTCTCCGGTCTTGTGAGTGAATATCAGGCCGCAACATAGAACATTGAGTCCTTATCTGGTAGCGATGACTGCCTGATCTTGAGTTTGAAATACTCGGTGTCCCTGATGCCTCTGGCGCGCTTGCGGAGGGCTGTATCAATTGCTGGTCGACCCGGTTTCCGGCCGTGACTCTTCATGCGCCAATAAAATCGAAATCCCCGTCGATGCCAACGTACGACAGTGTCGGGATGCAAGCCATGGAGTACTTTACGCCAGCCATCCACATATCGTGAAAAGAGAATCCAGAATAGCTTGTCCGCCACTGTGGCGCGAGGACGTTTCACGGACTGTCTTAGCATGGTCACCTGTTGCCGCAACGCCAGGTTCTCAAGGACCAATTGGTGCCGTGATTTTAAGAATGAGCGTAAAAACGTGACTATAAGAATGAGGAGTGACATGTTTTCCATCCTTCACCGGTTGCCGAAAATAGTCAAGAAAATCAACACGATTGAATTTTTAGGAGGGACAGGTGTACAGACACCTCAATCAGTTTGAATCGGTCGCGCCTGCACTCCAACAAAAGAACCCGCTCTAGATTCCCGGATTGAGAACGACTTTGATGGCACCGGCTTTTCGATCAGCCGCAATTTTGAAAGCCTCCTCTGCCTCGCCGATAGGGAGACGATGTGTAATGAGAATATCTGCCAACTCAGGGCGCTGGGCCATTAACTGCGCCGCCATCTCGACATCCCGCACCAGACCCTGCCGACCATAAAGTGAAGAGGCGTAGATCTTCAGGTTCTTCATTCCTACCTCAAATGCCGGCAACATGACCCCCTCCCAATAGGTCGCCAGCAGCAAAATAATACCGCCTGGTTTACACAGTCTCGCCGCCTGCTCCAGCGCCTTGGTGTTGCCCGCACACTCAACGACAAAATCATATTCACCACTGGGATCCAGTGTGGCGCCCAGTCGCTCTCCCGCCTCCATCTGCGCATCGTGTCTAGCCGCCAGAGAAACCGTTTTGACGAAAGGTGTCAGGACCGCAGCGGCAGCCAAACCCACTGCACCGGCACCAATAATGGCCACCCTGCTGTCCGTGGCCAAGGGCAGCATTCGGATGCCGTGAGCAGCGACTGCCAGTGGTTCGACCAGGCAGGCATCAGCCGCATTAACATTGTTTGGCAGGGTAACAATACACCGCTCAGGCACTACGATTTCCTCAGCCATGCCGCCATCAAGCGCCACACCGTGAATCATACCGGCCCCCAAGCGACATAAAAAATAGTCGCCTGTTACACACATATCACAGTGACCACAGGGGGCTATCGGCTCCAGGGCTACCGCTCGGCCATCACTCAGAGTGCCTGCCACTTCGTGGCCCAGTGTCGCGGTTAACTCAAACCCCGCGTCAAGCATGTGTAAATCGGAACTACAAATTCCGGCCGAATGTACCTTTACAACAACCCCCTCACCACTCGGACGGGGCACATCAACCACTTGAACCTGCTTACCACAACAACGAACCGCTTTCATTTGCGCCCACCCTGGCAAGTCGCCGCATACAACTCGTCAAATGTATCCTGTAAACAGTCTCGATAGAATTCCGGGTCGGGTAACATTTCGCGACAGCAGGTGAAATTAATAGTGATTCGCCCCGCGCCGCTGATCACCGCATGAAACAGGCCCATCATATGAAGTAAAGGCCCCATTCCCATCATCATGTGAACTCTGGCACCGGACATATAGAGGGGCATTTGTGGCCCGGGCACATTGGATACGATCGTGTGAGAGGGCATAGGGGCCTGGGCGCGCGCCCCCGCCAGGCTCGCTGTTCGCATTCCCCAACCCAGTACTGCCGGAATCATGACTTCGCTCACATCCATCACTACACTGGTACCAAGCGCTTCGGCATAGGCCTTGGCTTCCACAGCACTCTGGTGCACTGCCAACAGACGCTCTACCGGGCCATCCACATCAGAGGCCAGGCTAATGGTCATCTGACTCACCTGATTGCCACTGGACTCACTGTTGCGCTCGCTGCGCATGCTAATGGGTGCGCCGCAGGACAGGCTGGATTCCGGCAGCTCCCCCTTGCTTTGCAGGTATTTGCGTAATCCACCCCCGACAATCGATACAATGACGTCATTTACGGTCACGCTCTCTACCGCGCGCCGGATTTCCTTCACATTCTCCAACTCGAGGATGATGGCATTGGTCACCCGGGTCGCAGTCACCGGGCCGTTAAACCGGGTTCGCACCATCGGCACCTTTTCCTGGGGCACCTCCTCATCCGTTCGCTGACGGTTGGCCCGCATAACCGCAGGCACTATGTCACGTGCTTTCTGGAAGAGTTTTACCGGGCGGCGCAGGTTGTTGACGTAGGCTCGTGACCAGACGTGCCACTGCGTAGGGTCATTCTCCCCCTCCCAGTTATCTGCCACTTCCGGAACATCCAGTTCATCCCCAAGGCTGTGGATGGCAGTAATAATTTCCGCTCCCGACACGCCATCAACAGCCGCATGATGCACTTTGAGCATAATGGCAAAACCATTGTCCGGCAGGCCTTCTACCCCATTCAAACCCTCGATGACATAGGCCTCCCAGAGCGGCCGTGTCATGTCGAGGCCGCGGGCCTGGAGGCGCGCCAGTAAAATACAAAACTGGCGCCAGTCTCCGGGTTTCGGCAGGGCGATGTGTCGGACGTGAAACTCCAGGTCGAAATCAGGATCTTCTACCCAGTAGGGCGTATCCAGGCCCCCTGCGCCGCCGGCGAGCTTGCGCCGGAAGATAGCGGACTTATGTAGACTACCCCGAAAGACCTCCAGTACCTCCTTGAAGCGTACATTGCCATGTTTGCGGCCTGACTGGTCATAGACAATAACGGGGCTGATATGCATAGGGGTCAGCGGACTCTCCTGTTGCACAAAATTGCTATCCATTTCCGAAAGCTGTTGCATAAGTATTCCTGCGTGACACCTGGAGAGATTAAATATTTGTCGGGATAATTGTAGCAGAACGGGCGTCAGCGTGAGCCCTGCGGGCAACAACGTTAATTGTGCTTATTGCGATACTCACTGGGCGAACAGCTTCGCCAGCTTCTAAAGGCGTTGGAAAAGGATGCCTGATCTGAGTAGCCCAGCAAAAAGGCTATCTCAGTGATGCCAAGACGTGAATCCCGCAGGTAGCGACCGGACAGCTCTTCGCGCAAATTTTGTAGTAATTGCTTGAAGCTTGAGTCTCGCGCGGTAAGCCTGCGTTGCAAGGTTCGACGGGAAACCCCCACCTCACTGGCGAGACTGTCTATCGTTAGCTCTCCGGTGGGCAAGGTCCTCAGCATGGCCGCGCGCAGGTCTCGGAGAAAGGGATCTTCCGTGCCACTGCTGTTTATGAATAGAGACTGCGGCTGTGCTGTAAAATCCTGGCCCAACTCATAGTCCAGGCCAATCAGTGGGTAACGCAAACTCTCCCGCGGAAAATACAGGCAACTCACTTTGCAGTCGAATCGTAAATTGGCGCCAAAAGTCGCCTCAAGAGCAGTGACATCCCGTGGCCGCGCGTAACTGAGTTCAGCCGCGAGAACCGGCACTGGCAACGCACAGATCGAGCCAACAATCAGTGCGGACGAAGCCAACATCTCATCACTGAGCAGTCGTCGAGAATTAATGGATGTGTCCAGTGGGTGCCATTCGAGACGAATAAAGTCGCGTTCAGCCTGTATTAATACACGCCCCATGTCCCCGCGCAGATTTATCGTACTGGGTATTACATTGAGGTATTCCCTGAGGTTGCGACAGATAGTCGTCATATACAGGTGTAAGTTCAGTCCCAAAAAATAGATGATACGGCCGACTTTCAGACCCAGATCGGGATCGCCAGTGTGTTGCTCAGCAGCTTCATAGAGTGCGATGAATTGGGACAGGGGCACTCGCTCACCAGGAATGGACAAAATAGCGGGGCTGATCCCAGCGGCCTCCAATAGCACTCTCTGATTGACGCCTGCGGCAGTCGCCGCCTGTAATACCGCATTGAGGCAGGAGGCATAAACCGTTTTCGACATTTGGTCAGACATTGCGCTAGCCACTTGTTCGACTGGCGGCCAGCACCTGCACCAGTACCCTGCGTGTATCGACCGGATCAATGACCGCATCGATTTCCAGGTGTGAAGCTGCTTCCGTGGCCTGACCTGTCTCATAGGCACGAGCGAGCAGTCGCTCAAACAAGGCCTCGCGTTCAGCCTCGTCGCTTACGGCTTCCAGTTCCTTTTTATAACCGAGCCTAACCGCACCCTCGAGCCCCATCGCACCAAACTCGCCCGTGGGCCAGGAGGCGCTGTAGACCGGATTCAAAAAACCGCCGCCAACCATGGCCATTGCACCCAGGCCGTAGCCCTTGCGCAGGAAGACCGCGAACACCGGAACGGTCAACTTCGCGCCCGCCAGGAAAAGACTGGACATACGCCGTACGGCTGCTTCGCGTTCATTATCGGGACCCACCATAAATCCGGGCGTATCCGTGAATGACACAACGGGTAAACCGAAGGCGTTACAACTTTGCAAAAACCGGGCCGCCTTTTCTGCGGCCTCGGAGTCCACCGCGCCACCCATTTGCTGGCAATCATTGGCAATCAATGCCACCGGCTGTCCCTCCAACCGCATAAAGCCCGTAATAATACTGCGGCCGTAGACCCGGCGCAGCTCGAGAAAAGAACCGTCATCGGCAACGGTTTCTATTACTTTGCGCACAGGGTACGCCCAGCGCCGATCTTCAGGCACTATCTCACGTAAGCCCGTCTGCTCGCCACATTCCCAGCCACTTACCGGCCCCTGGAAATAACTCAATAACTGCGTGGCCAGAGCCGTGGCGTGGGATTCATCATCAGCGACAATGTCGACCACACCATTGCGTTCCTGGACCTCAATGGGGCCTATTTCTGTCGGGGCAAAAGTGCCCAGCCCGCCGCCTTCTATCATGGCGGGGCCCGCCATACCTATCCATGAAGTTC
This sequence comes from Halioglobus sp., assembly GCA_036960305.1. Classification (GTDB taxonomy): domain Bacteria; phylum Pseudomonadota; class Gammaproteobacteria; order Pseudomonadales; family Halieaceae; genus JBALVT01. The sequence goes on along the minus strand of JBALWA010000012.1, from coordinate 81,205 downwards.
GGGTCGCGATGGTAAAATCCGCGCAACCAAAGAGTGCCGCATTGCCCGCGAAACAATAGCCGTTATTAACAGCAATGCGCGGTACAACGCCGCTCAAACGCGCCCAGCAACTGAAAGAAGTAATATTGAGTCCAGCAATTTGCGTTGTGACATCGGTATCCCCGGGGCGCCCTCCGCCGCCCTCGGTATACATCACGATAGGCAATGCCAGTCGCTCCGCCAATTCACAAATACGATCAAGTTTCTGGTGGTGGAAAAAACCCTGGGTGCCGGCCAATACACTGTAGTCATTAATGACAACCGCGGCCCTAGCCGCCTCGGGGGAAACCTGATGTCCATTGATTGTGCACAGACCCACAAGTATGCCATCGGCAGGCGTATTGGATTGTAAATCTTCATAGTCCCTGCGGTTTCGCTGGGCTGCGACCGCAAGCTGTCCGTATTCCACAAATGAATCGGCATCGACCAGGTCCGCCAGGTTCTCTCTGGCGGTACGGTAGCCTTTTTTATGTCGCCTTGCCCGTGCTTCAGTTCGGTGCTCATCGAGCGTTCGCTGCAGCCGCTCTTGCAACCTGGCCAGCTCGGGCCTGATCTCCTGGCTCATGGCCATTCCTTACGTAATTAAGGCACCTACTATAACTCAGGGAGAATCAGATTGAATACTGCAACAGCTTAGCTGTGACTAACGGCCTTTCCATTCAGGCGAGCGCTTGTCCATAAAAGCAGCGACGCCCTCGGCGAAATCTTCACTGCGGGTGCACAACTGCTGAAATTTCGCCTCATTGCTGATGGTATCAGCCAGCGACGCAGCGGTCGCCTGATTGAGGACGTGTTTAGCGTGGCGCAGCGAGAGAGGTGCCTTAGCCGCGAGAAGCTGAGCCCATTCACGGGCTTCATCCAGCAAACAATCAGCCGGCACTACCCGGTTGCAAAGGCCCAGAGCAAGACACCGCTGTGCGGTCAGCTTTTCACCCGTGACAATTAGCTCGTAGGCACGCTTACGGCCCAGAGTATGAACAAGATGCCAGGTGGCCCCGCCATCAGGTATCAATCCAATCGCTGCAAATGCCTGGTAAATATAGGCATCCTCAGCCATTACAGTCAGATCACAAGCCATCGCGAAGGCACTGCCTATGCCTGCAGCCGCCCCGTTCACAGCACTAATCCAGGGCTGCGGCGCCTCGGTAATCGACATCAAGACCGGCTTGTATTCGGTGTTGAGCTGCGCCTCCACATCGAAACCAGGCTCCATGTCCTCCGTAAGATCAGCCCCCGCACAAAAAGCTCTTCCCGTTCCAGTCAAGATAGCGACACGGATACTCTCATCGTTATTGACCTCGGTGACTGCCGCGCCCAGGTCCCGCAACAATGCCGAATTAATGGCGTTGATGCTCTCGGGTCGATTGAGCGAAACCACGGCCACCGGGCCATCACGGCTAACCACAACATTTTCGTATTCACTCATCCGACATCACTCCCTGCACGCAGAAAAACCTCACGATATTGCTCCCTTTTCGCGCAAAATGGCGAGCTCCTGCTCGGCAAACCCCATCGCCTCCAGCACCTTGTCAGTATCCTCTCCCGCACCGTGGGTTGCATGCTCCACTTTCGAAGGTGTGCGACTAAACCTGGGCGCGGGTGCGGGCTGGGTAACGCCGTCCAGTTCAATGTACGTATTCCGCTCAACATTGGCAGGGTGTTTGGGCGCATCAGTAAACGACAGGACCGGCGCGAAACAGACATCTGTGCCTTCCATCACTTCACACCACTGCGCCTGGGATTTCTGCTTGATCACCGCCGCCAGCTTCTCTTTCATCGCCGGCCACTGCGCCTGATCATTCTGGTTGCCAAAATCGGTGTCATCCAGGCCCGCCAACTCTTTCAGCAAGGCATAAAACTGCGGCTCTATAGAGCCGATGGAGACATACTCTCCATCTGCACATTCGTAGACATCATAAAAATGCGCACCGCCATCCAGCATATTGGCCTCGCGCTTGGTCGCATCCCATGCACCCAGTGCTTCAAAGCCATGAAACATCCACATTAACTGGGCTGCGCCATCAACCATTGCCACATCAATAACTTGCCCCTGGCCTGAGTTTGCCGTCTCCAGCAGTGCCGCCAGAACGCCGTTGACCAACAGCATGCCGCCACCACCCATATCACCCACCAGATTAAGGGGCGGCACCGGCTTTTCTCCCGCACGACCCATCGCGTAGAGCGCGCCCGTAATGGAGATGTAGTTAATATCGTGCCCGGCGGCCTGTGACAGCGGCCCCTCCTGGCCCCAACCCGTCATACGGGCAAAAACCAGGCGAGGATTGCGTTGTAAGCAGACATCGGGCCCTATGCCCAACTTCTCACAGACTCCCGGGCGAAAAGGGTCAATAATGACATCGGCGTTTTCCACCATCCGTAACAGGGTCTCTACACCCTCAGGGTCCTTGAGGTTCAGTACAACCGACTTCTTACCTCGACCGCTGACTTTTTCCGTTAAGCGCGGATCCATTCCACCCACGCGATCGATGCGAATCAGCTCAGCGCCCATATCGGCGAGCATCATGCCAGCCATTGGGGCCGGTCCAATGCCTGCCAATTCGATTACGGTGTAACCATTCAGCGGTCCCATCAATATCTCTCCCTTCAGTTGTCTGTGAGTTCTGAGCGGTCCAAAGCAGCCTATTTGGGCTGCATGCGGATACCACCATCCATGCGGATACACTCGCCATTAATGTAGTCATTCTCAATAATTGATTGAGCCAGATGGGCTATTTCATCTGAGTTACCCAGACGCTTGGGATACAACACCTGCGCGGCCAGAGGCTGTAGAAACTCGGCGATTTCAGGTGACATTTCTTCCGCTCCGCCCATCATCAACGGCGTGGCGATCAGCCCTGGCACAATGGTATTTACCCGTATACCCAACACGGCCAAATCACGCGCAACAGGCAATGTCATTCCCACAACACCACCCTTTGAAGCCGAATAAGCCGCCTGTCCGATCTGGCCTTCGTAAGCCGCCACCGATGCGGTGTTGATAATCACGCCACGGCCGCCGTCGGCATTGAAGGGGGTATTGTCAGCCATTTTTTCTGCACACAGGCGCAACACATTAAACGTGCCTACCAGGTTAACCTGTAAAACCAGGTTGAAATCGGCCAGAGGGAAGGGTCCATTCTTACCCATAGTCCGCTTGGCGTTTCCTATACCGGCGAAGTTACAGTTGATATGAATTGCACCAAAGGCGGCAATAGTTGCATCGATACCAGCCACGACTGAATCTTCATCCGTCACGTTGACCTGGCAAAAAATCACGCCATCCCCCATTTCTGCCGCCAGTGCGTTGCCCTTTTCTTCGTTCATATCGAATATGGCCACCTTGGCGCCATTCGCTACAAAGCGCCTGACCGCTGCACGGCCCAGACCTGATGCACCACCGGTGATGACTGCTACTTTATCGTTCATGTCCATGAGATTTCTCCTGTTGAGTAAACTATTACGTTAAATCTAAAAATTACGTGTATTAAAAGGGCTGTAGTCATCAGACAGGCAATCCCGGCTGATGATGAGCTTCATAATTTCCGAACTACCTGCATAGATAGTAGAAATCTTCGCATCGGTATATTGCCTGCTTATCGGATACTCGTCCATATAACCGGCTCCACCGTGTAATTGTACTCCCAGATCCGCCATTGCCACCTGTATTTCGCTGGAGACCAGCTTGGCCTTGGCCGCATCCACGGCGGTCAAAGCGCCCGCAGCAAAAGATCTGACGCATTGGTCCACATAGACCTGGATGATATCCAGCTGAGTACGCATTTCTGCCATTTTAAACTGGGTATTCTGGAAAGCAGCCACCGGTTTGCCGAACGCTTTTCGCTCTTTCACGAATTCAGCGGTCAAATCCCACGACAACTGTGCGCCCGACAAGTAGCCTGCCGCGCCAATCAAGCGCTCCTCGGCCAACCCCTTCATCAGATAAATGAAACCCTGCCCCGGCTCACCCAGAACATTGGCTTTAGGCACCTTCACATTGTTGAAAAACAACTCCGAGGTATCCTGGGCTTTCAAACCCATTTTTTTCAGGTTTCGGCCTCTCTCAAAGCCTTCCATGCCTCGCTCGACGATGAAAAGCGTCATATGGTGTGGGTTATTTTCCGGGTCCGTTTTGGCCGCGACAATCACGACATCGGCGTTAATACCATTGGAAATATACGTTTTGGATCCGTTGAGCAGCCAGTGATCGTCGGATTCCACCGCCGTCGCACGCATTCCAGCCAGGTCACTGCCGGCATCGGGCTCGGTCATGGCAATCGCGAGGATATGCTCACCGCTAACACACTTGGGCAGCAGTCTCGCGCACTGTTCTTCGTTGCCAAACCGAGTCAAATAGGGCCCCACAAGTCGACTGTGGAGTGAATTAAACCAATCCCCTGCCCGCGCGTAGGTCGTTTCCTCAATAATAATTTGTTCAAACCTGAAGTCCGCCTCCCCCATGCCGCCGTACTTCTCATCCGGCCAGATCATCAGAAAGCCCTGTTCGCCTGCCCTGCGAAAAGCACTACGATCCACAATACCGGCCTCACGCCAGTCCTCCATATGTGGCACAATCTCTGCGGCGAGGAATTTGCGATAGGCATCGCGAAACATATGCTGTTCTTCGGTGAATTCTCTTTGTAGCATGGGGACTCCCAAAACAGTGTGTAAGTGGCGGCGAATAGTATGGTGACCCTGCTACCGGCCAACAATGACCCGTCCCGACAAATAAATTGACTTTACCTTACAGGGTGCATTAAACAGGAAGCTATGGAACAGTTACTCCCTGAAAGCTGGATTTACATGCATTTCGCACTCATTCTGATGATTACCTGCGTGCAGGTACTCGTCATCTACATTCTGGGTGATTCCAGTAATCCTCCCGCAGGATTGGGGATGTTTACCGTCTATTTTATGGCGGCACTGCTGGGCTGGATCGCTTTCACCCTGCAACAGGGTACGGGCAGCCACATGACGGTAGATGTGCCCTCGGTCGCGGTCATTATTAACACCTATATTCTGTTTCTCGCTGCAGGCCAACGCAGCGGCGTCAGAAAGGGGCGATATCTGCTCGGATCGATCTGTCTCCTGGCCGTCCTAAGCGGCCTGGCCCTACCCCAGGAACAGATGTTTATCGTACAGGTCTCGGCTACCACACTATTTTTCGTGGCAGCAGGACTCTTGTGCGCCCAGCGTGGTTACGCGCTCGGAAACCTGGGTGACGGCATACTCAGTCTGGCCTCCATCATCATGCTCCTGAGCCTTCCTGTGGTTCTGTACTACATGCTGGTCAAAGAGGACCGTCTGTATGCTCAGGGCGTCGCATTGGGGAGTTATAGCGCAGCCTACGTGTTGGTGGCCATCGGGTTTCTGATTAGCGTACTGATCGAATATCAGGGGCACCTCGCCCAATTGGCCACACACGACCCATTGAGCAAGGTGTATAATCGCCGCGGTATGGATGAAGCCCTGCAGCTCAGCCTGGCAGCGGCGCAAAGACGAGACTTATCGACCTCAGCCATCATGGTCGACATCGATCATTTTAACCAAATTAATGACAGCTTCGGGCCCGAAGTCGGCGATCACCTTATTCGAAAAATTGCGACCATACTAAAAAACATGTCCCGATCAAGCGATGTTGTCGCTCGAGTCGATGGCAAGAAATTCATGTTGGTATTGCCTGAAACCAAATTAGATCCGGCCAAAATTTTGGCAGAACGCATCCGTCTTGCTATTGGCGAGCGGCAACTGCTTGTTGCTGAACAACGTATCGCCGTCACAGCCAGTGTGGGTGTAACGACAATCCGAGGCGAAATCACGCTGGACGCCCTTTCCCGCGAGGCCGACCAGGCCCTGTATCTGGCCAAACAGAGCGGACGCAACCAGGTGGCCTCCATCGACCACGACCTCGTTCACCTATCCAACAACCTGGCAGGGTCCTGACCTCTCCGTGCGCGATTACTCGATATCGGTACGTTTCGCCCGCGCTGTGCTCAAACATACAGTCGCCAATGGTGTTAACCCCATCGGCCTGTTACGGAAAAACAGGATCTCTCCGCGGCTTCTGACAGAGGACTCAGCACGCATATCCATCGAACGGTTTGCCGACTTGCAAGTGAGCACGATGATTGCAATGGGAGACGAAGCACTGGGTTACAACCCACGCCGACAGCCCATTGGTGCCTGGTCAATGATGTGTCATGCAGTAATTAGCAGCGAGACTCTGGGACAGGCGCTCAGTCGATACTGCCGCTTTTACCAACTGTTCGAATGGGGCCAGCACCCCCATCTCGATCTCGACGGCGAAGTGGCTCGCATTCATTTGGTTGAAAAGGGTAGCGTCGATGGCGAAAACCACTATATTCAAGAGATGACGCTTTTTTTTATCCATCGCTTTGCCAGTTGGCTGGTACAGGAACACCTGCCCCTGCAAGCGGTGGAGCTTGGGTACCCGCCCATTACCTCAGCAACCGACTATCGGCATATGTTTCTGGCCAACCCCCTGAGTTTTGAATGTGATGCGTCTTCGCTCATGTTATCTCAGACATTATTGGACAAGCGCATCACACAAAATGAGCAATCACTGCGGCACTTTTTGCGTCACCCAATACTCATCATGCTAACCCAAAGCTACGACCAGACCAGCTGGACATCACAGGTGCGGGAATTGGCCCGCCACCAACTGACTAACATGCCAGAGCTTAGCGATGTCGGTAAACAACTGGATATTCACCCGCAAACACTTCGCCGCCGACTCTCAGCCGAGGGCACCACATTTAAAGAGATAAAGAACCAACTTCGCCGGGACACCGCCCTGCACTTCCTTGGCAAACAGGGCCTGAGCATCGAGGAAATTGCCTATCGAGCCGGCTTTTCCGAGTCCAGTGCCTTTATAAGGGCTTTCAAAGGCTGGACTGGTGTAACGCCCTACACCTACCGCAAAGGTATTTAATTTATGCTCCGCAAGCTTCTCATGCTCTATTGCGCCTACCTCCTAGTAGGCTTGTTACTCATCCTCCCCGCGCTGAACTTTTTGACGCCCTGGTACATAGAAAAGACCCTGGGCCGAAAATTTCAATCGGAGCTGATCTTGTTCAACCCCTTCACCCTGTCGGTTGAAATCCGCGGCGCCGAGCTAGCTGAGCTCGATGCGTCCTCTTTCATCGCCTTTTCATCCGCACGGGCCAATCTCTCAATAGAGAGTTTGTGGGCACAAGGGTGGGTATTTGATGCCATTGCTGTGGAATCCTTAAGCGCAAACATCCACCGATTGCGCAGCGGAGACTTCAACTTTTCCGACTTGTTGGCGACCGATGAACCCACTGAGACACGCGACACTACGTCGACTATTCCCGGCATCACCATACACCATTTATTCTTTCATGCTGAAACCATAAACATCACAGATGATGCCAGAGAAGTTCCTTTCAGCACCCATTATCAAGGCCTCGAAATCGCCGTCAGTGACCTATCCACAGTGATAGCGGAAGGTAAGCCCTACCAGCTCAGCGTAACGGGCGAAAGCGGCGGCCAACTGAGTTGGCAAGGCACGGTCTCCATCCCAAACGGCCATAGCGAAGGTTATCTTTCCCTCACCGGGCTAAGCCTGAAACCCATTTCTCGATTCATTGCCCCCTGGGTACGGTTCCATATAGCAGAGGGTCAAGTGTCTATCGAGGGGCAGTATGGCCTCGACTGGGCGGGGGAGTTTACGTACGCGATAGAAAAAGCCAAAGTAGCGCTGGACAATATTGACATCACACCACAGGACCCAGCGGCACTGCCGGATACTGGAGTTAAACTCGATGCGTTATCGCTGACCGGCCTGGCTATCAAGGGAGAACAGGAACGGGCCAACATCGAATCGATCGCGGTGAAAGGCCTCGCCATAAGTGGCTGGAGCGAAGGGCAGGTGGTCAGTCTGTCAGAACTGTTTGCTCCCCGCAGCAACGCGGCGCCCGAAGAGACCGAAGCGTCCGAAGGCGACAGCGCCTGGTCTGTGGGAATTGCAGAAACGACCGTGCGGGATTCCCGTTTACGTTGGCAATCTGAATTCACGAGCCCACCGGAGCTCTTCGTTTCACCGCTGAATATCACGGTGCTGGATGTGCAATGGCCTCCTAGCGGAGACAGCCGCCTACAGGCTGACCTGGCTGTTAATGAATTGGCCGCGCTGAAGGTGGAGGCTGTGCTCTCTCTGGAAAGTGGTGACGGCACAATTCACTATGACCTGGATGGCCTGCCGGTAAGCTGGTTTAACCCCAACCTCCCCTCCGGAGTGAACGCCAATATCGGCAAAGGAAAGGCCGAGGTAGACGGTGAGCTTTCTCTCGCCGGTTTTGCGCCATCGTCGGCCTCCCTCAATGGACGTATTGACGATTTTTCAATTGAAGTCGAGGAGGCTGAAAATGCGATTACCGCCTGGGAGTCTGTGCGCTGGAATCAGCTAAACGTCGACTTCATCCAGCAAAAAGTTGTACTCAGTGAGTTTTTCATAGACGGGTACTCTGGCCGCTTGCATATCTATGAGGACGGCAGTATCAACACCCAGAATGCGTTAATGGAGGATACCAAACCATCGCCTGCGGATAACCAGGACAAGCCCTGGGCTTTCGAGATACCGTCCATCAGGATCACCGACAGCGCACTGGACTTCATGGACGAGTCATTACCCATCGCCTTTCGCACCGTCATCGGTGACATCAATGGCGAAATCAGGGACATCAGTTCCGACCCTGATCAGGTAGCACGGGTTGATATCAAGGGATCCGTAGACAGTTACGCGCCGGTAATGTTGGCAGGGTCCGCCAGGCCCTTTGCGACACCCCCGGCCCTGGATCTGGGCATGAACTTTGATGGCGTAGACCTCGCTCGCCTGACGCCCTATTCCAGCACTTACGCCGGTTATGCCATCGACAGGGGAATACTCAACCTGGACCTGGAATACAAACTTGAGGACGACCAACTCGCAGGGCACAACCAGATCGTTATCAGGCAGCTAAAATTGGGAGAAAAAATTGAGAGCAACCAGGCCGCCGATCTTCCAGTGGATCTGGCCATTGCGTTGCTCACAGACATGAATGGTGTCATCGATCTTGCGGTACCCGTCAGCGGCAATGTGGATGACCCCGAGTTTAGTTTGGGCTCAGTGATCTTTTCGGCACTGGGAAACATTATCACCAAGGCCGTCACTGCCCCCTTTTCCTTACTGGCGAGCCTGGTCTCCAGCGAAGAAGACCTGCAGCGAATCACCTTTGCCTCCGGTTCCATCGAACTCGATGAGATGGCCCGAACAAAGCTTGGCGACCTGCAGGCTGCACTCACTCAAAGACCAGAGCTGGTTTTGGTCATCAGGGGCCGTATACATCCGCGGGCCGATAGGGAATACCTGCAATTAGCCGCGCTAAAATCCGAACTCCTGGCAAGCGGCCTCCCTGAGGCCTCGTGGGAAGGTAAAGACGAACAGTGGTCCCAGGCGATTGATGCCCGCTATAAATCTCTTGCTATCAACGAGGCGGACGTTGACGCTCCAGAGCCACTTTCACACAGAGAGAAGCTTGAAGTCATACTGTCAAAAATATCCATTCCGGAAAGCCTGCTGCAGACGCTGGCAGAAGATCGCGCGGTGGCAGTGAAGCGCTATCTTGTGAACGAAGCCCAGCTACCGGCAGACCGCGCAGTGATTGACACATTTGATATCACAGACGAGGAAAATATCTTTAGCGGTGTAGAAATGAAGATAGACACTTGATAAAAGTGATGAAAGCTTGGTCGACAGACTGTAGGTTTAACCCGCATAGACCAGTTCTCCCTCGCAGTTCATGCAGTGATAGCGCCCCCGTCCACGTATTACCCGATTATGGCGGGTAGTCGACACCTGGTGTAGCTGGCACAAACATTGATAGGGATGGGTCCGCTGTTGCCGTTTTGGAATACCAGTTAAGTCCAGTTTGAAGGTCACCCCGGGGTCGGCTTCAAAGCGCGCCATCAGGGCTTTCCATTCTACACCGTGGGGCTTTGCTCGCCGTCCAAAAACAGTGTCGATGATATAGTGAGCGACCTCATGGGGTACGGTATCTCGCCAGTTGGCCTCGAAATATTTGGCAAAAATCCAGGGGTTGTAGCGTATCCAGCGACGTTTGCCATGAACCTTATACATACCCGCCGTGGTGCCTCGCAGGTCGAAGAGCACAGGGATACGTTCGAATTTTCGACCAAATACCCTCTCCGCTTCAAACATAAAATACTCAGTCTGTTCTAGAACACACTGCTGCGCTTCGCTGTCTATCGGTTCAATCATCGGAACAGTCATCACGCCTGAAGAGTTAGTGTGCACCTGGAGAGTCGGCCTCGTTCTCGAAGCAAAGCTTCAACCATTGCTTCAGGGCTGCACTGTGGTATTTCTTTCTGTGGCTAATGATATTGAACTGTCGGGAAAAGTCACGTGCTGAGACATCTAATGGCACCAGGGATTTTCGGTCAAATGCGTCCACCAAACTGATTTTCGACAGGCAACCCACCCCAAGATGGGCTTCCACCGCTCTTTTGATTGCCTCGGTATGCTGTAGCTCCATGGAGATATCGAGATCCCCAAGAATCCCCTGCATTGCCCGATCAAACGTCTGCCGCGTACCTGATCCCGACTCTCGCACAATCCAGGGCAGGGACAAAAGCGCTGCATCGCCGATGGGCCCGCTGTCCGCCAGAGGATGGCCGGGGGCGGCAAACACCTGCAGTTCATCATCTCTCCAGTACAGGGTGTCGATATCAGGATGATGTAATTCCCCCTCAATCAGCCCCAGGTCCAGTTCAAAGTTACTGACCTGCTCGGCGATCGTCTCCGTGTTAGCAACCGTCAACGCCACATCTGCATGCGGATAGCGATCGCGAAAGCGAGCGATCATGCCCACAGCCAGATAATTCCCAATGGTCAAGGTGGCACCGATCTTTAGCTTGCCGACCACCTCTTTACCCGCCAGGGACTGTTCGAAAGCGACGGCCTGATCCAACAGCCCCTCGGCCTGCGGACGCAGCTGTGCACCCAACTCACTCAATTGCAGCCGTTTACCGACCCTATCGAATAGCTTGACCCCGAACTGACTCTCCAGGTCCCGCAGAGAGCCGCTGGCTGCAGACTGGGACATCGCCAGACTGTCCGCGGCGCGGGTCACGTTCTCGAAGTGCGCCGTCGCGAGGAAAACCTCCAGTTGGCGCAGGCTGTACCGCATGATGAAACTCCCTGAGAAAGTCGAATCTAGCAATTAATCGGATTTACCGATATATATAATCGAATAATACCGTTTTACCAATATAGTTTCAAACCCTATGCTAGTCCCAATCCAACAGACAACAAACAACGGGACCCACCCTCATGGCCACATTGATGAAAGAAGAAGTTACCGCCGTACACCACTGGACTGACCGCCTGTTCAGTTTCAAAACCACGCGCAACCCCGGCTTTCGGTTCAAGAACGGTCACTTCACCATGATCGGCATTGAGAATGAGGGCAAACCCCTAATGCGCGCTTACAGTATGGCCAGTGCGAACTACGCCGATGAACTGGAGTTTTTCAGTATCAAGGTTGCCGATGGCCCACTCACATCGCGCCTGCAAAATATTCAGGTGGGCGATGAGTTACTGGTCAACAGCAAGGCGACAGGAACACTGGTAATGGATAATCTGCTACCGGGAAAGAACCTGTATCTGATTGCCACGGGCACTGGCCTCGCGCCCTTCCTCAGCATCATCAGGGACCCGGAGATATACGAGAATTTTGATAAGGTCATCCTCACCCATGGCTGCCGGCATGTTTCGGAACTGGCGTATCACGATGAAATCACTCGCTTGTTGCCAGAAGACGAATATCTTGGCCAGGACATTCGAGAAAAGCTGGTCTACTACCCCACAGTGACCCGGGAAAAGTTCCGTAACAACGGGCGCCTGACTGACCTGCTTCGAATCGGAAAGCTGGCGGCGGATATTGGACTGGAGCCCGTGAATCCGGAAGATGATCGTTTTATGATTTGCGGTAGCCCCAGCATGCTCAAAGACATCAGCGCGCTATTGGACAGCCGGGGCTTCACTGAGGCCCGGCATGGAAAAGCGGCCCACTATGCTGTGGAACGCGCCTTTGTAGAGAGTTAACCGGCCGACTCCCTGGACTATTGCGCATCCGCAAGGTCCAGGGCATCGCGTATATCCCGTTTGATAAACTTACCACTGGCGTTGCGAGGCAGTGGTTGATCCACCAACCAGATGTAGCGCGGAATCTTATAGGATGACAGTTGCTGTTTGCAAAATTCGCGCAGCTCACCAACATCTATGATCGCACCTTCCCGAGGGAATACGGCAGCGGCAACCTCTTCTTCCAGCCTGTCATCCGGCACGGCAAAAACCACGCACTCGGCGACCCCCTCATGGGCGAAAAGCGTATTTTCCACTTCGGCACAATAGACATTTTCGCCGCCGCGCAAGACCATATCCTTGGCGCGATCGACCAGGAAGATGAATTCATCCTCATCCAGGTAGGCGATATCACCCGTATGCAACCAGCCGTCAGTAATGGACTCAGCTGTGGCATCAGCACGGTTAAGATATCCCTTGATAACCGTGGCGCCCCGAACCCATAACTCACCTACCTGACCGACGCCCAGTGTACGGCCTTCATCATCGACACACTTAGCCTCAAAAGTCGGCATCGCCCGACCAACACTTTCAGGCCTGTCCACCAGAAACGCGCCCGACTGCGAAGAAATAATGCCACAGGTTTCAGTCATCCCGTAGCCCACACCGGGTTTGGCGTTTTTAACATTTTGATTCAGTTTATGGGTCAGGTCGGGTTGCAGCGCCGCACCGCCTCCACCGATGGCTTTAAGGCTGGAGGTGTCCCGGGTGGCAAAGTCCGGGTGCAGTAACAACTCCCTGGACATCATCGGCACCCCGGTAAAAGCAGTGACTTTCTCTTCTTCGATGATTCGCAGCGCTTCTGCCGCATCCCACTTGTACATATGTACCAGCTTGCCGCCTACGGCTGCGATTCCCTGAGCCACACAGTTATTCCCCGTGACATGGAATAGGGGCGTAGCGAGCAGCGCACAGGTAATTTCATTGGGGTCGGTTACTGGTGCCGACTTGCCCGGGGCTGCAGCGAGCGCTTTGTCCTGGACTGCATTCGCGAATCCAATATTCAGTAGGTTCACCACACAACCACGGTGTGTCAGTTGTGCCCCTTTGGGCTGTCCCGTCGTACCGGAAGTATAAAAAACACTGGCGTCAGCATCCGGGTCTATTGCGACGTCCGGCATCTCAGGCGCCGAATTGATCACTTCGACCCAGTCAACCACACCCGCCGGCGCTTCGTCTTCCAGCCTGACTGCCGTCACTACCAGATCGGGGAAATTTTCACGTATTTCCTCAAACCGCAGCAGGCGCTCCTTGTCACAGATCAGGACCTTGGGCGCCGAATCTTTCAGAGCGTAATTCATTTCATGGGGCACCCACCAGGCGTTCATGCCCACCGCAACGGCTCCCATCGACGTAATCGCCCAGTACGCCATCATCCACTCCGGGTAATTACGCATGGCGATCGCGACCCGGTCCCCGGGTTCGACTCCCTGCTGCGACAACCAATTCGCTATAGAGGCAACAAACTCATGGGCCTGGGTATAGGTGCAGCGCTCGTCCTGGTAGATCAGATAATCCCGGTCGGCATACGCGGCCGTGCCCAGCCAGACCTCACGTAGCGAGGGCGGCGCCAATGCAAAGCTGCGCAGGGGTGACCCCCGAACTTCCAGCGTGCTCACTTCAAACAACTGCCCCGGGGCAGTGAGTTCTGTCCAGGCTTTTCTGAGTTCCTCGTACACGCGCTTTCCTCTGCTACACTGTTATTCGACTTGGTGCAGCATACTCTCAGCAAACCCTGCGTTCAAACAGCTTCTGCACTTGTAAGTTTTGGTACATTTTTTTGTTGTTCCGCGTCATTGCTCACCACCGTGACAGACAACAGACTGTGCTTCGCCCACAAACAGTGAAAAAGAGCCCCCATGAGCAATCAGGATCTGAATATCGACCAACTCAGAGAATACCTCTCCGCCACTGTCCCAGGATTTACTGGCGATTTAACGGCTGAAAAGTTTGCCGGCGGGCAATCCAACCCAACGTTCAAGCTCTCTGCCGGTGGAAAACACTACGTACTCAGACGCAAACCCGAAGGCGAGCTCCTGAAATCCGCCCATGCGGTAGATCGAGAGTACAAGGTCATCACCGCCTTGCAAGGTACCGACGTCCCCGTACCGGCAACCTATGTCCTGTGTGAAGACGATGGGGTCATAGGTTCCATGTTCTATGTAATGGAGTACAAAGAGGGCCGTATATTGTGGGACCCAACCCTGCCCGAAGCGAAAAATCCAGCAGAGCGAGCCGCGATATACGATGAGATGAACCGTACCATGGCGGCTTTGCACAGCGTCAATGTGGAGGCGGTAGGCCTCACTGACTTCGGCAAACCCGGGAACTACTTTGAACGGCAGGTGGGACGCTGGAGCAAGCAGTACCGGGCATCAGAAACAGACCACCAGCCGGCAATGGAAGCGCTATTGACCTGGCTTCCGGCCAATATGCCTGCGGATGATGGCATCGTAAGCCTGGTACACGGTGATTACCGGCTGGATAATATGATGTTCCACCCGACGGAGCCGCGAGTCATCGCCCTGCTGGATTGGGAACTCTCCACACTAGGCCATCCGCTGGCGGACCTTGCAAATCAGTGCATGGCCTGGATGTTACCCCAGGAGGGAGCCATCAGGGGCCTCGCTGGCATCGATCGGGGGCCATTGGGCATACCGACCGATGAGGAGTATATCGCCCAGTACTGCCAGCGCACAGGCCGCAGCGGCATCGATAACTGGTCTTTCTATCTCGCATTCTCCCTGTTCCGGCTTGCGGCTATTGTCCAGGGTATCAAAAAGCGTGCTCAGATTGGCACAGCCTCAAGTGCCGAGGCGAAGTCCCGGGGCGACCTGGTCGGCCCTTTGTCCGAAATGGCCCTGAAATTAATCGATTAGAAAACACCCACTTTCAAACACTTTAAGGAGATAGTTGATGTCTGAAGAACAAGCAGTACTCGTAGAGGTAAGCGACGGTGTAATGACCATCACCATGAACCGGCCAAAGGCAAAGAACGCTGCCAACCTGGCTCTGGCCAAGGGCATTGCCGCCGCATTAGACGAGCTCGACAGTAACGATGATATCCGGGTTGCCGTCCTCACCGGTTCCGGCGGCACTTTTTGCTCTGGCATGGACCTTAAAGCCTTCGTGACCGGCGAATTCCCAATAATTGAAGGCCGAGGTCTTGTGGGCCTTACTGAGCGACCACCCAGAAAACCACTGATCGCAGCCGTAGAGGGCTACGCACTGGCTGGCGGACTGGAAATTGCCATCTCCTGTGACATGATAGTCGCAGCGAACAACGCCAAATTCGGTATTCCGGAAGTAAAGCGCGGACTGGCCGCTGCGGCCGGCGGCCTGATGAAACTGCCCCAGCTGATACCAACCAAAATTGCGATGGAGCTCGCGCTAACAGGGGGTTTTATCGACGCCCCGAGAGCCTACGAGGTAGGCCTGGTCAATAAGACAGTGGAACCCGGCACCGCACTGGCCGCTGCCCAGGAACTGGCCGCGACAATTTCTGCCAACGGCCCGTTGGCTGTAGCCGTCAGTAAGCAGGTCATTGTGGAGTCTGCAGACTGGTCCTCTGAAGAAATGTGGGCGAAACAGGAGGCGCTGGTCATGCCTGTAATGACCAGCGAAGATGCAATTGAAGGCGCCACAGCCTTTGCCGAGAAACGCGCCCCAAACTGGAAAGGTCGATAGACCCGGAGAATTTATTATGTCAGAAGCATGGATTATAGATGCCTGCCGCACACCGCGCGGTATAGGTAAAAAAGGTAAAGGCGCACTGGCTGAGGAACATCCTCAGCATCTGGGCGCAACTGTTCTCAAGGCTATAGCCGAGCGCAATGGAATCAACACCGCCGAAGTCGGCGATGTAATTTTCGGCACCAGCTCACAGCGCGGCCGCCAAAGTGGCGACCTGGCTAGAATGGCTGCACTGGAAGCGGGCTACGATATCCGTTCCAGCGGCATGACTCTGGACCGTTTTTGCGGGTCGGGCATTACTTCCGTCAACCTGGCCGCCATGAACATCATGTCGGGCGCCGAGGATATGGTCATTGGCGGCGGCGCCGAAATGATGTCTATTTATGGCGAAGAAGGATCCGCCATGAGTCCCTTTCTGGACAACGGCAACCTCGCTCTGCGGGCAATGCACCCACAGCCGCACCAGGGTCTTTGCGCTGACGCAATCGCCACCATGGAGGGCATTGACCGGGAAGCACTGGATGCACTTGCCTATACCTCCCAACAGCGTGCAGCACAGGCGATCGCCGAGGGCCGGTTCGACAACAGTCTGATACCGGTCTACAACACGGCGGGGGAACTGGTTCTGGACAAGGAAGAGTTTCCTCGCCCACAGACCACTCTGGAAGGTTTGGCTGGGCTCAACGCATCCTTCGCGCCCATCGCAGATTATGCATTGGATGAGGCGGGCACCACCTTCCGCAGCATGATATTACAGAAGCATCCCGGACTGGATATCACCCACGTACACCATGCTGGTAACTCCTCAGGCGTGGTCGATGGCGCAGCGGCCCTTCTGCTGACCTCTCCCGCCTACGCGAAGGCCAATGGCATGAAACCCCGTGCGCGTATCAAGGCCATGTGCAATATGGGCGACTGCCCTACCCTGATGCTGAACGCACCGGTGCCTGCGGCCCAAAAAGTGCTCAAAAAAGCGGGGCTGCAGGTTTCCGACATTGATCTGTTTGAAATCAACGAGGCATTCGCTGTGGTCGCAGAGAAGTTTATTCGTGATCTCGACCTGGATCGAGACAAGGTCAACGTCAACGGTGGTGCTATGGCCCTGGGTCATCCCATAGGTGCAACCGGCTCAATGCTGATTGGCACCGTACTGGATGAACTGGAAAGGCGAGACCAGCAGTTTGGACTCGTGACCATGTGCGCGGCTGGTGGCATGGCCCCGGCGATCATAATCGAGAGGATTTAGGCACACGCAACCCGGGCGCGGCCTGCCGCGTCCGGGACTGCCGTGACCCAATTCAGAAGTCCAGTGGCCACTGCAAGTGGTTTGGAAAAATAAAGTCCCGGTGCTCCAGTAGCGCCGGGTCTATTTCGTATCCCACATCTTTGACTGACTGAGCCAAAAGCCCCCAGACGTCTCGCATATAATCCGGCATCGGATTCACTTCCGCGGGCAAGGCGTCCAGCATCTGCGAAAAACAGGCCCAATAAATATCAAGCGCCGTCAATCTGTCACCCACCATATAGCGACTGCCCGCCTCACGCTGGCTAGCAAGTTGAGCCGATAAAGCCTGCAATACAGCTATAACACGGCCAGGGGCTTCAGCCACCTCATCCGCCGAGTAACGATAATCTCGCAGCATTGGATTGCCGGCCATTGCCTCTTCACCCATAGAGGCAATCATCACTGTAAACATCAGAACCCTGGCATTCCAGGCCATGCCGTTCTCGCCGGCAATCTCATTGATCAAGCCAAACATCACGATACGGTCATCGATATTGCCGGGTATCAGCGATGGGCCAGTGCCCAGCCGTTCAGCCATATTGATGAGTTCCAGTGCGGTAACCCGGGCAGGTTCATCGTTGTACATCGCCGTCGGGGCGTTGCGGTGCCCGGTCCAGGCCAATACGTCTTCGTTGGGGCCACCGCCCTGCTGCAAAACCGGGATATAGTCCACCTGACGGGCACGAAACAGCCCCTTCGCAGCTTCGCTCCATGGCGCGGGTAAGCCACCTGTCAAGACTAACCGCAGACCCTGGGCCTGCTGCGCCTGTTCTACCGCCACGTAATCCATTTCTCACCTTTCTCGATTTAGCGGGTATTACGCGGCCTTGCGCGCTTTACCCTTAGGCGCTGGCGCCTTTTTGCTATCCCCCGAAGATGCCTTCTTACGGGCAGGCGATCGTTGAACACCGGCTTTCTTCGCTGCAGCTTTCTGATTGGCGCGCTTCTTGAGCGCTTCTCGGTCCGCTTTGGTCGGAGGAGGCCTACGCCGCGATGCCCTGGGCTTTGCTATTTCCGCACCCGGACGTAAGTCACCCGATTCGAACCGTTGCAAAATTTCTTCCATCGTCCGACTGATCTTGGTACAGGTGCGAATGCTCTCTATATTCGGGTAACAGGAATGCTCCCCGCCCTGCATCAGCTCCATCAATTCCTTCTCCGACAGGTGTGAGAGGATCTTGGTAGGGTTGTACCAGCGAAAACTGGGAACAATATTAATATCACCGCTGTAGTCCTGGTCCATCAAGCCATGAATACTATTCAGTAGCAGATTAAAGCGCGGCCACTGGTCGCCCTTCTTCTGCACCATGCCTTTGTAGAAATTCAGAATCTCCCTACCCACGCCTATACCCAGACTACCGAGAGCCGACGCCAAGCGACCCGGCTCGCGGCCATTGCGCAGAAACGGCGTGGCAATAGGGTTCACCATGCTGACGATATAGTGATTGGTGCTATAGAGTCGTGACAGACGTTTGGCCGGGAGGTCATCTGCAATCGAACCATCAACCCACTTGCGGGTAGGCAGGTAGGGCTGCGACTCGCCGTGCACATTTTTGGCCATTAACATCACCGGCGGGAACACGCCGGGCACAGCACAGGATGCCATGACCGCTGAACGGACGTAGAGGTTCGGCGAGGTAATCGCATTGAGCAGGCGGGAGCGCTGATGCGGCTCAGCCGGTGCGACCGTAATGCTGATTTGCCGGCCAGTCTTCGCGTAAGCCTCCTGAAAGGTCAGATTGGGAATCAGTCTGGCAATAATGTTTTCCAGGTCACCGACATCGATCTGCGGATTGGCATCAAAGAACATGCGTGAGAAAACGCTGGCTTCTCGCTCGGCCTCAAAGTGTACGCTGGCAGGATCGTAGAAGTGCTTCAGTTCCTCATCGGTGTGGGTGCCGACAACGCCGGCAACCAGGGAACCCGCGCTGGACCCAGAAATTACCCGGGGCATCAGGCCCTCATCAAGCAAGGTTTTTACGACGCCTAAATGATAAAAACCGAGTACGCCACCTCCACTCAGCATGAGCGCTGAACGACCAAAACAAACATTGGCACGATAGAAAAAATCCATCTTTTCCTCCGCACTGATCTCGCTGGAATCCAGATCAGCCAAAAAACGCAGAGAATCATCTATCTCATCAATATACTGCTCAATGAGGTGCTTCGTTCCAAACATGGCACGGCGATACAGGCTACCGCGCCCCATGCCAGCCATATTTCCGTGAATACCTTCATTCAAGGTGAACAACAAACCGTGGTAGTCATGGCGCGAACGCAAACTGCGCAGGCGGTCCAGCCGCAATCGAATCTGGGCATAATCGTACTGATTCGTCTGGTCCACCTTCCGCCAGCGCGCCTGTCCAGACAGATCATCGTGCTCTATCGCCGCCTCACGCCATTCTTCATAGCTATGAGACTTGTCCATTTTTGACTCTAACTTTTTGATTTTCTTTGCATTTTTCACTTTAGAACCTTCTCTAAATCTCTACAACAATTACCAGCATAATGTATGTTAGCAATAACTCCCAGCTCTTTGTGTCAGGTGTAAACATTGACTGATCCAGGACAACAAATGCTCACTTTTGCAATATGCATGCCGCCCACTGAAAAAGATGCATAAACACGGTAAAGCCCATAGAATGAGTAGGCCCGCCTCGCAGGACTCTGCAGCCTGTGGGAGCGCCACAACAATAATCAAAACTGAGGCTTGACCACTTTTGCGCGCTTACCTGATTGTTATCGCTTTACTGCTCGCCATTTTTGGGTCTATCGCCGGATTTCTCTTCCAGAAGTACGCCAGCTACGGCAATAACGACTTCTCAACAGCGGCTGTAACAATCGGCGCGACGACAGCCCGCATGGAGCTTCGCCAAACCGAGCTGGAGGCAGTCGGATCTATCAGAGCGGCACGAGGTGTTGAACTGAGCACCGAAGAGCGTGGTGAAATTATCGCGATCGACTTTAGCTCCGGTAACCTTGTACAGGCTGGCGATCTGCTTATTACCCTGAACGACAAAGTCGAGCAGGCAAGCCGGGAACGACAGGTGGCCAATTTGAAACTGGCTCGCCTGCTCTACGATAGGGACAAGCGCCTTGTTGGCCAAAAATCAATACCGGAATCACAGTACGACCGCTCAAAGGCGGACCTTGAAAGTGCGATTGCGCAACTGGCGGAGATAGAGGCCAGACTCGAAAACAAGCGAATACATGCGCCTTTTTCCGGCACCACGGGCATCACCCAGGTGAAAGTAGGCGATTATGTAGAGCCAGGCACACCGATTACCACGTTGCAGGACCTGTCCGAACTGGAAGTCGATTTCACCTTGCCCGCCCGCCACTACCCAGAGCTGGAAATTGGCCAGAAAATAAAACTCCAGGTGGCGGCATTCCCCGACAAGAACTTTAAAGCAATTTTGCAGGCGCTAGACTCACAAGTTGATGCGGGCACACGAAGTATTTTACTACGCGCAACAATCCAGAACAGCGAAGGACTACTACCCGGTATGTTCGCACGCCTGGTGATAAATCTTGGCAAACCGGAGCAGATAGTCGCCCTACCAGATACCGCGGTTACCTACTCACTGCACGGCAATACGATTTATGTCATAGAACAAACCCCGGATGGTTTAAGCGCGACCTCGCGGGTGGTTGAAACAGGCGAATCAAGAGGCGGGAGAGTCGCCATACTCTCCGGCCTGGATGCAGGTGAGCGCGTCGTCTCTGCGGGCCAGAACAAGCTGTTTCGCGGCGCCATGGTTGAGATCGACGAATCGATCAGGTTTTAACCGTGAAATTTACCGATCTTTTTATCAAGCGCCCGGTGTTAGCCATCGTTGTAAGCGCACTGCTGCTGTTGCTGGGTTTACAGTCTGCTTCGCAACTGACTGTACGACAGTTCCCAAAACTCGAACGCAGCGTGATCACTATTGAAACACTGTATCCCGGGGCCAGTGCGCGCACTATTAAAGGATTTGTTACCACCCCCCTACAAATCCGGATAGCGGGCGCCAGCGGCATTGAGTATATGACCTCGACCAGCAACCCCAGTGTGTCGTCCATAGAAGTACATGTCCGTCTTGGGGAAAAAAGCAGCGAAGTATTATCTGAAGTCATCGCCAAGGTTAATGAAGCCCGCTCAGATTTACCACGGGATATTGAAGACCCGGTCATCACCACAGCCTCAGGGGGAGATGCCCTGATGTACCTGGCCTTTGTCAGTGAACAAATGGATATCGCTCAGGTCAGCGACTACCTGCTACGGGATATTTTACCGGAAATTGCCACTTTACCGGGTGTGGGCAACGCTGAGTTAGCCGGCGGTAGACAACAAGCCATGCGTATCTGGCTGGACCCTGTGCAGATGGCTGCGTTTGGCGTAACAGCAACGGATATCAACGGCGCAATATCGAGAGAAAACTATATTTCAGCCGCAGGCACGACCGAGGGCGACCTGACGCTGACCTCCGTTGACGCACGCACAGACCTGCAATCTCCCGAAGCCTTCAGCCAAATGGTGGTCCGACAAGATGCCAACAAACGGGTTCTTCTGGGCGATGTAGCACAAATAGAACTTTCCAGTGAAAACAGTCAGTTTTCTTCTTTTTCCAGTGGTCGTGAAGCGGTATTCATCGCCATTCGTCCCACGCCTGACGCCAACCCACTGGACGTATCCAAAGCCGTTCTGAACCTCCTGCCACGCCTTAGGACCTCCCTACCGGCCGACATGGAGCTTATCCTGGACTGGGATGGGGCCACGCCCATCAATGCTGCGCTAGAGGAAGTCGCGATAACGCTGTTGGAAGCCGCGGTCATTGTTATTTTCGTAATCTACTTGTTCCTGGGCTCACTGCGCGTGGTCCTCATACCCCTGGTGGCAATCCCGCTGTCACTGATAGGCGTTTTATTTCTTATCCATCTCATGGGCTTCTCCATCAATCTGCTGACCCTACTGGCCATGGTCATCGCCATCGGCCTGGTGGTCGATGACGCCATTGTGGTCGTGGAAAATGTTCACCGGCATATCGAACAAGGCGCCACCCCGAAAGAAGCCGCGCTACTGGGTGCCCGGCAAGTTGCTTTGCCTGTTGTAGCCATGACACTGACTCTCGCCGCGGTTTACGCCCCCATCGCTTTCATGGGTGGACTCACCGGCACACTGTTCAGTGAATTTGCGCTAAGCCTCGCCGGCGCGGTGATAGTCTCGGGAATTGTTGCCTTGACCCTCAGCCCCATGATGTGTTCCCTGGTATTAAAAGATCACTCGCAACAGGGCCGATTTGCCGATGTGATGGATAGAGCTTTTGCACGGCTTACCAAGCGATATCAACAGCTACTGTCCCTTTGCCTGGAAAACCGCGGCGCAGTTTTGCTTTTCAGCGCTGTGATCATCCTCAGTCTACCCGTCTTGTTTTCACTCGCCCAGAGAGAACTGGCGCCAGAAGAGGATGACGGTTATATCTACGTCATCGGCACCCCCCCAAGTTACGCGAACCTGCAATACATCAACACTTTTCTCGATGAAGTGGTCGATGTATGGAAAACCGTACCGGAAGTTATCCACTCTTTTCAGGTAAGCGATCCGAACTTTAACTTCGGCGGGATGACCCTGAAGGACTGGGATGACAGGGAGCGTAGCCAGCAGGAAATCCAACTGGACCTGCAGCAACGTTTTGCCAAAATTGCAGGTATGCAGATATTCACCTTCGGCCAGCCACCACTGCCAGGCTCCGACGCGGGACTGCCCGTCAGCTTTGTCATCGCTTCTACCGCGCCCTACAAGGATATAATGGCGGTAGGCGAGGAATTGCTGGCCGCCGCACGCGACTCGGGCCTATTTATCTTTGTCACCCAGAGTCTGGAGTTCAGCCGACCGGAATTACGGGTGAACATCGACAGGGAGCGCGCTGCCCGGCTGGGTATATCGATGCAGGATATTGGCCAGACGCTGACTGTCATGCTGGGCGAGTCCGAGGTTAACCGGTTCATCATGGATGGGCGCAGCTACAAAGTAATCCCCCAGGCCGCGAAAGGTTTTCGTCTTAACAGCCGTGAACTGGAAAAATACTATCTGCGCACCAGCAGCGAAGAATTGGTGCCTCTTTCCGCCGTTGTCAGCCTGGATAAAGCAGTCCAGCCGAATGCATTGACACAGTACCAACAGATGAACAGCACCACCATACAAGGCATGATGATGCCTCCGAACAGTCTGGGCACCGGATTGGATTTTTTAAAGGACTCGCTGAAAGATATTGCCCCCACCGGCTTCCGGGATGGATATACCGGCGGCTCTCGACGCTATATACAGGAATCTGGATCCTTCCCAATCTTGTTTGGCGTATCCCTGCTGCTGATTTATCTGGTACTGGCCGCGCAATTTAACGGATTCAGAGACCCCCTGGTGGTGCTGGTCAGTGTGCCTCTGTCAATTTTTGGTGCTACGCTGCCAATCGCCCTGGGCGTGGTCAGCCTCAACATCTATACCCAGGTAGGCTTACTGACGCTTATTGGCCTTATCAGTAAGCACGGCATCCTCATCGTCGATTTTGCGAATCAATTACTGATTGCCGGGCTCAGTCGAAAGGAGGCTGTGTTACAAGCTGCCGCGTTGCGCCTGCGGCCCATCCTGATGACAACCTTCGCAACCGTGTTAGGCGTATGGCCTTTGGTCATCGCCTCGGGCGCCGGTGCGAACAGCCGATTCAGCATCGGGCTTATGATTGCCGCCGGCATGTTGGTTGGCACGCTCTTTACCCTCTTCGTGGTGCCTGTTTTTTACCTGCCACTCATGAAGAAAAACGAACTACCTTCTCCCCTACCGGGGATTTCCGGAAGCTGATTTTTAATTTTATAGAGAGAGACAATATGAATAACGTTATTGGTAGTCTGCTGGTTTTGTGTTTCCTACCCCTGGTATGCGCCTGGACTACGGGCTACTTTAGACACAAACAACTGGGAAGCGTAGACAATAAACACCCGCGTACACAGTGCCTGGAGCTCACCGGCGCAGGCGCCAGGGCAGTCGCGGCACAGGCCAACAGCTGGGAGGCATTGGCGCTATTCAGTGCGACCCTGCTGGCTGCCTTTGTCAGCGGACTGGACATGAACAGTATCGCCAGCCTGTGTATGGTATTTGCTGCACTGCGCACTGCGTACATCGGTTTTTACATAGCGAACATCGATTCTCTACGCTCTCTGGTATTTATCGCCGGCTTTGGTATCTGCATGTATATCTTTTATCTGGCCCTCAACGTCCCAGCCGCGGCCTAATCACCTGTCATCCGGAAGCCCTATGAAACCTTTAACGCTACTTGCCATTCTCGCCCTACTGCTCCCCGCAACGGCATGGTCCAATTCCGGCGCCTGGATTACAGGTTCTGAATTACTTACAGCCTGTGAGGACAAGCGGGATACCTATAAACAGGGTCTCTGTGTGGGCTACATCATCGGCGCGGCGGACAGCACAACCATATGGGAGCTGTGGCAGGACATCAGCTCCAATATCTGCATATCCAGTGACATTGAGATCGGAGACGTAGTGGATTCCACGGTAAAACACTTGCAGTCCAACCAGAGGGACTTGAATTTTGATGCCTCCAGCCTGGTGCTCAATGCGCTGATAAGAAATTACCCCTGCGAGGAGTAGGTGGAAAAAATACTGTTAAGCGCCTGCCTTATTGGCAAGCAGGTTCGGTACGATGGCAAGACATTAGCCGTACATGAAAAAATATTGAAACAGTGGCGCGCCGAGGGCCGCATCATTTCTGTTTGTCCAGAAGTTGAATCGGGTATGTCCGTGCCACGTGCACCCGCCGAAATAGCCGGAGGGGATGGTTATGATGTCCTGGCCAGTACGACTGAGGTGATCGATAACAGCGGTAATAACGTCAGCCATTTTTTCAAAAGTGGTGCACAGATAGCACTGGAGCAATGCAGGGAACACAACATCACCCTGGCCGTACTTGCAGAGGGCAGCCCCTCCTGTGGCAGTTCGGTGATCCATGACGGCAGTTTTACCGGCAGGAAAATCCCCGGCGCGGGCGTCACTACCGCCTTACTAAATCAACACGGCATCAGAGTCTTCAGCCAACACGAACTGCCAATCGTCGATCAAATTCTCAGAAAGCGCTAGTCCGGGTTTACTCGGAGCGCGTACCACCCTTGTACTCATCCGCCAGATGGCGTTTGTACAACTTGCCATTATCCATGCGGGGCAGCTTTTCCTTAAAGTCCATGCTGCGGGGCATTTTGATTTTGGACAGTCTCTCACGCAGCCATTCCATTAACTCAATGGCCACCTCGTCCGTGGCATCCCCCCAGTTCAACGGTTCGATCACGGCTTTGACCTCCTCGCCAAACTCCTCATTCGGAACACCGAATACTGCCACATCGGCCACCTTGTCGTGAGTGATCAGCAGGTTTTCGATCTCCTGAGGGTAGATATTTACCCCACCGCTGATAATCATGAAGTTCTTCCGGTCCGTGAGGTAAAGAAAATTATCCTCGTCAAGATAGCCCACATCACCGGTAGTCGCCCAGCCCTTATCGTTATAGGCCTCAGAGGTTTTGCCGGGCTCATTGTAATATTCAAAGCCGGTATCGTTACCACCAAAGTAAACCGTGCCGATCTCGCCCACAGGCAATTCATTGCCTTCATCATCAAGAATGTGTATCTCTCCCAACATGGCGGGACCAACAGACCCCCTGTGAGTCAGCCAACTGGCAGAATCAATCATCGTCATTCCTATGCCCTCACTGGCGGCGTAGTACTCCATAATGACTTCACCCCACCAGTTAATCATTTTCTCCTTCACATCCGCCGGACAAGGCGCAGCGGCATGAATGGCGATCTGTAGGGAGCTCACATCGTATTGCTCACGAATCTCCTGCGGCAACTTGAGCATACGGATAAACATGATCGGCACCCACTGACTGTGGGTTACACGGTGTTCTTCAATCAGCTTCAAGGCACGTTCAGGATCGAACGTCTCCATCACTACCGAGGTTCCCCCCTGATAGAGATTCATCATATTCCAGTGCAGGGGCGCCGCGTGATACAGAGGCGCGGGGGACAGGTAGACGGTTTCTTCGCCAAAACCGAATGCCCCGCCCAGAGCCGCCAGAAAATGGGGTGCGTGTACATCCTCGTCCGCTGCCGGTACAAATACCCCCTTGGGCTGTCCGGTGGTTCCCGAGGAGTAAACCATAGGTGAACCATAGCTCTCATCTTCAATTGGTGTGGCCGGTTGGCGATCGCAGGCTTCTTCCCAGGACTCAAAGCCCGGGCGAATGCCGCCGGTCATATAGAAATCCTGAACCGCGCCGCCGCGAGCAAGAACCTGCTCTGCGACATCGGCAAGTTGCAATGAGCCAATAAACAATTTGGCACCACAGTTTTCCAGAATATACGCCGTCTCGTCCCTTGTTAGATGTGTGCTGATGGGTGTATATATCAGGCCAGCGCGCTGTGCCGCCCAGCATATTTCCAGAAATTGGCGATTGTTCTCCAACATCATGCCGATGTGATCACCTGTCTTCAGGCCCAGTGAGCGAAACAGCTGTGCCCCCTGGTTTGAACGCTCATCGAGCTGTTTATAGGTCACTATCTCCCCTGATTTACCCAGGATAATCGCGGGCTTATGAGGGTAGGTCTGGGCGGTAATACTGGGATGTGGCATGGTGATTCCCTTGGGTAAACAATTTAATTATAGACTAGCCATGATAGCGGCAGTCGGGCGTATGTTACAGGCCTTGAGATCAACGTTTGCGCATTAATCCCTGCTGTACCGTATTTGCGACCAGTTTTCCCTCACGGGTATAGAAACTGCCGTGTGCCAGCCCTCGTCCTCCGCCTATCGCACTGGCTTCCACCACATGCAGCAGCCATTCATCCGCGCGAAAGTCCGTGTGGAACCACAGG
Organism: Halioglobus sp.; assembly: GCA_036960305.1. Classification (GTDB taxonomy): domain Bacteria; phylum Pseudomonadota; class Gammaproteobacteria; order Pseudomonadales; family Halieaceae; genus JBALVT01. The sequence continues at coordinate 54,088 of JBALWA010000012.1, read as the reverse complement.
GCGTGGTCCAGACTGGCCACCTGTAAGCTGGTGTCCTGATAATCTCTTCCATGGGCGATTAAACAAACGTCAATCAGGAAAAAGTCTGATATATAGGCTAGCAGGGCCTGCTGCCTGCCGGCGGCATCTGCCACCGGCCCAACGGTTTTAACCCACGCTTTGAGAACGGGCTCCCGGGCGACGGGGCTCTCCCAGTCAATTGGCTCCACCACTCGCACATCCAGGTCCTGGCCGGTTGTGATCATGAATTTCTCATCGATATTACCCGCTTGCAAACCAAGCTCACGCTCGCTGACCAGCTCTTCAGGTGCTGGAACCTGTGGCATTGCGGACTGAAATTCGTCGCCCTCTGCCGGGGTCTGGAACGACAGGGAGCTGACCAGGATGGTCTTGCCCTGCTGATTGGCAACCACCCGGCGAGAACTGAAACTGCCACCGTCCCGGGCCTTTTCAACCTCCAGGGTGATAGGCAGTGACGGATCGCCCGGGCGCAGGAAATAAGCGTGTTGTGAATGCACCTGCCGGCCGGGCGCAACAGTGGCAGCCGCCGCACTCAGGCACTGGGCAAGCACCTGCCCCCCATATACCCTGAAGGCCTCTGGATGCATATTGTGCCCTGTATACACACATTCGCTTTCAGCCTGAGGCGAAATAACGTCAATCAGTCGGTCAAGTGTCTCGTACATCTACTATGCTCCCTGGAGCGGTATTACTTTCTACGGCGGTAGCATCAGTTGTGATACATACCGCCAAGGGGTTATTGTTGAACTCTGGGCAGACCCAGTATTATTGAAAATGAATCACGCTATCATGCGAGGCGATTGAATGGCTGTACCACTCTCCCCACAAGCTCTGCGCGAAAATATTCGCGCCGGCAAACACACAGGCAACACCTCCGGCTATGGCCCGGGGTATGTGCAGTGCAACATTGTAATTTTGCCACAGGAACAAGCCAACGATTTTCTCAGGTTCTGCCAACTCAATCCCAAGCCCTGCCCACTTATTGCGGCCGCAAATACCCCCGGTGACGTGTCACTACCGCTATTGGGAGATATAGACATACGGACGGACGTGCCCAGCTACCGGGTATTTCGGGATGGCGTTCTGGCCGAAGAACGACCTGACATCACCGATTTGTGGCGGGACGACCTGGTGACCTTCGCGCTGGGCTGTTCTTTCTCCTTCGAAGAGGCACTGCTGGCGGATGGACTGGATGTCCGCAATGTCAGTGAGGATGTCAATGTGCCCATGTTTCGCACCAATATCGACTGCACCCCGGCCGGTGACTTCGCTGGAAAAATGGTCGTGAGCATGCGCCCATTCGCCGCTGCTGACGCCATCCGGGCTATACAAATATGCACCCGCTTTCCATCGGTACACGGCGCGCCGGTGCACCTGGGCAACCCCGAACTGATTGGTATACAGGACATCAATAACCCGGACTATGGCGAGGCTGTAAGCCTGGCCGAAAATGAACTTCCGGTCTTCTGGGCCTGTGGTGTGACACCACAGGTGGCGCTGGAAGCCGCAAAGCCACCTTTTGCGATAACCCATAGCCCAGGCTGTATGCTGGTGACAGACTTACGCAATAGCCAATTGGCCGTAATGTGATGGAGGCACTCGATGCTACTGAACTGTGATTTGGGCGAAAGCTATGGCAGCTGGACCATGGGCATGGATGAACAGGTTATGCCACATATAGACCAGGCCAATATTGCCTGCGGATTTCACGGTGGCGACCCCCTGACCATTAGCAATACCCTGGAATTGGCGATAGCGAATAAAGTCAGTATTGGCGCGCACCCTGCCTACCCCGACCTCGTGGGCTTTGGTCGTCGTTCAATGAACTTGTCTGACGAAGAACTCATCGCCAGCCTTCTCTATCAGGTAGCAGCACTTGACGGTATGACCAACAGTGCAGGGACTACCCTGTCCTATGTCAAACCCCACGGCGCACTCTACAATGACATGATGGCGAAACAACCGGTGCGCAAAGCCATCATGCAGGCAATGGCCACATTCCATCGCCCGCTCGTGCTGATGCTACAGGCCACCCCTGAATCCGAGCAGCACAGGGCCGAGGCGGCAGCGGCGGGCATTGAACTGACCTTCGAGGCATTTGCCGACCGTTGTTACGATGATGACGGCAAGCTGCTGTCTCGCAGTAAACCCGGAGCAGTGCACAACCGGGAAAAAATGCTGGCTCAGGTCGCGCAATTGCAGGACGAGGGCACCGTGACCACTGTGAGCGGCAATACCATTAGCCTACAGGCTGACACACTGTGCGTACACGGTGACAACCTCGAAGGCGTGCGAGCAATTCAGGCAATTCGCGCGTTGATTGACGAGCGTTAAGCGTGATGAAACTACACACCGCGGGTGAGAATGCCCTGGTCCTGTATCTGGGTGACAGTACCAGCCCCGAGACATCAGCCCTGGTCCAGGCGGCAAGCCGAGCCATCGCCACTGCACTGGGACAATACCTGATAGACCTGGTCCCATCCTATGCCTCCCTGCTGATCATCTATGACCCCTACCGCAGCGACCACCTGGAAATTAGCCGGCTGGTGCACACTGCCCTCGAGACACTGAATACAACAGCACCTGAAACGGGCAACGCTGTCATTCTGCCGGTCTATTACGCTCCCGAATCAGGGGAAGATCTCGAGGCGCTGGCGAAGCGGGCTTCGCTCTCCGTCGATGAAGTCATCGCGATACACTCAGGCCGCGACTACAGGGTCTATGCCATTGGCTTTGCGCCGGGCTTTGCTTATCTGGGTGAAGTCGATGAACGAATAGCCTCACCGAGACTCACAACACCGCGGCAGAAGGTGCCACGGGGCGCAGTGGCGATCGCGGACCGCCAAACCGCCGTTTACCCCGCCGTGTCGCCGGGCGGTTGGAACCTGATAGGCCGCTGCCCGACCCGCATGTTCAATCCCGACAACAACCCTACCATGCCCGTGAAGGTCGGTGACAAGGTACGTTTCCAGGCAATTGACCGGCAGCGTTTCCTGGAGCTGGGCGGGGAGCTGTCATGAGCTTTGAAGTCAGCCAACCGGGTATCATGACCCTGATTCAGGACGGTGGCAGACTGGGCCAACACGCCATAGGACTCACGACCGGCGGGCCGCTGGATCCGGAGGCTTTTGCACTGTGTAATCGGCTACTACAGAACCCCGTTAACACTACGGTACTTGAAGTCAGCTTTGGCGGTTTACACTTACTGGCAAAGGTAGATACGTTCATCTGTGTCACTGGAGCCGATATGCCGCTGCGTATCAATGACCGGGCGTGCGACAGCTGGCAGGTACACAAAGTTCAGGCGGGCGACACCGTAGTACTCGATTTTGCGACTGCCGGGTGCCGCAGCTATCTGGGCGTTGCAGGCGGCTTCGACATCGCACCCATGTTTGGCAGTTCGGCCACGGTGATGCGCGAAAAAATTGGCGGCCTGAACGGCGACAAACTGCAGGCGGGTGACCAGCTACCTTGCAACGAGCACGCAACCCGGCGCCTGCTTTACCTTGCCAGGAAGAAGCAGCCAAAATACCAAAATCGCGTTACCCTGCGCGTCACACCCGGCTACCAGGATCATGCTTTTAGTCGCCTGCAACAACGCCGCTTCTTCAGCCATAGCTACACGGTATCGGATCGTTGTGATCGCATGGGCTACCGGCTGGAAGGGCCGGCGATCAAATGTGACATCGATGGCATTCTGTCCGAAGGTATTTGTTACGGCGCAATCCAGGTACCCGCAGACGGCCAACCCATCGTGCTACTGAACGACCGACAGACGATTGGTGGCTATCCAAAAATTGGCTCTGCCCTGTCGCTTGATGCCGCGAAGTTAAGCCAGTTGACCCCGGGCGCCAAAGTGAATTTTGCCCCTATCAGTATTCACACAGCACACAACGCCCTGCATCTGGCGCGGAGCTTTTCCCAGCGCCTGACACTCGACGAGAAAAAACATGACAGAATCTGAACTCAGCCTGGCCATAGAAGCGCTACTGGTGTCTCGCAATCTGCGCAATATGCAGACAGCCAGAGCGGCCCTGACGCCAGGATATTATTTACGCGCTGCCAGCGCACTGAAAGGTGTGACCGGTTGCGTGCTGATCGGTACGGGCTTTCCCGTCACCGACACCTTTGAGACCGACGGACCGGTGGGTGCAATCGCACTCTACGACGCACTCAAAGCCCTGGGGGCTGACCCCTGGTTGGCCTGTGCTCCGCCACTTTCCCATGCCCTTGCCGACACATACCAGGTACTGGAACTGACTGCAGGAAATCTCGAAGAAGCACAGCGCGAAGCTGATAGTGTGCTGCAAAAACTGCAACCCGAGGCCATTGTTTCCATTGAACGCCCGGGCCTCGCTGAAGACGGTTGTTACTACAACATGCGCGGAGAAGATATTAGCGCACGTTGCGCCTACTTCGACCCCTTTATGTCACTGGCCCGCTGCCCCACCATCGCTATCGGCGACGGCGGCAATGAGATTGGGATGGGCAATATTCGCGAGGCCATTGCCGAACTGGACATTAACGCGTCAGTGACTGAATGTGATGAATTATTGGTCGCAGATGTTTCAAATTGGGGCGCCTACGGCATTATTGCTTTTCTTCAACTGTGGTCGGGGAAGGCGCTTCTCGAAAGTATCGCACCCACGGAAATACTCGCCTATTTATCAGCCAGGGGCAGCGTGGACGGCGTTACCCGCGAGAACACCCTGACTGAGGATGGCTTGAATGCCGACGAGGGACGCAGCGTGATCGACGATCTGCTTGCACTAATTAACCAACAAACACGATAAGCACAGTGATTAACGGGATTAAGCCATGAGTACTGTATACCTGAACGGCGACTATATGCCGATGAGCGAAGCGAAAATTTCCCCCATGGACAGAGGCTTTTTGTTTGGCGACGGGATATATGAAGTCATCCCGTCCTATGACGGCCAACTCGTAGGCTTCGGGCCTCACCTTGAGCGCATGCAGGATGGGCTTGACGCGATAGAGCTGAAACTGACAATAGAGCACAATGCCTGGCGCAACATCTGCGAAAAATTGTGTACCATCAACGGCGGTGGCAACCTTGGCATCTATATACACATCAGCCGTGGGGCTGACAACAAGCGTAACCATGCCTACCCCACAGATATCACGCCCACAGTGTACGCATTTGCCTTCGAAATCCCCCCGGCTCCCGAACCTGACAAATCAAAGGCCACACCCTATCGTGTCTCTACCACGGAAGATTTACGCTGGAAACGGTGCAATATCAAATCGACCGCCCTGCTGGGTAACGTCATGCATTACCAACACGGTCATTCCCAGGGCAATAACGAAACCATTCTGTACAACGCTGACGGAGAACTCACTGAAGCGGCCGCCTGCAACGTCTACGTAATTAAGCACGGTGTGGTCATTACGCCGGATCTGGACTTCCAGAAGTTGCCGGGGATCACCCGCCTCATGCTGCTGGACATCCTGCGTAAACACGGCGACATCCCGGTGGAGGAACGCACAGTGACACGGGATGAATTACTGGACGCGGATGAAGTCTGGATCTCCAGCTCGAGCAAGGAACTGGCGCCGGTAATTGAGATCGACGGCAAGCCTGTTGGCAACGGCGAAATTGGCGATGTGTGGCTGGCAGCCCAAACGCTGTTTACCCAACACAAGTTCGATTACTAATGTCCAGGCCCAATCAGGCAGGACTCGACCTCAATGCGCTGAGACACAATCTTGCGCACGCTCGCAGCCTGTCACCCCAATCGAAAGTAATGGCAGTGGTGAAGGCCAATGCCTACGGTCACGGTGCCGTTGTCGTTGCACAAGCACTGGAGGCGCACACCGACGCCTTCGCTGTGGCCTGTATTGAGGAAGCGCTGGAACTGCGTGAAGCCGGTATTCTCGCACCCATATTATTACTGCAGGGCATTTTCGAAGCCGCTGAATTGGCGCAGGCCTCACAGCAGGGTTTCTGGGTAATGATCGACAACGAATGGCAGATGCAGGCTCTGGAGCAGGCGCAATTAGCCACACCACTGCAATGTTGGTTAAAAATTGATACCGGCATGAACCGACTGGGGATCGACCCCGTGGACACCGACGCTTTCTATCAGCGCCTTAAAAATACGGCCAATGCCGAAGACGATACGGTCTTGTGCACGCATTTTGCATCGGCAGATGATTTACTGAACAACCAAACAGTAGAGCAAATCAACGCGTTCAGCGCGATCTGTGAAAATTTTTCGGCGCCGAGAAGTGCAGCCAACTCCGCAGGCCTATTGGGATGGCCCGAGTCTCGCCTGGAGTGGATCCGCCCGGGCTATATGCTTTACGGGAATTCGCCCTTCGGTCTGCAGCCCCACCCCAACACCGAGGCCTTGCAAGCAGTTATGACGCTAAGCTCTGCGGTCATATCAATACGGGATGTGTTTCCCGGTGAATCAGTAGGCTACGCCGGCAGCTGGACAGCCCGCCGCCCTTCGCGTATAGCCACGGTCACCATTGGTTACGGGGACGGCTATCCGCGCCTCGCCAAAAATGGCACCCCGGTTCTTGTCAACGGACAGCGCGCCACATTGGCTGGACGGGTATCCATGGACATGATTACCGTCGATGTCACCGATCTCGACAATGTCAACATAGGTGATGAGGTGACGCTGTGGGGAAAAGGCCTGCCTATTGCAGAAGTGGCAGAATGGGCCGGGACGATTGGCTATGAACTAACCACCCGAATGCCCGGACGCACCCGGAGGATCACTGTCAAAAAATAAATGCTACTATGCGCAAAATAACAAAGGGCGCGATATGAGACTCCCAAAATCCAACCCGCTCGGAAGCACCGGTATTACCCGGGCTCTACTCCTGCTTCTCATACTAGGCCTTGGCGCCTGCGCATCGATACCACCCAACGAGGGACTAATCGCCAGTACGGCTCTTACCGATACCAACACCACACCACTGGGGTTAGGTGTGGCCAATGGCCTGGCCAACCACGAGGGGAAAACCGGCGTCATTCTCCTGTCAACCGGCCTGGATGCCTTCAGCGCAAGAGCCATTCTGGCTAAAAAAGCAGAGCGCAGCCTCGATGTGCAGTACTACCTCTTCCACCGCGACCTATCTGGTCGCTTGTTATTACATGAATTGCTGCAAGCGGCTGATCGCGGCGTTCGAGTAAGGCTGCTGGTAGATGATATGGACATGGCGGATACCGACCTGGGTGTGGCTATTATCGATGCGCATCCCAATATAGAAATGCGCCTGTTCAATCCCTTCGCTCGCAACCGTAGCCGATTAACCCAATACGTATCCCGTTTTGGCTCGGTCACGCGCCGCATGCATAACAAGTCTTTCACTGCCGACAACCAAATGACGATTATCGGCGGGCGTAACGTCGGCGATGAATACTTCGAAGCAGATCCGGCGATCGCATTTGCAGATATGGACGCCCTGTTTGGAGGCCCCGCCGTTCAGGAAGTTTCCAAATCGTTTGACCTGTACTGGAACAACGCCCTCAGCTACAGCGTCAGCACGCTGGGCGAACCGGTGCCCAGCCCCTCCGAGATAACGACAGCCCGTGAGAATCTGAACCAATGGGTCGCCAGCCAGGAAAGTTCCGCCTACATAAAGGCGCTGAAGTCTTCAGATCTAGTCCGGAAAATCGAAGCCAAATCCCTACAGCTCCATGTTGCAGATGTAGAAATTTTCTACGACCAACCGGAGAAGATAACCGCCAGTCGGGACAAAAAAGAACTGCACATGAGTCAGTACCTGGCGCCTTATTTTCAGAATGCCAAAAACGAGGTAATGATTATCTCACCCTATTTCGTGCCGGGAAAAGGCGGCACCCAGACCCTGTGTGATATGCAAAAGCGTGGTGTCGATGTGAACATTTTAACCAATTCACTGGCATCAACCGATGTCTCGGTAGTCCACGCCGGTTACCTGCGTTATCGAAAAAAACTGCTCAAATGTGGCGTCAATCTTTTTGAGGCCAACAGTAATTTGGTGATGCGAGACCCCGTGGCAGAGGTCTATCAGGAAGAAGGCGGTAAGCGGAAGAAGAAACTTGGCTTATCGCGTTCCAGCCTGCACGCCAAAATGTTTGTCTTTGATCGCCAGTATACGTTTATTGGTTCCTTAAACCTCGACCCTCGATCGATTACTGAGAACACGGAGATTGGCTCTATCATTGATTCAACTGAAATCGGCGGTAGGCTCGCCGAGGACATGATGACCTATATTCCCCAAATAGCGTTTACGCTGAGTCTGGATAAAAATGGCAAGGTCAGGTGGGATGGTTTTGAAGACGGTAAGGCGGTCAGCTTTTCAAAAGAGCCGCACACCAGTTTTTTCAAACGACTGGGCACCCAGATTATGCGCATTATGCCTATAGAATCGCAGATTTAACTGAGTCAGCGACTAGGGCTCTCGTTCAGGATGCAGGTCAAAGATAAAATCATCCATGTAATAGCCTCCCCCAATATCATTAAGCACTTCACCCGCCCGGACAAACCCCGTGCGCTCATAAAATCCAGCGCCAACTTTCCCAATCCGCTGCCCTGGTAGTCAGCCTGCTATCTCTTTACTGGAAAGTTAAGCCGTTATCTGACAAAGTTGGACGAACCGAGTAAGAGCTTTATAAATAATGCTAAAAACAATCTTAAAATATCTCTTGCCTACTTTGTTAATCCTTCTGGTGGTATGTATTGGTACGGCGCTGTGGCTGCGTTTCGAATTCGCCAGAGTCAAGAGCGAAGACAATAGGGTCAATGCAGATATTGATACCCCTGTTGCCATTTTGGCTCCAGGGACGAACACCCCTGCCAAATGTCAGCAACAGTACCCTCACAATAAAGCCTGGTTTGGCGCCCTGCACATCCATACTGCGGCCTCCTATGACGCCACCGCATTTGGCGTCACCACCACCGTTGACGACGCCTACGGTTTTGGGCGCGGACAACCGGCCAAACTGCGGCTGCGCGGCGACCCGCCCGAATTTCAGGCGCCCGATTTGCGCATCAGCTCGCCGCTGGATTTTATGGCGGTGACAGACCATGCTGAAGCATTGGGAGAGAATCGTCTGTGTTACGCCCCGGAAAGTGAAGCCTATGGCAAACTGGTCTGTCGCCTGTTTCGCGGTGACCTTCAACTGCCGGTGGATGACCTACTGCAACCAATGGTGAGACTGGCAAGCCTCGCTATTTTTGGAAAAGAGCGGTCCGCAAGAATCTGCGGCCCTGACGGTGCCCGCTGCCTACAGGAGGCCCGTACTGGCTGGCAGGAGAACCAACGTAGCACGGAGTCCTGGATGGATCGCAGTGATGCCTGCGAGTTCACGACCTTTCATGCCTATGAGTACACGCTGGCAGAAGATGCCAGCAATCTGCACCGCAATGTTATTTTCCGCTCCGACAGCGTCCCCCAGACCCTGCTCAGCGCAAAGGAGGCGAGAACACCCGAGGCCTTGTGGCAATGGCTGGACAAAGCTTGTATTCAGGGCAGCCCACAGTGTGACGTGTTGGCCATCCCCCACAACAGCAACTGGAGCAGCGGCCGCATGTTTTTCCCCTACAGTGCCACCGCCACACCCATTGAGGAGCAGCGCGCGATGGCCCGCCTCCGCGCCCGGCTGGAGCCACTGGTGGAAATCCTCCAGGTCAAGGGCGACTCAGAGTGCCGCAATGGTATACCCAGCGTGATGGGCGCCAGTGACGAATTCTGTAATTTCGAAAAACTGCGTCCCGCTGCCGAATCAATTGCCGATTGCGGCGAGAGTGTCGGCAGTGGTGGAATGATGTTGAAGGGCTGTGCTTCACGGTACAGCTACGTACGGTATGCCTTAACGGCCGGTTTGGCGGAACACGAGAAACTGGGAATCAATCCCTTCAAGCTGGGCATTATCGCTGCAACGGACACCCATAATGGACTCCCGGCAGCGGGCCAGGAAAAGGACAGTCTCGGTTCCCACGGCTCTGACCGCAATATTCAGCACCGCCTCAAGGGCAAGGTGGAAGTACCGGGCGATATCGCCACGGGTTCACCTGTACGCTACAACCCCGGCGGTATAGCCGGTGTCTATGCCTCTGAAAACAGCCGTAACGCCCTGTTTGATGCGATGCAGAAAAGGGAAACCTTTGGCACCAGTGGTCCCCGTATCCAGCCCCGGCTATTCGCAGGATGGACGCTGCCCGAGGACTTGTGCAAGCAGTCAGCTTGGCTGGAAACGGCCTATCGCGAAGGCGTGCCCATGGGCGGCGACCTGGCCGGCCATGGCAACAGTCGGGGCAGCCCTGTCTTTGTGGCCAGTGCCACACAGGATCCGCGGGATGGCAGCATGCCACTACAGCGCATCCAGATCATCAAAGGTTGGCTTGATGAGGAAGGCAAAACCCACCAGGCCGTCTATGATATTGCTGGCAACCCCGACAACGCTGCCTCCGTGGATCCGGACAGCTGCGAGGTGTCCGGCAGTGGTTTCTCCCAGCTCTGTGCCAGTTGGCAAGATCCCGACTTCGATGTGAATGCCAGCGCCGTCTATTACGCCCGAACCCTGGAAAACCCCAGCTGCCGATGGAGTCGGCACGACTGCATCTCGCTACCTCAGGAAGATCGCCCACCCAGCTGCTCCGATCCGGAGCTGCCCTGGTCTATTCAGGAGAGAGCCTGGACATCGCCTATCTGGTACCAACCATGAATGAAAACCCCGAAAGCCTGCCCGAGAGCAGTCTCCTGGCTGCGCTGGACCTGGGCAGTAATTCTTTTCATTTGATCATCGCCAGAGTGGAGCACGGCGAGATCCGGCCCATCGAAACCCTGGCCGAGAAAGTACAGCTTGGGGCGGGCATAAAAGACGGCATCCTGGATGAGGAGGCGATCGAGCGCGGCCTGGCCTGCTTGTCCCGCTTCGCCCAGATGCTGGAGAGCCTGGATATCGACCGGGTTCGCGCCGTGGGCACGCACGCACTACGGATTGCCAGAAATCGACGTCAATTCAACACGCAGGCCAAACAGCTGCTTGGCGTGCCCATTGAGGTGATCTATGGTCGCGAGGAAGCCCGTCTGGTGTATCTTGGCGTCGCCCACACCCTGGCGGACGACGCACAGTCGCGTCTGGTGGTGGACATTGGCGGCGGTAGTACCGAATTTATTATCGGGGAAAAATTTGAACCGAGATTACTGGAAAGCCTCAAAATGGGCTGCGTGTCTTATAACAAGGCCTATTTTAACGACGGCCTGATATCCAAAGACCGCTACCGCAGGGCCCGGGAAAAAGCGATGGTGGAAATATCCAGCATTCGACGCCACTTCCACAGCGGTAACTGGGAGGAGTGCGTGGGGTCCTCCGGAACACTACAGGCGATTGAAGAGCTTCTCATCCAGCAGGAATGGAGTGACGGCGGCATCAGCCGCGAAGGCTTACTCAAATTAGAACAGAAGCTCCTGTCCTACGAAAATATGGCTGAAATCGACCTACCAGGCCTGGCAGAAGCCAGACGTAACGTCATTGTCTCTGGCGTGGCTATCACCAGCGCCCTGTTTCACACCCTGGGTATTTCCCACATGCGCACCTCAAAAGGCGCCTTGAGAGAGGGTGTGCTCTACGATCTCCTGGGTCGCCTTACCCATGAAGATGTCCGTGAGCGCACTGTGAATGCGCTGATGCAGCGTTACAGCGTAGACGGAGACATCGCCGCGGCTGTGGAGCGACGAGCGCGAGTGTTTTACACCGCGACCCGCAAGAGCTGGAACCTGGACAGCAACGACTGGGACTTGCTCCACTGGGTCGCCCGCAGTCATGAGATCGGCATGGCGATATCCCACAAGCACTACAATCGCCATTCGGCCTACCTGCTCAGAAATGCAGACCTACCCGGTTTTTCCCAGGATGAACAGGAGCAGCTCGCACTGCTGGCAAAGGGGCAGCGAGGTAAAATCAACGACAGTCTGTTTGCGGGTGAAGCGGAGCAAGACAGGACACGGCTCATCCAACTGGTTAGCATCATTCGCCTGGCTGCTTTGTTTAAATATGTTGAGAAACTGGAACAGTTGCCGGAGTTTACCATTCAGGCCAGCCAGGATTCGCTGCTATTGGGCTTCCCCGACAACTGGCTGGAGGAGCACCCACTCACAGCGAGCGAGCTGGAAAGTGAACAGGACCAGTTGAAAAAGATTGGGATGAAACTGGGGCTTAGCTAAGTGCGCTGGCAGAAACGTTTCGTAATAAATGGGGTCAGATAAGACTTTTCGCAGTCCATGGGAGTCTATGCCGGTTAAGGACAGGAGAATGCCATTTTAGTCACTCCACGGAATTCGCTTTATAAAATGGCATTCTCCTGTCCTTTACCTCCACCTGTGGACCGCATGGCTCAGCACGCTGACAGACAAAGTTCATAAAAAGTGGGAAATAGCGCTGTGGAGAGGGTCCGCTCGGGACACTGCTTTTCACAAAGCGAATTCCGTGGAGTGACTGAAAAGCAGTGTCCCGAGTGGACCCGGCTTTACAAAGCTGTCCTAAGATTCCTACTTACAAGCGGCTGCTGATGTCGGACAAGTAGTCTCGCAGTATGCTGTTCACTTCGTCCGAGGCTTCAAGCTGCACCATGTGGCCCGCACCGGGAATCATCCTGACCTCTCGCAAGTCCGGAAATATTGCACGCATCAGGCTGATGGGGTCGTCACCGTGAAACCCCTCCAGGTCAACATCGTGCTCACTGCCCAGGAAGTAGGCCGGCACCTTGCTCTGAACCCCTTCATAGGGCTTGCGCTGTTCCCACTTCAAATCAAAGGAGCGGTACCAGTTCAGGCCGCCGGTAAAGCCAGAGCGACTGTACTCGCTGACAAAAAACTCCAGCTCCATCTCGGATAACCAGGACCAGGGCAGTGGTGGTGGTTCATCCATCGCCTCGATATAGCCGGTGCCCGGCGGGTATTTGAAGACATCAAAATAGTTACCGGCCCCGCTGAGCGTGTGAAAGACCTTGTGTAAAAATAGGCGCGGCTGGGCTGCCAATTCCCTGTCAGCTCGCGGCGGCTCACGAAAATATTCGATATGCAGAAAATGCTGTTCGCCCATACGGCGGTATTCGGTAAGCGGTGATTCATCGGGGTTATGGGGTGCCGCGGGATTCTCCAGACCGATCACTGCCAGCACCCGATCGGGGTGTCGTAAGGCCAGGTCATAGATCGCGAAAGCTCCGAAATCCAGACCGGCAAAGACCGCCTGCTCTATGCCCAGGTGGTCCAGTAAACCCACGAGGTCGTTGGTTATGTGGTCTATGTCGTAACTCTCCGGCTCAGGGGGTGCTTCCGTCTGACCCATCCCGCGCATATCCGGTGCGATTACCCGGTAACCGGCAGCTGCGAGGTCGCTTATTTGCCGATGCCAACTGAACCAGATATGCGGAAATCCATGGCACAGCACAATCGGCATGCCCTCGCCTTCTTCCACGTAGTGCATTCGTATACCGTTGATCGTGGCATAGTGATGTGACCAGTTCATTGCCTATCTCCCGCGTAAAAAAAAGGCCACCCTGGGGTGGCCTTGATCAGTATCGTTTAGCGTTATAGATCGTAGCCGCGCTCGTCGTGTAGTACCAGGTCAAGACCCTGGGTCTCCTGCTCATCATCAACTCGCAGTCCAACGAGCATATCCACCAGCTTCAGGAGGATATAGGTTGCTACAACAGTATAGGTCAGGGTGGCAATCACACCGGTTGCCTGTACGCTGAGCTGACCGGCAATACTGGTGATGCCGTCTGAGAAGCCATTGCCGCTGAAAATACCGAGCTGGGTTGAACAGAAAATACCTGCCAGTAACGTCCCCAGGATACCGCCCACGCCGTGCACCGGGAAAACATCCAGGCTATCGTCGATCTTCAGCACTTGCTTCAGGTAATTCGTGGCGTAGTAGCAAATCACACCCGCGCTAAGACCAATCACGACAGCAGCCGCTGGACCAACAGAGCCAGACGCAGGTGTAATTGTACCCAGACCGGCGACCATGCCCGTTACCATGCCCAGAACCGAGGGCTTGCCGTGGCGGATCCATTCCATGCCCATCCATGCCAGAGCACCACAGGAAGCTGACAAATGGGTTACCAGCATCGCCATGGCCGCACTGTTGTCAGCCGCTAAGGCGGAACCGGCGTTGAAACCAAACCACCCGACCCACAACATGCCCGCGCCGGTCACCGTCATAGTCAAGTTGTGCGGTGGCATGGCCACGGTGCCAAAACCCTTGCGTGGCCCCATGACAAGGGCTGCCACCAATGCCGCTGCCGCCGCCGTAATGTGAACAACGGTACCACCAGCAAAATCCTGCAGGCCCATTGAGCCCAACCAGCCGCCACCCCAGACCCAATGGCAGACGGGGGAGTAAACGACCAACAACCAGATGGTGCTGAACAACAACATGGCTGAAAAGCGCATACGCTCGGCAAAACCACCCACAATCAGGGCCGGGGTGATAATCGCGAAGGTCATCTGGAACATGGCAAACAAGGTCGATGGAATACCGCCATTCATGCTATCCATGGTCATCGACGCAAAAAATACGTTGCCAAAGTCGCCAATCCACTTGCCCTGCTCTACCCCATCACTGCCAAAGGCAATGGTGTAGCCCATGACAAACCAAACCAGGGACATCAGGCAGGTCAGTGCGAAACACTGCATAAGAACTGAGAGCACGTTTTTGGAGCGAACCAGTCCTGCATAAAATAACGACAGACCCGGAATGGTCATAAACAGGACCAGCGCAGTAGACGTAAGAATCCAGGCCGTATTGGCGCCATTCAATTCGTCGGCGCTGACAGCTGTACTCATCGCCAGTGCCGGTAGCAACCACGCAAGCTTCTTGATATTGTTCATTTTTCCCCTCACCTTATAATGCATCTTCGCCGGTTTCACCGGTTCGAATTCGAATACTCTGTTCCAGAGCAGTGACAAAAATCTTGCCGTCTCCAATTTTTTCGCTGTTGGCCGCACCGCAAATGGCATCGATGGCGGCCTCGACCTGGGAGGAACCCACCGCCGTCTGGATCTTGATTTTAGGTTGGAATTCAACAACATATTCCGCACCGCGGTAGAGCTCCGTATGCCCTTTCTGGCGGCCGTAACCCTTGACTTCCTCCACCGTCATACCGTGAATACCCAGTTGCTGTAATGCATCGCGCACATCATCAAGCTTGAATGGCTTGATAATTGCCGTAATCATTTTCATTGCTAAACCTCACCGTGGTGTTTCCCCGATTATTGTGGATTTTCCGGGAGTATTTGATTTGGCTGGGGACCGGCAGGCAGGCTGCGGGCAAACAGGTAGGCGAATCCTGCCACAGTGGGGGCAAAACGTTAAGTCCCCGGCAGAATATTATTGATTTTTCCAGCCAGAGCACTATACGGTATACCCCGACACAAAAAAGCCGGCTATAAAAGCCGGCTTTTTGAGTTGCGGTTCACCTAGAAACGATAGGTGGCCTGAAGCGCAATATTGCGGGGACGCTCGACGAAGCCATAGTGGCTGTTGACCCCAAATGAGCTTTGGGCCAACGGAACCGAACCGGTGTAACCGAGCACGTCTTCATCTGTCAGGTTGCGACCCAGCAGGGCTACTTCCCAGGTACCATCACTGGCGGTCAGGGCAATACGCGCATTCACCTTCACATAGGCATCCTGAATCGTTGTGGGATCCAGGTTCTGAGACGTAAAAAACTCGTCGCTATAGAGCAGGTCCAGCGTGGTGCGTATCTCCATCGAGTCCCCGACATTGAACCAATAGTCCGCCGACAGATTACCCGACCAGTCTGCCACGTACTGGTTTGTTCGACCGGAATAAGAGATGGTGCCACTCTCGATACAGCTGGGTTCATTGCGTTCGGTATAGTTGCACTGGCCACCCTCGAAATCCTTGAACTCAAAGTCCAGCCAGGCAAGGGAGGCGGATAAGGTGAACTGATCTGTCACCGCCCAGCGACCATCGGCCTCAAAACCCATAATATCGGCCTTGGCGGCGTTATCCACCAGAAAATTCAGAGTTCCGTCAAAAATACTGACCTGCAGGTCATCGTAGGTCGTCATGAAAACCGCCATATTCAACTCGACGGTGTTGTCGAACAGGCGTGTCTTGGCGCCTAGCTCGTAGCTGGTAGCTTCCTCTTCCTCAAACTCGAAGGAGCCCTTGGTGGGGTCTGCCAGGCGAGGGTCGGTGCTACCGGGTACAATATTACCGCGGGAATCATAGCCACCTGATTTAAAGCCGGTGGAATAGGTGCCGTACAGCATCACATCGTCGGTTATGTCGTATTGCACGGTTACCAGGGGCGTAAAGCTGCTCTCGCTGCGATCGCCTTCAATATCATGGTCAGCCAGTTCAATATTAAACAGTTGCCCGTACACCAGCAGAGCCGTCGCTTCCTGCACGGGGTCATCGATATCGGAACCATCCAAATTGCCCAGCACCAGCTTCCGGGCACCGTCTTTATCTTCGCTGCTATAGCGGGCACCCACCGTCAGGCGCCATGCTTCATTGATATTCCAGGTCGCCTGGCCAAACACTGCCCAAAGGTCGGAATCCTGACTGAATGTGCGTACTGCAGCGGTGCCAGCGATTGCATCGCCACCGGTCGGGAGCCTGTCGTTAACTGCGGGACGCAGAATACTGTCACTGGGTACACCGGTGGAATCATTCGAATCAAGCTCACTCGATTGATAAAAAACGCCGGCGATGTAGTCAATAGTCTCACCACCCGGAGACGTCAGCCGGATCTCCTGGCTGAACTGCTTGTACTCTTCCTGCAGGGGCGCAGTGATAACCACGGCGCTGCTGAAGTCGCAGTCACAGACCTCGTCAAACTCATAGTCCACATAGCCCGTCACACCGGTTAGAGTGTGTTCGCCGATACCCCAGTCAAAGGTGAGGGTGACGTTATTTGTGTCATTGTCACTGAAATCTCCGTTGGAGGTGCGATCGAAGTCCTGCTCGGTATTCAGCGCCGTCGGGTCGGAGCCAAACACGCCCACCTGAATACCCGAATAGTTCAAGCCACCAAAAGCCGGGTTTTCAGAAGGAAAATCATCGACGATTTCAATGTTCCGGCCCACGACATCATATTCTCCCTTCTCGCCTTTCAGGGTAAACGCCAGGTTATCGGTCGCCTCCCAACTGAGGCTGCCGCGAATGGTGGTCTCTTCGCGCTCGGCTTCATCGCCATTGAGAAATATATTGTCCATAAAGCCGTCCATCTCTCGATAGCGAACAGCCAAGCGACCGGAAAGATTGTTCGTTAGTGGTCCCGATATCATCGCTGTGGTCTCAAACTCGCCGTGCTCGGGCTCATACAGAGCGGCGATAGAGCCTTCGAACTCATCCGTGGGCTTGGCAGTAATCATACTGATAGCGCCGGCGATGCTGTTTTTACCAAACAGGATGGGCTGCGGTCCGCGCAGGACTTCCACACGTTCCAGGTCCATAAAAGGTGCTCTAGACAACTGCGCTCGGCCATAGTAAACACCGTCGACATACATACCGGTGGACTGCTCAAAGCCCGGGTTGATGCCCGAACCAATGCCGCGAATATAAATATTGGTGCCAATACCGGTCTCAGACATAGACAGGTTGGGCACATAGGCAGCGAGGTTCTCTATTCGGTCGATACCTGCCTCGGCCATCTTGTCAGCCGAAATAGCGTTTACAGAGATGGGAACATCCTGCAATGATTCAGTCCGCTTCTGGGCGGTGACGATAACTTCCTCTAACTGCGCATAACTGATTGAGGAGGTACTAATCCCCAGAGCTGCGACAATGGTGGCACTCAGTACATTCTTTTTGAACATGGTATGTCTCCTACCTTTGCGTAAAGTCAGACGGCATTCCTTGCCATAAAGTTAGTTATAATAAGTGTTTTCGATGAACACATAATGCCCAACTGTACCCGCTCTTCGACTAAGCGTATTGCTTTGAATTCGTAAATATTGCCATTAATGGTTTGCGCACCTTTCCCCTTTATAATCGGCATTGACTTGGTTCACGCTATGCGCTGTTATGTGGACTCCATCGCCAACTGCCGTACTGTATCCAGACTCATGCAACGCCCTATAACCGGCTATCACAAAGACGAAGAAGACCACTGGGTTGCTCAACTGGATTGCGGGCATTTTCAGCATGTCAGGCATGACCCGCCCTGGCAGAACCGGCCCTGGGTTACATCTGAAAAAGGGCGAAACTCGATGCTGGGTTTTGAATTGGACTGTAAGAAATGCGATCTCGGCGCAGCGGCAGATACCGTCAACAATCAGTGACTTGCCTTATCTTTGGTTTTGCAGCAACCTTCGTCTGATCAACCACAGAGGAATATAAAATGAATAAGCTGGTTCTGGTTATTTTCGCCATACTACTTCCGCCCGTGGCAGTATTTTTTAATAACGGTGCTGGTAAAGACCTTGTCATCAATATCCTGCTTTGCCTGGTATTCTACGTGCCCGGCATCCTGCACGCACTTTGGCTGGTCTTGAAATAGTCCCGGAAAGCGCTATGTCGGACCCTCACCAGGATTTCATCTCACTGGCACTCTCTCGACAGGTTGTGAGCAATGCACTCAGGGTCGCGCTGATAGTAGGAACCATACTCGCCCTCATCAATCACGGCGGAAAAATCTTTGCACTCTCGCTGACGACTGAAAGTCTGCTAAAAATCCTGTTAACCTATTTCGTACCCTACTGCGTATCCACCTATTCTGCTGTGAAAGCATTGCAGGCGCGGACTGAACAAGCCAGCCGTGCCAAACTTAAAGATTAACGAGGGTGAAGCCACCCGGGTAAATGGCTGTAGGGATCGGTTGAAACCTCCGGGTCACAGGGTATCTCGTGGGACGCCAGACGCTGCTGTAAACTACCTTCTTTGCAGGCATCAAATAGATCGGTGCATCCGCCAACAAACTCCCCCTTGATAAAGATCTGCGGAAAGGTGTTCCAGGTAGTGGTATCGCGCAAGGCGGCCCGCAACTTGCCACCTCGGTCGCCGACCTGGTACTCCACTGAGTCCAGATCAATAGATCGATAGGGGATGCCATACTCAGCCAGCATTTTGCGAACCGACCAGCAGAACTCGCACCACTCCAGGGCAAACATCACCACCGGCTGATCCGCGTCGGCGATAAATGCCGCGACATCGCGCACAGCATCACTGTCCAAGGCCACGGCATCGTCAGCCGCTGCTGCTGCCCCAGCCACATCAAACCGATAGCCCGGCGTTGAGTGGGAAATACCTTCCTCCTGCTCCGTCATTTCCACCGCTACATCCTCGAACAAGGGCGTGGTCAAATACCGTTCACCGGTATCGGGCAACATACACAGAATATTGCTACCGGCGGCTGCCGTTTTTGCCACCGTCAATGCGCCCGCCAGTGTGGCCCCGCCTGTGATGCCAACAAATATACCTTCTTGCCGCGCCAGATCTTTTGCACATTGAAGAGCGTCATTGCCATCAACAGGAATGAAGCCGTCGATATGCGCAGCCTGAACTGCGCTTTCGGCAAGACCCGGAATAAAGTCAGGCGACCAGCCCTGCATCAGGTGGGGGCGAAAGCTTGGATGGCTGTCTGCCTGTGACCCGTCCGCATGACGGGGCTGGGGAATCCCGCTGGCAAGTACCTGGGAATTGTCGGGTTCGCAGACCATCACTTTAGTAGCCGGGCTCTTGGCCTTCAATACCCGGGCTACACCATTCAGTGTCCCGCCTGTGCCATAGCCGCTGACCCAGTAGTCCAGCCCTACATCCGAAAAGTCTTCCAGGATTTCCACTGCGGTGGTCCGAGCATGCATGTCGGCATTGGCGGGGTTTTCAAATTGTCTGGGCTGCCACCAGCCGTGTGCCTCAGCCAGCTCTGCCGCTTTGGCTACCATGCCGCTGCCTTTCTGTGAGGCGGGTGTTAATACGACTTGCGCGCCCAGGAAACGAATCATTTTACGACGCTCAACACTGAAGTTCTCCGCCATGGTAATCACCAGGGGATAGCCTTTTTGGGCACAGACCATGGCCAGGCCAATGCCGGTATTGCCACTGGTGGCTTCCACAACGGTCTGGCCGGGTTGCAGGGCCCCGCTGCGCTCAGCATCCTCTATCACACCCAATGCCAGACGATCCTTAACAGAACCCATGGGGTTGAAGGATTCAATTTTGACAAAGACATTAACGCCCTTGGGCGCAAGTTTATTGATACGCACCACCGGCGTATTGCCAATGGTATGGAGAATATTGTCGTGACGGGTAGCCATTGGTATCGTCCGCTGAAATGGAGGTAAATCAAATATAGTCTCTTTCCAGGATTTCTGGTATCTATACGACACACAATATCGGAAATAACAATCCATGCTCAAAACAATTCTAGCGCACTCCCTTGTCCTCGGAATTCTCTGTTGCAATAGCACGCTGGCACAAATTCCGGCCGCAGCTGCAGACGCCTCGTCGGACCGTGAACCTCGCTCGGTCATCCTCATCATTGGCGACGGTATGGATGATCAACAGGTAACGATTGCGAGAAATTATCTCGCAGGTGCCTCCGGCCACCTTGGTCTGGATAAAATGCCCCTGCGCTCCAGTTCACAAGTATTGAGTATGGAAGACCGGGTCGATGGCGGGCCAATCTATGTTGCCGATTCTGCCAATACGGCCACCTCCATGGCGACCGGGGTGATCACCAGCCGTGGGCGTATCTCGACCTCTGCCGGTAGTGATCAGGACCTACCCACTATCATGGAAATGGCAAACTCCGCAGGCTACAAAACCGGAATCGTCACCACTGCCAGCGTAACCGATGCAACGCCCTCGGCTTTCGCCGCCCATATCAGCTACCGCCTGTGCGAAAACCCCGAGTTAATGGAGGATGTGAGCTACAGCGGAATCCATCTGGGCGAATGTAAGGCCGATCAGAAGGCAAACGGCGGCATGGGTTCGATTTCAGAACAACTGGCGAACTCCAAGGTCGATGTTATTCTCGGTGGCGGCAGTAAGCACTTCGAAATGAACGCCGAAAGCAGTGCTGAGTCAGTACTGCAACTGGCCCGCAATAACGGCTTCACGTCCGTTACCGGCACCGATGAAATGCTCGAAGCGGATCACAGCGAACGTCTGCTGGGGTTATTTGCTCCCAGCACCCTACCGGTGCGCCTACAAGGTGAGAATGGGCGCGGCGCCGAAGCACCCGAACCCAGCATCCTCAATTATATTCACGACTACCTTGGCGATGTCGAACAACCAGAACCCATGCAGTGTGAACCAAACCCCGAATTTGGTTCAATCCCCACGCTCAGGCAAATGACGGATACGGCACTCACGCATCTCTCCTACGGCAATGACCGCGGCTTTTTCCTGATGATAGAATCTGCCTCCATTGACAAACAAGCCCATGAGCGCATGCCCTGCGGCTCAATTGGAGAACTTGAGCAGTTAGAGGAAGCTTTGCAAAGCGCCCTGGCTTTTGCCGAGACACACCCTCGAACACTGATACTGGTAACCGCTGACCACGGCCAGGCCGCCCAGATTGTTCCGGACGAAAGCCTGTTTTCGGACTACCCCATACCAGTCTATACCCCGGGCATGATAGCGAGAATTATCACACCCGAGGGGGGGCGCCTGGCGATCAACTACGCGACCAACAATTTTCAGATGGGGGAGCATACCGGAGTCAACGTGCCCCTATACGCAAATAGAGAAGGGTTGGGGCTTATACCGCCGTTTATCCAGCAACCGCAGATCTTTGCTCTGAGCCGGGACTACCTGGGGCTATAGATCCGAACCCTTATCCAGGCGCTCCGCCCAGTAGGCTTCAATATGACCAGCATCGGCCAACCAGCGAATGGTATCCGCCAATGTTGTCTCAAGTGGCAGGTAGCGAATAGCCAAAGCCTCGCGCACCTTGCGGTCGTCCACGTAAACCCACTGCGTGCCATACATCGCGGCCTCGCCTGTGAACAAGGTATCAAAGGAAATATATTTACTGCTAAAGTCCACTGCAGCACCCAGGCCGCGCAGCATCCAACCGGGAATTTTGAATTTGCGCAGGGTACGCCCGGTCACCCTGTCCAGGGTATCACCCAACTCATCCCAGCTTCGAAAATGGCCTGAGACCAGATAAGAACCTGAACTTTGATCTTCCAGAAGGGCCACATGCACCCTGGCCAGATCCCGAACATCGATAATCTGCATCCCGGAGCTGGTTTTTACAAAGGTCTGGTTAAAGAATATGGCAATACCCTGGTTGCCCTCGCTCATAGCCGGGTCCTGCGGCCCCAGTACGCTTGAGGGATAGGTAATGGCAACCCTCGCCCCCTCACTGATCAAACCGCGCACAAACTTTTCACTGTCTGACTTAGAGCGTCCATAGGCTGAGGTCTGCTCAGCCAGCGGCAAGCTTTCATCTACCACTGGTGCAAAACGGTCAAATACCGCCGCGGCACTCGACACATGAACTATCGACTCAATACCTTGCTCTACAGCACCGCCAATGACCAACTTCGTCCCCGTGACATTGGTGTGGTACATCTGCTCCGCAAGGTTGGCATCCAGACTGACCATCGCCGCCGTGTGAACCACTGCATCACAGCCCTGCAACGCAGCATCGACAGCCTTTTTGTCGGTGATCTCCCCCAGGGCATAATCTGTAATCTCTATCCCGTGGGCTTCATAGAGGGCGTTCATTTTCTCAAGATTTCGCACACCCAGGCGCACGGTGTGACCGGCCTCCAACAGGGCCAGAACCGTATGAAAGCCAATAAAGCCCGTGGCTCCGGTCACAAAAACATGCATGAATCCTTACTCCATCCCTCAACAGCGAGCAGATTAGCACAAGTAGTGGCCGAGATAGACAATTAGCTGTCAGACCAACTATGCGTTAAAATGACGCTCCGAAATTACAATAGCATTGAGGCACCACCCATAATGAATATTACAAAGAACCTGTGCTTTAGCATTTTTGCACTCGCACTGACGGCCTGTGGTTCATCACCTTCCTGGGACGGCTACTCTCCTGCCGAGGCCAACAAACTCCAGGCAATGGGTGTTAGCGCTGAGGAGGCTGCCCACTACCGGGAAATGGGTTTCACTTCCGGCACAGTTCAGACATGGCACGACCAGGGCATCACCATTCCTCACAATGTTACTGCCTGGCACGATGCACATTTTTCAGCCTCAGAGGCAGGCGCCTGGCACGCAGCTGGCTTCAGCCTCAAGGACGCCTACGAGTGGCGTGAGAAAAAATTTAGCGCAGCAGATGCGAAGTTATGGCGCGACGCGGACAAGAGCCCGAGAGAAGCAGAAAAAATGCGTAAGAAAGGGCAGGCTCCTGGTTAGAGGTTAACCCAGCTATTGAGCGCACGCAGCCGAAATTGCGTGCCTCGATGGCTGAGTACAATAGAGCCGGGGAGAATTTCTTCAAGAGTAACGCCCGCAGCCAACCGATCTCCGGCCTTCACACTAGCCCCATTAAGTATCACCAATGACTGTGTCGCGTTAGAGGAGTAGTCGTGGCGGCTGTATAAGATCGTCGGTATTCCATTTTTCTCCTGCTGGGATAACTCGCTGATAAAGGGCGCCGCGTGTTCCTGAAGGTCCGCATTTTTAAGTCCCTCCTTCGTTTGGGCAAGCACGGCCTCGATGTCAATTGGCTCCACTGTCTGTGAAACTTCAGCGCTCTCAACGAGAAGCGGTGTTTCCTTCTCCTTAGGCGCTGCCGGCAGATCCCGTCTCTGGATTTGTTCCTCAGGAACCACCGCAGCAAGTTCGCGCTGCTCGCCATAGAGCGCAGCCACCTCGGCTGAGTCAGTTCCTGGTAGTGAAGGCCTGGCGTTACTGCGAGGGGGTACTGTCGGCAGGGGCTCGACTTCTCGCGGGGGTCTCGGTGCGGGAACCGCTTGCCTGGGCGCAGGAGCTGCCTTGTTTTCGGGCGCTTCCACTGTCACAGCGACGGCGGCCAAAGGTGGCTGCCCAGATCTGTCAACCAGCAATAAGACGATAACCATCACCGCCACAAGCAATCCCAGCCACGGTAAAACCCTCACCCAGCTTCTTTCTTCGGCAGCGCTCTCCGTATAATCGGGCGTATCGAGGTTTGGGGCAGCACTCTTGGATTGCCGCTCTTTGCGAGAACGATTGAGTGCTTCAAGTATCAGGGACACAGAACACCTCGCTTACTGGAATGTGACCGGGCATCATCGCAATACCGCCTCATCAGTCTGTTGTGCCAGCCTTTCCCTCGCCCTGGCGTTGGTGACACTAACGCCCAATTGTTCGTTCAACTTCAAGAGGGTCCTGGCGCCAATCACGCCGTCGTCCTTCAACTGATTCCTGCGCTGAAACAAGCTGACTCGCGATTTCAACGCTGAATTAAACTCATCATCTGTAAGCGCAAGGTCCTGTTCGTCCAAGCGTGCAAATAACTGGGCTACTTCAGCCACAGCCGGACCACTATCGCCCACGGTTAACAGCCCGCCAAATCCGCGGGGCGGATGCCAGAGAAAGTAATAGGCACCAGACCATGATGGACCGAGCTCTGCCAGAGCGATACGGTCTATGCCCGTATCGGTGTAAACATATGCCGCGCTTCCCTCGATGCCGAGCAACAGCGTGCTCGCCGCAAAACGCTCTGGTGTCACCATATCCAGCACGATGGGCCGATCCAGGCCACGAAGCTCCTCCCAGGTCTCAGCCTTGTCCTCAATGCAGGCCACTTCGGGTGATGATGCCTGGGAACAAATATCTGCTACCACAGGCATAACAGAAAACACCGACCACAAATTGGCAAACGCCAAAGCGGGTGGCAGCAACCAGGGCGTGGGTCGACTAGCAGCCGGTGATATGGTCTCCTGGTCACTGTCCGTTTGCAGATAAGCCTCGTTTGGAACTTCGGGCGCAGCGGGTAAGATTGCGACAGCCTGCTGAGTATTGGCGCTGCTTGATTCGAGTTGCAGCCACCACAATCCCAGCCATACGCCCTCTGCCAGCAAAGCAATCGCCGCGATGACGATTACAATTTTCCTGGTCCTTCGACGCGCCAGTGTAGGCTCCGAACCCAACACCTCGCGTGCAGCCAGGTTTAACATAGCCATGTCAGCGCGCTTTTTGTTGCGCCCATAAGTACCCAACAGAATGCGATCACACAGCACATTAATCAGGCGCGGGATACCCCGCGTGTATTTGTATATTCCACGGACCACCTTAGCGGGGAACAGCTCAAGCCCTGGCGCCAGTCCAGCCACCTCCAACCGGTGCTTTATATAGGCCGCTGTCTCCTGTTGGTTCAGGGGTTCAAGATTGTAGCGGGCCGTAATCCTCTGGTTCAGCTGACGCAATTCCGGCTTATTTAGCAACTCAACCAGTTCAGGTTGGCCTATGAGAATGATCTGCAGCAGTTTGCGAGTATTGGTTTCCAGATTGGTCAATAAGCGGATTTGCTCAAGCACGTCAAAATCGAGGTGCTGGGCTTCGTCAATCATCAAAACGGTATTGCGCCCGCGCGCATAATTTGCCAGCAGGAACGCATGTAACTTATCGGTAAGGGTTTTAAGGCTGTGATTGTAGGGATCATAGCTTATGCCTAACTCGTCGCAGGCAGTAGCGAGTAGCTCAAGGGCATTGAGGGCTGGATTGAGAATTATGGCTATATCGGTATCTTCAGGTAGCTGCTCAAGCAGGCAGCGATTGATCGTGGTTTTTCCGGTCCCTACTTCCCCAGTCAATAAAATAAAGCCACCGCCAGACCCAACCCCATAGAGCAAATGGGCCAATGCATCGCGATGTCGAGCGCTCATGAACAGATAGCGCGGATTGACTGCTATCGAAAAAGGAGCTTCATTGAGACCAAAATACTGATAGTACATCGGGTGGCTACTTTATCTTCTCGACGCCGGAGCACTCATTATGCCCAAGCGGGAGACGCAATACCATGGCTGAGCCCATAGCTAGTCGAGCAAGCCTTGATCCTTCAAATTGCCGATCAAACCGCCGATGGCGTCATTTCGCAGCTTCTTATCCCCGCTGGCCTGTATCGTATCGGAGACCGCCTGCCACATGTGCTCGCCGGACGCTGTGATATAAAGATCTGAAATGAGGGTATGAGTGACATTTGCCGTCCAGACAGGTTGTTCATAGGCCACTTCATAGGCATGGCCGTAGTAGCCTCCGAATCCTCCGTGATAGCCCGCTCCATAGGCTGGTGTTACACCGTAGTATATGGTGCCTGGGTGATAAACCTCTTCAGAGGACTTGCCAATATAACGAGTCACGAGGATGGTATCGAGCCCGGCTTTTTTAGCAGCCGCAATTATTTCTTCCGAGTCAGGCTTCAAGCCCGGTACCAGTTTGTAGCTGGCCTCAGCCCGCACGCCGCGACGACTCAAGGCCTTGGCAAAGGCATCTTCAAAATCTGCCCGCGCTGTCTCCTTCTGTGCGACACCCACGACAAAAACCCCATCGAGATCGAGTTTCTTTAACACCGGATCGACATAAGAATGTGTGATTTCAGAAGAATTGCTGCAGCCAGCAACAGCAATAGCCAACAGGCCTGCCAGAAGCATTCGCAACAGTAATACACGGTTTATTAACATTATTCTCTCCAACGGGATGGGCCTGAGATTATCCAACAGCCACCTGTGTCTTACAAGCCAATTGCGCCTCAACCTAGCGTCTACCGCGACGCCACTCCCAGGGAGGCACTGGGTCTTTAGCACCCCAGAGGCCAAGCCTTTTATCTTGTGCCCCGCGTTCTGCAAGACGCAGCGCACGATCGGAACTGGCATAGTGCCTATACCACCAGGCATCGCCGGTGCTGACCATAGACAAATTAATATTCACCCCGTCCAGATAAACCACTGCCACGGTGCGATCCAGGCGGTCTATATCCTTTACCACAATGCCCACCTTCCTATCAGCCAACAGCTGTTGAAGCGCCCGGGAGGCCTGCCGCCCATGGGGCTGGTCGTATTCAGGTGTGTCGATCCCATGAAGGCGGACCCTGTGTTGACTACCACTACTATCCAGTACAGACACCGTATCACCATCGAAAACCCTGACCACAGTACCCGTGAAGTCGAATGTTCCCGGGTTGCCCTCCGCCGGGACCAGGTCATTTAGCGTCTCGCTGGCCTTGCGCCACCCTGCCTCAGGTCTGGACGTATAATCCAACACCGTCGATGAAACATGCTGATAAACATCAACGGGCCAGCTGACCTCGCCTTGTTTCAGATACTGGACTACGGACAGGCCGACCAGGGCCAGCAGCAATACACGGAATTTTCTATAGCGACCTGGCCCAGAGTTTTTGCGCGCCCTGCTCATATCAACTCAGTTTTTGTTTGAGTCGGAGGCAGGGTTTTTCAATGTAATGCCACGAAAGGTATGCCATTGGAATGACCACCAGGGTCGACAGTGCTACATTTTTCAGCGGCGTAAAATCCGGAAACAGGTGCGCTACCATTTGCTGCACGGGAAAAGCGTAGATATATATCCCATAGGATATGTCGCCAATTTTTCCGTCGGTATCAATGTACCGTGTGGTATAGGCCAGATAAAATATCAAATAGACAAACGATAGCGGAAAGACATGGGGATACCATGGGGTACCAAAAGAGCTATACGCCAATATCGCAGCCAGTAAAGCCAGCCTGATGTCGAGGTATACGCGGTCTCGATTAACGTAGAAAAAGACACCAATCAGGAAAAACAGCCCCGGCCTTGACCATTTCGGATTGATACCGATAAGAGGCACATCCGCGAAAAAACCCAGGCTAAACAGAAATACCGCTATCATCAAAAAATTCGCTGTGGTCCTGTCCCTGAACGCACCGAAAAGCCCCGCGACAGCCAATAGAATATAGCATCGGGTTTCCACTGTAATCGACCAGAGCGAGCCGTTGACTGCTCGGCGTGCATTCGACTCAAACACGCCCGGTAGACTCCATTCCATACGCAAAACACCCAGCGCATTCCACAGATAGTCGAAAGTGGCTGAACGAGAAAAATAGTCACTGAGGGAAAGTGTGGTGAACAGGGGACCCAAAACAAAAACAGACAACACCGTGCAAAGTATCAGGGCGGGGTAGATTCGCAGTATGCGAGACAGTGAATAGTCCTTGACGCCTCGCCTTACCAAGCTGGCTACAACCAGAAAACCGCTGATGGCAAAAAAGCCGTTTACCGCAATTTCTCCCGCGGTAGCTGAACCAAGAAACAATAGTTGCAGAGGATCCTTGGCGCCCGGAGTAAACTGAATGGGATAGGCGTGACGATAAAGTACCAGCCAGGCGAGCACTATCCTCAATATCGTAAAATTATTACGACGATTGCCATCGTAATCAATCAGTCGGCTGGCGTGTACTGTCAACGTTAGGTCCCGAAGTCATCAGCGGCGCAGAATACCACACTATTAAGCCAGCTTTCCCGGCTGGGAAATGGAAAACAATAATTCGAGTCGACTATCCGGCAAAAGTACGCTGCGACTGATGCCAAAGTAATCGAGACGAGATTTTAGTTCGTTCTGGGCATGGGGCGTATAGGTACTCATTAGCTGCCCCCGTGGCCTGATGTTCACCGTTCCCTGATCCGCAATACCATAGAGGTGACCGGTCTGCGGTGTGCTGCGTTTATAAGCAGCGAAACCGTGGGCAAGCGTACTGGAAGTAACATAAGGCCTCAATTCACCCAGGAAAGCCGCAATAGCAATAGAATCGAGGAAGTTAAAGATATCCCAAAAAAGGCAGAGATCGAATTTCGTACCCTCGGGGAAATCCAGCAATCCGGCGAACTGCTCTTCAAGGGAAGGGGCTCCC
Organism: Halioglobus sp.; assembly: GCA_036960305.1. Classification (GTDB taxonomy): domain Bacteria; phylum Pseudomonadota; class Gammaproteobacteria; order Pseudomonadales; family Halieaceae; genus JBALVT01. The sequence goes on along the minus strand of JBALWA010000012.1, from coordinate 25,264 downwards.
TCTTCATCGGATGACTGTGGTAACTCTGAAAACAGGTCGACAAAAAACAACTTGCAGCGAAAGTTCGAGAAGTATTCGACCGTTTCGGGCAGAGCCGGGCCAATGTGGAGCACTGTTAAGCGCTCCTCTATATCGATACGCGAAAACAGGGAAGACAACAGCTTCGAAGTCTGTTTGGCTGTCATGGGGCTGCCGTTCCAATGAGACCGCTAGAAGGCGGCTGTTTGCTATCCGTTACTCTTCAGGTCAAACGCGGGTGAGCCATCATCTGAACCCGAGCTACTCGAAGACACCCCGGGCGCAAGGGAAACCTTTTTTACAGCAGCATCACCTGGATCCATGTCAATACTGCCCTTGAAAATGGCGCCATCTTCAAGGGTCACCCGTGGGGCAACGATATTTCCGCGCACATTACCCGACTTGGAAATAACCACTTTCTCATTCCCCGTAATATCGCCGGTGACCTCACCATCGATATTCACTGCCTTGGCAAAAATATCAGCCGCGACACGACCGGATTCGCCCACTGAGACCACATGTTCATTTAGCTCGATTTTTCCTTCAACCCGGCCCTGCACAAGCAGGTCTTCATCACCTGACACGGTGCCTTTTATTACAATACTCGGTCCAATCATTGCTTCACTCCTCGCGGCTACAGAATCCGGGGTGGTGGGTACTGCAGGGGATTGCGGCCGATTCGGTTTCTCCACCGCCCCAGCCGCTGGTTTGTTCTTATTTCGTTCAAACATGTGCTTCGCCACCTTTTTGAAATGTGGGTTTGGTATCCTACCAGCATGGATTTACTTTAACCAGTTAAGCTCGCCGTTGACAGGGAGCCTCTGATGCCTGCCAATATTCAACTCAGCGCCTCAACCCTTGCCAGCATCGTCAAAGCATCGTCACACCAGCGTAGAAACTCCTCCCCCTGGGACACCCCCGCCGCCAGAGCGAGGTACACACCCTTGCGTCTGATAGGTAAAGCCTCTGGATCATCGTAATGCCGCCTACGGATACGCTCGTAAAGATAGAGTCTCTGCATGACAAGCTCCCGCCGCCGTTCCAGCTCGGTGATCAGATGGGCGACATTATCCAGACTGAGGTTGTAGAGCTTCACCATCAGGTCGTCCTTTGCCTCCTGAACCTTGCTCTCCCCCAGCACCCACTCAGCGAGCACCTGCCGACCCTTGTCCGTCAGGCTATACTCGATCTTGCTGGGCTTGGCCTGCTGCGCGACCGTCTCGCTGGACAGGTAGCCTTTCTCACCCAACTTATGCAACTCCTGGTATATCTGCTGGTGCGAGGCACGCCAGAAAAAGCCCAGGGCACGATCAAAGGACTTGGCGAGTTCGAAACCGGACATGTTGTCCTCGAGTAATGCCGTCATGATTGCGTGTGGCAGGGCCATATTCATTCTCTCCGTATAGCGACGGTAAAAAACCAGACCTGACCCAAGCATACGCCCAATGCAATAATTTGCATAGCTTGCAGCAGGCAGCGCTGTGGAATATATCCCCTGCAGATAATGAGTGCTTTATCTCACTATGGAGAAAGTGCATTATCTATGCCCCGTTGTCTGAAGCAGGCAGCGACGCAATACAATCAAACCTCAAGGACAGCACTATGAAATTTGGACTGGTACCCGTCAATGTAGGCGTTAAGTCGGTTGAAGACATGGTCGGGCTCGCCCAGTACGTGGAGTCCATTGGCTTCGAATCGGCCTGGACCTTTGAGCACGTCATGGTGCCGGTCGATTACAGCTCAAAGTACCCCTACAGCAAAGACGGAAAAATGGGTGGCGACTCCACCAACAACTTTATTGACCCACTGATTGCACTGTCTGCCATTGCCGCCAGCACCAAAACACTGAGGCTGGGAACCGGTGTGAATATTGTCGCCCAGGCCAACCCCATGCTGCTTGCCAAGCAGGCAGCGAGCCTGGACCTGATCTCCAACGGCCGCTTTATGCTGGGCGCCGGTATAGGCTGGCTACAGGAAGAGTTTGATGCCATGGGAGTACCCTTTGAACGCCGCGGTGCCCGCTTCGACGACTATATCCAGGCCATGCGAAAAGTCTGGTCTGGTGACGTTGTTGAGCACCAGAGCGAGTTCATCAACTGGAGTGGATTCCACAGCTACCCCCTACCCGTACAAAAGCCTGGTGTACCGATTATTATGGGCGGCTCCAAGGGCAAAATATACGAGCGCATCGCCAAGCACGGTGATGGCTGGTTCGCGCCTACCGACAGCGCCGAAAGCCTCGCCCCTATGCTGGAACCCCTGAAGGATGCCTGTAGGGAACATGGCCGAGATTATGGCTCCATTGAGCTTACGTCTATGTGGGATTCCCAGGGTGGTCTGGACGCCATCAAGGCCTTTGAGGATATCGGTGTATCCAGGGTCATAGTGCCGGTGTTCGCACTGGGCCGAAATCCACTGGAAGGACTGGCAAAGTTTGGCGATGACATCATCGCGAAAATCGCCTGACACCACGCCGTACATGACAGAAAAAATCCACGTCCTGACGTACAACATCCACAAGGGCTACTGCAGTGGTAATCGCCGCTTTATGCTGGAGTCCATGCGAGAGAGGATTGCGGAAACAGGTGCCGATATCGTATTTTTGCAAGAGATCCATGGTACTGCCATCAAGAGCGAAGCCAAGCGCAAACGATTCTCCTATCCGGAGCAGCCCCACTTCGAATACCTGGCGGACCAGTCCTGGCCCCATTTCGCCTATGGGCGAAACGCCATCTATCGCAAGGGCGACCATGGCAATGCCATTTTAAGTATGTACCCTTTCAGCAGTTGGGAGAATATCGATGTCTCGATCTTCCCCCGCTCCAGTCGCAGTATCCTCCACGGTGTCATCGATCTACCGGGAGGGCGTCGCCTGCATACACTCTGTGTCCACCTTGGCCTACTGGAAAGAGAACGTCGAACGCAACTCAAGGCTTTGACCGACCGCATTGACCAGCACGTTCCCAGAGACGAACCCATGATCATTGCCGGCGATTTCAACGACTGGCGCCAAAAGGCTGAACATCACTTGCATAGCGACCTTGGCCTGAATGAGCTTTTTGTCACTCTTCAGGGCCGCCATGCACGCTCTTTTCCGGTCTGGGCACCCCTACTACCGGTCGACCGAATCTACTACCGTGGTCTAACCCCCACATCCTGCCAATGCCTCAGTTCCGGACACTGGCGCGATCTGTCTGACCACGCGGCCTTATTTGGAGAATTTCACCTGTGAAAAGAATACTATTACTGCTGGCACTTCTGGTGGCTGCAGTCCCCGCCTATTTCATAGCCAACGGAACAGTGAGCGCTAATAGCATATCAATGCTACTCAATGTCATGACGGGCAGGGGCGTCGATACGCCCGAAGACCAGGTGATTCAAGAGCGCCTGCGTGTACCGGAAGGGTTTGCCATTAACCTGTATGCGGGTGACCTACCCAAAGTACGGTTTATGCGCTTTACGACAGCCGGTGACCTGCTGGTGAGCAGACCCCATGCGGGCGATATCCTGTTGCTGCGCAGAAACCCTGATTCCCCCAGTATTGCAGGAGAACAAATCACTCTGCTAGAGGGCCTGACCCGGCCCTCCGGGATAGATTATGCGGACGGCTGGCTCTTCGTGGGTGAGACCAATGCCGTTGGCCGAATCCGTTTCGACGCCGAGACTGGCAGCACGACGGGCGAATACGAACGTATCATTACCGGATTAACCGACAACGGAAATCACCCCTATAAAGCCGTGGCGATAGGCCCCGACCAAAAACTTTACCTGTCACAAGGTTCCACCTGTAATGTCTGTGTGGAACAGGATGTACGGCGTGGCAGCCTTTCACGTTTTAATCTTGACGGCAGTGGCGCCGAGAGCTATGCCACAGGATTGCGCAACAGCCTGGGCCTGGATTGGGCGCCCTGGGATGGCGCACTCTATGCAACGGATAATGGCCGGGATATGTTGGGGGATGACTATCCCCCCTGTGAACTCAATAAAATAGAGCAAGGGAAATTCTATGGCTGGCCCTACTATAACGGGGCCAACGAACCCGACCCGGACTTTCCCGATGCGCCCGCCGAACTGGCTGCCAGCCCGGTAGCCCCCGTGCATGAGTTTCGCGCGCACAATGCCCCGCTGGGCTTGCGCTTTATCGAAACCGGGAGCTGGCCGGAGCCCTATGACCGGGTGGCGATTGCAGCCTTACACGGCTCCTGGAACCGCAGCACGCCGGATGGATATCGCGTAGTCTCGCTGCACTGGGATGAGGATCAAATCAGCCGCAGGGATTTCCTCACAGGATTCGAAAAAGAGGGCGAAATCATAGGACGCCCCGTCGATGTTGCCCAGGGGCCGGACAAGGCGATCTATGTCTCCGATGACTATGCCGGTGCCATCTACCGTATCAGCTATGTTGGAGACCAGGGCGACAGTCAATGAGTCAAGTCTCGTCGCCCACTCCGCGCAGATCTATTGCCAGATAATCGGCGAGGCGCCCAGATTCTGCTCAACCCAGTCCTGATAGTGTTCCTCTACCACCCTGCGTTTGATTTTCATGGTGGGTGTAAGCAAAGCTGAATCAATCGTCCACTCATTGCCGCACACGAAAACCTGCGCCACCCGCTCGTGCGGCGGGAGCTCAGCATTGATTGTTGCCAGCCCCTGCTCTAGTAGCGTCTGAATCTCTTCACGGGACCTGGACAGGCCAAACTCAGAAAGATTCGTCAACAGCAGCGGTTGGTCCTTGCCGTGACCAAAGATCATCAACTGACCCAATTCAGAGATAACACCAAATTCGTTTTCAATCTTGGCAGGGTGGATAAACTTGCCCTTTGTGGTCTTGAAGATTTCACCGATACGACCGGTAATCCGCAGTAATCCATCATCTTCCACATGGCCGCGATCACCCGTGTGATACCAGCCATCAACAATCACCTCTGCGGTCTTCTCGGGGTTTTTGTAATAACCAGCCATCATCGCGCTGGTCTTGAACAAGACTTCACCTTGTTCGGTAATTTTCATCTCGACATCTGCGACCGGCGTGCCCACTGTGCCCGGAACGGGGGTATCATCTGACTGCCAGAAGGTTCCCAAACCGCAGGTTTCACTCATGCCATAGGCCTCGCGTAGCTGAATCCCCATATCCAGGTACCACTGGTGGATATCGTGGGGAATCGGCGCCGCGGCACTGATAATGCAGCGCGCACTTTCGAGCCCCAACTGCTGACGAATAAACTGTTTTTCAGTATCCCCAAGGCCTGCCTGGGCTTCAGGTGGTATCAGCGCATCAACACCCGCTTTAAACTTGGCCCACAATCGGGGCACAGCAAAAAATTGCGTGGGCTGAACCGATCGCAGCTCCTCAGCGAATGTATCCAGACCCGCCGAGAATGATATCGAGGCATTACAGTAGATACCTGCCAGCTCGACGATACAGCGTTCCGCAATATGGGACATAGGCAGGAATGAGAACAGTCGGCCGCGCTCTCCGGTAAAATCGGCACCGGCGGTATCCAGCCACCGGTCCAACAGGGTAGTTCCGGCACGCGGGGTCCCGTAATTCAGCATAACCCCCTTGGGATGACCCGTAGTACCCGAGGAATACACAATCGTCATCAGGGAGTCGGCATCGGGTATCGGTAGACCCGTGAACGGCTCAGTATCCGCCAACACAGCCTCTATCGCATAATCACAGTCTACCTCGCAGCCACGAATGGCAACGGTGGGAACATCGGCGGGAAGTACGTCTGCGGCGTGTTGATGTTGGTCAAACTCTCCCAGAAAGATCAATTGGGCCTCGGCGTGTGTCAGGATATATCGCGCACTGTCACAGTCCTGGCCAGGATAAAGAGGCACACTGACATGACCGCTGAGCTGAATGGCAAGATCAACCACAGGCCAATCCGCAGTATTGGACGACCACAGGGCAATATTGCTCCCCTTGGCCAGACCCAGGCTGTTGATAAACGCCGCCAGGCGCCGAACCCGGTCGGACACTTGCGCCCAGGTAAACTCCAGCCAACCATCGGCTCCCAGGGATTGCCGCAGAAAAACCTGCTCCGGTACTTCCGATTCCCAGCGATAAAACATTTCCAAAGGGGTTTTTATAGGTTCCATGTTATGTCTATACTCCTGCTTGTCATTGTGGGGACAGAGAATGGCTGACCAAGTTTTGCAGCCTACCCCCCGCGAGCCTACAGCACAATAGCCAAAAAGCCGTCAGGGGATGATTAATGAAAATCGAATTTACGCCAGATCAACTGGCCCTGCAGCAGGAAGTACGGGCCTACATGCGGGAGATAATGACGCCGGCCCTTCGTCAGGAAATGAAAGACCCGGAATATGCCGAGGGTGGCGGACCGGAATTTCGCAAGCAGTACGCGAAAATGGGGGCTGATGGCTGGATCAGCCTGAGTTGGCCCAAGGCGCTGGGCGGCAAAGAAGCCACTGCCATGGATCAGTATATTTTCACAGAAGAGGTCCTGGCCTCAGGGTTTGCCTACCCTTTCCTCACCACGGACGCTGTCGGGCCGGTACTGTCCGAATACGCCAATGCAGCCGTTCGCGAAGAGGCCGTCAAGGGCATACTTCAAGGACGGACTGTCGTTGCAATCGGTTACTCCGAGCCGGGTGCGGGAACAGATCTCGCCAGCCTCACTACCCGGGCGGTCGCCAATGGGGATGAGTGGATCATCAACGGTCAGAAAATGTGGACCAGTCTGGCCAATTTTTCCGACTACATCTGGCTGGCAGCGCGCACAGACCCGGACGAAAGCAAGAAACACAAAGGGCTCACCATGTTTCTGGTCCCCATCGACACGCCAGGCGTTTCCATGACGCCAGTCTGGACCTTAGGGGTTCGTACCAACGCCACCTATTTTGATAATGTAAAACTGTCCGACAAGTACCGCGTTGGCGAAGTCAATAAGGGCTGGCGTTTAATCACCGGGCAATTAAATCGCGAGCGCTTGTCTTTGGTAAACCACGGACCGGTACACGCCTTGTTTACTGAAGTCGCCCAGTGGGCAGCGGCAACCAGGACCGGTGACCATCAGACGCTAATAGAAAAACCCTGGGTGCAGCACAACCTGGCAAAGGTCAAAGTCAAACTAGAGGCCCTTAAGATGATGTGCCTCAAGCAAGCCTGGTTGATGACGGAGGATAATTTAGGCATGGCGGAAGCGTCGGCCGCAAAGGTTTACGGCTCTGAGTTCTTTGTTGAGGCGTATCGACTCTTACTTGAAGTAATGGGTCAGGCGGGCATTATTCACGCTGACTCACCGGGGGCCATCCTGCAGGGAAAGCTTGAACACCGATACCGGGTCGGCTCCATTTTGACCTTTGGTGGCGGCACCAATGAGGTACAGCGCGACATCATTTCGGCGGCGGGGTTATGGATGCCTCGCGCTAACCGCTAACAGGAGGCGGCATGGATTTTTCGTATAACGAAGCACAACAGGAAGTCAGCGCGCTGGCCAAAAAAATACTGGGCGACCAAACCCAGCCCGAGCATTTAGCCAAAATCGACAAGCAGCAGGACCGCTTCGACGCCAAACTCTGGGCTGACCTTGCGCAGGCTGGCTTGCTTGGCGTAGCCATTAATGAAAATCATGGCGGCATGGGCCTCGGTTTCGAAACATTGTGCCTGTTGATTGAAGAAGTGGGCAGAACCGTGGCACCCCTGCCCCTGGTGCCAGCACTCGTTAGCGCCGCTGCGACCCTGGAAAAATTCGCCTCCCAGGAGATCAATGACCGTTATTTACCCGATCTGGTCAGCGGCCAGACGCTATTGACTGCGGCTCTGATTGAGCCGGCCAATGAGGTCCTTGGGAATCCCGCCACTCGCGCTACGAAGACAGAACATGGCTGGGCACTCACAGGAGTCAAGCACTGCGTACCCTTCGCCCATACGGCCAAACGAATACTCCTTACCGCCCAATCTGAAGACGGCCTCGTGGCTCTCCTTCTTGACCCCCAGACAGAAGGTGTCACGCTCAACCGACAACAGGTGACGGCAGCTGAACCCCAGTTTGAAGTCGTACTGGATGCAGCAAACATCACGGAAGTGGTCGCACTGGGAGACCAGGCCAGCCAACTAGCCCGGTGGATGTTTGAAGCCACGGCTGCCGCTTACTCAGCGATGGCAACAGGCTTGTGCGATAAGATGATGCGGATGACTGCCTCATACACCACAGAGAGGCATCAGTTTGGTGTTCCCGTTGCCACCTTCCAGGCCGTGGGCCACCGCGCAGCCGACTGTTTTATCGACATCGAATGCCTGCGCCTGACGTCACAGCAGGCTATCTCGCTGATCGACCAGGGGCTCGATGCGACAGAAGCCGTATTAGTCGCAAAAATCTGGACAGGCGATGTTTGCCATAGAGTAAGCCAGGCCTCACAACACCTGCATGGCGGGATGGGCGTAGACCGCGATTACCCACTATTCCGGTACTGCCTTTGGGCGCGTCAAATTGAATTAACAAGCGGTTCCAGCGCCCAGTTACTGGGCACATTGGGATCCAATATAGCAACTGCGTATTCACAAGGATAACTAAAAAAGGAGCACGAAATGTCAGATACAACGGAATCCAACTACAATGATGTACGGTCTTATGGCCTCACGCCGGAGCGGGAAAATGAACTGTTGGAGAAACAGATCGAGGCCACGTTCATGTGGGGTAACAAGGATGGCCACCCTGTCGGCGTGATCATGAATTACATCTTTCACGACGGCCGTCTCTGGCTGACCGCCACCTCCCCCCGGGCCAGAGTCAAAGCAGTGAAACGCGACCCCCGCGTATCGGTCACCGTATCGAGTATGGGCACCGACATGGGCGCGGGAAAAACGGTTACCTATAAGGGCACCGTCATCATTCACGATGACCAGGCCACCAAGGACTGGTTCTATCCCGCCATGGGGGAATTGATGAATGGCTATCCCGCGACCAGCGTAGAGGCCGCGGTCGAAATGCTGGACACTCCCCTGCGGGTCATTCTCGAACTGGTAACCGAGAAAACAATCAGTTTCGACGGAGATAAAGTGGCACAAATGTCAAAGGAGGCCGCCGAACAGTGACCCACCCGCTGCCGGCTGAAAGTGAGGTACGCGCCTTGCGGGGGCACCAGTTCCCCGGGGGCGAATACACTATCGAACACTGGGAAAATTTTCTGCTGACCGAATGCACCGGCGCAGAACTGATGCCCGACGGCCTGGTTCACCCGGTCGCGTTGTTTCATATTCCCATACTGGGGAGTCGTACGAGCATCGCGGAGATGTTTGCCCTGGGACAGGCCGAGTCCGACCTCTCCATTCTCATTGAGAGTTACGACTGGGAGTTACTCGTGCCCCTCAGGGAAAACCACTGCTATCGTGTATCCGGCGCAATCACCGAAGCGCAGCGGCTGGAAAATGACGAGGGCAAGCCCTATGACCGAATCCAGTTCGAATTTGAATTGCATGAGCAGTCGGTATTAACGGCGCGCGTAACCGTCATCTGGCATTACACCAGGAATACCCTGTGAAAATTACCGTAGGCGATGCCATTCCCGAGTGGGTAATGGAGTCCGTATCCGCTGAACGTATGCGTACCATGGCTGCGATCCTGCGTGATCCCAACCCCATTCACTGGGACCGCGATGCCGTCGAGGCTCTACCCCTGAACCTCGGGAGGCGCACGATCAACCAGGGGCCCCTGGGTCTGGCCTATATCATTAACATGTTGCACGCATGGACCGGGCCGACCAGTCTCAGGCGTGTAAAAATGACCTTCCCACAGGTGGTACTGGATGGCGAGCGAGTCGTAGCAAAAGGCATAGTCACCGGGATCGAGTCAGATCGCGTGCACTGTGACGTTTGGCTTGAAGAGGCCTCCCGCGGAATACTGCTGTCAGGCACGGCAACCGTGGTACCCGACCGTCAAGTCTGAACATCCGGACGCAAGGTCAACATTCAAAAGAGCTCTGCGAGTTTCAAGCCCTTACCTCCGCTGCGATGCTTGGTCTGCGCTATCAATAGTTCGGCGGTGGCAAGCGCATCAACCAGGGCATTGTGCCCCGGATAGGGTGGCAAATTGTACCGATCACGACAGCCTTGCAGGCGAAGGTCACCGGGCTTAATCACACTGTCGTGGCGATTCAACCTGCTGTGTTCAAGCGCCATGGTATCGATGGTAGGAAGAATCAGCGGTGTTCCAAAATATTGCTGACTACAACGATTGAGGTAGGCCATATCGAGTACCGCATTGTGAAATACCAGGATTTTCCCGGCAGCGGCGGCAAGAAAAAGATTGAGCACCTCAGGTTTGGAAAGGCCTTCGCGCAACTCACAATCTCGCAACTGATGAATAGCAGCGCTCTGACCCACCGTTTTCTCAGTCTTGAGTAAATAATGTTTGGCCGAATCCAGGGCAATAGACCCGCCCTCAATACAGACCCAGCCAACACTGAGCAGTTCACCCTCTGAGACGTCCAGGGAAGACATCTCGGCATCACAGACCAAAAAGGACACGCTTCGCCAATCAGTGCCTTTATCGGGTAACGCCTGTTGCCAACATTGCTGCAGTGTTGTGCCCGCAAGCTGCGATCGATATCGCCAACGCTTAAGCGACAACTTCCACATCAAGCCATACCCTGCCTATAAGCCTGTTTCACTGCTGACTGCGACTCATCAATAATAGTAAACGCATCCCGTAATTGTTCTTTTGTCAATTTTGGCAAATTTCGTGGATTAAGGAAGTTACTGACTTTTTCGCCCTGTACAATCTGCTCGGCCTGATGATTGATGCGTTGACGCTGAATGAAATGTAATGCATCGGCCAAATTCCGGCTGTCCGTAATAGTCATGTGTTTGCCACTGGCGAGTGCCTTAAGTCGCTCATCGGTATTTACCGCTTCAATCGAGTGAGCCAGAGCATGCAGGCGCACGATTTCGGTGATCGGTAATACACCGCGTTTTTTCAAGTCCAGATTGTCGCGGTGTTCACCGTCCCGGTCGACCACAAATCGACGAAAAATACCCAGCGGAGGACGGCTGGCCAGAGCGTTAGCCGCCAGGGAAGCGAGAAATATTGTATTGCTGGAAGCTTGCTTCAGCATGGTCGCCTGCAGCTTCCTGCATAGGGTCTCGTCACCATGAATAGCGCGTAGGTCAAAAAATATACTCACGCGCATTACCGCATCCGGCGTCGGTGCCTGAGTCCAGCGCCGGACGGTCTGCTGCCATACTGCGAGCGGCTGGCACCACTCTTCTGTGGTGGCCATAATGTCGCCAGGGCAGTAAACATAGCCACAGGCATCAAGACCGTCACATACCATGGTGGCCATGTCCTGAAACCATTTGCGATCCTGTGGTTGCATTTCGTCGGCGATAACAAGACCGTTGTCCTGATCGGCACCCAGTAACTGCTCCGCCCTTGCCTGGGACCCAAAGCCCAGCCAACAATAGGGTACTGGCGGCGGCCCGAGCTTCTCTTCGGCAAGTTTAATCAGCCGCACGGTAATGGCGTCGCTGATAGCCGTCAATATACGGCTTACCTGCTGCGCGCGTATACCCGAATTCACCCACTGCACCATTAGGTTGGACATACCGGCAACCAATTCCTTTATACCCTCGACATCTGTTTGCCTGGAAATATGCTGCACCAGGTAAACCGGGTCATCCTGTTTAGCAAGAATAAGGTCTGAGGTGGTCACAATCCCCTTTAACTTGTCATTTTCCATAACCGGTAAGTGATGGTAACCCCGCTGGGTCATCAGCAGGGTTGTTTCAAAGACCGTATCCGTCCCCAGGATAGATTCCGGGTCCCTGGTCATTATCTCGCTCACAGTGGTATTTGCCGGTAGCGCCCTGGCCGCAAAGCGAACGCGCATATCGCGGTCAGTGACAATACCGACCAGCCCCTCATCCTCGACAACAAAGGCCGAGGAGACTCGTCTGTCTGACATGGCGAGCGCCACTGCCTGCACCGTGTCTTGCGGCGCCACGGTAAGCAGGTCGGTACTCATCAGAGAACTGACTTCCCGCGTCATCGCGTTGGGTACCGGCTCGTAGCGTGCAGCCCTTCGCAGGCGGCGACTGCGTTGGCCGCTAAAGTAGCGATCAAACTCCCGATTACCATCACGCAAAAACCTGTACTGTTCATCTGGCAGGAAGTACACCAGCGCATCCTCAATGACTGTCGCCTGCACCCCTCCTTTGTCGGCATTCAAACCGGTAATTTGAAAACTCTCACCCTCACCCAACCTGTCGAGCAACTTGTTGCTGCTATCCCGAATTTCCACCGCACCACTGCGTACTACCCTCAACCCTTTTTGCTCTGTCGCCTCGTTAAAACTTTCGCCCTGGCAATGGTAGTGAACGACGACCTTGTTTACCGTCCTGCGCAGTTCGTCCTCAGTCAGTATATTGAAAGGCAGCGATTGTTGGAGGAACTCACCTACCGTGGCCAGCTCGGGAGAGGAAAACTCCAGATCGGAAGTCTCTTGTGACATTTCGTTTAACCCTTGATTGCCATTATTAGCGCTTGATAAATAAAGTCGCTGCATCGCCAAAATAAGCGTTATCAACCGTGCTTGCGACCAGATAAATTCTTTCACTCTCCTGGGGGACACCGGCCAATGTGAGGCGCCAGGAAAGGCCCGTCTGGTCCGCCGAAGTCATCTCAACAGGCACCGGTTCCTGCCCCGACGTAACAATCGCCAGCATAACTCCCTGCAGCGGATGTTCTGATTGCACGATGAGATCTACGCCCCGCAACTCAATTGCCAATTTAAAGTCTTCGTTCTGAAGATTGCATTGACCACTGTCATAGCGACAGTTACTTTTCTCGACCAGAGGATAAGACTTCCCCTGCGCGGCGGGCTGGGCTTTTTCGCCGGCCAAATGACCCACCGCAAACCAGGCAAGAATGGCCAGGATGGGGGCGACAATTAACGCGATAACAACATGTTTATTAGTAAAGAACATTCAGTGAAGTCCTCGATATCTATGGATTAACCTACAGTGTAAACGCAAGTCCAAAACGAAAAAAGGAGGTTCCGCAAAACGGAACCTCCAAGGCTTGGAACCTTATGGACTAGTGATCATGCGCTTCTTCAGCACCTACCGGTATTCTGATGTAATCCACCAGTTCCCGTACTTTAGCAGGCACTGCTGCAGTAAAGCTTGATACAGTGAATGCCACAGCAAAGTTGACTACCGCACCCACGACACCGAAGGCGTTAGGTTCAATACCCAGGAACCAGTTGGGTGACATGTCGCCAAGGAACGAGGTGGAAGCAACAAACATGATGCCCTTGTGCTGGAACACGTAGAACAAAGTGATGCTGATACCCGCGATCATGCCCGCGATAGCGCCTTCCCGATTCACCTTCTTGGAGAAGATCCCCATCATCAGCGCTGGGAAGATGGAAGAGGCAGCCAGACCGAAGGCCAGAGCCACGGTTCCGGCGGCAAAATCCGGGGGATTGAATCCCAGATAACCGGCCCCCGCGATTGCCAGCGCCATCGCTATTCGACTCGCCCGCAATTCCTGCTTCTCGGTGATGTTGGGCGCTATCATCCCTTTGAGTAAGTCGTGGGATATCGATGACGCAATGGCCAACAGTAATCCCGCCGCCGTGGACAGCGCAGCCGCCAAACCACCGGCTGCCACCAGGGCGATCACCCAGTTAGGCAACTTCGCAATTTCCGGATTCGCCAGCACCATGATGTCCTGATCGATTTTGACCATCTCGTTTACATTCGCATCGGAACTGTACTGAATACGACCATCTTCATTCTTGTCTTCGAATGCCAGCAAGCCGGTTTTCTCCCAGTTCTTGAACCACTGCGGGCGCTCATCGTAAACCAGGTATTCACCCTGGGTTGGCTCTATAGTCTCGATCAGGTTCAGTCTTGCCATCGCTGCTACCGCTGGAGCCGTGGTATAGAGGATGGAGATAAACACCAGAGCCCAACCAGCAGACGCCCGTGCATCGCGAACCTTTGGTACGGTAAAGAAGCGAATGATCACATGCGGCAGGCCCGCAGTACCAATCATCAACGACATGGTGTAGGCAAACATATTAATGCCGCTTCCACGCACATCGGTTGTGTACTGATTAAAACCAAGGTCCATTACCACCTGGTCCAGTCTATCCAGCAAAAAGGTTTCGCTGCCTGTCATGGTGCTGCCCAGGCCCAACTGCGGGAAGGGGTTACCTGTGAGGTTCAGACTGATAAAAATTGCCGGTATGGTGTAAGCGAGAATCAGTACGACAAACTGCGCAATCTGGGTATAGGTTATGCCCTTCATGCCGCCCAGGACTGAATAGAAGAATACGATACACATGCCGATTAGCAGGCCGGTGTTATAATCCACTTCCAGAAAGCGGGAGAATGCCACACCGATCCCCTTCATCTGGCCAATAACATACGTCACCGAACAGATAATCAGGCAGACCACTGCAACTGCCCGCGCAGCACGCGAGTAGTAGCGATCACCGATAAACTCGGGCACGGTAAACTTGCCGTATTTTCGTAGATACGGTGCCAACAGCATCGCCAATAGCACAAAGCCACCGGTCCAGCCCATCAGGAACACCGATCCACCGTAGCCCATAAACGAGATCAAACCCGCCATGGAAATAAAGGATGCCGCTGACATCCAGTCAGCTGCGGTCGCCATGCCATTGGCGATAGGGTGCACACCGCCGCCAGCCACATAGAAGTCCTTGGTTGAGCCCGCACGCGCCCAAATCGCTATGCCAATGTATACCGAGAAGGTACCGCCGACAAAAAGATACGTTAATGTTTGTAAGTCCATGATTGACTCCCTAGTCTTCGTCTACATTGAATTCACGATCCAATGCGGCCATTTTGGAGGCGTAAAAGAAAGTCAAGCCGACGAAGCAGTAAATCGAACCCTGCTGCGCAAACCAGAAACCGAGTTTGTAGCCACCTACCTGAAATTGGTTTAGAACATCTACCAGGATGATGCCGAAACCGAAACTGACAACAAACCAAATTACCAATAGTTTGATCATCAGCGACACGTTTCGGCCCCAGTATTCCTTAGCCTTTTCGTCTGTCATATGGGACATATCACACCTCCATTGGTGCTGTTATTGTTGGCAACCGCACGACTATATCACCGGCGGCTACCAACATTCTGTTAGACCTTGGTCGACATCCCTGTCGAAAGATCTCTAAAAAGCATATTTGACCGCGAATTGCAGCCTTGAGATATCGCCCTCGCGACCATCCTCCATTTCCTTCTTGCCGTAGATCAGCTCACCGCCCAACTGCAGCTTGGGTGCGGGCAACCAGTTCAGGTTGGCATGCATAGACTGGTAGCTTTTGGCAAGCGAGCTGGCCGCGGAGTACTCATGCAAACTGGGGTTGTCTGCCTCAGAGGCCGACACAGAGAAAGTGCTGCGCCAGCGGGGTGTCCAATGGTGCTGGTAGGCGATAAACCCACCCATCTGGTCTATCGTTTCAATAGCCCCCGTGTCGCTGATGTAGCCGTCATTAAACGAGTTGAGACCAAGATAACGCCCCAGGGCATCGCCGTAGCTGAACATGAAACGCAGGTCATCATCACCGAGATTCCACTTGCCTGCCAGGCTGAGCGCGTAGCCGTATTGCTCGTCGCTGTCGACCTCAAAACTGTTACTTGCAGAGCGATCGTCGTAGCTCAGCTGCCTGGCCATACCGGCCGCTGACCAATTGAGGTTGCCGGCTTTGCCGTTATAACGTGCGATCAGGTCGGGAATTGTTTCAGCATCATCCAGCCGCGTCGTGTTGGAGCCGCCTATATCCTCATTGAGTCGGGTAGCGGGATTTTCAGCAGAGAGCTGAACATTGCCCAACGTCCAGCGAACCTGGGGCTGGCGCATGAATAACGTTCCCACCGGGCCTACAAAATCCAGTAAATCCGGCAGTGCCCCAACATTGAAGAAGGTGGACCAGCTCTGGCCTGCAAGCAGGGATTTACCTTCATCGTAATCCCACTTTACAAACGCATGCCGCAGGCGGGAGTTCCATGAGTTCGAAATTCGCTCATCGCCGTGCCCGCTGAGCAAGAAATCCAGCTCGATGCGTGTTGAGATTGCGCCCGCATCGGTATCGGTTTTCGTGGTGAAGAAAAAGCGCGATGATTTCGCGTGAATGTTGGTAGAGGTATAGGAATCCGCGCTACCCACCGAGGGTTCTACCGGTATCAGCGACGGCACAAAGAAGTCCTCGATCAAACTACTCCCTGGCTTGCCCTCGGCGTAGTCAGTCGTTAAGGCATCCAGTTGGATATAGCCGCCATACTGAAATTTAGTACCCTTCTTTGAGGGCCTTACCTCTTCTATCTCCGTCTGGTTGCCGACAATCTCGGTCTGATTGCTAACAATACTCTGCTGGTTGCTGGTCACCAGCGACTTCAGCTCGGCGATCTGTTTCTCCAGCTCCGCAATTCGGTCATCGACCGCATCGGCTGATGCGATGCTGCTGGCGCCCAATAGTCCAATTGAAAATAGTGCTGCTGCGATGGGTTTTAGTTTATACATGCTTATTGCTCCCTACCCTTGTTGGTATGTGGGAACAGTTTTAGACCTATAAAGCGCATTAACCTATTAGACCTTAGTCAAAGAGACCGGCCAAACTCGACTAAGGTCTAATACCGGATGGGCCTGCTGGACGCTTTTCCTTTGCTTTTTGGGGTTTTGCCAACGACAATGCCCCTATATAAGAAAAGGATAAAATCAGTGAACTCGAAATCTCTTTCAATATTGATAGCCGATGATCACCCCCTTTTCCTGAGTGCCTTGCAGCAGGTGCTGTCCCAACGCTATCCGGAGGCATCACTGTACGTAGCTACCAATGTAGCGGAGCTTCAGCATCAGGTAGAACAACATCAGAACATCAATCTGCTATTGCTGGACCTGCATATGCCTGGCGCCCTGGGATTTTCCGCGCTGTCCTGGCTTGTCGGTCATTACCCGAACAAGCCTGCGATTATGATATCGGCCAATGCACACCCCGAAACAGTGCGCCGGGCCATCGATCACGGCGCCGCGGGTTTTCTATCCAAGTCCTCAGACATTACCGCCATCGAAACCTGTATAGAGGATGTACTGGCGGGACATAGAGGTTTGCACCCCGGCTTACAGGCAGCAGCCCGCGGTGCCAGTTTGCAATCCCTGGATGTTGCAGACGCCTTGTCCAGCCTGACTCCTCAGCAGTTTCGAGTGGCTTCAATGCTGGTTGAAGGCCTACTGAACAAGCAAATAGCCTATGAGCTCGAGGTCAAGGAGGCGACAATCAAAGCCCACATGACAGAAATATTCAGAAAATTGGGCGTGCACTCCCGGACGCAGGCCGCTCTCGCTCTGGGCAGTCTGGCAGTGGATCCTCCGGAGGATTTGGTAGCCCCCCCGAAAGGGGATTAGTCCTCCCGGGCAACCAGCGCCAGAATTAGCGCCCTCAACCGGGCCGGATTTACCGGCTTGGGCAGGAAGCGAAATCCCACCGACTTTACTCTTTCTCGCAAGGACTCACTGTCGTCGGCGCTTATTACGATACAGGGGATATCGACACCACTCATTTCGCGGGCTTCAAGCACCGCATTGACGCCGGTTTCTCCCCCGTCCAGATGGTAGTCCGCCAGGATTATCTGCGGTAGCGGACGAGTAGCGAGCAGTTCCAACAAGGCTTCACGGTGACTGGCTATGTCCACGTCCGCTCCCTGGGTAAGCAATAGTTGCTGCATACCCTCAAGTATCGCCAGATCATTGTCCAGACACACAACTTTAAGGCCTCGTAGATCCTGTCCAAGTTGTTGCTCTGGCACATCTACTGGGGCCAACTGTTTCTCACCGTAGGGAACCGTCACACTAAAAACGGTTCCCTTGCCCTGCTGCGAGCGTAAATCAATTCGATGCGCCAATAAATCCGCATAGCGTTGCACTATAGACAGCCCAAGCCCCAATCCCTCTTCCCGTTCACTCGCCTGTCCCGGCAGACGTTCGAACTCCTGGAATATACGCATTTGATCCTGCTGTGGTATACCCGGACCCGTATCCCAAACCTGTATCTCCACTGCATCGACACGCCTGCGTAGGCCCAAGAGCACGCGGCCTTCCCGGGTATACTTAATCGCATTGGAGACAAGATTTTGCACTATCCTGTACAACAGGGACTGATCCGAATGCAACCAGATATGGCTATCAACTACGCTGAAGTGTAGGTCTTTCTCTGCTGCCACCGGAGCAAACTCGGCCGCCAGTGCTGAGAACATCTTGTGGGCACTAAGGCTTCCCAGGCGCGCGACCTGCTTGCCTGAGTCCAGCCGGGAAATCTCCCGCAACTCCGAAATCAATTGCTCTGCGCGCAGCAGTGATGCGTCGATCTGGGCCACGATGCGCATGGTGGTCCCATCTCCACTCACTGGTAGCTGTGGTTTTAGTGCGGCGGTGAAGAGACGTGCTGCGTTAATCGGTTGCAGCAGGTCATGGCTGGTCGCAGACATAAAGCGGGTCTTGCTCAGGTGGGCATCCCGCAAATTGGACTCCACCTGGGCGCGCAGTCGATTTTCCTGCCGTAGCTGGGCATTGGTGTCGCTTAAGGTACGTGAATCTGAGGCGACCTTCGCCTCCAGCTCGATTTTAGCTTCCTGCAACTGCTCCATCACATCCCGGTGGTCAGTGATATCGATGTAGGTGGTAACAAAGCCGCCATGGGGCATCGGGTTACCGTGGATGTCGATCACGGTACCATTGGGCAAGGTTCTCGCGAGGCGATAGGGGCTGCCATCGCGCAGTAGCTGCAGACGTTTCTCAATCTCATCGCTGACAATACCTCCCCGACTCCCGAGAATGCCCCTGTCAGCGTTAAACCGATAAATTCGTTCTATGGGGCAGCCGACGTAGAGAAAACGTTGCGGGTAGTTGAACATCTCCTGATAACGGGTATTCCAGGCCACCAGCTTCAATTCCTTATCGACCACCGCTACACCCTGCAGCAGGCACTCCACCGTCGTCTGTAGCAGCTCCCTGTTAAACGTCTGCAGGCGACTGGCATCACCCACCATTTCCGCGAAATCACTGTAGGCGAGTTGTTGGCTACTCTCCAGCTGCTCCATCACCTTGTGTGCCGACGTGGCGCCGATGATACTGGCCAACAGGGACTCGACCTGGGTGACCACAAACATTGGCGCTCTGTCGCCGGGTAGCAGCCGTTGTTGATAGCTG
This sequence comes from Halioglobus sp., assembly GCA_036960305.1. Taxonomy (GTDB): domain Bacteria; phylum Pseudomonadota; class Gammaproteobacteria; order Pseudomonadales; family Halieaceae; genus JBALVT01. The sequence goes on along the minus strand of JBALWA010000012.1, from coordinate 6,040 downwards.
TCCTCAAACTTTCGCCAGGTCTTTCTCAGCTCTTCAGCCTCGATAAAGGGTGGCAGCAAGACCTGCAGATGGCTGACCCGTATCAGGCTCAACTCGTAGTTGTCCTCGCTATACTTTTCCGCCATTCCCGCCTCATCGGTAAACAGGCGCGCCTGCCGCTTGTCTGCTTGTGAGGGTTTGAGAATTAGGGACAGGCCAACCATCGCCAACACATTGAGGCCCAGGCTCCAGGCCGTGGCGTATGCCAGCCGATACTCACCAGAAAAACCAAGCAGGCTCATCGGCCTCAGCCAGGAAAGTCCAAAGGGCCCCTGGCTCAGGAAAAGGCTCTCCGCTGAGAGCGTAACGGGGATTACCGCACAGTAATACCACAGCAATAATCCAATGAGCAGACCCACTGTCACCCCAACACCATGGGCTCTTCGCCAATACAGTGCGGCGATCACCGCAGGAGCCAACTGGGCGGCCGCCAGAAACGAAATAAAGCCAATCTGCGCCAGCCAGGGAATGTTCATCACCTGACGCGCCACCAGCCAGGCCGCCAACAAAATACCGGCAATGGTGAACTGTCGTATACGGCGCAGGCTATCACCCATTTTCAGTATTGCCTGGGGCGAATCTGCATTCAAGCGCATGATAATAGGCAATACGATTTCGTTGGTAATCATAATTGCCAGGCTGACAGTCGCAACAATGACCATTCCGGTCGCTGCAGAGATACCCCCAATGAATGCAATGATCACTATCCAGTTGGACTCCAATGCTATCGGCAGCAACTGTACGTAGGTATCGGGATTGATACTGTCGTTACCGGCAAATACCTGCGCACCGGCAAGACTGATGGGCACCACCAGCAACATAAAAAGAAACAGGTAGAGAGGGAATACCCATCGCGCGATACTCGTATCGTCATCCTCCTGCGCCTCAACGACCATGACATGAAACTGCCGGGGAAGACACAAGATTGCCAACGCGCTGATCAGGGTCCTGGCCATAAAATCCGCAGAAAAATCGATTCGCCCCAGCGCCTCGCTGGGCTGCACAAATTCTGCAACCACAGGTTGATCGGCCAGGTACCATAGTGCCAGCACGGCAACCGCGAGAAAGGCCAATAGCTTTACCACGGACTCCACCGCAATCGCTGCCATCACGCCCTGGTGACGCTCTCGCCCATCCAATCGTCGCGTACCGAACAAGATGGTAAAGACCGCCAGAATAATCGCCGTCAGCAACGCTGTATCGCCGCCTATCGCCTCCACTTCCACCGTTGTACCGCCGACTATCGTCCAGGTCTGGGCCAGCGCTTTAAACTGCAGCGCGATGTACGGCAGGACAGCCGCTGACGCGACAAGCGTGACCAGTACCGCCAGTGACTGCCGTTTACCATAGCGGGCACCGATAAAGTCGGCGATGGAGGTGACCCTGTGCCTGGCGCCAATAGCCAGTAGACGGCGGATTAATGGCCAGCCCAACACAAACAGAAGAATGGGCCCCAGGTAGATGGGCGCGTGGCTCCAGGCTGATTCTGTGGCACTGCCCACTGCACCGTAGAATGTCCAGGAACTGCAGTACACTGCCAGCGACAAGGCGTAAACAACACTGCGCCAGACAGGGCTGGTGCGCGCCGATCCTGACCCCGATTTCCGGTCCGCATACCACGCCACAGCAAACAGCACGCAAATATACAGCAGGGCAAGACTGAGTAGATTTGAAGATGAGACCATATTTCTGAATTCCGGACGCTTTTGCTGGTCTGTAACTACGCCAACCTTACCCCATTGCATTCGCAGCAAGAAGCCCTTCCGCATATGCGGCGTAATTAGGTAGGCAGCCCCAAGCATGGCTATAATACCTTTTCAACCCGGCAGAAAAGGTAACAACATGCCAAAGAAAGGTATTTACAACGCGCCCTGGGAAAAGGCCTTCGACAGCATACTGACGCCGTTGGAGGAATTCATCCACCGACAGACCACCAGCGGCATCCTGCTGATGATCTGCGCCGTCGTTGCACTCGTGGTCGCCAATAGTCCCCTGCACGAGAGTTACGAGCATCTACTGCATTCCGAGGTCAGCGTCGGTATCGCCTCATACCAGTTTTCACTGTCGATTCATCACTGGATCAATGAAGCGTTGATGGCATTCTTCTTTTTGGTCATGGGGCTGGAATTGAAGCGCGAATTACTGGTTGGGGAACTCTCTTCCCCAAGCCAGGCACTGCTGCCCATTATGGCGGCTATTGGCGGCATGGCTATACCGGCACTGGGCTATTATATCTTCAACCCATCAGGACACACGGCCAATGGCTGGGGTATCCCCATGGCCACAGACATCGCCTTTGCCATCGGTGCCCTGAGCCTGCTGGGTCCGCGCGTACCCAAAAGCCTGGTCACCTTCCTGATCGCTTTAGCTATCGTGGATGATCTGGGAGCCGTGGCTGTCATCGCCGTGTTCTACACCGACACCGTCAATGTCACTGCACTGGCGTGCGCAGGCGCTTTTTCCCTTGTGATGATCGGTATGAACCTTGGTGGAATCCGGCATTCACTGCCCTACGCACTGGTGGGCATACTGCTCTGGTCTGCCATGTTAGCCAGCGGCATCCACGCGACAATCGCTGGCATTATAGTGGCATTTACCATCCCTATTCGGCCCAAGTTCAAGCCAGAGCACTTTATCAATAGAGTAAAAGACATCACCGTAAAAATGGAAAAATCGATTACTGTTAATCCGGATGTGATTCATAACAACCGCTTCCGCTCTTTAGTCTCCTCATTGGGTGATGGTGTTTACCGGGTTCAAGCTCCAGCACAGCGGGCGGAGCATATTCTCCACCTTCCCGTCGCTTACCTGGTAATCCCGGTTTTCGCACTCGCAAATGCGGGAATTCCCATCGATTTTGCCGGCATTGGCGAGTATATCAATCACCCTGTGACCCTGGGCGTGATCGCGGGGCTGTTGCTGGGCAAGCCCATCGGTATCGTCGGATTTACCTGGTTTACCGTGAAAATGGGCTGGGCTAAACTGCCGGAGGAATTGAATATGCAGCACATTCTGGGTGTGGGTTTACTAGGTGGCATCGGTTTTACCATGTCCATTTTCATTGCGGATCTTGGATTTGTCGGCCTACCGGAAGACCTGTTAATGGCCAAAACGGGTATTTTGCTTGCCTCTGCGATTGCCGGTCTCGCCGGATTTTTCTGGCTTAAGCATCATACGCAGGCAGAGGCAGAACAACCGTAGAAGCCAGCGAGCCGGACTGTTCGCATGCGCCGTACCTTGATGCTGACTTTATGTGGGCTTATGGTAACGCTTGTGCTACTGCTGAATTCGCAAACCTTTCTGCTACACGCCCTGAAGTTTGTGATGGCCGAATTTACGGAGTTCCGAATTGAACTCCGGGAACCACGAATAAATGTGTTCAGCGGCGTCTTCGCAGCGGAAGAACTGCAACTTTACCCCGAGTCTGGTGGCCCCCCCCTACTCTCCATCACCGGGTTGGAGGGGAAAATTGGCTCGCTGGATATTTTTTATAGGGATTTATCGAGCAGCTCACTCCACGCCAAAAACATCCAACTCTATATTCCAGAAAACAACTCGGGCAGTGAACCCGAGCCACTGGAGTGGCTCGCGTATCTTGCGTGGCTACCTCAGGTACTCGAGGTAGACCAGGCACACCTGATTCTGGAGGCCTTGAAAACCTGGGTCTTCAAACTCCAGGATATTTACGGTGTGCGCAATGTGAACATCAGCTATCGCCTCACAGCGGCCTCAGATTACGGCGCGCAAGGATTGGAATTCACAACCGAGTTACTGACCTTAATCGAGAATGGCACACTAGCTGGACTCGGCTTGCAGGGCAAGGTAAGCGTTCCTGACAGCGACGATAGGCTGGATTTCAAGGGACAAGTGCGTGGCGACAAACAGCTATTTACCTACGATCTGGACGTAGACGCCCATGCGGCACAAATTGATCGCTTCCTGGCGGTATTGGATAAAGAATTCAATCTTCATGGCGCTTTGCAACTTACGGGCAGGGTTGAGGGTAACACGCGGGGATTTACCGTGGTAAACACCAGGGCGGAGCTGAATAATATGCCCGCCTACTTTTTCGAGGCCGACGGTAGTTTTGACTATCAGTTCGATGGTGAAGGGGCGCTCAACCTGAGGGCGCAGGGCGAAATGAATTCCCTGGAGCGCCTCATTGACTGGGTGGATATTGATCTCACCACACTGGGGGCCGCACGGGCCAATGCGCTCATTACCGGCTCGCTGGATGAACCCGTCATCGAAGAGCTCACTCTCAATACCGTCAGTTCGAATGGCCTGCAGGTCGGTCTAAGCGGGGACCTGGCGCTGGATGGAACCAACGCCTTGAAGGACAGGCTGGCACTCAAGCTTTCAGGCCCCTCACTCGCCGTTCTGGAAAAATGGCTGGGGCCAGTGCCCTATGAAGTCGGCGCCTGGCAAGCCAGCGGCGTACTGCGCGCGACTGCTGAGGGATTCGCTCTCCGTGAGATCATTGTTGACGCGGGAGATAGTGATCGTTTACAGCTACATGCCGAGGGACAGATAGGGGAAATCTTGGATATTGCCGGAGCCGGCCTGACGGCCATAGAAGACGTAGACCTGTCCATGAGTGTCCATACCAGCGATGTTGCCAGCTTGGCCAGTCTGGCTGGCATTGATATTCCTGAGTTCCAGCACACCCAGGGACACTGGCGTATATCCGGTAAAGGTGAGCGATTAAACGTTATGGATGGTGTCATCACGGTACGTGACAGTGATCTTGATGCCCGTATTTCGGATATAAAGGCAACTATTCTACCGGCCGAAAACGCCCCCATAAGCAACATCAGCGCCCGTGTAAGCTTGGCCTTAAGCGATACTGCGGCGCTATCGCAGTACTTCACGGATGAAATTCCCGTACTGGGCTCGGTATCCGCGTCCGGTGTTTTGAAACAGTCCGGAGACAGCTTTCGCCTCGAGCAAGTAACGGCTGAACTGCGTAGCCACAGCGGTATGGAGATATCTTCTCGGGGCGAGATAGGTAATCTCGTAAAACTGGAGCAGATCGATCTGCAGAATCAGTTTAGCGGAGTTGATACACGAGCCTTACTCGCCTGGGCGTTTCCCAGCTTTCAATACGGTGACGTGCTCGGACGCATTGCCGGAGACTTTCATCTCGTTTCAAAACATCAGCAACTGGAGGTGATCGACCTTTCGCTCGCAGAGGGGCCGGAGTCCAGCATAGAACTAAAAGTTCAGGGAGAAATTCATGACGTGCTGGGCTTGCCAAGCGCGGAACTAACTGCCGACTTGGGAATAGATGATCCGCAGTTGCTGGCCCGGCTTACCGGACTGGAACTAAAACCCACCCGGGCCACAGCTAACATCAACGCCAACCAGAATCACATTGAGGTCGCTGTCGAAGGAAAAGTCGGCACAACAATAGTGCAGCTTAACGGCACACTACAGCTCAGAGAAAGCGAAGTTGTTGCTCTGGATGTCCTGGTAAAAAGCCCGCATCTTCGCCTGCGAGATTTCAATTTACAAAGCCGGGAAGACAGCACCGGCGAGCTCTATATGCCCGCGGAAGAACTGCAAGAAAAGATTTCCAAGGGCGCGCTGGAACGACTGGTAGAATTCATCCCCAACTACCCCACGGACATTGAAATCGAAATTGATCAGCTAAGTGGTGATATTCTTAAGCTCGATAAAATCGACTTGCACCTGACCGGTATCAATCGGCGCCATACATTGCGAAAATTCAACGTCAGCTACGATGATACCACCGCTGAAATTAGGGGAGTAATAGACCTAAACCCGACACCGCCGATATTTAGCCTGGGCGGCGAGTTTCTGGCGGTAGACATGAATCAGCTGATAACGGACCTCGGTATTGACAGTGACATTGAGGGCACATTGTCGGTGCGCTCTGGCCTCACCGCCACCGGATTAAACTCCGATGAACTAGTACATTCACTTAACGGCAGTTTCGCTCTGGCATTGGAAGATGCCGAAATAAAGGGTGCAGCCTACG
>JBALWA010000129.1:0-4577 GCA_036960305.1 Halioglobus sp. | reverse complement strand
GTATGCGGTGCTGCTTGCCGGAGCCGGTATCGAGGAACACCGAGGCGGTACAGCTTTGCAGCAGGAACATTTCATCGGAGGGGTCATCCTGCGTGGCCAGTGTATCGCCGGTCTCCACCACGCGATGTTCCATATACTGCATCAGCACTTTGTGGTCTCCAACCGCTGGCAGGAAAGCCGCCAACTGTTCGATGATGCCCATGTGCGCGCCGCCCAGAGCCTGCTCTTTTAGCATGCGCTCTTCGCACCACTCAATACCGCGATCAAGATCTGGCATCACCTGGATATAGCTGTTGCTCTCTTTGGCAAACCAACTGCCCAACAAACGATCCTGCATGGCCGGGGTCAGGCCGGTCAGCAGCAGGAAGAAATTCGACTTGGCCGCTTCCTGGGCCAGCTTCATGAAACTCAGGGCCGCGGAGGAATCCATGTCGGTCACCTGGGCAAAGTCCAGAGCGGCGTAACACAGGGGCGGCAGCTCACTGTCCTCCAGGCGATCCTCGATGCGGGTCGCCAGGGCGGCGGCGGTGCCAAAAAACAAATAGCCCTGTAACTTCAGTATCAGGACATTGCCGCCATTGTCGCGCAGGTACTTTTCCTCTGCCGAGTTGCGCTCCACGTTGCTGCGGCGCTCGGTGCCGGTGAGGGCATAGCGCACGACATTGATGCGGCTGTAGTTGATCACGAACAGCAAGATGGCACACAGCAGGCCGACCACCACCCCTTCGAGGAAGCCCACGGCCGCCACAACCACAACAATGATCACCACCACCAGGTACTCCAATGGCGGCAGTTGCGAACGGGCTTCAATCAGCCAGCGCTCCAGCAGGGACCAACCCAGGAAAACCAACAAACCCGCCAGCACGGCCTTGGGAAACCAGGCGATCAGGGACATACCGAAAAACAACATCAGCGCACAGAACCCCGCCACCACCAGCCCCACCATGCGGCTCTTGGGGGCACCCACGGTCATGGACAGTTCGGTAAGGGTCATGGAGGGCAACGCCACCACACCGCCGGTGAGGCCGCTGACAGTATTGGCTAAACCCGCTACCCGCAGCTCCCGGTTGATGTCGATGTTTTCCCGCTGCAGTACCGACAGGCCACTGGCCGTTAACATCAGGGACACGGCACTCAACATGATGATGGTACTGATACTGCTCAGGTGCCCAAAAATCAGGCTCCATTCGATACCGGCGGCGCGTTCAAACAGCACTGGGTTCAGCAAGCTGGGCTTGGCCTCAGGAAAGGGCCCCACCAACCAACCCTCGGCCATCAGTTCGTCGGCGGGCACCCCCAGGAAGGCCGCTACCGTATAGAACAAACCGATCAGCAGGAAAATGATCACCGGCATGGCCACCGACTGGTGCAGGTGGCGGATGGACCAACGGATCAGCCCCGCGGCGACAATCGCCGGCACCCAGGACCACAGTATCTCGGGGTCCAGCAGCTTGAGGAAATCTGCCGCGGTCACCAGGGGCAAATCACTGACCACCCGCAGGGCACCCTGTATCAGCAGCAGCCCCGCGCCGGCGAAGTAGCCCCCCATCACCGAGTAGGGCAAATAACGAACGAGAGAACCGAGTTGAAAATAGCCCAATAGGGCCAGCACGATGCCGGTCATCAGGGCAGCGCAGGACAGGGCGGCAAAGGCCGTGACGAACAGGACCTCGCCAGGCGTATCCTGGGGGAAGCCGGCGATAACCAGGGTCACCATCAGCGCCAGAATGGGCGCGGTGTCATCATCGGGCATAGCCACCACGGGCCGACAGGAACTGAATAGACTGAACAGCGAACCGGCAATCACCGAGGTCGCAATCAATATGGTAATACCCGAGGAGATAAAGGGTGTGAGCTTGCCATTAAACATCAGGGCGGCAAAACTCACGCTGGTGATCAGGGTGACAATACCGGCGATAAGACCGGCCAGCCCAATGCTGACAATACGCTCAGCGCTCAAGCCTCCCAGCAGCCCCTTCGACTGCCCCGCCGCACCAGACATACTATTTCTCCGCCAGGACAATGGTGGTAGAAAACTTACCCGCCAGTATCCTGTCGTTGTGGAGCTTCACCAGGGGGTCATCCGGGTACTCTGTACGCAATGCGGCAAACGCCGCCTCGGCCCCGGGGTCTTCCTTGTCCAGCAGCTCGAAAGCGGCGGTGTATTTTTTTATCAATGGCGTCCCTGCTTCTTGTTCTGTAATGGGCTCAAAGGCATCGATTGATTCCGTTTTCCCCTTCAGCACCAGACCACCCACGGGCCTGAAAAAATGGTCCGGACATTCCCTGGCCGTGACCCCCGCTATACAAATCTGTGTCCCCAGGTGCTTGTTGACGCTCTCCATACGCGCCGCCGTGTTAATGGCGTCACCGTGTGCAGTATAGTCAAAGCGCTCGGCGCCGCCAAAGTTGCCGACAATGGCCGGGCCGCTGTTCACCCCAATTCGGGTGTGGCCGAAGGGGATATCCCGGGCCTTCATCTTGGCGATGAAGGCCTTGCTGATAGCGTCCATGGCCAGGGCGCACTTAACCCCGCGCTCGTGATGGTCGGGCTGGTCCAGGGGCGCGTTGAAGATTCCTACCACCGCGTCGCCGACGATTTTATCAATGGTGCCACCGTGCTCCATGACCGCATGGCACATGGCCTCCAGGTACTCATTCAGTACCGACACCAGCAATTCCGGCGTGGCCACTTCAGTGAAGGAGGTAAAACCGGCAATGTCGGAGAACAGGAAGGTCATGTTCCGGGTTTCACCGTTCAGGTTGAGACTGTCGGGGTTGTCCACCAACTGGGCGACCAGTGCCGGCGCCATATAGGAGGAGAAGGCCTTGCGCACCTGCTTCTTTTGCCGCGCCTCGGCGAAGTAGCCGTACAGGACGTTCATAAAAATAATCGCCACCACCGTAATCAGCGGCATCACCGGCGACAGGCTCAACTGCGCCTGGGTCCACAGCCAGATATCACTGGCGATCATCAGCGACAGAAAGGCCGCCGCGAACATAGTGATGGCCAGGGCACCAAAGGCTGGACAGAGAAAGGTTAACAGCAAACCCGACACCAGGATCACCAGGGCATTGGCGGCATTGGCCCAGTCAGGCACCTGGGGGAAAGGCTTGCCCGACAGGATGTTCTGCAGCACGGTGGCGTGCACCTCCACCCCGGGAAAAGAGGGGCCGATAGGCGTACTCACCAAATCTGACAGGCCCAGGGCCGAGGTACCCACCAGCACCGCCGCCTTGTCCAGGGCCGGAAACTCCCCGGGCGTGGTCGACCTAAGAATGCTTGTGGCTGAAATATAGGGGACGCCACCGCGGTGACCGGTATAGGGAATTAACACACGCCCGTACTGATCTGTGCGAATGAGGGTCTTGTCCAGGCGCAGACCGGTAACGCGCTCGGTTACCCCGGCATCCGCCGATTCCACTTTAAAGCGTTTGGTCTGGGTATAGCGCCGCGCCATGGCCAGGGAGAGGGAGGGGTAAATCATCTCCCCCTCGCGCAATATCAATGGCGTGCTGCGCAGCACCCCGTCCACGTCCGTGGTGGTATTAAGGAAGCCACCGAAGCGGGCCGCTTTTTGCAGTACCTTCAAATTGCCCGTGTAACTGGACATCAGCGGCACCATCAGTTTTTCGGCCTGCTCGGGCGGCACATAAGACCAGGCCGAAGGCAGCGCACCCACGGATTCCTCCTCGCTGGAATGTAACAAGAAGCCCATGACCACATCCTGGCCCTTGATCCGGGTGGAAAACTCCTTGTCTCTGTCCATGGTCGGAATCAGCTGCGCCAGATAAGCCACATGCTGCAACTTCCCGGCATCTGAAGCCGCCTCAATCAACTCCTCGGCGACATTGCGCTCAGGTTCAGTAAAGGCAATATCAAAACCAATGGTGTGCACGCCGGCCCGCTTCATGGCCGTCACCAGCTCACCGATTTTATTGCGGCTCCAGGGCCAGCGCCCCTCGGCGCGCAGGCTGGCTTCATCGATATCGACAATAACCACTTTGGAATCGGCGGGGGTGCGCGGTGGCAGGGTCAGATTAAGACGCAGGTCGTAGGCCAGGAAATCCAGCCTATCAATAATGGTGCGACTCCAGGCTTCGCCGGACAACTGCAACCACAGGGCCAGAACCGTGAACACAAGTCCCAGCCCAATGCGGGTGCTGTTTTTGGCGAGGTAGCGCTTCATTGGCTGCTTTTATGCCTCGACCGAATACCCGGTGCGCCGCTGTTACTCGGGACTGAGCGGCGGCGGGATGACACCTCCGCCGGGCGGAATTGCGCCTCCGGGGGGTACTTCGTTATTGATGGGTGGCTGAGGTTCAGGCTGCTGCGGCGGCTTGGGCTCAGCCTTGGGCTCGGTAACGGCAATCACCTTGACCGCAGGGTCTACCGTCTCACCGGTAGGGCCCTGGGGCTTATTCTCGGTGAAACCTTTGGTGATTTCCGTGGCAGACTCCGTCGCTTTCTCAATGGCCTTGGCCTGGCCTGCCGTTACGCCCGCTGCCGTAGCGGCCGCAGCAATGGCCGCTGCATTCCCGGGGTCAAGTACCGAAGCCGTCAACACCGCCGTGGC
>JBALWA010000128.1:0-4592 GCA_036960305.1 Halioglobus sp. | reverse complement strand
GACGGCCAGGCCGAGGAAAAAATCTTCAATGTGGCGGCCTCCGATAAGCGTAAAATCCGTGACAACGCACTCGAACCCGTGGGCAACACAGTAAATATTAAAACCGGTGCTTACACTAATAGTATTGGTGTAAGCCAGCTAAGCACGCTGTGGAGCGACCCGGAATTCGACCCTGATGTCCTACTCCATTCACTGAACACACTGACCCTGAGATTTCGATGGTGTTCAGCCTTTACCAGATGCCTACCAAGGTTGAATAGCTTTGAAACCACAGCATGGTTACCCAGGAATCTCTGAGCCTGCTTTGTCGACTTAAACTTACGCATCACTCGCTCTCGCACTCTGGTCGCCTCGTGAGACTGCTCTGCCCGATTATTCTCACTCTGCTTAGTACTGTGGATAGCGTCAGGAATCAACTTACGAGAGTCTGCCCCGCTTCACTGGGTATGAGCGACGCCATAGCTTCGTAACTTATCGGTCACGATCTTCCTTGGTTCGCCGCCATGATTTTGCAACAAACGCTGAAAAACCTCTTAGCCGCTGCACCGTCACGCCTTGCTTGGAGATAGACATCGACCACCTCTCCATCCTGGTCAATGGTTCTCCACAGGTAATGCTGCTTTCCGTTGATCTTCACATAGACTTCATCGATACAGAAAGTGTCACCGAAGCCTCTGTGCTTTCGTTTCAATCTTCTAGCGTATAGCGCGCCGAACTTGATGCACCAAAGGCGGATAGATTCACGACTGACAGTGATGCCACGCTCGGCCAGTAGATCTTCAAATTCGCGATGGCTCAGATTGAACCGATAGTAAAGCCAAACGGCGTAACTGATGATGTCATGAGGGAACCTATGGCGCTTGTATGTCTTCAATCGCCAATTCTATCAATTTCACTCGGCTAACTTGGCAATACCGTCCCAAGCCCTGCACCTGCACCTGCACTTACAAATAGTATTTGTGATGAGGGTACGACTGGCAGGCCACCTGTGTCTCCACCGACTTGGTCAGTTTCACTGGCGTCAGTTGGCCACATTTTTATCGATGGGAACACAGCCAGCATGCAGATCGCCATACAGGCGGCCGGTGGTGAAGGCGGAGAAACACGCCAACCATAGCAGCGACACTTATCGCGCCGAGACTGATTCCCATTGCATCCTGGGGACTCAAATCCAGCGCCAGCATGAGCAGGGGAACGGGAGCAATGGCGCCACCAGCGCCCCTCAGTCCCAGTGTAAATCCGACAGTGGTGCCTACCAACATTAACATCGCCTAATTTGCTCGGGAGAAACCTGACTCTCTCTGCGCTTCTAATTCAGCGCTTAATTCCTGCGGCAAAACAAACCAGCACAGTCTCTCACTCTCTTCACTCAGCTCGAGTACTGACAAGTCACCTTTGCGGTTATGCAAGCGCAGTTCCTCTTCGGCTTGATCGCAGTGTCCTGCCAATTCCATTTTTATTTTTCAACAAAAATGCTACCCTCAACAAATAAACTAACTTACATGGCGCTCCTTACCGGGCTGAATAAAATTCTCAGCGTACCAATTAATCATGCCAATCTTTTCCTCTAACGATTGAGTCTCCGGTTCAGCCTTATAGGGATCACTAAATGCAATGACAACTTCATCGACCCCTACATTGGATAGAGCGTCCAAACCTTCAAGAGAGAAACTGTCTTTGGACATCGCCTGAACCGCAAAAGGGAGGTGATCTCGACAATACTCTTTCCGATATCCCTTAATCTTATCTATCATCACTTTGTATTCATCGACGGGGCAGCTTGCGGCAATCCAGCCGTCCCCCAATTTGGCAGCCCGCTTTAAAGCGGGTTCGCTATGACCGCCAATCAATATTGGAACTGGTTGGTCCGGAATCGGGCACATTTTCATAGCATCTATATCAAATATTTTTCCTTGAAATTCGAAATACTCACCTTTCATAAGCCCTTGTATGATTTGTATCATTTCACTCAAGCGTAAACCCCGTTTCTCCCACGCGATTTGACATGCCTCGAAATCTTCTGGCCAGGGACTAATGCCGACACCGAAGTCAAAACGGTTATCCGTAACGACAGCCAGACTTGACAACTGTTTTGCAACTGCCACAGGCTGTCTGACAGCCAATTTGTAAACCGAAGTTGAAAACCGAATCTTTTCCGTTACTGCTGCTAAATATGGGATTCCAACAAAAGGCTCAATAAAGGGGACTCCATCAAGAAATTCGCGATTCCCGTCGTCATTATAGGGGTATGTGGTTGAGGACTCTCGTGGAAAGGCGAGGCTATCAGGATAGGTAAAACAATCAAAGCCCGCTTCTTCTGCAGCTATGGCCAGAGGCACATACTGTTCGACTGGGCACATAACCGGGTGAAACGAAAAGCGCATATTAATCTCCAAAGGTACTTTGGCTTGGATAGTCGTGTCGGTACGAACCAGTACCCGTGCCTGATCGCGGGACTGGCCTCGCGCAATTTAATATGAAGTAGATGGACTTGCCTGCTGTTAAACCCGGGATTGGTCTCAATATAAATTGTGAACATGAAATCAGAATCTCAAGCTCGGAAAATCCTCAGATTATATAAAAAATCCCGTCGCTGTCAGTTTAGCTGACAACACCGGGCAAATGGCCCTGGATATTGAGCCTCTAGTACTGGTAGGTCAGCGTCATACCATAGGTGCGGGGATCGCCAAAGGTTTGTACTTTCGTTACGCCAAAAAGACTCCAGGCTGCTGATTGCACCAATCCGTACTCTTCGTCCGTCAGATTGCGCCCCCAGAAGAGAACGCGTAGGCTGCCAGGCAAGTCACCTAAACTGATATCAGACCAGCTCAACGAGGCGCCCAGCAAGCCATAGGAGTCGATTGGGCTGTTTTCAACCTCGTTGAAAGACGTCTGCACGTCGTCCTGCCAGCCGTAGTTAATATTGAAACCGAGTTCGCCCAGGGCTAGCGAGTGCTGATAGTCCAGCGCCAGGCTATAGCTGTTTTCAGGTGCATTGGGATATACGTCTATTAGTTCGAATGTGCCTGCCGGACTGTCAAGGCTACTCTCACCCAGCTCCGTGTCGAGATAGCCATAGCTGGCTGTCAATGTCAGCCCCTCAGCGAGCAGCAGGTTCAAATCTACTTCCAGGCCTTGTATTGTGTTGCCGTCCACAGGAAGGAAGTCACGTCCACCGGAGCTGATGGGGTCTGTCTGCACACTGGACTGCTGCCCGTCGATTTCCATGTAGAAAATGGCACCGTTCAGGCGAGCGCGACGGTCCCAGAACTCTCCCTTGTAACCAAGTTCGTAGCTGAGAATATCTTCTTCATCGAACCCCTGCGAAAACAGGGTCGCATTGGCTGAGCGCTGTGAGGTGCCTCCCGACTTGTAACCAGATACCACTTTGCCGTACACGTTCATGTCATCGTTGACATCGAAGGCAACCGTCAGTGAGGGATTGAAATTGCTGAAGTCATTGTCGTAGCTTCCTGTAAATGCTTCAGTGGCCCTTTGATTGTTACGTTCGGCGGAGCGGTCATCTTCCGAATAACGTCCCCCCAACGTAATATGCCAGCGATGATCCATCACAGAGGGTGTCCACGTTGCCTGGGCGAATACGGCCAGAGATTCATTCTCAGAATGGGTAATGTCAGGCGCGCCGTCGACACCAAGAGAGGTACTTGACGAACCATCCTGGGTCGCTTCGTCTTCGTAGTAATACAGGCCTGCGACGTATTCCAGGCTATCGTAGGTGCCAAGTAACTGGATCTCGTGGGAGGACTGCTCGAAATCCAGGTCGAAGCGGCCCACATTGACCGCGCCGATTCCGAAGCCAATTGCTGTGTAATCACCCTCCGCGGTAGATAAGGCGTTGCCATTGGTAAGGCTGTCCAGCTCACGCCAGGAACTGATAGTCTTCAAAGTCAGCGAATCACTGATGTCCCAGGTTAGCCACACGCTGTGAGAATCAACCTCCTGATCATTCCGGAAGATTTCCTGTAGCGAGGTCACATCGTCCAGCTGATCCTTGCTGACGTCGGTATTGAATGTGGTAAAGGCTGAAAGGAAGCCGGCACTGGGGTCAATAGTCACAATCTGTTCCAGTCGTTGGCTGTCTTTCATCTCGGCAGATTCATAGCGATAGTCTAACAGTAGATTGGCAGTGGCCTCCCAACGCAAATCGACGGCCAGGCTCTCCCTGTCTTCCAGACCATAGTCCTCCCCGATGCCGTCATTCTCCACATAACCGTCGCGCTCTGAGATCACGTAATTTACTTTGGCGGCAAAACTATCACCCAATGGCAGATTGAGCATGGTCTTGGATTTGAAACGTCCCATGTTACCGGCGGTGAGATCCTGTCTGAACTCAACGGACTCGGTACTGGCACGCCGGGTGATGATATTGACCGCACCTCCGGTAGCATTTCGGCCGTACAGGGTCCCCTGAGGCCCGCGCAGTACTTCTACCCTCTGAATATCTACACCTTCGAAGCCAGCTCCGAAAGAGGTGCCCATGTAAACACCGTCAGTGTAGAGGGCGACGGACGGGTCCTGCGTTACTTGAATATCGCCCACGCCAATGCCGCGAATAAACAGCCGGATCGCAG
>JBALWA010000127.1:0-4679 GCA_036960305.1 Halioglobus sp. | reverse complement strand
CCTCCATATAAAGCCCTTGATTCTCAAGGCACTCAGTTAGCTTCAGTGTTTTACGCGTGCTGGTCCCCTAAGGAGTAGCCCCCGGGCCCTAAACTTCAGGGCGCCTCGGGAGTGTACTGATCTGACAGGGTCATCATATAGGCCACAAGGGCGTCTTCTTGCTCGTCAGTGAGATTGAGAATGCCGATGTCGGCGAAATTACCTTCTGAATTCTGGAACTCAGCGAGTGGCCAGCAGTTGTTCGCCAGTGCTTCTTCCTCAGTTGGATGTTCAATGTCCAGATTCAAGCCTTGGGCGATTAGTGTTGGCACGCCTCGGACTGATCTAATACGATCTGCACCGCAGGAACGCTTTAAATCTCGGGTACTGTAGAAGTGCACAATACCCTTCAGGCTCTTGAAGTAACCATTGTGGCCATAGGCCTTGGTAATTTCGCCTTCGCCCTTGGCGACGTTGCGTACCGAGGGGTTTTTGAAGAAACCGGGTTCAACGGCCTCGCCATTGTCTGCGCGGTAGGACACATGGGAAATGACACCGTCGATTACCCCTGGCACGGCACCGGGAATTTCGCGATTGAATGGTAAGCCTATGCCATGGTAGCCGTGATCGTTGTAAGTCTGGAAAGGTTCCGTGCCGTCGTCGGCCAGGGGGTTGTCATTATGACAACGATGACAACCGGCGTTGGTGGTCGTGAATTCACCTGTCTCATTGCCACCTTCGTCCAGGACGGGTTCTGGTTCATTGGATGCAGTTTCTAGTCCATAGAACAGGTCGTGTCCCCGGTTTTCTTGTGCGCTCAGTTCAAGTAGGGGGAACTCTCCCCAGGGCGCACCCTTGTCCTGGTTGCAGAAATCGGCATCCCAGAACTCTACAAATTCACCCTCGTTTCCGTCTGTAAGACAGGCCAGTTCCCTGTACAGAGCGATATCGCGTTTTGAAGTGAAGGAATTCACATCAGGAGATGCCTGATAGGCAGAAAGTGCTACTGCAATACGCTTGAAACTGGTGATGTAGGCTGGATTGCTGTTCGGTTTGGTCTTGCAGTTGATTCGTTCGCCGAACACCTCTTTATACAGGTGAGCATAGTCTCCCCGGCTTATTCTTTTACAGACGTGTTTGGGATCGATATTCTGTTCCACCGAATTGGGGAAAGGGTTCAGGGCCTGGTCCGCCAAGGGGCCAAGGTATTCCGTGTAAGCTTCACGTACTGACTCCGGTAAATCTGCAGGCGTGACAGTGTCACTAAGTGCACCATCAGCCTTGGGTGCCCACCCTTCTTTACCGTAGCCCTCAGCCCGCCCGTCCCAGAACATGCCGCCACAATACCTACCGCCCGCAGGGGCGCCACGATTGCCGCCAAATATTTCGGAGCACCTTTGAAATACTGGCGCGGAGGATATGTAAGAATTTCCGGGTGTTTTTATGCCGCCCGATCGATGCCAGATTGCACCTGGAGCCACCACGGGGCCGTCGTTGACGACTGAGTCGGGAAACGTCCATCCGGAGGCGGGGTCGTGGCAGCTGACACAGCCTTGTCCCTTGGGCTTGGACAGGGTGGTGTCAAAAAATGCGTGTTTTCCCAGCTCTTCCAACGCAGTGAGTTCCGGCGGTTGCAATGTTTGCGCGCTGGCAGTCGAAGACATGACGATGCCGATTGTGATTGCTGCGGTTCGGATTTTGCCAAATGTGCGCGTTGCTTTCATGGGGTGCTCTCTTGTGCGGGGTTTAATCATCCTGATATCGAAAAACGGGACGTGGCCCTTTTGTTTTGGTGAATAGGGCTCTTGCCGGATTTTCGAACAATAGTGAAAACTATAGTTGTTTCCAGGGAAAGGTGGAATTACTGAAAACGTAATCTGGCACAAAACTTATGTTTATGTGACCCAGTTCACAGTTCTTCTTTTGGATGTTCAATCTGTCGAGCCGATCTGTCAGGCCAGTTAACGTCTGGTTGCCTGTCTTCGCTTGTAGTACCCTTCTCCCAACAGGCTACCTGTGAAAGCCTTGTGAAATCACCCGTCATCACGGGGTTGAACCCACTGGAGTAGAATGTCAAACACCGCCAGAATTTTTGGACTCACCGTAGCCGTGTTAATGGGCTGTTTTTCCGCCTACATATATACGCAAACCGGTGATTGGGTCGCGGCTGTTTTTTGTCTAGGCAGTGTGGCCTATGGCGTATTCTTCTTCTCCACCCGAACGGGTAACCGTTAGGCGGGCAGAGCAAGGCCGGTCTCTGACTCTGGTATTAATTTGAGGTAACTACGTTGAAGCGATTTTCCCACCAGCTTGCTTTCCCTTTCTCCCTTATTCTCATGGCTATCGCCCTTGTGGGCTGTGCTGGCCTGACGTCAGATATGGACCCACCCAAGGTGACGGTGGAGAGCGTCAATGCCTTGCCCTCTGAGGATATAGGCCCACGATTTGAAATCAAACTGCGCGTGTCCAACCCTAACAAGCAAACTCTGGATATCGCGGGTATCAGTTATACGATTGACCTGCTGGGCAAAGAATTGGTGAGCGGGGTCACCAATGATGTGCCGGTGATAGAGGGTTATACCGATGAAGTGGTGACAGTGGAAGCGGGCATTAATATGTTTCAGCTATTGCGCTTGCTGGCGGACCTGGGACAGGCTCCGACAGATGCGTTGGAATACCGATTCGCCGCCAAAATTGATTTCAACGGCTTTATTCCCACCCAGCGGGTGGAGGAATCGGGTTCGCTGTCTCTTAAATAGACAGTCAGTTGGGTTAGCCCAATACCGACTGGACGAAGATGCCCATGATGATGACAGGGCAGACCACTCGCACATACCACGGCCATATCTTCCAGAACAGGCTGTCTTCTACCTCGGGGTTGCCCTTGCGGAGTTCCTCCAGCAGGGTGTTCCGATGCCAGACCCAACCGGCATAAACGCAAAATACAAAGCCTAGCAGGGGCTGGCTGTATCGTGTGGTGATACCGACTACCAGGCCGAACAGAGCATCGAAATTGAATAAGATCAGCGTACTGAAACAGGCGATTGCAATGCCGATGGCGATGGAAGCTTTTTTCCTGCTGACCCCGTGTTCTTCGATGGTATAGGCCACGGGTACTTCCAGCATGGAAATTGAGGAGGTGAGGGCGGCGATACTCATCAACAGGAAGAAGACCAGGGATACCACGATGCCGGCAATCCCCATGGTCGAAAACAGCTCCGGAAGCACGGTGAAGATCAGCGTATCTTCCGAAATCAATGCGCCGGTTTCGGTAAATATTTCAACGCCATTGTGCAGAGCCACATACATCGCAGGAAGGACCAGGAAGCCTGCCAACACCGCGATGGATATGTCTACGAGGGTCACCAGACCTCCCAGAACAGGCAGGTTTTCATCGTCGCCGATATAGGAGCCGTAGACCAACATAGTGCCCACGCCCAGCGAAAGCGAGAAGAAGGCGGCACCCAGCGCACTGATGATAAGTTCGGGGGAGAAGGCCCGCTCAAAGTCCGGTAACAGGTACACCTTGAGGCCATCAACCGCGCCATCGAGTGTCAATACGTAAACGACCAATAACACCAGTGAGATTAGAAGTACTGGCATCAGGCGACTGGACCAGCGTTCAATGCCTTCCTGAACCCCGCCGGTAATGATGCCAACGGTGAGGCCAATGAAACCCAGCATGAAAATTATATTTCTCTCCAGGCCAAAACTGGTCAGCCAGTTGGCAGCGCCATCCATGCCCAGTAGTTCCAGGGCGGATGATAGGCAATAAGCAATCATCCAGCCCGCGACGATGGCGTAAAAACTCAGAATCATACTGGCGACAATGAAGCCGATAATCCCGGTCGTCACACCAACCCGTCGAGTGATTGGCCCATTGGAGATCAACTTGAGCGCATTGACGGCATTGGAGTGGGCGTGACGGCCGATAATCAGCTCTGCCATAAGGGCCGGATAGGCCAGGGTAAAGGCCAGAACAAGATAGACCAGCAGGAAGGCCGCGCCACCATTACTGGCGGCCTGGGTGGGAAAGCCCCAGATATTACCGAGCCCGACCGCGCTGCCCGCGGCAGCCATCACAAAGCCGAAACGGGAACTAAATTCTCCACGAGAAGATGCCATGGATAAACCTGTATTGAATTATTATAAGTGCGGCAAGTGTAGCACGCGATCCATTGGAATCATGAGCCAAATCAGCGCTTTTTGTTGCCAGAGCCAATGATTATTATGTTATGATGCGGCCGCTTCCAAAAGCCCGTTTCTGTTGGGAAAAGGCACCGCCCGGGTGGTGAAATTGGTAGACACAGGAGACTTAAAATCTCCCGACAGCGATGTCGTGCCGGTTCAAGTCCGGCCCCGGGCACCATTGAGTAATTGGGAATTCCCGAGCACAGTATTCAGGGTGGTCAAAGTACAGCTATTTTGGCTTTCGCCTCTGCTGGAAGTGTGATACTAATACCTACGCATTATATGGGGATATAGTGTAGTGGTCATAAAATAACCATTATCATTAGGGTTGAAAGGAAATTGAATATGAACAGAATAGCTGCGAGCCTCCTCGCACTTGCTTCATTGGTGTCTGGCTATCAAGCCAGCGCGGAAACCTATACGTATACCGGGCAGAATTTTGCCACTGCCACAGCTCCGTATACTACGGCCATGTCTGTTACGGGAACTATTACTACCAGCGCGCCAAT
>JBALWA010000126.1:0-4723 GCA_036960305.1 Halioglobus sp. | reverse complement strand
GGCCACTGATCACCTCGATGAGATAGCCCAACACATCGGTCGCCAAAGAATAGTTCCAGCTCTCGCCCGGGGAGAACTCCAAAGGCAACTTAGACAACTGGTCAACCATATCTTGCAAGGTGTAACCCGGATTGGGGTTGCCGACCTGCAATTTGCGGTAGGCGTAGTCAACATTGGTCGCCCGCAGGAAGTCATAGGTCAATCCGGAAGTGTGCATTAACAGATCGCGAATTGTCATGGGCCGCTTGCAGGGCTCGGTTTCGAACAATGGCAGCGAACCGCCCTTGCGCACCTGCAGATTACGCCAGGAGGGAATATAGCGGTGTACCGGGTCCGTGAGGGAGAATAAGCCCTTCTCGTAGAGGGTCATCAACGCAACAGAGGTCACCGGCTTGCTCATGGAATAAATGCGAAAAATCGTATCCGCCGCCATAGGCGTGCCGCGCTCGAGGTCACTGTGACCGGCAATATCCAGATAGCACAGCTGACCACGCCTGGCGACCAGCGCGATCGAACCCGGAATTTTACCCGGATCGACATAGTGGCGGCGCAGGTGCTCGCCCACGCGCGACAACTGTCCGCTATTGATGCCGACCGATTCCGGTTGCACGAGTTCCATAGACTACCTCTACACAGGGATTTTCAAAAAAGCGTTATTGATACAGCTACAGCCTGCAAATACAAGCACCGAAGCGACTCAGCGAAGAATTTTTTCGACCCTTTCTTGCAAAGCGGGCACAACATCAGACTCAAACCAGGGGTTTCGACGAAGCCAGAAGGTATTTCGGGGTGACGGGTGCGGCAGCGGGAAAAGCGTGGGGGCAAAGTCCTGCCAGCGCTGTACGCGCGCCGTCAGGGTTTCTCCGGAAGACTCGAGGTAACGGGCCTGGGCATAGTTTCCTATTAACAGGGTGAGCTTGATAGCGGGCATCTGCGCCAGCAATCGCTCGTGCCAGAGTGGCGCACAGTCCTTCGAAGGAGGCAGGTCGCCAGATTTACCTTTGCCGGGATAGCAAAAGCCCATGGGAACAATCGCTATATTACTCTCGTCATAAAACTGCGCGTTGTCCAAGTTGAGCCAACGGCGTAAACGCTCACCGCTGGGGTCGTCCCAGGGCACGCCGGACGCATGCACCCGGGTACCCGGGGCCTGACCAATGATGAGTATTTTCGCCTCGCTGTGGGCGCGAACCACCGGCCGGGGGCCCAGAGGTAAACTGTCTTCACAGTAGCGGCAGGCGCGTATCTCAGCCAGCAAGTCCTGCATGGGAATGTGCTTTTTCGAATCAACCATTGCGTCACCCCGCCACCGATTGTCGTACTCGACATAATTGATTACAAATCGAGCGATTTATTGCCCACAGGGGACACTGCTGATAATATCGCGCCCCTGACGATCTACCTACTTTATTCTCCCCAGGACACCCCCGGAGCCCCTATGACTCGCGCGTCCCTCGTTGATTTGGAAAACCACCAGGATTTCATTCAACGGCACATCGGTCCCTCGCCTTCGCAGCAGGCAGAAATGGCGCAAGCCCTGGGCTACGAGAACCTGCAAGCCCTGATCGCGGCGACAGTACCGGCAAGCATACGCCGGGACCAGGCCATGGACTTACCCGGCGCCAGCACAGAGCAGGCCATTATCGAACGGCTGCGCAAAATGGCTGCCAAAAACATCGTCAACAAGAGCTTTATCGGTACCGGCTATAACGACACTTACACCCCCCCGGTCATACAGCGCAACGTACTGGAAAACCCGGGCTGGTATACGGCCTACACGCCCTATCAGCCCGAGATCTCCCAGGGCCGCCTCGAGGCCCTGTTGAACTTCCAGCAAATGATCATGGACCTGACTGGCATGGATCTGGCCAACGCCTCCATGCTCGATGAAGGCACGGCCGCCGCCGAAGCCATGACCCTGTTGCAGCGGGTCAACAAAAAAAACCGCAGCAATACCTTTATCGTGGCACAGGACACCCACCCCCAAACCATCTCGGTGGTAAAAACCCGGGCCGACGCCCTCGATATTGAGGTGGTGGTCGGCGACCCCGACGCATTAATCGGATCAACCGAGGCCTTTGGGGTGTTATTGCAGTATCCCGGCAGCTTCGGACAACTTCACGACATCGCGCCGCTGATAGAAAAAGCGCACGAACACAAAACTCTGGTTACCGTCGCCGCCGACATCATGGCGCTATTGGTCGTTCAATCCCCGGGGGCGCTGGGCGCCGATGTGGTCGTGGGCAACACCCAACGTTTCGGCGTTCCCATGGGCTTTGGTGGGCCGCATGCAGCCTACTTCGCTACCCGGGACAGTTACAAACGATCTACCCCGGGACGGATTATTGGCGTCTCCATCGACCGCCGCGGCAATCAGGCACTGCGGATGGCAATGCAAACGCGCGAGCAACATATTCGCCGGGAAAAGGCGACCAGCAACATTTGTACTGCACAGGCATTGCTGTCGATTATGGCGGCATTTTATGCCATGTATCACGGCCCCCAGGGTCTGCGCCGCATCGCGATGCGCATCCACCGCCTGACCGCCATTCTCGCCAGGGGTCTTGCCGACGTCGGCTTTAAGGCGGACAACCCACACTTTTTCGACACCCTCACCCTGGAGGTCGGAGACCAACAGCAGGCCATTATTGATCGCGCCCTCGCCCAAGGTATGAATCTGCGCATCATCGGCTCAGATCGTGTAGGCATTTCGGTGGATGAAACCACCGGGCGGGACGACATTGAATCGCTGTGGCAGGTCTTTTCCGGCAACGCGACAAACGTCTCCACGGAGACGCTGGACAGCGCTGTAGAGGAGTTCGAGGGCATTCCCGAGAGCCTGCGACGTCCGGTGGACTATCTGCAGCACCCCATATTCCATGATTACCATTCGGAAACAGAAATGCTGCGCTATATGCGCCGCCTGGAAGACAAGGACATTGCCCTCAACCGGGCCATGATCCCCCTGGGCAGCTGCACCATGAAACTGAACGCCACCACAGAGATGTTGGCCGTGACCTGGCCGGAGTTTGCCGGCATGCACCCCTTTGCCCCGCTGGAACAAACCGGTGGCTACCAGGCTCTGCTGGCTGAACTGGAGCATATGTTGCTGGAATGCACTGGCTACGACGCCATCTCCATGCAACCCAATGCTGGCTCACAGGGTGAATATGCGGGCCTGTTGGCCATCAAGCGCTATCACGAAAGCCGCGATGATGCACAGCGCAACGTCTGCCTCATCCCCTCTTCCGCACACGGTACCAACCCGGCCAGTGCTGCTCTGGCTGGCATGAAAGTCGTCATCGTCGAATGCGATGTAGAAGGCAATGTGGACCTCGAGGACTTAAGAATAAAAGCGGACAGACACACCGAGGACCTGTCCGCGATTATGGTGACCTACCCCTCCACCCACGGCGTGTTCGAAGAGTCCATTATCGAAGTGTGCGATATCGTGCACCAGCACGGTGGACAGGTCTACGTGGACGGTGCCAACCTGAACGCCATGGTCGGTATTGCCGCACCGGGCAAGTTTGGAGCTGACGTCTCGCACCTGAACCTGCACAAAACCTTTTGTATCCCACACGGCGGTGGCGGGCCCGGCATGGGCCCTATCGGTGTGGGTGCACACCTGCAGCCGTTCTTGCCAACCAACCCGGTGCAGGGCGTACCCGGACTGGATGCCGACAACGACGTGGTGTCATCAGCGCCCTACGGCAGCGCCTCAATCCTGCCGATCTCCTGGGCCTATATTGCCCTGATGGGCGGCGAAGGCCTGACCCTGGCAACCGAGGTGGCAATATTAAACGCCAACTACATTGCCCATAGACTGAAGAACCACTATCCGATCCTCTACACCGGCACCCAGGGCAATGTCGCCCACGAATGTATCGTCGACATACGCCCCATAGAGGACAACAGTGGTATTTCAGCAGAAGATATCGCCAAGCGGCTGATCGATTATGGCTTTCACGCCCCAACCATGTCCTTCCCGGTTGCCGGCACATTGATGGTTGAGCCCACCGAATCTGAGTCTCTTGCAGAGATAGACCGTTTTTGCGATGCCATGATTGCCATTCGCACCGAGATACAAGCGGTACAGGATGGCAAGCTGGACGAAAAAGACAACCCGCTGGCGAATGCACCGCACACGCTCGCAGACATCACCGCCACCGCTTGGGAACACCCCTACGCCCGGGAAATGGCCGCCTACCCGGTGGACTCGCTGCGCGCCAATAAATACTGGGCGCCGGTTAACCGGGTAGACAATGTGTACGGCGATCGCAATCTGTATTGCGCCTGCCCGGCGATTGATAGTTACCGGGATTAGGGTCCGGTGATGTTGGCGTTATAGGCTCTGTAATTCGCCCCTCAGCTCATGGACCGGGCTGACGGGGAACAATTTCCGGATTCTTGGACATACAATCCCGACGTTTGAGCATAGTTCGCAAACCACACATTCGATAAAGTATCCCCTGTCTTACACACACAGAGGAACTCATCATGACATTACCCAAACTCATTACTCAGTTGACAACGGCTCTTGTTATCAGCTTTAGCGCCATCGTCAATGCTGGCCACGACACAGAAACTGATGCCAACAATGTTATCCTGGCGGGCCACGATACGGTCGCCTATTTTACGCAAGGAAAGCCGGTTGAGGGTTCTGCCGAGTTTACCGCCGCGTATAATGGCGCGATCTATCGTTTCAGCAGTGCTAAAAATC
>JBALWA010000125.1:0-4806 GCA_036960305.1 Halioglobus sp. | reverse complement strand
CCCTGGTCCGGGGCGTTGCCCGTGTGCTGGGTGGCGATGATGAATTCGCACACCCGCTCGCTGAAGTCTACCGGCATATGTGGGCCTGCCAGTTCTCTGTAGATCTCGGCGCTGCGCACTTCATTATCCGGCGCGCCGTAGAGGTAAATAAAGTCATGGAACCAGATGGCCATTTCCGTGGCGTCGGCTTCTTCAATCGCCGGGCCGGCGGAATCCAGTTCACCCAGGCATTGCTGCAGGTGGGCCAGGGTGTGATAGAAACGATGGGGCTGCTGGTAGTGTTGTTGCAGGCTTTCCCATACCGCGTCCGGTTGAGTGTCAGTGACAGCGCAGCGCTGCCACAGCTGGCCGAACCGTTCTGCCAGTTTAGTGGTGTCTGTGTGTTGCTGGTCATGGTCTGTCATTTTTCAAGATTAGCATATTACGGGGCGCAGGCTAGCATAAAGTGTGCGGCTGATAGCGCGTGTGTTAGGGACTGTATAAACTTGTTAATACTAGCTAAATCTTCTACGCTTATTGCAGTTCGCAGCGACGGCTGCCCACGAAATTTTGAAGGAGTAGAACGTTGGAAAAGGTTTCTCGTTACTTCCGTAGTCTGGGCCTTGGCCTGCTGGCTCTTCCTCTGGTGCAGGCCTGCACTGAATCCGATACCGCTGTCATCGAGTCTGGCCCCGCCCTGGTGGAAGCGCGTACCGTGCGCGTTGAAGCAGGCAGTTGGGCCCGTCGCTTCAAGAGCTTCGGCCTGGTTACCCCGGCCGAGGAATACAAGATTGGGGTGGAAGTCAGTGCCACCGTGAAAGAGGTGCTGTTCCGGGAAGGGCAGGTGGTTGCTGTCGGCGATGTGCTGCTGAGGCTGGATGACAAGAAACTACGGCTGCAACTCGATGGCATTCGGGCGAGCATGGAGGAGGCCCGGGCCAACCACGAGCAATCCCGCTCTACCCACACGCGCAACCAGTCCATTTATAAATCCGGGGTGATCTCCGAGCAGAGTTACCTGCAAAGTGAGTCGCGCCTGAAATCAACCGCGGCTAATCTGCGGCGCGCGACCTCGGCTTACGATATCGCCCGGGAGGAGTTGGCAGATGCCGAGGTCAAGAGCCCGGTCAGCGGTGTGGTGACCCAGCGGGAACTGGAGTCCGGCCAGAACGTATCGCCAGTTGACCGCCTGGGTGTCATCCGGGTGATGGATGCCCTGCGCGTTGAAACTTTTGTCTCGCAAAAAGACGTTAACCATGTGCGGGTAGGAATGACTGCAGAGGTAATCTCACCGGCAGTGCCGGGGCAGGTATTCGTGGGCCGGGTAGATCAGATCGCCAGCTCAGCGGAAGTCGCTACCGGCAACTTTGAGGTGGGCGTGGTGGTAGACGATGCCGGTTCGCTGTTGCGGGACGGCATGTCCGCCATGGTGGAATTCAGGGGGCCGCCCCAGCAGGACATTCTGGCGATTCCCAGGGAGGCGCTGGTCGATCGCGGGCGCAGGCTGCTCGTTTATCGGGTGGTGGATAATGTGGCCCGTCCGGTAGAGCCGACACTGGGGGTGGGCAATGCGGAATCGGTGCCGGTGTTCAGTGGCCTGGAAATTGGCGATGAAATCATCATCAGCAACTTGCGGCTGATATCCGAAGGGCAGGTGATACAACGACCCAGCAAAAACCCGGAGGCTTAGCATGAAAGCCTTACTGGAGTTCTTCGTCCGCCGGCCCCTGCTGGTCAACGTCGTTATGGTGATGTTTTTTCTCACTGGCGCCATGGCCATGACCAGTCTTTCCTATAACACCTACCCGCCGGTAGACAGCGGTCTTATCTCGGTGGTTACTCGCCTGCCCGGCGCCGGCGCGGAAGATATCGAGTTGTCTATTACGGTGCCTCTGGAGCAGGAATTCCTGCACATCAGCGGCGTGGACAAGGTGGTGTCCAATAGCATCGAAGGCGAGTCGACCATCATGGTGATGGGCTACAGCAACGACGCCATGTCGAAGTACGACGAGCTGGAAACCGAGATTTACAACGCCATCGACCGGGCGCGCGCGAAAATGCCCGACAATCTCCCGGGCAACCCGATTGTCACCCGCCCTGAAAATTACAAAAACACACCCATGGCCCAGGTGCTGGTGGTGGGGTCGGTACCGGAACAGACCTTGCGGGAGATATCCCGCCGGGTGCGCCTGGAGCTACGCTCCCTGGAAGGTGTTTCCGGCGTCATGCGCGAGGGCTACCGTGACCGGGAAGTGCAAATTCTGCTGGACGACGTAAAGCTCCGGCGTCTGGGGATAAGCCAGGACCAGGTCAAGAATGCGATCAATTCACGTAATGTGCGTGACTCCGGCGGCTCGGTAGAGTCCGCCGCCGGTGAGCAGGATATTCTCACCATCGGCAAGTTCGAGAATCCCAAGGATGTTGAGGACGTCATCATTTTTGAGGGGCGGCCGGGAGATTTTGTGCGGGTGAAGGATGTCGCCCGGGTTCACTACGATTTTGCCGACCCCGTGGTGCGCACCTCGGTTGATGGCCGCACGGCGATTACCCTGCTGGTGAAGGCCAGTGAGGCGGCCGATCGGTTGAGTACCGCGAAGACCGTGAAGGCTTATCTCAAGGAAAAGAATGCCGCGCTGCCAGCGGATGTCGAACTGCTGCTGGTGAATGATGAAACCCTGGCGACCACGGCGATGCTGGATGTATTGATCGCTAATGCCTTTGCCGGGATTGTGTTGGTGGTGCTGGTGCTGCTGTGTTTTTTCCAGTTCCGGCTGACCATCTGGGTGGCGCTGGGCATACCCACGGCCGTCATGATGGTGTTTACCGTCATGCCCCTGTTCGACATCTCGGTCAATCTTCTCACGATGGCGGCTCTGGTGCTGATGCTGGGCATACTGGTGGATGATGCCGTTGTTACCGCAGAGAGTATTTTTCGGCATCACGAGTACGGCCACCCGCCGGAAGAGGCTGCCGTCATGGGCACCCACAAGGTGATGCTGCCGGTGTTCGCCAGCGCCCTCACCACCATCGTCGCCCTGGCGCCGGCGGCCTTTCTGGGGGGGATACAGGGCAAGGTGTTTTACATTGTGCCGGTGATGGCCATGCTGGTGCTGGTGATGTCACTGATCGAATGCAAGTTCATGCTGCCGGCGCACATCGCCCACTCCCTGAAGAAAACCCACAAGGGTGCCGGTTCCTTGACCCGGCCCTGGTTTGAGGCGGTGGAAGATGGCTATGAAACCTTGATGATGAAGGTCATACCCCACCGCTATGTGTTCACGGCAATCACCCTGGTGGTGTTTTTTGCCGCTGCCCAGATGGCAACACGCAATATCGTGTTTGTGTCCATGCCGGAAACCAATGCCGATATTCTGTTTGTGAAGGCCGAGGGGCCCATCGGTACGCCGCTGCCCACCATGGAGAAAAAACTGGCACTGCTGGAGCAGGAATTGCGGGAGATTATCCCCGCCCATGAATTGGCAGAAATTGTGGTGACCGCCGGCCATCACGATCACGCCATGACCAGCGTGACTGAGGGCAGGGATTCGGCCTGGGGGCTGCTGTCGGTATTTCTGCAACCGTCGAACAAGCGGGAGCTGAATTCCCTGGAGTTGCGGGACCAGCTGGTGGAGCTGTACGCCCAGCGCGAGGGCTTTCAGATGCTGAGCCCGCGGGTGGCCAATACCACCATCGGCATGGGCTATCCCCTGGAGACCATTGTGCTGGGGAATTCATCGGACCGCTTCGTCGTGGCCGATATGTTACAGGAATACGTGCGGGGTCTGACCGGTGTCACGGAAGTGTGGAGCGACTATGTGCCTGGAAAACCCATTATCTCCCTGAAGATTGATCACAATGAGCTCACCCATTACGGGCTTACGGTGGGCGAGGTTTCATCGGCGGTGAAGGTGGCTTTCAATGGCATGGTCGTGGGCACCTTTGATACGGTGGAAGACACGATTATCTACCGCATAAAACTCGACGGCGTAGATGTGCGCGACCCAGCCTCGTTGTATTCTCTTGCGGTTACCAACAAGAAGGGCGACGCCATCTTGTTGCGTAGCCTGGTGGAGTTTGAGCAGCGACCCGGAGAGGGCACTATACGTCACTACCTGGGGGACCAGGCGACTACAGTGTACGCCACCGTCGACCGTGAAGTACTGAGCATGCTGGAGATTAACCGGCTGGTAGGGGTCTATATCCGCGACAATAATTTTGCCGACCGCTTTCCCGGGCTGAGCTTTTATCAGGGGGGCGAGCTAGTGTCGGAGACGGAACAGGCGGGTGAGGTAGGCAAGGCGCTGATGTTGTCGCTGATCGCCATCTTCTTTATTTTACTGCTGTTGTTTCACTCCTTCCTGCAGCCTGTGATGGTGCTGTTTATCATTCCCCTGGGGGTGGTGGGTGTGCTGGTGGCATTTGTGTTGCAGGGCATGGTGTTGTCCTTTGCTGCCATTATCGGCATTGCCGGTTTGATGGGTGTCATCGTCAACGATGCCCTGGTGATGCTGGACCGGTTGAATACCGAGCAGCGCCAGCACAGTGAACGCGGCGAGACCCTGCTGCACGACCGGCAAATTGTTGAGTGCGCCAGTGTGCGGCTGCGGCCGGTGGTGATTACCACGGTGACGACGTGTGCGGGGCTGTTTCCCGCGGCCTATGAGCTGGGCGGTAGCAACGAGATGATAACGCCCATGATCATGGCGATGTTCTGGGGTGTGCTGATTGCCAGTGGGGTGACTTTATTCTTGTTGCCCTGCTTTTACGCCATGGAGCGGGATCTGATGGCGCGGCTGAATCCGGGGTATGCGCGGCAGACTCTGGAAG
>JBALWA010000124.1:0-4964 GCA_036960305.1 Halioglobus sp. | reverse complement strand
GCGATATTTGCGCCTCCGAAGACCACTATATCTGTGGGGTCTGGCTGCACACCATCATAGACAAACACCTCGATTCCGAGTCCTGCCAGTTCAATTCTGAGTGGATCTATCGACCCAAGAGCAATCAAAGGTTTATCGCTAACTATTAGCACTCTTCGATAACCCAGGTGGGCGATGGAAGCACACAGTCTTTTTGCCGAGTCTACGCCAAGAAGAAGTAATGGCTTTCGTCTGGGGATTAATTTGAATCCAAATTTATAGATGGCGGCGCGTGCCCGATAGAGGGTGCGTCGAAAAACATTAATCATGTTAGTGTCCATGCCCTGAGTTATTCATTCACTAAAACCCGACCCAAACTGACATCGCCCTCAATGGTAGTCCGGTTGATCAGCCGGTGAACGCCCGGAGGGGTTCCGGTTGTACAATGCATCGCTCGCCAATTGTCCCAGAGGACCATGTCGCCCTCCCGCCACTGGTGAAAATAGTGAAACTCAGGTTTGCGAGTATGCGCCACCAGATGCTCCAGCAACTCGATAGCCTCATCATTGGACAGCCCGGCCTGTTGGGGAGTAATAATCCGTTCAAGAAACTGCTCAACGATACTTAACACTTTTCGTCCGCTGACCGGGTGCGTCAGGACACCTGGATAAACAGCATCCGGGAAGTCTGGAAAGTTCATGTCAGACGGCTTCCCAGGGCTGAATGGCCCGGGTTCATACCCTTCCAGGTCGACATATCGCATATGCTTTCGTTGCATGCTGAAGGTATAGGCGACCTCTATCTTTTCGAGTATTGCTTTGGTTTCTTCATCCAGTGCATCGTAGGCCATAGCCAGGTCCCCGAAACCGGTTAGTCCATCATTCTCTGGCACAACAACCGCCCGTAATAGCGCTCCGTGATTGGGACGACCTGTGTAATGAAGGTCGATATGCCAGTCCAGGCGCCCCACTACCTCCTCGCCGCAATACCTTGCTGTCATGTATTTATCGTTGTCACCACCACTTTCCAATTGAAATAACTCAGGGTATTCAGCCGACGTTGTCGCCTTAAGTGGGTGCATTTCCAGGGGACCGAATATTCGACTAAATGCGATCTGCTTTTCCGGATTAATGTCTTGATCGCGAAACACCAGAATACCGTGCTCGTACCAGAGGGCTCGAAGTTCAGCTTTCAATTCTTCATCGAAGGGATCGTTTATATCGAAGCCGGAAACCTCGACACCCACGTTTTCCAGCGGTGTGATTGTTAGTGGCATGTTGTTCTCCTCAACTGTTGGGCAGATTGCCAGGGGATTGGCTTAGAACGTCCGAATCAGCGCGCAACTCGCGCCTGGCCATTGCCTCCCAGAGGAATGGAAAGCCGTTGGCATCGGTAATGCTGACTTTCTCCACTTCTTCTTTGGGCAGTGGTTCTGCGCCTCCCATAAGTTCGATTTCATAGGCACGCTTACAACGCCACTCCAGCGTAATAGCCCGGAGGTGTGCCTGGCGTAGGTCTTTAGCAACGACCAGAGCGCCATGATTAGCCAGCAGCGCCCACTTGGCCTCGCCCAAAGCCTCAACCGCAGACACACTCACTTCTTCATCCTCAAATGTCCCGAGATACTCATTGTAGACCGGTAAGTCTTGTCCACAGTGCGCGCCCGTTTGATCATAGACCGGGGGTACGCGTTGCAGATTTGCCCAGATGCCACTCCAGTATGGGTGGTTGTGAATGACAACGCTGACGTCCTTTCTCAGAGCATGTAATTGAATATGCAGACCGATAGCCGGGGTGATATTCCAGTCACCCGCGATAACCTCCCCCTGCTCATTAAGCGTCATTATGTCGTCAGCAGTGACTTCGTCCCATGCCAACTCCCAGGGATTGGTGAGAATATTCCCGTTGGGTAATCGATAGGTAATATGCCCCGCAATATGATCATCCCAACCTTCGCGAAACAACATACGACAAGTAAGTGCTACCTGTTCTTTTTCGCTAAGTCTTGGGAGTAGCGGCCGCGGATGCGGGCGCGGAGCGAATTTCTCTACCATCGCTTGATTCAGACCATAATATTGATCCATTGGCTTTTCCTGCACTCTAGTATTGTGGAGCCACAGATTCTAGATTGCATGGGTCATAATCTCATTGCAGATAGAGACAGATAATTGGCCGATGTCGCCAGCTTTTAACGCAGAGACAAGCCTTCGCGGTAGGCCTTGGGGGACTTACCAGTCCATTTCTTAAATGCTCGGTGAAAACCTGAGCTATCGGAGTAACCCGTTCGCTGAGCAGCCTGGGCGATAGAGAGTGTGGGGTCACTGAGGTAACGCCGGGCGTGTATCTCTCGAACCTGGTCTACCAACTGTTGATACTGCCAGCCCTGCGCCCACAGTTTCCGGCTCAATGTGCGGCTGCTACAGTGCAACTCTTCCGCCATTTTCTTCAGCGCTGGAGGACGGGCAGGATCACGTAACAACAGTTGCCATACCCGCCATGCGACATCTCCCCGGTTACGGGAAATGCTCTTTTCCTCACACAGCTTTTCGTACAGGGCTATACTTTGTGGACTGGATTGCGGCAGGGGAAAATCCAGTATTTCTGCATCGAAATACAACTGAATAGCAGGCTTGTCAAAGAATATGGGGCATTGAAATATTGTCTCGTATCGATCGGCATGAGGCGGCCTGGGGTAATCGCAAACAAGTCTTGATACAGGAAGCTTACGCCCCAGAACCCACTCGCAAGTCTTCAAAATATTGGCAAGCACATCTTCTATCGCCAGAATTCGAAGGTCGCCCAGGTCTGAGCTAGCATGTATCTGGTAGCAGCCCTCATCTTCAATCTGGCTAAACGAGGTAATCACCAACCTTCCCGAGAATCGTCCCGAATAGTTCTGGTAGCGTAAACCTGCCTTGGTAGATTCCCGAAGACTGGAACCACTCATCACTAAATAGGCAAACTGGTCCAGTGTAGCAATTGACCGTTGAAGCCCGAGCTTCAGACCCAGACCACTGTCTCCGCTCTCTTTCAGCGCGTCTCTCAATACACCGGTATGCTGCTCACCGGTTATAGTGTCCTCTAGCGATTCCAGGTCAGTTGGCGTAATCCCGTTCTGGCGGGCAATTCGCCCTGAATCGAGACCAAGCGTGTCCAGGTACCCCAGAAGCCAGACCATATAACGTGTGTCAGTGTTTATAACCGTCCCCTGAAGTTGAAATACTCACCATCATAATAATATTATGTTAAATAGGGCGCCTGTTCTAACAATATGCAAATTGTTGCAATTATGACCTACAGCCTCCTGAGCGCGCAGTTACGTCAGGTTGTTTCCCGTAGACAATCTCGGCGAATTATAACACTTATAAGAAGATCCACTAAGGGCGTGTAATAGGTTCTGGTAGAGTCGATGTCTCATGATCGTTCACAAGTGTTGAAGAAATCCAATAAGGAGAACCAGCGATGCTTTCGCTTTGCAAACTAGCCATCAGTGCAAGCTTGGTACTTACCGCCACGACCGCCATGGCGGCAACCGTTGAAACACCCTTAGCTGACAATCTCGCCCGCTTAGCAGAGATTGAAGCCATGTTGTTGACCGACCCAATCGTGCAAACGGATACCGACCGCGCCGAGGCCAGCATGTACCTTGCTAAAAATATTGCGCACTACCTGCGTGAGTCTGTGATTTATGCCGATACGCGCGAGCCTCGCCTGATCTACAACCCGGGTTTTGGGTTTCCGAATCCCGACACGCACTACATTACCGCTCGCATCGATGCCAAGGGTAGCTACCGTCTTTGGGGCCAGCTCGGCAACGTCAACCAGACCATTTTCGGCGTTTACTCCCCAACCGCGCTCGAAGGTAATTCCGGTGCCCGTGCACGGATACGCGGCGAAGATTTGAAATTGGACAAGGATGGCAATTTTGAACTGTTCATGAGCGCCAAAAAGATGGGCGGTAACTGGCTACCCTTGGCCGATGATGTAGCCAGTATGACCATCTATCAGGTGTTCAGAGACTGGAATAGTGAGCGCAAAGGCAAACTGATGATCGAGCGCCTGGATACCCAGGACAAGCCCGCTGCCAACCTGACCACTGCATCGTTGACAAAAACAGTTAACGACCTAGATGACGAGATGGCCAGGTTCCTGAAAATTTGGACGGATATTACCAAAAACTACCACGGTTCAATCCCCGACAATATCGTCACACCACCGCGGCGGATCCAGGTCACGCATCTGGGAAGCCAGTTCGCCCCCGGCCACTGGAACCTGAAAGACGATGAGGCGATGATCATCGAATTCGACGACCCCAAGGCACGTTACTGGGGCTTCTCCTTCTACCAGCCCTGGGGCGAGTTGCTTGACACCGTCACGCGCCAGACCAGCCTGAACGACAGCCAAACCCATAAAGATGCCGACGGTAAATACCGGATCGTGGTTTCAGCGAAAGATCCGGGCGTTGCCAACTGGATCGATATCAGCGATCACCCTCACGGTGTGTTCAACTGGCGTGTCACCATCGACACCCCACCAGCTACTCCGGTTAGCCAGACTGTACCCGTGGCAGAGCTCGCAAAATACTTGCCGGCCAATACCACGTATGTTACTGCCAAAGAGCGCCAAGCTGTTATAGTCGAACGCCGTCGTCATTCGGCCCGGCGGTTGTCCCCATAATTAGTCACAACGCGGGGTGCCGAGCTTCGTCATCGTGGTACCCCTAGAACTGGTAACGCACCGGCATCGATTTCAAACCACCGACAAAAATGGCCTGCACCGACTTCGGATCCGAGCTTTTTTCGATGTGCTTGAGGCGCGGTAGCAGTTCCCGGAAAAATAGCTCTACTTCCAAAATTGCCAGGTGCTGTCCCAGGCACATATGGCCACCGAAACCGAAGGCCATTTGGTTCCTATTGTCACGCTCAATATCAAACACGTCAGGGTTTACAATAGCGCGCGAATCCCGATTGGCTGAGGGGTACCAC
>JBALWA010000123.1:0-5193 GCA_036960305.1 Halioglobus sp. | reverse complement strand
ACCCCAGTCAAACTACCCACCACGCACTGTTCTCTCAATAGAGAGTTAGGCCCCGGACAAGCAAAGGCTGGTATTTCAACAATGACTCCACCACACCTAGCGATGCAGCTTCAAAGTCTCCCAGCTATCCTACACATTGCTTGACCAAGGTCAATACGAAGCTATAGTAAAGGTGCACGGGGTCTTTTCGTCCCACTGCGGGTAACCGGCATCTTCACCGATACTACAATTTCACCGAGCTCATGGCCGAGACAGTGTCCAGATCGTTGCACCATTCGTGCAGGTCGGAACTTACCCGACAAGGAATTTCGCTACCTTAGGACCGTTATAGTTACGGCCGCCGTTTACTGGGGCTTCAATTCAATGCTTCTCCCCGAAGGAATGACATCTCCTCTTAACCTTCCAGCACCGGGCAGGTGTCAGGCCCTATACTTCATCTTTCGATTTTGCAGAGCCCTGTGTTTTTGATAAACAGTCGCCTGGACCTCTTCACTGCGGCCCCCCCATAAGGGGGGCGACCCTTCTCCCGAAGTTACGGGTCTATTTTGCCTAGTTCCTTAGCCATGAATCTCTCGAGCGCCTTAGAATACTCATCCCAACCACCTGTGTCGGTTTACGGTACGGGCTGCTTCACTCGCTTTTCTTGGAAGTCGATATGCTGGATTATCACCTTGACCGTGGTCTCGGTGTACTATCGGGGTGTTACCACTCCCTTCAACGTACAATTCCGTCTGTACGCACCAACTTCTCGCCTCCGTCACTTTTAGCGTGAGCAGGTACAGAAATATTAATCTGTTGTCCATCCACTATCCCCTTCGGGTTCGCGTTAGGTCCCGACTGACCCCCAGCTGATTAGCATAGCTGGGGAAACCTTGGTCTTTCGGCGTGCGGGTTTCTCGCCCGCATTATCGTTACTTATGCCTACATTTTCGTTTGTAATCGCTCCAGCATCCCTCGCAGGTACACCTTCGACGCAATTACAATGCTCCCCTACCCCTCATATAAATATGAAGTCACAGCTTCGGTGATATACTTATGCCCGATTATTATCCATGCGGAACCGCTCGACCAGTGAGCTGTTACGCACTCTTTAAATGAATGGCTGCTTCCAAGCCAACATCCTGGCTGTCAATGCAGTTCCACCGCGTTATATCAACTTAGTATATACTTTGGGACCTTAGCTGGTGATCTGGGTTCTTTCCCTCTCGGACATGGACCTTAGCACCCATGCCCTCACTGCGCAGAAACATTTTATAGCATTCGGAGTTTGTCAGGAATTGGTAGGCGGTGAAGCCCCCGCATCCAATCAGTAGCTCTACCTCTATAAAACTATCTACACGCTGCACCTAAATGCATTTCGGGGAGTACGAGCTATTTCCGAGCTTGATTGGCCTTTCACCCCTACCCACAGGTCATCCCAAGACTTTTCAACGTCAACGGGTTCGGTCCTCCACTATGTGTTACCACAGCTTCAACCTGCCCATGGGTAGATCGCACGGTTTCGCGTCTACTACTACTAACTATGGCGCCCTATTAAGACTCGCTTTCGCTACGGCTCCGGACCTGAAGTCCTTAACCTTGCTAGTAAAAGTAACTCGTAGGCTCATTATGCAAAAGGCACGCCGTCACCCATATGGGCTCCGACCGCTTGTAAGCGTATGGTTTCAGGATCTATTTCACTCCGTTATTCACGGTTCTTTTCACCTTTCCCTCACGGTACTGGTTCACTATCGGTCTCTCAGGAGTATTTAGTCTTGGCGGATGGTCCCGCCGGATTCATACAGGGTTTCACGTGCCCCGCACTACTCAGGATACCACTATCTAAATGCTCTTTACCTATACGGGACTATCACCCTCTATGGTCGCTATTTCCAAAGCGTTCTAGTTCATTACATTTCGAATATCGTGGTCCTACAACCCCGCACATGCCGAAACATGTACGGTTTGGACTAATCCAATTTCGCTCGCCGCTACTATCGGAATCACTTTTGTTTTCTCCTCCTCCGGGTACTTAGATGTTTCAGTTCCCCGGGTTTGCTTGCATTACTGCATGACATATCTTCAATATGCCGGGTTGCCCCATTCGGATATCTACGGATCATATCGTGTGTGCCGATCCCCGTAGCTTTTCGCAGCTTATCACGTCCTTCTTCGCCTCTGAGAGCCTAGGCATTCCCCA
This sequence comes from Halioglobus sp., assembly GCA_036960305.1. Taxonomy (GTDB): domain Bacteria; phylum Pseudomonadota; class Gammaproteobacteria; order Pseudomonadales; family Halieaceae; genus JBALVT01. The sequence goes on along the minus strand of JBALWA010000123.1, from coordinate 3,014 downwards.
TACGCCCTTTTCCAGCTTGTCGCTAGATCTTTAATCTATTCTATTTTATTCGTACTCTTTACTTAATAAAGATTCGTGTTTCTTTCTTTTTTAGGTCGGTAAGATAAAATCTTACCTCCTGTTCCAATATGTCAATGAACGATCGCGAGTCGCGATAGACGATTAAATCATCTATGCTAGTCACTGCAAGCACTGGAAGATAATTTTCATATCTCCAGGCATTGCCTGGTGGAGAATATCGGAGTCGAACCGATGACCTCCTGCGTGCAAGGCAGGCGCTCTAGCCAGCTGAGCTAATCCCCCGTTTTCAGTTGTCGGCTATCAGTTAACAGTTATCAGTTAATCGATGACCATACGCCAACTTGGGATACCCAACTTCTAAAATTTCCTTCAATCTTTAATGAACGTAATATCTCCGAAGAAATATCTTTTTGTTTGTAGTCCCAGGCAGACTCGAACTGCCGACCTCTACATTATCAGTGTAGCGCTCTAACCAGCTGAGCTATGGGACTGTCCCTACTCTTCCTTCTCAGTATAAATACCTCCTCGAAAAAGCAATTACTTATATATTATTAATTATGGAGATTTTTTTTTAGAACACTACTATATAAAGGATAACAAATATTAAATCAAAAGACCGGGACCGTAGTTCCATCTTCACTTCGTCAGGGACTGTCCTTAAAAGGACAATCTCTAGAAAGGAGGTGTTCCAGCCGCACCTTCCGGTACGGCTACCTTGTTACGACTTAGCCCTAGTTACCAATCTTGCCCTAGGCCGCTCCTTACGGTGACGGACTTCAGGCACTCCCGGCTTCCATGGCTTGACGGGCGGTGTGTACAAGGCCCGGGAACGTATTCACCGGATCATGGCTGATATCCGATTACTAGCGATTCCAGCTTCACGGGGTCGAGTTGCAGACCCCGATCCGAACTGTGACAGGTTTTATAGATTCGCTCTGCCTTGCGACATGGCTGCTCTCTGTACCTGCCATTGTAGCACGTGTGTGGCCCAGGACGTAAGGGCCGTGATGATTTGACGTCATCCCCACCTTCCTCACGGTTTGCACCGGCAGTCCCGTTAGAGTCCCCATCATGACATGCTGGCAACTAACGGTAGGGGTTGCGCTCGTTATAGGACTTAACCTGACACCTCACGGCACGAGCTGACGACAACCATGCAGCACCTTGCAAATTGCCCGAAGGAAAAGGTATCTCTACCCCTGTCAAAATGCATTTAAGCCCTGGTAAGGTTCCTCGCGTATCATCGAATTAAACCACATGCTCCACCGCTTGTGCGGGCCCCCGTCAATTCCTTTGAGTTTCATTCTTGCGAACGTACTCCCCAGGTGGGATACTTATCACTTTCGCTTGGCCGCCCAGAACTCAAGGTTCCGGACAGCTAGTATCCATCGTTTACGGCGTGGACTACCAGGGTATCTAATCCTGTTCGCTCCCCACGCTTTCGTCCATCAGCGTCAGTATATAGTTAGTCACCTGCCTTCGCAATCGGTGTTCTATGTAATATCTATGCATTTCACCGCTACACTACATATTCCGGCAACTTCACTATAACTCAAGACAATCAGTATCAAAGGCAATTCTATAGTTGAGCTACAGACTTTCACCACTGACTTAATCGCCCGCCTACGGACCCTTTAAACCCAATAATTCCGGATAACGCTCGGACCCTCCGTATTACCGCGGCTGCTGGCACGGAGTTAGCCGGTCCTTATTCTTACAGTACCGTCAGTAGGGCACACGTGCCCCTTTTTCTTCCTGTATAAAAGCAGTTTACTACCCATAGGGCATTCTTCCTGCACGCGGCATGGCTGGATCAGAGTCTCCTCCATTGTCCAATATTCCTCACTGCTGCCTCCCGTAGGAGTCTGGTCCGTGTCTCAGTACCAGTGTGGGGGATCCCCCTCTCAGGGCCCCTACCCATCGTAGTCTTGGTAAGCCGTTACCTTACCAACAAACTAATGGGACGCATGGCCATCTTCTACCGCCCGAAGGCTTTAACTATAATGTGATGCCACATAATAGTACCACGGGGCATTAATCCAAGTTTCCCTGGGCTATTCCCCTGTAAAAGGTAGGTTCCATACGCGGTGCGCACCCGTGCGCCGGTCGTCAGCGGAGCAAGCTCCCTGTTACCCCTCGACTTGCATGTGTTAGGCCTGCCGCTAGCGTTCATCCTGAGCCAGGATCAAACTCTTCATCGTTGTTTTGTAAATATTCGTCCCAACGAAGTCTTAATTTCTCCCGGCCCCGACTCTCGATTCAATTCCTTATATATAATGACCGAATCTCTCCAGTCACATATTAAATTATATGTTTCCTTAATTCTTGTTCCTCTCAAACAGGTCCTCACCTATTCTCGATTCTTATCTCCACAATATTTCAATGAACTTCTAAAAAAAGTACCTAAATCTTACGACTTCAAGCCCTTCGTTTCCCCTAGGTGTTTCCCTAAGCGGCTGCAAATATACAACTGTTTTTTAACCCGGCAACTACTTTGAGAAAAAATAAATTCTTTTTTTATCGCCCGGTAAATCAACATCTATATGAACTTGCTCCCGACCCACGATTCCAATAACATCTTCCTCGTTTGCGGGGTGCAAATGTACACCCTATTTCTAAATACACAAACCCTTTCAATAAAAAAAATGCAATACTTTTTATAAAATATCATACCACACTGATTTAACGGAAGTTAACAAAGAATGGCTCGATAATAAATATGATACTCTATTGTATAATAAATAGTATAGTAATCCTCAAACCACATATTTATACCTGAAAAACCTTTAAATGATATTCTAAATATGATAATACCAAAAACAGTAAAGTATACAAAACCCTTCATTAGCACCTAAAAGAACAGTTAAAACAATAAGATAGCACTTAACAGCAATTAAATAATATTCACATTCAATGGAATTCTTACCCTATTATTTAAAACAAAAAAATTGCAACACGGTAAAACTCCGAAATAGTAGCCAAACAAATCAATG
>JBALWA010000122.1:0-5402 GCA_036960305.1 Halioglobus sp. | reverse complement strand
GCCGGTTCGGGCATTGGGACGGCAGCCAGATCGATTTTCAACAGGCCTTCTTCGGTTATTGTTGATCGCAGCTGCAGGCCGGTCTCACTCATGTCTTTCTCCTATTAGAACGATTAGTTGAAACGGTACGATGCAGTCACACCGTAAGTTCGAGGCTGGTTAAGAAAGGAGTTGATCGTACCCGTCTGCGCCATACCAGGAAAAACACGCTACTATAGTATTTCTATAATATCAAGACCGCTCGTGTACTAATTTTCATTGATTGCCATGCGCGGGCCCAAACTGAACTCACCAGGGGTGCTGGCTCATAGACTGGAGTCGGTGGGTGTATTCCTTTATCTGCCTTCGATATCGCGATAGCTCAGCTTGAATCGGCAATACCGCCCACGCAGCTAGCGCTCCAGTTCAATCGCCAGGCGTCGCAAATTCAGTGCAAAGGGCATAACTTCCGCTAGAGAACCCATGGTTACCAACACGCCATAGGTTCCTGATTTTCGATCAATCCAGGGAAATGTGCCAAACGCACCCGCGCTGTTTATCTTTGTACAGCGCCCCTCAAGCGGGGATTCGCACCACAGGCCGAGCCCGTAAAACCAGTCCTCGGGTAATGGCCCACGCTCACTGTGGTGAACCAACGTCGAAGTCTGGTCGCTCTCCATTTGTCCAGTGCTGTCCTGCGTCAGCAAGCGGCGCTCCATTCCATCGGCAGACACAGCTGTTAGAAAATTAAAATAGTCCTGGCCGGAAGCATACAGACCACCTGCAAGATTCGGCGACTGAATCTCGACGCCAGGACTGTACCAAAACGGATGGCCGTAAGTGCTGTGTTCCATTCCCGCGGGCGTTGCGACCAACTCATCAAAGAGTTGCGACCAGCGTCTACCGGATGCCTGCTCTGCAATATAGCCCGCGATCTGCATTGAGATGCCGCCATAGGAAAACTTAACTCCTGGTTCATTCTTCACCGGTATTTTAATCAGCTGCTCAAAGTGTGCTCTGTAAGACATGCTCGGAGGGTTTTCAATGGCATGGCCCGGGCCGGCCCCGCTCGAGTGGCTCAGTAACTGTCGCAGTGTTGCGTCTGCCCAGTGTCCGGCTAATTCGGGAATATAAGTATTCAGCGGAGCATCCAGGGTGAGTACGCCCTGCTCAACCAGGCGCATCAATACCGCAGAGCTAACCCATTTGCTCGCTGATGCAACCGATACAACCTTATTGGCATCAAAATCACCAGAGCTAACCCGAATCTGCTCACCACCATTTTTGCCTACTAGCATCACGGCACCAGGCAACTCGAGTACTTCCACCATTTCATCCAGCGCCACCTGCAGTGATTCTCTCTCGACGTTATCAGGATATTCAGGCAACCCACGCGCGCGCCACTTGTGCCGTATTACATTGAACAGGGAAGACCGTATATACGCTGCGACCTCACTAGGCCCCAAATCACCGTTGCCGTCGCTATCGAGCTCGCTGATTCGCAAACGCATCAATGGCGACAGTTCTTCGGTTTGAATCACGCCGTTTCTATCGACGTCCATCATAGTAATTATTCTATCGACCTGACCGCTCTGCCATGACGTGACGAACCAGGTGGCTACCCCAAGAGCAATAGTGACGATAAGTAATGTGAGTTTAGTGGAGATCTTCATCGCGAATAGTTCCTTGTTGCTGACTGCCCTGAGCATGAGTATGCAGACCATCACGCTCAGGTTGAAATTGATGGGTAATTGACATCACAGGCGTGGGCGGCGTAGCTCACTCACTCCGGAGAACGTCCAATCTCCATTGAGGGTTTCTTCTCGTGGTCGATACAATCTAACCACATAGTTCCAACCATCTGTCAGGGGAATGTAGTTGCTACTTCGAGGGTCCCCGCCGAAATGTATGGTTATCGATCCATCGGCACTCTTTACTGCGGATTGATCCGACACGCCGTAGGATTCATAGTCATTTTTCTCAAAATAGCCGTCTTTGTTGTACAGTGCCAAAGACCAAAATCCATCTACAGGGACATCTCTAACTGTCAGCACGTAGGCGCCCGTGTGTGGCAAATCCGGGTTTACAGTCAGGAGTAGGGACTCACGTTCAGGCAACGTACCGAAACCATAAGCTGAGGCCAGTAGTTGTTTAATCGGATCGACTTCTTCCCTTGAGCCTGCCGCCCCCGCGTTGTCCTCCAACCCTTTTCCAAGCTCCAACAAATGATCCGTTGTAGTGCCGAAACTTTCAGCGTCATATGCCGGATGCTCATAGGGTCTGTCAGACTGGCTAGCAATTGCTAGCTGGTCCTGCAGGCCTCGAGCAATCTCAATATCATTGGGGACATCTGGAGACACCAAAGTTCGCACTAGTAGCCAGACATAAGAGGTTTCGAACTGGTTCATGTCCAGCCTATAGCGACCGCCGCCGTGGAACACGGCATTGGTGTAGCCTTCCTCATTAACCACTTGCAACGACATGTATCGCCCGGCCGCTTCCGGCATTTCCACCACTGCACCTTCACTGATATCAACAATCGCAACGCTGTAAAGCGTGTCTCGATTAAGTCGCTTACTGCTTCGGTTTTCGATGCCAGCAACGCTACGTGAATGACTAAATCGATTTATGCCACCTGCACTGGCATAGTATTTGTCAAACTGCAGAGCTGTCTTAGCACGCACGTAGTTCAACGCGCTCACTTTAATCACGGCTGAGATTCCCTACTCGCGGCTCGCTGGACCAGCGGATGTCAATCCGCTTGTCAGCAGTAGCATGGAAAACACGCACGCCAGTGAACTTGAGAGACGACTGAAAATCAGCCTGCCAGGGTTCATTCTTAACAACGCTAAATGAGTCCCATCAAGTCTTCAAAGTTCTTGGCGTAAAAGTTATCTAACTCCTCGGCTGATGCCTGGACTGCATCAAGACTGCGCTCAAAATCACCAAACGGATCACTACCGCCTTCGGGGTGAGGGTAGTCAGTGTTGAACATCAACATATCTTTACCAACACCGCGCAGTACCCAGCCTGTGTCTTCCATGTGCAATGGCGTCGCTCTCACTTGGCGCTTCATATAGTCTGAAGGTTTCATGGATAAGTTCTTCAAGCCCATATCAAACTTGCCTAGCTCGGACACGCCCAGGTCCAGATTTGCCAGACAGGCAGGCAACCAATTTGAGCCCAGTTCAATGAGGCCAATCTTAAGGTTAGGGAAACGCTCCAGCACGCCGTCGTAGATCATGCAGGTAAGCCAGCGCTCTATCGAGTGGTGCAAAATGGGCAGGTCTTTTGGCGAGGTTGTTTCAACATTCATCGACAGAGGGTGGAGAACACGTTCGACGCCAGTATTCCTGTATGCTTCAGACAGGCGCTTGCCGCTACCGATGTGCAGCACTATTGGCACGCCGGCTTCTGCCATTAACGCCCAAATGGGGTCGTAGGCAATGTGTGAAGGAGCGCGTCCTTCATAGGCGTCTGAGCGCATCCAAAGTGATTTAATTCCCATGTCGATGGCTTGTTTGGCACTTTCCAGCGCCAGATCCGGGTCTTTGAGTGAGAGGTAGCCCACTGATAGAAGACGCTGCTTGTCGACGGCGCAAAAATCGACCATGCCTCTATTCATGGCTTCACTGCCGCCGTAGACCACCTTGGGGTCTTTAGAACTTGCAAAGCGAGAGGCAAACACCAGGCCGGGGAACACTAACTGGCTGCTAATGCCTGCAATGTCTAGTGAGTCTCGGCGCTCCTCACCGTTAACCGCACCGTATGCCGCCATGAGGTTGCGTTTTCCGGGGCTGCCGAATAAGTCAGATTTCAAATGCTCGGTCAGCTCAGGGTCGTTGCCGGCTAACCGATTTTTAGCCTGTGCAATGGCAGGCTGTAACTGGGGAATGTCCTCAAGTTTTAGAAAGGGCTCGTCAAGGTTTTCTCGTACGTACTCGCTTGCATAATCTTCCATCCAACCGTCGTACTCTGTAATATGACTATCGGCATCGTGTACCGTTCGGTTGGCGCAGTGTGCTGTTGGTTGGTTCATGCTGGTTATGTCCTTTACCGTAATCGCTAGATGGCCTATATAGATGCTAGACCTATAATATATAAGAACTATAATAGAGGCCCGTGCATAGCATTGTCAATGACATGGCTGACAAATGTCGGTGATCCCACTACTGAAGAATAAGTATTGAGCGAGATCACTCTGAGTCCGAATTTGATCCCAGGAATTGCAAAGCAGTGGCAAGTTCCATGGTATCGGTAGTACCCTGTAGGCTTGGATCTAAAGATAGTTTGCGATAGCATATCGTCAGCTCGCAATGAATAAGGAAACTCGTTTATGAGTGGCAAGAAACGCACCCGCCTGTCGCCGGAAGGTCGTCGAAACCAGCTTCTGGACAGTGCCAGAGACCTGATCCAGAATCAGGGCTTTTCTGGTTTCACTATGGAAGCGCTGGCTACTGAGGCGGGCGTAAGCAATCCATTGGTATATAAATACTTTGATACGCGACTGGAGTTGTTGCAGGAGCTCTGGACGAGAGAGTATGAGCGGTACACCCGTAGCGTTAGAGAGAAGTTATCTGAAGCAGAGAATTTTGAGGATATCGTGAGGCTATTCGTGGACCTCAATTTCAGCGAGTTATCCCTGGGCGGCATTACCCACATTCTGGGTGCGCAGCCGGAAGTACGCGAAGTGACCAAAAAAAGTCAGAAAGCAAATTTACGCAACACCGGGCGGTTTTTGGTGAACACTGTGGAAGAGATGTATCACCTGACACCCTCTCAGGCTGGCCATCTTATCGCCCTGGCATCCGGCGCTTCTCAAGAAGCCGGCAGACACTTTGCCAGATATGGTGGTAGCCGGAAAAAGTTGGTGGAGGATACGGTCAGCTTTATTTTGAACGGTGTAGAGGCCTTCAGAGTCTGACCGTGAATTCGCGCGGCAACCACTCCCGGCTAGCCGCGCGCAATGGGTGAAGCGCTACAAGCCCAGGTAATCCTCAAAGTTCTTACTGTAGAATTTATCCAATTCCAGAGGTGTGGCATCTACGGCGTCGAGGCTGCGCTCAAAGTCACCGAAGGGGTCGCTACCACCTTCGGGGTGCGGGTAGTCAGTGTTGAACATCAATATGTCCTTGCCAACGTTGCGTAGTATCCAGCCGGCGTTCTCCATGTGTAAGGGAGCGACGCGAACTTGCCGGTGAATATACTCTGATGGTTTTAGAGAGAGTTTGTCCAGGCTGGTGTCAAACTTCCCCAGATGAAAACGGCCAATGTCCAAATTGGCTAGAGTGGTGGGAAGCCAATTGGCTCCCAGCTCTATGATGCCGACCTTCAGGCGCGGGAAGCGCTCCAGCACACCGTGGTAGATCATGCAGGTAAGCCACCGCTCTATCGCGTGGTGCAATACAGGTATGTCATGTGCC
>JBALWA010000121.1:0-5417 GCA_036960305.1 Halioglobus sp. | reverse complement strand
TGGTTAAAGTATGAGTCAGGTTCTCAAGATAACTACGGTCACCTTCAAATTCCTGTGTTAAGTCGAACCTTTCACCGGTCACCAGTTCCATTGGTTTGCTGGCGTCGATTGGTGCCACACCATATCTGACAAACTGGTCAATGTTCATACTGGCATAGCGGTAATACGGAAACTGTTGAAACCCCCCTTTCGGGATACTGTTGACGTCCAGTGGGCCGTAAAACGCCTGCTTATACATTTCAGTATTTTTGCAAATGGCCGGAGTGGCATAAGCCCCAGATGAGGCAAGTGTGATCAGTAAACCGAGCATGATTTTTTTCATAAATTTATCCCTTAGTTAGCTTAGACCGTGCCAAGTGTAGTCTAATCTCCCATTATAAGAAAAGACCGCTTCTAGGACAGAACGGCCATTAGCGCCCAGGTAAAATGGGGTAGTTTTCCCCTCTTGAGGGTTCGCAATGGGTCCGTGGCTCTGGGCAGCTTCGCCAAAATAGCGATCGACTATATCTCAGTCTGTTCGGCCATCTCCAGTGCATCATCGACCTCTACACCCAAATAGCGGACTGTGCTTTCCAGGCTGGTATGACCTAACAGTAGCTGAACCGCCCGTATGTTCTTCGTGCGCTTATAGATTAGCGTGACTTTTGTGCGTCTCAGAGAGTGCGTTCCGTATATGGCAGGTTCCAGTCCAATCATCGAAACCCACAGCTTCACCAAGCGAGAGTATTGGCGCGTGGATAGATGATACGAGGGGCGTAGCTTGCTGGTGAACAGGTAGCCATCGAAAGGAATGCCTGCCTGGCGAATCCAATTCCTGAGACTTTCGCGAGTCTGGTCGGTGATCTCGAACTGGACAGGCCGGCCGGTCTTCTGCTGCATCACCATGGCTCGCTTTGCTAATCCTCCTCCCACTGATATATCGCGAAGTTTCAACGTAATGAGATCACAACTGCGCAGCTTGCTATCAATGGCGAGATTGAATAAGGCGAGGTCACGGGCTTTTCCTGCCAGTTCTAACCGTATCCGAATAGACCAGATTTCCTGCAGCTTGAGTGGCGGTCTTTGGCCGATCAGCTTGCCCTTATTCCAGGGCGTACGGGTTTCAGTTTTTGGATCGTGAGTAAGATAGAGCATTGGAATTCCTCCCTTGGAAGGTGGGATTCCTGATTATCGTCCTTTTTGGCCTGATGGCCGATATGTCCTAGTTTGCGACATTAGTCTGATGAGACGTATTTGCCATAGTCTCCTGAAGTATTAGCGTAATCTAGATGTATAGCCTAGGCTGGAAAGACAATCACCCTAACTGGAAGGCAATGGACTATGTCGCGTGTCTACTCAAAGGACTTGTTATATCAGCTAGCTTCAGTCGGGCTACTTATCGCGGTAGTGAGCGGTTGCAGTGATTCTTCGGACAGTCGTCGTGCTGTGGTTGAGCCACCAACGGTAGTTGTGGAGCAGGCTAACCCAAATGATTTCCTGGACAAGTCCCTAGCTGAGCAGGTGCTTGCAGTGGAAGACGGCACGCTCGATTGTGAAGGGCTAGTAAACGCCTACGTAGAACGTATTACGGTGGAGGACGAGGGTCCGGAGGGTATCAACGCCATGCTATCCATGGTGGAGGACCCGGCCGCACTCGCCAGGGAAGTGGATGCCACACGGGGGGATGGTCTTTCATTGCAGTGCGGGATCATTGTTCTAAAGGACAACATCGATATGGCGGGGCTGCCGACGACGGCGGGCTCGCTGGCCCTGGCCAACAATCTGACCGATAAAGATGCGCCACTCGTAGCCCTCCTGCGTGAACAGGGAGCCGTACTACTGGGCAAAACCAATCTCAGTGAATGGGCAAACTACCGTGGAAATGGCTCAACCAACGGCTGGAGCAGCCTGGGCGGCCAGACGCGCAACGGCTTCGATGGCGAGAGCGACCCCTGCGGTTCCAGCTCCGGTTCCGCCGCAGCGGTAGCGGCCGGCATGGTGACTGCATCAGTGGGCACTGAGACCATGGCTTCTATTGTCTGCCCGGCCTCGTCCAACGGTGTTGTCGGCATGAAGCCTACCATTGGCCTGGTAAGTCGAACCGATGTCATTCCCATTAGCTTCACATTCGATACGGCCGGACCAATCACTCGCACTGTACGCGATGCTGCGAGAATGCTATCAGTGATGGCCGGACTCGACCAGGCTGACACAGCGACTATGGATATCCCTGCTGACATGGATCTGAACTTCGAAGCACAATTGGACGGTGCTACGCTTGATGGCCTAAGAATTGGTGTAATTGAGAATTGGGGGCTGGCAGCACCTGATGATGTTGAACCGATAGATGCGTTGTTCAAGGAAGAGCTTGTGAGAATTGAGACGGCAGGTGTAACTCTGGTGCCGGTCGCCCTGAATTTCTACCCTCAAGCCTTTAGCGACGAGATCACCATCTCTGCTTCCGAGTTCAAGCCAGGGCTGAACGACTATCTGTCACGTCACGCCGTACCGGGACAAATAACCAACCTCACGGAGTTAATCCTGTTCAATCAGGACAACGCCGATGAAGTGATGCCTTTTTTTGGCCAGGAGCTCCTGCAGGCGGCAGAAAGCTTGCCAGGGCTGGATAACCCTCCCTATCAAGAATCAGTGGAGCGCTTCACCCGCATGGCCGGCGAGGAGGGCATACTCAAGGTAATGCAGGAGAACGATCTGGATGCGCTGATATCACCCACCTGGGGCCCTGCCCCGCCAATTACCTATCCTTCAGTTTTTTCAGTGCCTACTCGCATAGTACTTTTCGCCGCCTGGGCCCGCTATCCACATATCACTGTACCAATGGGGTTGGTGGACGGCTTGCCCGTGGGCCTGTCAGTGGTCGCCGCTCCCTGGCAGGATGCGACGGTGCTCTCCATAGCTTATGCCTACGAACAGTTGGACGATGGGGAATGAAGGTCTATACCGGACCCGTAGCTTAGACTTTTTCGAAGAAGAGGCGCCAGGGGCTGCCTCACACCCACCGACTCCTATCCGTGAGTCGGAAGGTCGTCCGGCTTTCTTCACCGTTGTTTTTTGGCACATTCCGGCTCCCGGAGCAGCTCCAATGCACTGCTCTCGAACGGCAGAAACGTCGTGTTTTCTTCCGTCCAGGACGGTCGGGTTTCTGCAAGGTGAATGGCTGCAATGTCCTAACTTGAGACATTGGGCTATGATACGGTGAACGTCTGCTCACGACCTCAAAAAGCAGGCGCTCGAAGTCTACACAAGTGAGCCAGAGTGATTTTAGGGATAGACGAGTGATAGACACTGACTTCGATCTAAATTTGTACCTTCACCGCATCCGTCATAGCTTAGATATCGGCCCTACGAGTGAATGCCTTAGAAGTCTTCAACGTGCACAGCATTATACCATTCCCTTCGAAAATTTCGATATTCAGCTAGATCGGTCAATTGATCTTGCACCGGAAACGCTGTTCCGGAAACTTGTTCTTGGTTCTCGAGGCGGATACTGCTTCGAGCTGAATGGTTTGTTCTTGACCGCACTTCAGAAGATTGGGTTCAAAGCCAGGCCATTGCTTGGAAGAGTACATATCTCTGGGGAGGCGACGGGTAGAGGGCACCAGATCTCGCTTGTAACAATTGATAATAAACTATGGATCACTGACGTTGGATTCGGCGCTGATACGCCTCAATGCCCTTTACCCCTAAAAATCGGTACTCCGATGTCATCTGGGGGGCAGACCATGAAAATCATTGAATCAAATGAATTTGGGTTTATGGTTCAAGCGCTTAGGGAAGGAGCCTGGAGGAGTTTATATAGCTTTGATTTGGAGCACGTTTGCCGGGGCGACATAGAGTACGGTAACCACTACACATCAACACATCCTAGTTCGATTTTTGTAATGGCGCGGATCGCTGTTCTTCCTCAAGAAGCAGGGTATTTGTCACTTTTTGACAATAAGCTAACAAGCGTCAAGGCAGGTAAGAATGAGAGCGAAGTAATCGAGGACGGGGCGGACTATTTGGACGTACTGGAGAATAGGTTTGGCATCAAGTTAGATGCTTCCTTCGACTCGCTAAAGAAAGTAGGCCCCCGATAGGGCATGGGCAGCGTCCGCTCCTGGCCCCCAAAGCTGCCTCTCAGATGGCATGAATTGGTCGCTCAAAAGGGCCGTTATGTCGTGAAAGCAGCCATTATCAGGATGTCCGATTTCACTTATTTAGTGGGGAAAGACATCGTGGTAGCTGGCACCACCGGTGGGAGAATCGGTTAAAATAATCCCTGCTGCCGTAATTATGACTAAAATGACGCTAGTTGATATTTCGGAAATGTCTTCAGACGAGTATCGTACTGGCGTTATTACCTCTATATCCCGAATCTCCACAAAGGGAATGCTTATATCCTCGCCTTCGATAGCCTGCTCGGTAATACCTGTAAATCGGAATCGAAAATCTTCTATATCAACAGTTACGACACGGATTATATCGCCGACAGAGAGTTTCAAGGGGCCCGAAACGTGCTTACCTAAATCAACCCTATCAGAAGTTGAGCAGGCCGTAGTCAGAGAGATAAACAAGAGGAAGGAAATTATTTTGGAGAGCAAAATCTACAACCCCGAAAATATGAATAGCGATAAATTAGAGCATATCTCGTGAATTACGCATTGAGCCAGATCAATCACTCAATGACCATAGCCGACACGAAAACAAGAAATTCTACGCAAAGCCGCAACTAGGCAATGTCTCCTTCGTCGTGGAAGCAGACATGGCCTCATGGCTCCTTTGTCCTAACAACGGACATCGTAGCTATGTCTGCTATCGCACCTATAATCACACTTTTTATAGGGTTTTGACCTGCATCAAGCGATCTTCCTCATTTACGAGTTATCTTTAATGGAGGAAATGATTTTATAAGAGGTGTGTTTATCATGACTCGACTGACTTCGACCTATATCTTGGCGTTAACTCTCCTCATCTCAATTGTAGTGCCCACCAAAGCCTTAGCTCATGAGTTCGGTAAGCAGTACACTCATATATTAGGCGGAGACACTTGCCATGTAAGAAACTCGACCAATAAACACGCGGCGAGTTTGCGCAAGGTCGATGGCACGATTGAGAATATAAGTGATGACCTTACCGCCACGATCTCTTGCCCGATACCAATAACGTACAGTACGTACAATGAGCACGGGCAAGGCACTGAATTAGCTGTAAATTTTGGCGAGATTGAAATATTTTTCCTCAACTCGCTTCCCTCGGAGGAGCGAAGGTTCAGATGTAATGTCTTCGCAGCATATCCTGATGACGTTATAGATCGAGTATGGAGTTCAGTGAATATACTATCGAACGCTACAGGTTCAATCGAGTTTTACAATTATCATGCGCTTGTTGCTGATCCCGGCTTTGTTCCTCGTCGGCCGACGATTACCTGCGGTCTC
>JBALWA010000120.1:0-5435 GCA_036960305.1 Halioglobus sp. | reverse complement strand
ATGAAGCACTATTTATTATTCATTTTTTTCCTATGTTCAGCGCTGATTCCAGTCATCGGCGTAACCGCTGCTGCGGCAGATAGACCCAACATATTACTCATCGCTGTCGATGATATGGGCTACTCGGATATAGGGCCGTTCGGCGGGGAGATTAGTACACCCAACATCGACGCGCTCGCTAAGAGGGGCGTGAAGTTTACCAATTTCTATACCGGACCAAGCTGTTCAGCTACCCGCTCAATGCTGTTATCGGGAAACGACAATCATGTTGCTGGCCTGGGCAATATGTACGAACTCTTGTCACCTAACCAAAAAGGTCAACCAGGCTATGAAGGCCACTTGAACGATCGGGTAGTCTCGGTCGCTTCAGTTTTGAAAGACGCTGACTATCACACCTACATGGCGGGAAAATGGCATCTCGGCCATGCCCTCGATCGCGACCCCTCCAAGCGAGGCTTTGAGCGCTCATTCACCCTGCTTCAAGGTGGAGCCAGTCACTTCGATGATGAGTGGATGATGTATGCGAATTACACGCCTATCTATAGAGAAGATGGTGTGCGTACCCATGTGCCAAAAGGTTTTTACTCCACGGAGTTTTACACCAATCAAATCGTTAGATACATGGAAGAGCAAAAAGATGATAAGCCGTTCTTTGCCTATCTGGCTTTTACCGCGCCCCACGACCCCCTGCACGTGCCGGACGAATGGCTGGAGCGTAGCAAAGGACAGTATGATAAAGGCTACAACGCTTTGCGCAGCAGTCGCCTTGCCCGTATGAAGGAACTGGGCATCGTTCATCAAGATACGCAGCTAGGGCAATGGGTAGAAGGGGTTCCTCTTTGGGAGACGCTAACTGCCGAACAGAAAAAGTCCGAAATTCGAAGAATGGAAATCTATGCAGCGATGATTGGGAATATTGATCATCATATAGGGCGTGTTCTGGATTATCTGGAAAGTTCTGGGAAAAGCGAAAATACGCTGGTCATCTTCTTTTCCGATAATGGCGCTAACGGTCTCGAAATGGATTCCTATCCCGGTACCGATGCTGCCTGGATAGAGCGCAACTCCGACAATCGATTTGCCAACTGGGGAAAACCCGGCTCACGCATTGCCCAGGGCCCGGGATGGGCGCAAGCAAGTTCCACCCCCTTTCACCTCTTCAAACACTTCTTGGCCGAAGGCGGAATACGTTCACCCATGATCATCAGCGGCCCGGGCGTAGCCCTTAAGGAAGACTCCGTCAACAACATGGCGCATGTGATGGACCTTGCCCCCACGTTTATCGAGCTCGCAGGGGCAAGGTATCCCGCCACGTATCAGGGCAAGCCTGTTGAGCAGCCCCGTGGAAAATCCATGGTATCGTTTTTGTCCGGGCAGGGCACACCGGTACACGGCAAGGACGAGTCGCTTGGATGGGAATATAACGATTCGAAAGCCATTCGCATGGGTAACTACAAAGCAGTATGGGTTAGAGGGCCTTATGGGCCAGAGAAATGGCAGCTCTTTGATTTGAGTGTTGATCCCGGTGAACGCAACGATATATCTTCACAGGAGCCAGCGCTCAAAAAGCAATTGATTGCTGCCTGGCTAAAATATTCCGAGTCAGTTGGTGTGGTGCCTGTGGAAGCCGCTACCGCCCAGGGCAAATAGGAGCAAAACGATGGAGTATCATGGCGGTTGTTTTTGTGGGGTAGTACGTTATGAGGTGAAGGCTGAACCCAGCACGCTGATCAATTGCCATTGTCAGTTTTGCCGCAGATTTCATGGGGCAGCATTTGTCACGGTTGCGCCCGTCCCAAGTGATGAATTTGTTATTACTGCAGGTCGGGAAAGTATTACGGAGCTTAAGCACGCTGAGGGTTCCCGAAATTATTGCGGCGACTGCGGAAGTAGAATTTTTAACCGCCCGAAGTTTACGGATGAATTTGTCATGCTAATTATTGCCAGTTTGGATGAGGCCTTGGAATCCCAGCCTATTATGCATATCAATACAGAGTCCAAAGCGTCATGGCATGAAATATGTGATTCATTGCCACAATTTACAGGCATGCCCCCCGCCTAGAGTGAGGTATAAATGTATGCGCCTCCCCGCTTGCGCGACCTGCTATGCACTGATAGAATAAGTACAGAATTACGTACATGTACAGGTTTTGTATAATGGAAAGCATAAGCTATACTGCGGCCCGCAGCAACCTTGCCAAGAAGATGGATCAAGTTTGTGATGACCATGCCCCCATAGCGATAACCCGTAAAGGTGAAGGTGCTGTCGTGATGATGTCTATGGAAGACTACCAAGCTCTGGAAGAAACTGCTCACCTGCTCAGGAGCCCGAAGAATACGCGACGACTGATTGAATCTATTGCGGATCTGGAGGCCGGAAAAGGGCAGGAAAAGGACTTGCTGTAGTGAAGTTGATCTTTGCTGAGAATGCGTGGGAAGACTACCTATACTGGCAAAAAAACGACAAAAAAATTCTTAAGCGCGTTAATACCCTAATCAAAGACATCACAAGAGTCCCCTTTGAAGGGATTGGCAAGCCCGAGCCATTAAAACATGCCCTCTCGGGGTACTGGTCTCGGCGAATCAACGATGAGCATCGAATCGTATACAGAGTTCGAGCGGACTCCCTTCTTATTGCCCAGCTTCGCTACCACTACTGAAGGCAAGTGGTGAAAGCGGTATATAGCTATAAGGGCTTTTTCTGCTCTCGATAGCGGTCTGTATGCAGGGGGATAATGGCGATATCAACAGACATGGAATTATCTAATAGTGTCCACTAAAGAACGCGTTTTCCACATGGTGCTTTTTGAAGCTATAGCACTCATATTGCTGACTCTCACGGCTGTGCTGGTCACGGGTAATGGGGCTCTGAAAATGGGTGGGCTTGCCGTGGCCCTGTCTCTGATTGCCATGGGGTGGAATTATCTCTACAACCTTGTTTTTGACAAAG
The DNA here is from genome assembly GCA_036960305.1 of Halioglobus sp. Classification (GTDB taxonomy): domain Bacteria; phylum Pseudomonadota; class Gammaproteobacteria; order Pseudomonadales; family Halieaceae; genus JBALVT01. The sequence continues at coordinate 2,485 of JBALWA010000120.1, read as the reverse complement.
TCTATGGTTCAAACCGGATAGAGAGAACCCTGTCTACGCGAATTTGGCATGGCGCTGGGTTCGAGCTAGGTATGTTGGTCTTTTCATTTCCCGTGATTATGTGGTGGCTACAACTCGATTTTCTCAAGGTCCTGATTATGGATTTTGGTGCCGCAGTGTTTTTCCTCCTTTACGCCATTGCCTTCAACTGGATTTATGACATTGCGCGACATCGTATGTCTCAGCAAAAGGTAGGATAGGCCGTATCGGTTATCGTTGTGGCTAAATAGCGGATTGCGTGGCCTCATCTACACAGCATTCCAGCTGCAGAAAATCAATTACCGAAGCCAGTTTCTCATATTGGGCGACACAAAACAGTGTTCGTCCCTCTCGTCGCTGGCAGATGAGTCCCGCAGTCTCCAGGCCTTTCAAGTGATGTGAGAGTGTAGATCCGGGTATATCCAGGGCTTCCTGTACCACGCCAACCGCAAGACCTTGCCTTCCTGCTTTAACCAACTGCCGATAGATGGTGAGGCGGGTGGGGTGTCCCAATTCTTTGAGCGCTTTAGCAACTTGATCAATGTCCATGTGGGGCCTCCTCTGCATATACTTCCATATTACTAGAAATATATTGACATGCTAGCTATATCGTCTTATATTTCGATAATACTAGAAATATAGAATACAAAAACGAGGAGAGCAATGACTATTACCTATGAAATGATACAAGAGAGCTTGGGCATGTTTGCTTTTCTGGCTGTTGAGCTAACAGTGCTTTTTTTATTGATCAGCTACTTGGTAGGCGTGTTACAGGAGTACATTCCCCCCTCGAAAATACAGGCTATATTGAGCGGTAAGAACGGTAAAGGGTATTTTGTGGCAGGCTTGCTTGGCGCCATTACGCCTTTTTGCTCATGCTCCACGATCCCCTTCCTGAAGGGGTTGTTACGGGCTAAAGCCGGATTTGGCACTATGATGGTCTTTCTGTTCGCCAGTCCACTGTTAAACCCAATCATTATCGGTTTGTTTGCCGTGACCTTTGGTTTGGGCGTCACGGTCTTCTATTTTGTAATGGCGATGGGAGTGTCGGTGATTGCCGGTTATAGCCTGGAAAAGTTTGGCTTTGAGCGTTTCATCAAGGCTGAGGCCTATGTAGAGCCGAAAGTTTCGAACTGTGGCAGTGGCTGCAGCAGTCCTGAAGCGCCCGTCAACAAGTGGAGAGCCATCTGGGAAGTAACCTGGGTCGACTTCAGGAAAGTGCTACCGTATCTGATGGGCGGTATTGCGTTGGGCTCCATGATCTATGGCTTTATGCCGACTGAGTTGGTGTCTGCCATGGCCAGTGAAGACAACCCCTTAGCGGTGCCGATTGCCGCCATTATTGGTATACCTCTGTATATCCGAGCTGAAGCGGTGATTCCACTGAGTGCAGCCCTGGCAGCCAAAGGCATGAGTTTGGGCGCGGTAATGGCACTGATCATTGGCAGTGCAGGAGCCAGTCTTACGGAGGTGATCTTGCTGAAGTCTATCTTCAAAAACCAGATGATTGCCGCGTTTCTTGCCGTGATTATAGGGATGGCGGTAGGAGCAGGGTATCTGTACGGCTATATCTTTTAGCCGCTGCGCTCCACCAGGTCGGGCCGTTGCGAAATCTCGATTTTGTTACCGTCCGGATCCAGTATGAACGAAATGATCGAAGCGGTGGACGTGTGCTGGCCGCCGATGGGCTGGTCTTCCACCGCACCCCGCGCGCAGAGCTGGCTGTGCGTAGCAGCGGCGTCCATCACCTGTATGGTCAGGTAGTAATAACCCACGCCTGTGGTATCGGCACCCGCAACGACATCAGGTGACCAGCCATAACTGATGGCGGCGCCGCCCAGATCGTATGTACGTTCTGCTATAGCGGGCAGCTCGAGGGTGTCTCGATAAAAACGACCGAAGGCCTGCTCATCGGAAACGGTGAAATGCACGCCGAAAGTTTGAATGCCGGAATATCCAGGCGGCACCAGGCAGACGAGGTTACCGTCAGGGTCCCTAAGGTGTCTGGGTGAAGCGACCCTGGAGTCGGCGATCATCAGTAATCGCAGGCCGTTGAGCGTATTATTTGTCGGTAAGTCCATATCGACACAATTGAGCTTTAACACGGCACCCTTCAGATCCAGTTTGTACTGGAAAACGCCTTCAACCGGGTTCAATTCCTCGGTAACTACCAGGCCAATTTCGTCCCGCCAGAAGGCGAGCATGGCTTCGCGCTGCTGTGTGAGCAGGCCGACATCGAAGTATTTTCTGGCAAGTTGCATCATTCTACCCGGTCATCATCGCAGTATTGTAAGAAGTATTCGTCAGGGTGGTTCAGAAATCTTGACTCATTAAGCCGTTGTGTTCAATTTTATAAAAACACTGTTGTTTTATACCCATTATGGGCTATGTTTGCAATACACAGATGCGGACGCGGGTGCCATGGTTTGAGCGGATATCCGTGTAGGCTTAATTCGGTATACTCGGT
>JBALWA010000011.1:0-92428 GCA_036960305.1 Halioglobus sp. | reverse complement strand
ACGTACATAACCTACCACCTCGCGGGGATATCTAATCCGTCAGATACTGCAGTTTCACTTTCATGGTTTTTTTATGGCCTGGTTATTATTTAGCCGAGGTCGGGAGATACACTCCTGTTCTCGACTTTTCCAAGCTCATGCCTAACTTTTTAACACATAAAATTAATAAGTCCAATAAAAATAACGGTTTACGGCGCTTATTTAACAAATATTTCCAGTATAGGCTGTAACTCGAACTTTTCGGGCTCATTAAGGGGCTGTGTACCGTGAGGGTTGTGTAGATAAAAGGCTAATTAATCGAACATAATGACCCTAAAGTGAGCGATTGTCCGGAAAGTCCGTTTAACCGCCTGCAATTTTTACGGTATACCCTAGTTTCTGTAATTCAGCCAACAGAATGTCACGTTGATCGCCCTGAATTTCAATTTCACTGCCTTTGACTGCGCCGCCAACACCGCAGCGCTGCTTCAGGGCCTTGGCCAGTGCTTTTAGTTCAGCCCCGGCCAGTGGGACGCCGGAGACGATACTCACTGCCTTGCCGCCACGGCCTTTGGTCTCACGGCGCAGGCGTACGATGCCATCGCCTGTGTCAGCGGGCCTGTCCTTACCACAGACGCATTCGGCAACCGCTCGATGGCACTGTGGGCATAAACGCCCTGATTCGGTTGAGTACACCGGCCGTGAATTTGTATTGTTACGTCTACTCATGGAACAGTCTTTGTTGTGTACAGGCGGGCAGTATATTAGCCTGCTTGCCTGACGGGAACGGCTGGGCCGATAATTCAGGGAGATTTTAGTGGGCGACATCGAAACGCTGCGGGCAGAACTGGTTGAACTGCAAAGCCAAATGGCTTTTCAGGATGATACTGTGCAGGCCCTGAACGAGGCTATCGCCAGTCAACAGCAGGAAATCATGGTGCTGCGCAGGCAACTGGAGTTGCTCAAGCAGCGGCATGAGGAGCAGGCGGCCACATCGTCAGAGCAGGATGGCCCCAGCCCGGTAGACGAAAGACCTCCACACTACTAAAGAGAATAAGGAAGCGTTTATGTCAGAAGAAGCGGGCAAAGACAGCTCGGAACAGGCGGAATTTCGCTTGTATTGCAAGCAATGGTTGCAGGACAACAGTCCGGGTGAACCCCCGGTCAGGCTGCCGCTTTCTCCCCTGGAGATAATGACTGAGCCACAGTTGGCGTATCTTCAGGCCTGGCAAAAATCTGCATACGATGCCGGCCTTGTTGGATGTGATTACCCGGTGGCAGTAGGCGGCGGCGGGCGCAAGGATTGCCAGCGGGTCGCCAACGAGGAGATGATCGCAGCCAGAACACCTTATATGCCGAATGTCATCGGTTTAGGCATGGCGGCTCCCACCGTGTTCTATCACGGGCAGGAGGCTTTAAAAGAGCGATTGCTGCCCAGACTGTTTTCCGGAGAGGATATCTGGTGCCAGGGCTTTAGCGAGCCAGGTGCGGGCTCTGATTTGGCCAACGTGCAGACCTTTGCGGAGCGTAAAGGCGAAAAGTGGGTGATCAATGGGCACAAGGTCTGGACGTCCCTGGCTCACTTTGCGGAGTGGATGATTATTCTCCTGCGAACCGATCGGTCCCATAAATACGATGGCTTGTCTTACTTTGTCGTACCCATTCGTTCCGCTATTGGCAAGGGTGTGACCGTGCGACCCCTCATTAAAATCACCGGCGAGACGGGGTTCAATGAGGTGATTTTTGACAACCTCGAGGTGGACGACAGCTACCGACTCGATGAGCTGGGTAAGGGCTGGCAGGTAGCAATGACAACCTTGCTGCACGAACGCGGCGCGGGAGAGTTACAGACGCCCCGTGCCGGTGGTTTGAAGAGCAAATCCAGCCATGTCACCAACACCGCCAGTTTAATTGAATTGGCGCGACAGTCGTTACGTGGAGAGCAGCCAGCCGCTGATGATCCCCTGATCCGTGATCGTATAATGCGGCAGGTGATCCGGGAAGAGGGGCTTAAGCAGAACCAGCGACGTGCCAGAGTGCCGGCCTTGTTGGACCACCCCATGCGATTGCTACTACAGAACAAACTCTTGGCCAGTGAAATAGCCCAGGACACCGCAGCGGTGGCCATGGAAGTTGCCGGCGCCAGTGCATCCTTATATCTGGCCGATGAAAATGCCCCGGCTGGTGGGCAGTGGCCCATGTCGTACATGAATTCCTATGGTATGACGATTGCCGCGGGTACCAGTGAGGTACAGCGAAATATTCTCGGTGAGCGCGTGCTTGGCATGCCCAAGTCCAAATAAGGAGAACGCCATGACACAACCCAATGATTTTGGTTTCGGGGAAGAGGCGGCGCTGCTGAAGGAATCAGCACGCAAATTTTTCGCCGATCATTTTCCCACGGATAAATTACATACCATGGTGGCATCGGACCCGGATCCGGAGCGATCTCCGCAGTGTTTGTGGGATGAAGCACTGTGGCAGCAGATGGTTGACCTGGGGTGGACGATGTTAGCGGTACCCGAATTCGCCGGTGGGCTGTCCATGCCCCTGGTGGCGGTTGCCGGTCTTGTCGAGGAAGTGGGCAGGGCGGCTTTTCCCTGCCCCCTACTGGCCACACTAAACGCCTCGTATGTCTTGTCCGCCTGCGGCAGCCCTGCCAAAGCAGCACTGGAAGACATTGCGCAGGGTCAGACGGCGACTCTTGCGATCACCAATCAATCCGGTAACTGGGACGCCGCGGCGACGGATGTGCGCTGTGACGCAGGTAAGCTCAATGGCACGGCCTGGTATGTACAGGATGCAGGCAAGGTGGACCATCTATTGGTGAGTGCTCGCAGCGCGTCGGGTGTTTCTCTTTACTGGGTCAAGACTGATGCCCCCGGGGTGACTGTAATGGCTGACGCCATTGTCGATTTGAGCCGGGATCAGGCCCATATCAGCTTTGATGGCGTGGAGGCCATCGAATTGGCGACCAACGGGGTGGCAGTACTCGATCAGGCATTTCCCGCAATCTGGACACTACTGGCGGCGGACATGGTCGGTGCCGCCGAATGGCAACTGCAAACCACCGTAGAGTATGTTTCGACGCGTCAGCAGTTTGATCACCCCCTGGGTTTTTTCCAGGCGGTTAAACATCCCCTGGTGAATGTCATGGTTCAGATCGATGAGACAAAGTCCCTGGTCTATAGTGCCGCCTGCGGATTTGATGACAGCCCGGAGAAAGCGGTTCAGCTGGCGCATATGGCGCAGGCCTCGGCCAGTGAAACCGCTGCATTCGCCTCGGGTCGCTCGGTGCAGTGTCACGGGGGTATAGGTTTTACCTGGGAGTGCTTCCTGCACCTGTATTTCAAGCGGCAAAAGCACAGTCAGATGTTATGGGGCGATGCCGCCTGGCATAGGGCGCGATTGGCAGATATTCTCATAGGCCCGGTGGCCGCATAGACATGAGCAGGAAACACACTGTATGAATTGGAAGAACTTTCTGGTTGTTGTCGCCGCCCTGTGCATCGGGCTTGGTGTGATTTTGAAAATTGCCACCCGGTCGCCCACTGCCCCGGCACATCAGGTGTTTATCAACGGTGATGTGTTAACCATGGACAGTACCAATCGGGTGGTCGAGGCGATATCAGTACGCGCCGATGTGATCGAGGTCGTGGGTAGCACCGATGAGATCATGGCGCTGGTCACAGACGAGACGGTGGTGGTGGATTTACGTGGCCGCACCTTGATGCCTGGCTTCATCGATGCGCATGGCCATTTCCCGGGCTCGGGAGCGACTTCGATGTCAGCGGACCTGAACAGTCCGCCATTGGGCTCAATAAAGAACATTGCTGCACTACAACAAGCCCTCAGGAAACAACTGGCCAATCCCGCAGCCGGGGGCATGGTTAGTGGGCTTGGGTACGACGACACCCTGTTGGAGGAAAAGCGCCACCCTACCCGGCAGGAGCTTGACGAAGTTTCTACCGAACAACCGGTGGTCGCTTCCCATATCTCCGGTCATATGTTGGTCGCCAATAGTCGCGCTCTGGCGCTGGTTGGCATTGACGCCAGCACACCGGACCCTGTGGGTGGCGTGATTGGCAGGCGGCCGGGTTCACGTGAACCCAATGGTCTGCTCGAGGAGACCGCCCGGCTGGAGATGATGGAGCTGTTGCAGGATCTCGGGCTGGGCGAGATCTACACACTGGTAAAAACTGCGGTGCGGGACTACGCCTCCCACGGCGTAACAACAGCGCAGGCCGGTGGGATACCCAAGGCGCTACTGCAAGGTAATTCCCTGTTCAGCAAGCTGGGCATTATGCCCTTGCGTCTGACCATGTTTCCCTTCGAACACGATTTCGGTGAGGGTCTGCTCAACGGTGAATATGACCCGGCCGATTACGCCAGTGATCGCGTCACCATGGTGGGAGTGAAGCTGGTTGCAGACGGCAGCATTCAGGGTTATACCGGCTACTTGAGTCAGCCCTACCACGTGCCCTTCAAGGGCGACGCCAGTTACCGGGGCTATGCGGCGATTCCCCGGGCGGATTTGTTTGCCAAGGTGGAAGCGCTTCACAAAGCGGGCTATCAGTTGGCTATTCATGCCAACGGCGACGAATCGATTGAGGATGCACTTGATGCGATAGAGGCAGCCCAGGCGGCGCATCCGGTAAAGGATCCTCGCTTCATCCTTATTCACGCGCAGATGGCCAGAGAAGACCAGGTCGCTCGAATGAAACCGCTGGGAGTGACACCCAGCTTTTTCTCGGCCCACACCTATTATTGGGGCGACAGGCACAGGGCTATCTTTATGGGGCCTGAGCGCGCGGCGGTGATTAGCCCGGCCAAATGGGCCAGGGATAACGACTTGCGATTTTCCTCGCATATGGATACGCCCGTCACTCCGATGCTGCCTCTGCAGGCGGTCTGGAGTATGGTGCATAGACAAACCTATGGCGGGGACGTATTGGGTCCGGAGCAGCGTATTGGCGTCATGGAGGCCTTGCGTGCCGTGACCATCGACGCGGCCTGGCAGGTTTTCCTGGATGACAAAATCGGTTCGCTGGAGCCGGGGAAGTACGCCGACCTGATTGTATTGTCGGGGAGCCCACTGGATGAGCCCATGGCTATGAGAGAGCTGACGGTGGATCGGACCCTGGTTGCCGGCGCCACAATTTACCGCAAACAATAACGTTCAAGAGAGGCCAGACTATGAAAAATGCGACACACTTATTGCTTTGTTGTTTTCTTGTTGCGGCCTGCTCGGATAAAGAGCCCGCAGCCAATGGTCAGCCGGTAGACAATGGTCCGGTCGCCCAAACCCCTGTTGCGCCAGCTCAGCAAACTGATGTTGACTGGGCCAAACACGGACTGACCGATGCAGAAGGGCGTCATAGCCCCTTGGCCAACATCAATACTGGCAATGTGAATCGGCTGGGCCTCGCCTGGTATTTTGACTATCCGACCAGCAGGGGCATGGAATCTACTCCCTTGATAAAAGACGGTGTGATTTACAGCACGGGTTCATGGAGCATGGTCTATGCGCACGATGCCATCACCGGCAAGCTGTTGTGGACGTACGATTCAGAAGTACCGAGGAACTGGGCTGTTCATACCTGCTGCGACGTGGTGAATCGCGGCGTGGCCCTGGATCAGGGCAGGCTGGTTTTCGGTACCCTGGACGGCCGACTCATTTCGCTGGACGCCAGTTCGGGTAAGGAACGCTGGGTGGTTCAAACCACGGATACCAGCTTGCCCTATTCGATCACGGGGGCGCCGCGTGTGGTGAAGGGTAAAGCCATCATCGGCAATGGCGGGGGTGAGTTTGGTGTCAGGGGTTATGTCAGTGCCTATGACCTGGAAACCGGCGAGCTGGACTGGCGGTTTTATACCGTCCCCGGCAATCCGGAGGAGGGCATCGAGAGTCCAGCGTTGGAGCGGGCGGTCAAGACCTGGGGTGGTGGCCCCTGGTGGGAAGTGGGCGGCGGCGGTACGGTCTGGGATTCCATGGCCTATGATGCTGAGCTGAATCTTCTCTATGTGGGGGTGGGTAATGGTTCCCCCTGGAATCGGGAAATTCGCAGCCCGGATGGCGGTGACAATCTGTATCTCTCCAGTATCGTCGCCCTGAACCCCGATGATGGCAGTTATGTCTGGCATTACCAGACGACGCCCGGGGAGAGTTGGGATTATACCGCGACCCAACATATGATTTTGGCTGACCTCGAAATTGCGGGCCAGCCGCGTAAAGTCATTATGCAGGCGCCCAAAAACGGCTTTTTCTATGTTTTGGATCGCATCACGGGCGAATTTATCTCCGCCCAGGCCTACGGCAATGTGACCTGGGCTTCGCATGTAGACCCCGCTACTGGTAGGCCAGTGGAAACGCCTGGGGCGCGTTACGAAAACGAGCCTGCACCGACGTTTCCTGCACCCTATGGCGCTCACAACTGGCACCCTATGAGCTATAACCCTGACGCGGGCCTGGTGTACATCCCGGCCCAGGATGTTCCCCATGTGTATGCTCAGGACAAAGAGTTCAGGCATCGGCCGGGGTACTGGAATACCGGCACCGATGCACTGCCTGCCCTGTTACCCGATGAGGCGGGGCCCCGGCAAGCGGTTATCGATATGGTCAAAGGCTACATAACCGCCTGGGACCCGGTTAAGCAGGAGGAGCGCTGGCGCGTTACGCACAAAGACCCCTGGAATGGCGGTATGCTTTCAACGGCGGGTAATCTCTTGCTGCAGGGAAATGCCGAAGGTCAATTGGTTGCCTACAGCGCCGATGCAGGCGACCCCCTGTGGTCATTCGATGCACAAACCGGCATTGTCGCCCCCCCGGTTACCTTTCGCCGTGAGGGCGAACAGTACATAGCCGTCGTCGCGGGCTGGGGTGGTACCTTTGCCCTGATATCGGGCAATGACGATGACAGTGGCCCGAGGCCGAACTACAGTCGGCTACTGGTGTTTAAACTGGACGGCAAGGCGCAACTGCCACCGGCCCCGGAGCGGCCGGAAGCCCTCACATTTGATCCACCAGAGTTGACGGCAACTGACCAGCAGGTGGCCAGTGGTCGCGAAGTCTTTCACAGGTATTGTTATGCCTGCCACGGGGCTGATGCCATGGCAGGCGGTGCGCCCCCCGATTTGCGCGTTATTTCCAGCGAAACCAGGGAGCAGTGGGAGTCTATTGTCCTGGGCGGCATGCATTGGCAGACCGGAATGGTCGGTTTTGCCGGTGAGTTGAGCCCAGAAGACGCGGACAACATTTTGCATTATGTCACCGAGCGGGCGCACTTTGCCCTGAGTCGTGCCGATAAAGTGGGCGTATCTGAGTAATAATCAGTCGATACTGGTGGAGCGAGGGAGGCGGGGAAAAATTCTCCCGCATTTGATGCTTCATTTGGGTTAGTGCGCATAGACACCCGCCACGCATTCCGATATAAATACACTTACAGTTCAAGGGGAAAGTTGACGTGACTTTCTTCAGTTGGGACGGGACAGAAGCACTAATTTATGTATCGCTACAGTGTCGATAAAGCAATAACTTATACATCCGAAGATATCGTACTCTTCAAGGAATCTCCCTTCGCTTGTTGGATGGAACGTCTGACCCTGGAAAATCCTCAGCATGGGATTCCTCCAGACGTCGGCAGTGACGCCCCAAGAGACAGTATGGAGTCGCAGGAAGACCTGGCCGAAACTTTGCGTGCAGAGGGCAAGGATGTGGCGCTGATTGACTGGGATGTTGATGAACCCCTGCGCAGGGAAACGACGTTGGACGCGATGCGCAGTGGCGTCGATTTTATAGTTGATGGGCAGTTGGCACTGGGTTCACTGTCAGGATCAGCTAATCTCCTGATGCGCACCAGCGGCTATTCCGAGCTGGGCAGTTACCTCTATGTCCCTTGTAATACGCAACCGAAAACCAATATGCACTCGGCACTCAGGCTCTGCTTTCTGGCGGATCTGTTGCACAGTTTGCAGGGGCAACTCCCTCCACAAATGCTCATTATCCGGGGTGGTTCGGACGTTGTGCCCCTGGTGACTGAAGACCATATCTACCACTACCGGGCAGTGAAACATCGATTCATGAGCGCCCAGCAGTCCTATCGACCGCACAAAATGCCCGATCCTGCTGAATCCGCCCAATTTGGGCGCTGGGCAGATTGTGCCAACGAAGTTATGAGGCAGCGGGCCCTGCGAAATGAGGAAACCCCTGTTGAGTTGGGCGAGATCGAAACCCCCATTGCTTTTCAGCAGCTATTAGTAGGAGGTGGCGCTGCCGCTGCCGTATGCGACCTGAACGAGGTCAGTGACCAGCCCTCCAAAAGCCCGGATCCCGTTATGTTGAAGGGGGGTGGAACCCTGGCTGAACAGGCGCGTATGCTGCCAGCCTCGGAGCTTTCTCCCGGCACGGCCAATAGTGGGAAGGTCGATACGCTACAGAATTTGGCCTTTATTGGTAGCAGCAGCCAGGCGCCCACTATAGGTCAGGACAATGACAGGCCAGCACCCTCTCCCAGTCTGCGTAAGACCAGTGACGAGGAGCGTCCGGTAGCGATTGTGCAGGATATCGAAGATGGGATCGACGAGGCAACCGCGCGACTTGAAAAGCTGGAAAAAGAGCAGGCCGAGTTTGTAGAACGACAGCGGGAGGCTGCGTTGTTACGGTCAACCGTAGAGCGTGTACCCGCTGAAGTCGTTGTCACACCGGAGTTGGTTAAAAAGCATCCGTTGGACAGCGTAGAAATTCTGCCCGAGAAAGAGTCATTGATAGATAGGGATGGCGCTGACTTCACCAGGCCCAAGGTAGAAACTCCGGCTCCGGCACTTGCGGGGCTACCGGAGTTTGTGTCTGATGACGCCTATCAGCCGCTGGTTGGCAGTCAAATGTATTCAGAAGAGCATTCTGAGCCTCCTGTTACTCCACCCAAGCCCACAGGCAGGATGCACCTTGACCCTTTCAGTAGCAGTTTAATGACCAGTAGCGAAGCCGAGACTGAAGATATCACCGACTGAATCCTCAATCCTGAGGTGGCGGTGCCAGCCCCGCTTTGGGCCGAATGAACAAACCTTCACAGGTTGCCGTTACGGTTTCCCCGTTCATCATTTTACCTTTTACCAGCGTCTTTCTTCCCTCGAGGTTGGTGACCTCTGCTTCTAATAACAAATCTGTGTTAAGCGGCGTGGGTCGCAGGTAGCGTATTGTGAGCGTGCCGGTCATTCCCGGCGTCTTACCGACTATCTGGGCCATGCCCAGGAACTGGTCGAAAATCGCCGCAACATGGCCGCCGTGGATATGGCCTGGAGGGCCCTCATACGCGTACCCGCAATTGACTTTAGCAAAGGCCTTGTCACCTTCAATCCACATGTTAATGCCTGGAGAGAGTGGGTTGCTCCAGCCACCGACGCCGTTCAACTCATGATTGACCTCACCGTGTCGCCCGTGTTCTCCGTCTTTCAGGAAAGCCAGGAGGCCATACAGTCGCGGACTCTTGGAAAAGTCGACAGTCTGTTGTTCCAGCTTCTCGGCAATGGCGTGCAGTTCGTCGGTGGGAGGTGTGCTGGTGACCAGTACCTCAGTCAACTCTCTGATTGCCTGTGCTACGCGTCTTTTTGCTTCCCAGTGCTCGGAAAAAGGGGGAGAGATCTCCTCCGACGCGAAGGGGTTGAAAAGGGCGGTACTAAATTGGACTTTGTCGGTCATGGGGTTTCCTGAATATAAGGTCTAGGCGCGGGGCTTGCGCAGGGACTGGAACGATGTTCTCACTTCGTTTACGAAAACGTCGGGTTGTTCGAATGCTGCGAAATGGCCACCTTTGTCCAACTCGTTCCAATGTATCAAGTTACTGAATCGCTTTTCGGCCCAGCGCCTGCTGCTGCGGAAAATTTCCTGGGGGAAGATCGAACAGCCAACAGGCATGTGGATAGGGTCAAAGTTGGGCGTACCGAAACTTTCCCAGTAGAGGCGGGCAGAGCTGCCAGCGGTATTGCTTAACCAGTACATCATTACATTGTCCAGCAGTTCATCTTTGGACAGGATGTTCTCGGGGTGTTTTTCACCGTGCTCTTCGCAGTCCATCCAGGCATAGAATTTTTCGACTATCCAGGCCATTTGCCCTACGGGCGAATCCGCCAGGCCATAAGCGATTGTCTGTGGCCGGGTGGACTGTTGTTTGGAATACCCGGAATCCCAGTCGTTGTAAAAGCTCATGGACTCCAGAGCGGAAGCTTCAGCAGGCGTAAGCGAGTTCATGGTCTCGGGGTCTGGTGCTACCAGCGGCATATTGATGTGGATGCCCGCGCAGTGTTCCGTTTCAGTCTGACCCATGCTCTGGGTGATCATGCTCCCCCAGTCGCCGCCCTGCGCCACATAGCGGTCGTAGCCCAGTCTGGCCATCAGCTCACCCCACATGTTGCCAATCCTGGTCACAGAGGTTCCTGTCTGTTTGGGTTTGCCCGAAAAACCAAAGCCGGGGAGGGAGGGGGCTATCACGTGAAAAGCGTCTTCAGCTTTGCCACCGTGAGCGGTCGGATCGGCAAGGGCATCGATGACCTTGTGGAATTCCGCCACCGATCCAGGCCAGCCGTGGGAAATAATCAATGGCAGAGCCTCTTCGTGAGGGCTTTTCCTGTGAATAAAATGGATATCGATGCCATCGATTTCAGTTGTATATTGCGGCCAGCTATTCAGTTTTTTTTCAAATCGGCGCCAGTCGTAATCCTTGGCCCAGTAATCTGCCAGCTCCCTGGTATAGGACAGTGGTATCCCCTGGTTCCAGTCTTCTACTGTTTCCTGCTCAGGCCAGCGTGTGCCGCGCAGTCGCTCCTGAAGGTCTTCCAGCTGAGACTGGGGGATATCCACGGTAAACGGGGTCACTTGTGAATTCATTTGAAGTTTGCCTGGTTGATAGTGTGGTGGTTACGGTAGCGAGGCGGTTGAAGCAATGCAAGGTTTGGTGCGCATGCCGTAGCACTGGGGATGAGAAGTCAAACCTTTGGCGGTAAGTTCGCTTGTGTTTTACTCAAAACGCAGGGAAGAAACCCCTTACTGAACTAACTGGAATCGCCAGCAGATTTCAAAAGCCACAGCCGTTTACTGCCGGCTGAGTCATGCACCCGACTGAGCTGTATGTGTTTGTTTGTAGGCGTTTTTGTCATTACTGTTCTATAATGAGGCTAATCTGAATGGTATCAAAACTAATTAGTGTTAGTATTAGCGAATGAAGAAATTTGACAATGCACGAAGAAGGCTGCATCTTGTCGCACAGTAGTTAGCGAAAGCGCTAAAGAACAGAGTTTTCGGCAGCGTTAGCTCGAATAGAAAAAACACTATTTTCGATGTTTGGGGAAGATAAGCCAAGATATGCCAGGAAGATTAAATCCTATGGTATTTCGCGCAGGAGAATTGCTGAGCTACTCAGCAGGTATTCTTTTGACTGGATTTTTTGTCTCCCAATTGGCGCAAAGCGAAGTCCAACGGCAGGGTGATATCGCCCAGTTCGAACAGGCTATGTCTGTTTCAGCCCAGCCTTTGTTAGCCAGCCTTGATACCGACCCATCTCCTGGCAGCAGCTCAGCTCCTCCAACGGCTACAGAAAGCCTGTCTCCACAGCAGGCCGGAGCGCCCGATACCAGTCTCTGGGCGCCGGGACGCATAGCCGATTATGAAGCGAGTATGCAGGCAGATATCCCTCAGGTACTGGGATTGCTCGAAGTGCCATCGGTGGGGCTCAAAGTGCCCATTTATCCCTCAGACTCAGAGCTGAATATGGACCGGGGCGCTGGCATTATTGATGGTATGGCGTACCCACACGAGCCTGGAAATATCGGTATAGCCGGGCACAGAGACGGTTATTTTCGGGTTTTGAAAGATGTCGAAGTGGGTGAGAAAATTCTACTTCAGACACTGGAAGGGCCCAAGCAGTTCACTATAAATTCGACCCGGGTCGTGGAAATAAGCGACCGGTCAGTACTTCAGGATACAGAGGATCAAACCGTAACCTTGATCACCTGTTATCCATTTTATTTTGTCGGGCATGCACCGCAACGCTATATTGTTACGGCGTCGCTCGACATCACCGATGTCAATCAACAATAAGGAGGAATTGACATGAAGAAGCAACTAGTAGTAGCAATGGGGATGGCGCTGTCGCTCTCAATGGGTCAGGCAATGGCTCAGAACGAAAGTTCAGAGGGTATGGATATTGGCACACCAGTTGGCTGTGGTGACCTGAATTGGTCAGCAGAGGCACTGGCGGCTAATCCGGATATCTCCCAAACCTGTCAGGCTGTGTACGAAAAAGACGGCAAACTGTTCGCCAAGGCCAGCATTGAAGTGGTCCGGGTTCGCGGCAACCGTATGACGTTCCGTACCCTGCATACCGATGGCTCTAAAGGCGATAGCCGCAGCATTCAGCTGGATAACGCCTGGCGTGCTGAGATCGGTGGTCGTACCTATCGTGCAAGCGATCTGATGCGTGGCCAGCAACTCAACGTTTACATCCCCGAAGATCGTTTCGCGATGGTGGTGGAAGATGCTGATGGTCCCGATGAAGCAGATCTGGTGATAGTTGAGGAAGAAGTGGTAGAAATGCCTACTACTGCAAGTCCTCTGTTCCTGATCGGTTTGGCCGGTGGTGCTTTCATGGCACTGGGTGGCTTGCTGAGTGGACTGCGTCGCCGTTTCGCTTAATCGCTGACAGCGCTTTATCAAAGGGGCTTCGGCCCCTTTTTTGTGCCTGTTCGGCCAGCACCAGGGCCGGCTGGGTGACCGTGAAGTGGTATTACTCCTCTACCCACACCGTGCGTAGTGCTTCTCCGAAATCGTCATAGATTGTTTTTTGCCGGCGTTTATTCTTTCTCAGGGGTTTGGCAGCGGGTTTGTGTACCAGCTTTGCCTTGCGCCTGGCTTCTATAGCAGCGATAACCTCGGGAACGTGGGTACGTTTACTGCTGGGCTCAAGGAATAGGCTGCGCGTGTTTAGCGCACCCGTGTCCTGTGCGTCTCTACCGCTGATCCCTCTTGGGATTTCATCAACTTTGCCGCCATCTTGCATGTATGAATCCATCTCCTGTTCAAGGAGTGCACGGATCTCGGCTTTTGATTGGATTTTTTTCACAGTGACATAGCTGTTGTTAACAATGAATTCCTAGGGATCAACTTCCCAGTATAGCGCCGCAAGTGCAGAATTACAGGATTTTTGTCAGGGGGCTATGTGCTTGCCTGACCTGTATCGGAATTAATTGGCGGTTTTTTTTGTTTGGGGCAGGGCTGAACAGCGGTCGTATTTAGGGCATAATTCAGCCCCTGATGTTTTTCTGTTTCTCGATTCAGACTTTGCAGATTTTGTATGGAGCGCCTACATGGCCTGGTTCACCCTGATCATCCTGTTATTACTGGCTTACAGTGTTTTATTTTTGCGTGGAGAGGATTTGTCTTATCTCGATAGCAATGTCATTCCAGTGCCTGTGGGGGAGCCTAGCGAGGCGCACCATGCCGTGGTAGCGTCTCTGGGTGATATGTCGAGCATGGGGACCTCTGGCAGTAGGCACAGTCGGATTAGCGCCATCCGGGGCTATATGGATGCCATGAGTGACAACCGGGAATTCGCCAGTGAATTCAGATCGGTGAATCACAACAATGTCCGTGGAGAGTGGGTGTTGGCACCAGGCGTCAATCCCGGGCGCAGGTTACTCTATATTCATGGCGGCGCCTGGATGGCCGGGAGCCCAAAAAGCCATAGAGCGATTACCGACAGACTTTCCAGGCTGGCCAATGCGGCAGTTTTCTCTCTGGATTATCGCCTGTTACCTGAAAATTCGCGTCAGGAAGGTATCGAGGATTGTAGAAATGCCTATCAATGGATTCTATCCAATGGGCCTGAGGGACCTCTGGATCTGGATTTTCTGGCTGTAGCGGGGGATTCTGCCGGCGGTAATTTAACCCTCTCCGTGATCGCCTGGGCGCGGGACAGTGGCATGAGAGCGGCCGATGCCGCGATCGCATTTTCCCCTGCTACCGACGTGACACTGACAGCGCCCAGTTTGTCTGGCAATGTATCAAGTGACCCAATGATTGGGCCGGCTTTTGGCAAGTTGGTAGCAGTACCCAAGCTGCTGCTTTGGTGGGCCAGCTTATTCACCAACCGTATGCGGCCCTGCGATCCGGCGGCATCGCCATTGCGTGGCGACCTGTCAGGACTGCCGCCTGTTTTAGTCCAGGTATCAGAAGCAGAGATGTTATTTGATGATGCACGGCGCTATGTGGCCAAGGCCCAGGCAGCAGGTTCCCCTGTGGTACTCCAGAGTTGGCCGCACATGGTGCATGTGTGGCAAATCTTTACGCCCGAGTTGCCAGAGGCGAATGATGCCTATGACAACATCGCTGAATTTCTGGCCAGTGTTGAAGGTCGTTCGCAGGAAGTAAAAGCCGCATGAATGCTGTCCGCTCTCTGTTGGTATTCAGTTGGATAGTGATCTCTGTCATCCCTTTTGGGATTGCCCTGGTTGTGTGTTCGCTTTTTCTTAGCAGTACCCGGCTGTGGTGGTGGTTTGCGGCGCCTTTTTTGCGCGGAGTCATTGCTGCTGCTCGCATTGTTGGTGGAGTCGACTACCGCGTGCACGGTGAGGAAAACCTTCCCGGTGCGGATGATATGCGTCGGGTCGTTTTGTGCCCCAAGCACCAGTCCACCTGGGAAACATTCTATTTTGCCAGCATGACGTCACACCCACTGGCCTATGTGTTCAAGAAAGAACTACTGCGTATTCCCCTGTTTGGCTGGTCGATTGGCAGGCTCGAAATGATCCACATCGACCGCAGTAAAAAGGCCCAGGCCTGGAATAAGGTTGCCGAACAGGGCAGGGAGATAATGGATAAGGGTAAGTGGGTCATCATGTTTCCGGAGGGCACCCGGATAGAACGGGGTAAGAAGGGGAACTATAAATCCGGTGCAACCCGCCTGGCCGTCACTACGGGTGCCTGGGTGATACCCATTGCGGTGACGTCCGCTCGCTGCTGGCCCGCCCGTTCCTTCTGGTTCAAGCCCGGTATTATCGATGTATCTATCGGTCAACCAGTGTCCGCTGAAGGAAGGGAACCCGCGGAGCTAATGGATGAGGTGGAGCGCTGGATTGAAGCTGAGATGCACCGCCTGGATCCCGAGGCCTATGCCAGCGGCAGCCAGGGTTGAGTCTGGCTTCACCTTGATTTGTTAACACAGTTTGACCGCGCGGGTCATGTCAAATGCTTATGCCAAGTCTTATCCTGTTGCCATTCAATAGCAAACGGGATTCCTGAAGATGAATTTGTGTATCAGAAGCGGTTTTTTACCCACGATTTTTGGCACGGCACTCCTGCTGAGCCAGGGCTTGATGGCGTTCGAAATGCCCCCCAAGAATCATTTTCTGGCGGACTCCAACTACGCACTGGGTCATGGTGATCCCGCCCAACAAGATGCGATGCCCCAGGCGGGTCCCAGTGGTCCAACCCGAACTTTAAAAGAAAGTGAAATTCAGTATACCCATACGGGTCCCGGATATTTCGGCATTCAAACCTCGGGCGTTTACGCCGATGGCAAACGGGTGCTTTGGGGCAATGGGCTGGACCGTATCGTCAAACTGGACTACGACACGCAGGAAATTGTCGCTGAGTATTTTTTCCCAGGTGCAGAAGTGTGGGATGAAGAGTATGCGGACAAGTCTATTGCCGAATTTGATGAGGACAATGACAGTATCTTTGCCATTTACAACGCATTCTCTGAGGCACAGAAATTACGTAATCTCTCTAATTTGTATACCTTGTTGAGTAATGATCACACCTACTATATTGGCAGTAAGACAGGCCTGATAACTGCCTACGGTGACGAGGACCCCAGCGATTCAAGCTCGCCTATTGTTAAGCTGCGCGAATTCCAGTTACCACCGGAGGTCACTGGTCCGGTTATGGGTTTGAACATGACTTACGATGGCTGGCTGATTGCTGCGACAGAACACGGCTATATGGCCGCTATCAGCCCGGATTTCAAGACCCATCACATCACGCGGATAAAACATAGTGAAGGCGCAGAGGACAAGGCCACAGGGCCCACCGGTTACGGTTGGATTCGCAATGCCTTTGCCATTGATAAGGATGGCGGCATTTATATTGCGTCTCAACAGCATATGCACAAGGTTGTCTGGACAGGGGAAGAGCTCAGTACTGATGAAGGCGATGGCGCCTGGTCAGCCGAATACCAGAATGATTGGGGGCATGGCACTGGGGCTACACCCTCGCTTATGGGCTTCGGTGAAGAGGACCAGTTCGTTGTTATCACAGATGGACAGCCGCAGATGAATGTTGTTTTATTCTGGCGCAATGAGATTCCCGCGGACTGGAATCAACTCGACAGCGCCCCGTCTCGACGAATCGCCGGTCAGGCCGCTGTGACAATGGATGACCCTGAGCTGACTGAGATTCAGTCCGAGCAGTCTGTCGTTGTCGCTGGCTATGGCGCGTTGGTAGTGAACAACGCCCCACGTAATGCACCCTGGTATTTCCCCAAGCAGGCAGCCTCATTGCTGATTAGCTATCTCGGCAGCAATCCCAATCACCAGCCCTACGGTGTGCAGAAATTCGAATGGGATCCGCAGGCACGTAGTTTAAAAAGCGATTGGGTTAACAAAGAGATCAGTTCACCCAGTACGGTTCCCATTGTCGGTGTCGGTTCCAATACCGCCTATCTGATTGGGGCCCGTGACAATAAATGGACGCTGGAGGCCATGGACTGGGATACCGGGGAATCACGGTTCCACTATGTCATAGGCGGTCAGCGCTATAACGTCATGTTTGCAGGTACCCTGATTGATCTCGATGGTCGAATTCACTACGGTACGCCCTGGGGAAGAGTCCGGCTCGTCCCCCACTAGATCCTCGTCGTATGAAAGGGCTCGCGCCGTTCAGGCGCGAGTCTGATTGACTCCCGTACTGGCAGCAGGCGATGTAGTCCTGTAATGTCTGGTCCATGAATATCTCGTTCGAGACCAGATCGTATGCTCTATAAGTTATTTCCCGGCCTGCTGTGGTTGCAAGGCTATCACCAGCGCATGTTCCAGAGTGACCTGATTTCGGGAATCACAATCGGCGTCATGCTGATTCCGCAGGGCATGGGTTATGCCATGGTGGCGGGTTTACCGCCCGAGTTTGGCCTCTATTCGTCAATTTTCCCGCCGATTCTGTATGCACTTTTGGGCACCTCCAACAAGATATCCATTGGCCCCGTAGCGCTGGACTCGATCTTGATACTCACCGGCCTGAGCGTGCTCGCTGAGCCCGGTTCACCTGCTTACCTTGAATTGGCGATTGCTCTTACGTTGATGGTGGGTCTGTTGCAATTCATCTTTGGCTTGTTGCGATTTGGCTTCATCGCGAATTTTCTGTCCTACCCGGTCATCGTGGGGTATACCTCGGCCGCGGCGCTGATCATTATCGGGAGCCAGTTACAGAGCCTGGTTGGTGCCAGTGTGGCGGGCGGCAATGTGTTTACCCTGGTGTATCAGCTATTGCTATCCGTGACAGAATGGAACTGGGTAACCGTTGTCATCGGCATCGGTAGTCTACTGTTTATCAAGCTTAGTAACACATTCACACCTCGGGTTCCCTGTGCACTGGTGGCGCTGGTGCTGGGTATGTTTTTGGCGGGTGTCCTGCAGCTGGAGCAATACGGTATCGATACCATCAACTCCATTCCACAGGGATTGCCGGACTTAACCATCCCCCGATTGGACTTCAATGAGCTGGGTCGTTTGATGCCAGTGGCTTTTACAGTCGCCCTGATGGGGTATGTGGGAACCATCTCCATATGTAAGTCCCAGGAAAAGCCCAGTGACAAAATCAATGCCAGGCCCAATCAGGAGCTGATCGCCATTGGCCTTGCCAACACACTGGGTGCTTTTTTTCGCGCTTTTCCTGTGTCGGCCAGTTTTTCCCGTAGTGCAGCCTTTCGCAGTGCCGGTGCCATGACTCAGGTGTCGGCGGTTGTTTCGTCCGTGGTCATCGCCGTCACCATGCTGTATCTGACGCCGTTATTTACGGATTACCCCCTTCCTAAAGCAATACTGTCTGCCATCATCATTATGTCCGTGCTGGGGCTGTTCAAATATGCCGAAATGAAAACACTGTTCAATCAGAATCGAAAAGAATTCTACATTTTGTTGCTGACCTTTATAATTACCTTGCTGCTTGGGGTTCAGCAGGGCTTGCTGGTTGGCGTGTTTCTGTCGATATCCATGGTGATATATAACAGCGCCAATCCCCACATGACAGAGTTGGGATTGATTGAAGAGGAAAATTTGTACCGAAATATTTCGCGATTCGATAACGCCAGGGTACGAGATGAGTTTCTTATCTTTCGTTTTGACGCCCCGCTGTATTTTGCCAACAAGGATTACTTCATTGAGCATCTGTATGCCTGGATGAAACGCCGTCCAGCCGATAGCCTTAAAGCTGTAATATTCGATGGCGAGGCCGTAAATAGCATCGACAGCACATCCATTCGCATGCTCGCGCAGGTGATTGAGAACCTGGAAGGGCAGGGTGTTCAATTCTGCCTGACTAACCTGATCGGTCCGGTCAGGGACGCGCTCAAGGCTTCAGATCTTAATGCCTACCTGGCGAAGGAACGTATCTTCACCACGGTACACGATGCCGTTGTTTTCCTCGACGAAGGCGTGCACAGGCGCGCTGACATCGCCTTGCAGACCAATGGCTGAGGTACAGGACAGCTATTTCATTCCCAGTAGTTATTCGCGCATCATAGCGCGGGAGCTGGGCCTGCAGGAACGTCAACTGGCCACACTATTATTGGGTACGGGTCTTTCCAACAGTATACTGATGCCGGGCGATGAGACCCGGCTTTCCGGTCGACAGCAACTGCAGGTGCTGGACAATGGCCAACGGATGTTGCCATCGCCAGATTTCGGTTTGCGTCTCGGGCGGCAGCTGCATCCCTCTGCCCATGGGCCGCTGGGTTACCTTGTCTTAAGCAGCCCCAATTTGCTGGCGGCGCTGGAATCGCTTCGTGACTTTCTTCCCACACGGCTTCCTTTTGTTGAATTGGATCTTGTGCTGGATGATGACTGGCTACGCTGCACCCTGAAACTGAAAGTGGCTGCCAATAGCAGCGAACGTCGCATTTTAAACGAATGTTTTGCGCTTGTTATTCAATCTTTTGTGGAGTCTATGCTGGGTGGAGATCTGAGTAATGCCCGGATTGAACTGACTCATGAGAGGCCACACTACCATTCGCTCTATAGGAATTATCTACACTCTCCAGTTCAGTTTTCCTGTGCATCCAATTCGTTCCTCATAGCGGTCGAGTTGGGGAGCGTCAGCAATGCCACCGGTGATCCCCGGTCTTACGCTCTGGCATACGAGCTGTGTCAAAAGCTTCTGGTTCAGGTTCCAGCATCCGCCTTGTCAACCTCAGCTCGTGTCCGGAGGATACTGTTATCGCAAAACCCGGGCTCTGTTTCCGAAACCGATGTCGCCAGTGCCATGTTCATCTCCAAACGGACGCTTGCCCGTAGGCTCGATGCGGAGGGCGATAGTTATCGAGCGATTCGTGAACAACTACTCGCCGATCTCGCTGCCAGGCATCTTTGCGAATCGGGCTTGACCGTGGAAGCCGTCTCTGCGTTGTTGGGTTATAACGATACCGCAGCATTCCGCAAAGCGTTCCGGCGTTGGTACGGCGAGTCCCCTACAGACTTTCGACAGCGCCCCCGTTAATCAATACCGCGCCTGGAGTTTTCGACCTGTTACCATTTGTGAAGCCTGACGGGCAGATTTTTGTAGCCCCGTACAAAATTCGATTTAACTCGCTCGGGCTCTGAAACCACTTCAACAAAGCGGAAGCGTTGCAAGGTTTCTTCCCAAAGAATACGTAGTTGCATTTCAGCCAGGCGGTTACCCATACAGCGGTGCACACCGAAGCCAAAGGACATATGGTGGCGCGGGTTCGCGCGGTCAATAATAAACTGGCTGGCATTGTCTATTGCTGTCTCATCGTGATTTCCAGACAGATACCACATGACGACCTTATCACCTTTCTTGATGTGCTTGCCCTTGAACTCTACATCCTGGTTGGCCGTGCGACGCATATGGGCCAGTGGTGTTTGCCAGCGTATGATTTCCGATACCATGCCGGGAATGAGTGCGGGGTTGGCGCGAAGCTTCTCGTACTCCACCGGATTCTGGTTGAGTGCCAGTACGCCGCCGGTAGCAGAATTTCGCGTGGTGTCGTTGCCGCCAACAATCAGCAGGATGATATTTCCAATAAATTCCATGGGCCGCTCGATCAAGTCCGCGGTATTGGGGTCGCGCTTAAGAAGGGATATTAAGTCAAAGCTCGAACCGTCATCCTCGCGCTCATGCCACAATCGTGTAAAGGTTTCCATGCAGTCTGCCAGTCCCGTCATACGTTCCTCATAGCTGACGTCACCCCCGGCAACCTCCGGCGATCCTGTGGCTATGTCGGACCAGTAGGGCAGTTTGTGGCGATCCTCGAACGGAAAGTTAAACAGTGTTGCCAGCATCTGCGTCGTCAGGTTGATGGAGACATGTTCTACCCAGTCGAAGGTCTCGCCTACCGGTAAGTTGTCCAGGATTTCAATCACACGGCTGCGAATCAGCCCCTCCATCCCCGCAAGGTTTTGCGGCGCAACCACGGGTTGGGCTGCGCGTCGCTGGATGTCGTGTTTGGGTGGGTCCATCGCGATAAACATTTCAAATGGTGTTTCATCCAGCAGGTCACCAATGACGATAGTGGGTTCAGATGAAAAAACCTGGTGATTGCTGTCAACAGCAACAATATCTTCAAACCGTGTTACAGACCAAAAGGGGCCAAACTGACTGTCCGCCAGGTAGTGCACCGGATCTTCTTTTCTCAGGCGCTCGAAATAGGGGCGCCAGGCATCCTGCTCATAAAGGCGTGCATCACTCACGTTGATTTGATCCAGGGGGGTTGTCTCGGGGTTGGGCAGTTCATCTGAAATATTCATATTATCGGCTCTCGGCTTGGCTTACATCTGGAATTCTGGAAGGCGTACAACCATGCCATCCATATCGTCGGATACATCGATCTGGCAACTCAGGCGTGAGCTCTCAACGCGGTCAGGCCGCATTCCCAGCATCGATTCTTCCATTGGGTCTGCATTGCCCGTTGCAGTCCGCCATGGGTCTTCAATGAAGCAATGGCAGGTGCCACAGGCGCCTGCGCCACCACAATCAGCATCGATCCCGGGTACCAGGTTGTTCATAACGTTCTGCATCAGCGAAACACCCGACTCTGCGTCTATCGTGTGGTCCTGACCGTTGTGTTCAATCAGTGTAATTCTTGCCATGTGAGTTTCTCCTGTCATTTCAGGAGAGCTATTCTAGGCTTGCGGGGAAATCGCGATAGGTTATTTATTGACAGAAGGGGGTTATTTATTGACTGTGGAGTGTTGCCGCCTGTATTCACTGGGCGAACAACCCTGCTGTGCACGGAAGGCTCGACGAAAGTTAGCGGCATCCTGGTAACCCAATACAGCGGAGATGGCTTCGACGGTATATTGCGTCTGCGTCAGGTATTGTTGGGCCCAGTGACCAAGTACTTCTGCTCTTATCTGTCGAAAGCTGGTTTTTTCCTGCTGTAATCGGCGGTTCAATGTACGTTCAGAAACATGGAGTCTTGCGGCAACGGCGCCCAGGTCGGGTAGCGGAGGCTCATGGGATTGCATCAGGGCATAAAGGTGCGTGGTATACGTCTTGTCGCTGGCAGTGCCAAGCTCCCGAATTCTTTGGGCGAGCAACAATTGCGCCTGCTGCCATATCTCATCGTTGAAGTAAGGCGAACGTTTATCGAGCCAGCTCTGGCTCAGCTCCACAGAGCTCATAGTGTGGTTGAAGCTGACAGGGCTGTGTAGCCATTGGGCGTATTGTGATGCATAGGGAGGGGCATCAAATGCAAACTGATAGGCCGCGTCATCCAGCTTCTGGCCAGTGACGGTTTCCACGTAGTGCTGGACCAGCATAATCGCGGTTTCAGCGTGGAAACGTTCCGTCTCCCCGGTATCCGACAGAAACCCGATCTGTATTGAAAGTCCGCTCAGGTTTGATATCAGGGCGACCTGCATATAGGACGCGTGCAGACGGGCAAAACTCTCCAGGATTTGTAGCCCTTCGCGTATGGTAGGGGCTGTGGCTACTGCAGCGCCGACAGGACCAAGGGCGATTATGTTGCTGTGCTTTCCAATCAGCAGTCCCAGCTGCTCGTCACCGCTATGTCGACGGGCGTTGTTCAGGAAAGTGACAAAGTCATCCTTGCTTATATTTCCACCGAGTTCGAGACTCTCCCTGCTCAGAGAGGTCTCTGCAAATAAGCGCTCTTCGGGCACCTTGCGCTGAAGGAGGTCTCGCAGGACAAAGCGGGCGTAAACGGGGCTAATATCGTACATGTAGGACAATATAGTTCAATTTGGCGGAATATGACACCCATGTGGCGGGTTCTACACTGAAATTTAGGACGGTCTTACTTCATTCTATGGCTCATGAAAATGAAATGAATCGGGAGAATGACAATGGACAGTAAGGATATTCTGGATCAACAGGCGCGCCTGGCAGCAAAAAGCAGAATGGGCGATTTCGCCTGGCCGACGGTCGTACTCGGCCTGATGGTTACCGCGGGGTATGTTTCAGTGCCGCTGTTGTTTGTCTCTGGCCATGTCTCTGCGCTTGTCGCGTTCTCTTTGTTGATGGTTTTTACCTATGCCGCCTATACGGTTCTCCATGAGTCCGTACATGGGTCGATTAGCGGTAGCCATGGTTCCCTACGCTGGGTGAACGAAATGATGGGTTATTGTGCGGCCTGGATTCTGATGATCCCGCTCACGGCACATCGCCACGAGCACTTGGCCCATCATCGCAATACCAATGTTCCGGATTCAGACCCAGATCACCTGGTCTCGGATATGACACGTTCGCCGTTTCACGCGCTTCGCGCGGCGGTACGAATTCTCTGCAGTCAGTATCACTATTACGTTCGAGAGCGCTGGAGTGCCGCACCCCGATCCCAGAACATTCGGTTTTGTCTCGAAGTGGCAGCGATTGTGCTGCTGCGCCTGGCGTTAATCGGGCAGGGCGAGTCGATGGAGGTACTGGTGTTGCTAGCGCTTGGCAGTTTAGGCGGGGTGATGATTGTGATGTATTTATTCGCCTACATAGTGCACAAACCGCACGAAACCGTTGGGCGGTATGTCGACACCTCGACAATTGCAATCCCGGGTGCCGTCGGGAAATGCCTCACCGTGCTCTGGGGTTACCAGAACTACCATTCGATACACCACCTTTTTCCGAGGGTGCCCTTTTACAGGTATCGTGAGCTGTTCGAAGAGATCGAGGGCATCATGGTGGAGAAGGGCGCGCCGATTTATGAGCTGAGGCTGCCCGGTCTCAGGCCATCTTCCGTTTTTTAACGACACACAGCGCTTTTTCCATTGTGAGGCGGGTATAATAGCACTCTCAATAAAGAGAGTATCCGCATGAGCTTCTACGAACAGCACATACTGCCACGTTTTATCAATTGTGCCTGCGGCACCAAACCCATTATGAAGCAACGGGAGAAGGTGGTCCCTATGGCGAGAGGCACTGTGCTGGAGATAGGGATCGGTACGGGGCTCAATTTACCGTTTTACGACTCCAGCCAGGTAGATCGTGTGATCGGTGTGGACCCTTCAGAGAAGTCCTGGGAACTGGCAGCGGGTAGAGCCGCCTCCGTCGATTTCGATGTCGAGTATGTCGGTCTGCCGGGTGAGAAAATCCCTCTGGAGGATGATAGTGTTGATACGGTTATGATGACCTTCAGCCTGTGTACTATTCCCGATCCAGTGACGGCATTAGAAGGGATGGCCAGGGTGTTGCGCCCGGGGGGCAAGTTGATTTTCTGTGAACACGGTATAGCACCCGATCTGAGCGTCCAGAAATGGCAGCAAAGAATCGACCCCTTTTGGGCGAAAATGGCGGGGGGGTGTCACCTGAATCGAGATATACCCCAGCTGATACAAGCCGGTGGTTTTTCTATTCAGGAGAGCGAAGAAATGTATCTCCCCAGCAGTCCCCGAATTGCCAGTTACAACTACTGGGGAACGGCCAGCCTGGCTTAACTGTATCAAGCAACAAATGCTTCGCTATTTTTTCACGTTCTGTCTGTTACTGGTTTCAGTGCCGGGGCAGCTGCACGCGTCTACGCTGGAGTATTCTGTCAAGGGTGTCAGCGGCGAGCTAAAAGAGAATGTCATTGCCTGGCTCGGTACAGAGCCGGCCACGCCGGAGGAGCGCTCCAATTTTCTGGCCGCTTCAGAGGATCGCGCCACAGATGCCCTGAAAGCGTTGGGCTATTATCGGCCCGACATCGAGACCACGCTGGATAAGAAGTCCAGGCCCTGGCATCTGACCGTGACGGTCAAAGCGAACGAGCCGGTACGGATTGCCGGGCTGGATATCCAGTTGCTTGATGAGGCGGCGGAGGACCCGGCGTTTATTGACTTGATGGCAGCTCTGCCATTTAAAGTGGGCGACATCCTACACCATGGCCAATACGAACAGGCAAAAAGGCAACTGGTCGCCCTTGGGCTGCAGCGGGGATATTTTGATGGCGCGCTTAGCCGGACTCGCGTGGAGGTCAATGCGGAGGAACTGACAGCGACGATTGCGGTTCACTATAGCAGTGGCTCGCGGTATCGCTTCGGTGAGTTGACGCTGGATGAGAGCGTAATGGATATGAGCTGGGTCGATTCGGTTATTCGCTTTCAATCAGGTGACCTATTTGATCACAGCTTGTTACAGCAGTTGCGAGCTGAGTTACAGCAAACCCGCTATTTTTCCAACGTCGTCGTTCGGCCCCAGCTAAATCAGTTGGAAAACGGTAGGGTCCCCATCACGGTAAGTGTTTCGGCCGCAAACAGTCACAGTTTTGAGTTTGGTGTGGGCTTTAGTACTGATACTGAGGAGCGCGTGTCGGTTACCTGGCGCACGCCGCGGATAAACCGGTACGGTCATAGTCAGGAGACCCGGCTGGAGTATTCCCCTGTACAGCCCAGCGGTCGCTTCACCTACAATATTCCCCTGACACATCCGATTAAAGATGTTTTACAGTTGTCCGCGTATATGGAAGACAGAGAGTATGGCGACCTGGATAGCCGACAAAAAGGCGTAGGCGTGCGTAGAGAATTTCGGCGGGACCAATGGATTGCCAGTTACTCGGCGCGGACTCTGGACGAAGCCTGGGCGCTGGGGCGAACCCATAAGGACAATACCTACGTGCTACCGGGCGCGAGCCTGTCCCACAAAACACGATCGGGGTCGCTGGTAGATCCCGAAGCGGGTTTTCATCAGGTGTATTTACTGGAGGGCGCGCACCACGATATCGGCTCGGATATTAACCTGTTGCGCGCCTACAGTAACTTTCGCCTGGTAGTGCCACTTGCGCCCCGTCATCGACTGGTGTCGCGAGCAGAACTCGGGGCCGTTTTTATAGAGCCGGGCGATCGCGAAGACCTGGCGCCATCACTGAGCTTCTTCGCGGGTGGCTCCCAGAGCATTCGCGGTTTTTCCTATCAGTCCATTGGTAATGAGGTCGAGCTCCTTCGTCCTGACGGTACTACGGGAACATTTGTTGTCGGTGGGGACAGGCTTGTTACAGTCAGTCTCGAGTACCAGTACTATTTTACTGACACCTGGCGTGGTGCGGTTTTTGCCGATGCCGGTGATGCCTTTGATGAGGGTGAGTTCGATGGGCATTATGGCGCAGGCTTCGGTGTGCACTATATGTCGCCGGTGGGCGCGATAAGACTGGAGCTGGCGAACGATCTTAGTGAAGATAATCCTTCCTGGCGACTGCACATCAATATTGGAGCCGAATTTTGATTGCCAGGCGCCTGTTGTTGGGCGCAGTTTTAGTGCTGCTTGTGCTTATTTTAGCGGTGCCACTGACGCCACTGGGTAGTCGTGTTCTGGTACAGACGCTGGACGCGCTAACACCTCTGGAGATTGAATACGGGGAGGGCAGTTTAGCGGGTAAGCTCACCGTGAGCCGGCTGGGGTTGATGGTCGACAATACTGACATACAGTTGTACGGTCTTACGGTGGACCTGCGTGCCGCATGTCTTTTAACGAGCACAGTGTGTTTACAGGACTTCACCCTCGAGCGGCTCGATGTTGGCATTGGGGCCTCTTTGGAAGAGATCGAGGAGCAGAGTCAATCGCAGGGGGAAAGTGAAGGGGCGCTATTCCAGTTTCCCGTGGCTGTTGAAGCCGAGGCGTTTACCATACAGCAGACCCTGATTCACTGGCCCAGTGGCCACTGGAGCAACGGGGCGATACAGGGCGATGTTGCGATTGAGGGTTCCCGGATTCTACTGTCCCGGGTAACAGCCGAGGCCTCTTATTTAAGCCTGGGGTCGAAGGCTGGCCTCGACGCGCCCGAACAGGAAACGATTGAACTACCCGCGCTTTCCCTGCCCTTTGAGCTGATAGCCGAGCAACTACTTTTGCAAGGGCCGCGCTGGAGTTTCAATGATTACGAGCATCAGCATGATGCGTTGTCCCTGTCCGCACGCTGGCAGCATTCGACACTAGAGATAGAGCAAGCCAGCCTCAACAGTGAAGGGTGGGGTGCATTAAGTCTGGCGGGTAAGCTGAGTTTTACAGGTGATTGGCCACTTACCGTGAGCGGTATGCTGAACATTGAACAGCCCCCTGTGCTGTGGCACGGACTGTATCAACGCAGCGCGCAACTGGATTTAGGGGGGAGCCTTGGCGAGCTGGACGTTTCGGTCAATTCGCCCGGTGAGCAGGTGCTCCAGTTACAAGGGCAGGTGAACAGCCTGCATCCGCTAGTCCCGTTTGAAATAGCCCTCGATGTGCAGTGGTCGGGTCCGCTAGCATTACAGGATGTGCCAGGTGTGGAGGGAACGGTTCCCGAGATACAGTTGACTTCACCCCTGCAACTGATAGCCGACGGGTCATTGGCGCGTCAGTCATTCGACCTCCGCGGCGGGGCGACAGGGCTGGGTTACTCAGACCTCTCCGTGTACCTGAAGGGCCGACATCAGGATTTTACAGTTGATATTCAAGCGCTTGAATTGCGTGATCCGGCTTCCGACAGCGCGCTCAATCTCAGTGGTTCGCTTGCCATAAGCGAAGCGATTGGCTGGGACTTACAGGCGCAGTCCTCTGGTCTCGATTTTCCAGTTCTGGGGGCACAAATGCCGACGGGGCGGATACAGGGCAGCTTCGGTAGTAGAGGCAGTTATGCGTCGGATCAATGGCAGCTGTCACTGTACGATGCCTCCCTCCGGGGCGAGGTTAATGGCGAGCCGGCAACACTCTCCGGCGATATGAAATTGGACAGTAGGCTGTTGATAGGGGAAAGCCACCTGGATCTCGATGCCTATGGGGTGGCGCTGTCCCTGCGCGCACAGGAGGGGTCTCCACCCAACATCGACCTTCGGCTCAGTGAATTAAGTAACTGGTTACCGGATAGCCGGGGGGCACTCTCACTTTCCGTGATTGCGCAGGACCAGCAGCGGCGGTTAGTTATCCAGGGGCATGGGCAGGACGTTTATTGGCAGGGGCTTGAGCTTCCTTCGGTGAGTATCAGTGGCTTTTACCAACTTGAAGGGGAGGGGGACTTTGACCTCATAGCGCAGGCACCAGGCCTGGCTTTTAAGGAATGGGAATGGTCAGAGTTGCGTATTTCACTGCAAGGTTCCAGGGCTGCGCAGCGACTGGAAATAAGCAGCCGTGGTGATGTTGAAACACAGATAAATGTCCGCGGCGGGGCCTGGGGAGAGTCCTGGTCTGGCTTGTTACAGCCTGCCTCCCTGGTTGTCGGGGGAGGAACCTGGCGCTTACCCAAGCCGGTAGAACTGCAGTGGGACGGAGGTCATAAGTCTCTCAACATCGCAGCACACTGTTGGTCGCAGAATTCCTCACAGATCTGTCCTGGAGACCTGATATTGGGTGAGAGCGGTAGTGCCGACCTTAAGGCAAGGTTGGAGTTGGGCCTCCTGAACGCATTAATGCCGAACAATATGACAGTGCAGGGCGCAGCCGATGCGAAGATTGATGTTCGCTGGGAACCCGGAGCCGGCCTGTTGGGCAAAGGGCACCTTGTCTTCGGCAGTGGAGCCCTGACACGATCTTATGCACTTGATGAGCGAGCGACGGTTAATTGGGAACGAGCCGCTGTTGACCTGCTTATGGATGACGCTGGTCTGAGCGTCAAGGCTGAGTTGCAGCGGGATGCGAAAAGTGGTGGCCTGAAATTCGACCTGAATTTACCGGCGGGGGCAGGGCAGGCAATACAAGGTACGCTGGCCGTGGAGGATTTCCGGGTGAAGGGCGCGCTGAAGCCGATACTGCCCATGTTGGCCAGTCACGATGGCCTGGTTCACGGTGAGTTGAAGCTGTCGGGTACCGCAGATGCGCCACTTGTCCATGGCCAACTGGCTTTGACCGAGGGTACCGTTTCCCTGGTGGGCAACCCGACAACGGTTGAGGACCTGACAATACGTTTTGACGGGAAGGGGGAGCGGGTTGATATCGCCGGCGCGATGTTGCTCGGTGGTGGCGCGACAGAACTACAGGGTAGTCTGGATCTGCGCCCCGACCTGGTGCTGGACCTCAATATCTCAGGCGAGCAGCAGACGATTTTACTTCCCCCTGGAGTGGAGGCAAAAGTGTCTGAGCAATTGCGGGTGGTGGCGACAGTGGACCATTTGGATTTGTCGGGAAATATTCAGGTCCATGAAGGCGTGCTGGAGCATGAACAGCTTCCCCCTGGGAGCGTTGACGTTTCGACCGATGTGATTGAGGTCGACGTGGCGGGCGAGCCGATTGAGAAGCAAAGTCCTTTTCGATATTCGACGGATATCAAGGTGAGTATCGCGGAGTCTTTTGAGGTAGAGGGTACCGGTCTGTATACAGTGGTGGGAGGGGAGCTGGAGCTCAAGAAAACCCTGTCAGAGCCACTGCAACTATTCGGTGAGTTGAATATAGCCGAAGGAAAATTTGATGCCTTCGGTCAGAATCTAAAAATACGCAGAGGCACGCTCTCTTTTGTGGGGGAACCGGATAACCCCGATTTGAATTTACGGGCTGAGCGCGAGATTAAGGACGAGGGCATTGTCGTCGGCTTGGAGGTGCTCGGCAATCTGGAGGCTTTCGCCTTCAATCTCTATTCCACCCCCCCACTTTCTGAAAGTGAAATGATGTCCTATTTGATTCGTGGTCGAGGCCTGGACAAAGGGGCAGAGTCAGACGGTGCAGCCGTCGCCTTATCCCTGGGTCTGGGTGCGGTAAACCAGACCGGGGTAATGCAGGGTATAAACAAAATCCCCGGTATCAGTAATGTCAGTTTTGGTACCGAGGGTACTGCCCAGGACACCGCGGCGACTCTGGGAGGCTATATTGGGGATCGAATTTATATTTCGTATGGGGTGGGTGTTTACGAGCCGATTAACGTACTGACGGCCAAATTTTTCATCTTCCCCCGTTTTTGGCTAGAGGTTGTCAGCAGCCTCATAAGCTCTGCTGACATGTACTATTCCTTTGATATCGAATAGCTGCCGATTGGTTTAGCCGGTTTTTGGCAGCACGTACAGTTCAACCCTTCTGTTTTGCGCCCGACCATTTGCCGTGCCGTTGTCCGCGATAGGCTGGTCGAATCCTACTCCCTGTACCAGTTGTCGGTTCCGCGCGACCTGTCGGGTAGTCAGGTAGTCGCCAACGCTGCGAGCCCTTTTTTCAGACAGTGTCTGGTTGTATTGCTTGCTCCCGGTATTGTCCGTATTACCTGTGATGCGCAGGGTCGTGTCATGGTATTTGGCCAAAACCGTGCCCACTGAGTTCAATACGGGGTAAAAATCACTGCGTAAATTGTAAGAGTCTGTTTTGAAAGTGATATTGCCGGGCATGATCAGGCGGATATTGTCGCCCTCCCGGGAAACACTGACGCCAGTACCCTGTAACTCGTCTCGCAGCTGTTTCTCCTGTACATCCATGTAGGCGCCTACCCCTGCGCCCACGAGGCCACAGCCCAGGGCGGCGTTACGGGCATGTTTACCCGAGTCTATGGCTCCGATAAGGCCACAGGCCACAGCGGCTCCACCGCCGTAGGTCGCAGCCTTGCTGGCCTGCTGATCTCCCGTATAGGGGTTTGTGGTACAGGCAGCGAGTGTCAGGGTGCCCAGTAGGGTGGCCAATCTGAAAGTTGATTGCATCGAGTTTCCTTAAAGAGTCAAAAATGGTCCAGTTCTGCAATTTTGACAGTACCCGGCGTAGATTGTTCGATGCGATATCGTAAAGATTTGCACGGGAATATAGCTTGACTAAGCGCCAGACGGCGCCACAAATTCTACCAAAGCTCGCAATATGCGTCATTGCAGGCCATACTTTCGCTACGTTGGACATGTGGACAAAAAGGAGATTACACATGAGTGAAAATACCACGATTGAGGGCGTAAACTATGGCCCATTGGCAGCGTTAGTCGGTACATGGACAGGGGATAAAGGCGTGGATCGCGCACCTGAGCCGGACGGAGAAGAGCGTAACCCCTACTATGAGACCCTGACCTTTGAAGCGGCAGGTGATGTGACCAACGCGGAGGAGCAGACGCTTGCCGTGGTACATTACAAGCAGGTGGTCAGTCGCAAGAGCAATGATGAAGTGTTCCATCACCAGGTTGGCTACTGGTTGTGGGATTCAGCGGATGACACCATCGTCGAGACTTTCACCATTCCCCGGGCTGTCGCAGTAGTCGCTGGCGGAAAACTTGGTCAGCCGGACAATCTTGAAGGCGAGCTGGTTTTTGACGTCGCCGCCGAAGCTGGGTCCCCGGAGTTCGGCATCGTCCAGGCGCCTTTCATGTACAACAAAGCCAAAACGACGGCTTTTACCCATACCATGACGGTTAAGGGTGATGAGATGCGGTACAGCGAAACCACGGTTCTGGATATCTACGATAAGGCCAATTATGACCACAAGGATGTCAATACGCTGCACCGCGTGAGCTGATGGATCCACTGACACAGGGCGTTCTAGGGGCTTCGCTGCCCCAGTCTACTGCTGACAAGTCTGAGGTCGCAACGGCCGGTTTACTCGGTTTTCTGGCAGGAATGTCAGCCGATCTGGATGTGTTGATTCGGTCCAGTACGGACCCCTTGCTGTTTCTGGAATATCACCGGCAGTTTACCCATTCACTGGTGTTTATTCCGGTAGGGGGGCTGCTTTGTGCGCTGGTGTTGTATTTTCTTATTGGCCGACGCCGTCAGATGTCCTTTCAGCGGTGCTTTAAGTACTGCACCCTCGGCTATGCCACCCATGCGTTGCTGGATGCCTGCACGACCTATGGCACGATGCTCTTCTGGCCTTTTAGCGATATGCGAATCGCCTGGAATACCATCTCGATAATCGATCCGCTCTTTACGCTGCCAATACTTGGCCTGGTACTGCTTGCGGGCTACCGTAAACGCATGCTATTTGCGCGGGTGGCACTGGTCTGGGCCTTTGCCTATATGGGCCTGGGACTATTGCAGCGCAATGCGGCGATTGATATGGGCCATGAGATAGCGCTTGGCCGAGGGCATGTGCCCCTGAGGCTGGAAGCCAAGCCCAGTTTTGCTAATTTATTGGTCTGGAAGACCGTCTATGAAACGGAAGATCGCTATTACGTGGATGCGGTGCGGGCCAGTTTTTCTCCGGCAGTGTTTCCGGGGGATTCCGTTGACAAATTAAACCTGGCCCGCGACCTGCCCTGGTTGGACAGCAGCTCTCAGCAGGCCAGGGATATCGAGCGCTTTCGCTGGTTTAGCAATGGCTATATAGCGCGCGACCCTGTGCACAGGAATAGGGTGATCGATATACGCTATTCTATGGTACCCAATGAACTGGCGCCCCTGTGGAGCATAGAGCTGCGCCAGGAGGCCGGCGATAAAGAGCATGCGGCCTATAGGACACATCGCGACACCTCGGGTGATCAGGGCGCGGTCATCTGGAATATGATGCTGGGTGGAGGCTGAAGGGCCTCCTTCGCAGCATCGGGTAGCGGCTAGTTAGTTTGCCGCGTTATAGACAGACTGGGCAGCCGCCTGGGCCGCTCCGGCGCTGATGACCACACTTTGCTGTGAAAGTACGGCCTCCAGTGCTGTCAGGCAGGACAATACATTCCTGGCACTACTGCTATAGCCCATCAGGCCGATACGCCAGGTCTTGCCGGCCAGTGCGCCCAGTCCCGCGCCAATTTCCAGGTCAAAGTCGCTGAGCAATGCTGCTCGTACTGCAGCATCATCAACCCCTTCGGGTATCTTCACAAGGTTGAGTTGTGGCAGACGATGTTCGGCTGCT
Source organism: Halioglobus sp. (assembly GCA_036960305.1). Classification (GTDB taxonomy): domain Bacteria; phylum Pseudomonadota; class Gammaproteobacteria; order Pseudomonadales; family Halieaceae; genus JBALVT01. The sequence goes on along the minus strand of JBALWA010000011.1, from coordinate 60,038 downwards.
ACGGCCATGCTCAGGCCCATCGCCTCCAGTCCGGCGACCAGTGCATTGTGGTTTAGCTGATGTCGGGCAAAGGCATTTTCCAGACCTTCTTCTTCGAGCATGACCAATGACTCGTGTAGAGCATACAAGGCATTCACAGGTGCGGTGTGGTGGTAGGCACGCTTGCTGCTGCCACCCCAGTATCCCATCACTAATTGCATATCAAGAAACCAGCTCTGAACCTTGTTCTTGCGGGCCTGGATGCGGTCAACGGCTCTTTGGCTGAAGGTAATGGGGGAGATGCCCGGGACACAGGAAAGGCATTTTTGGGTGCCCGAATAGACAGCATCGGCACCCCACTCATCGACTTTTAATTCTATTCCGCCCAGGGAGGTGACTGCATCTACGATCGACAGGGCACCTCGCTCTGCGGCCAGCGCACAAAGAGTGGCCGCATCGCTGACTACGCCGGTGGATGTTTCGGCATGCACGAACGCGAGCACGGCAACGTCGGGGTTGTCGTCAAACGCTGCGGAGACCTTGCTGACATCGACAGGCTCTCCCCAGTTGTCCTCAACCATGATGGCGATAGCGCCGCAGCGTTCGACGTTCTCCTTCATGCGACCGCCAAAGACACCGTTCTGGCAGACAATCACCTTGTCACCGGGGCACAGTAGATTGACGAAGCAGGCTTCCATACCGGCAGACCCTGGCGCTGAAATAGGCAGGGTCAACGCATTGTTGGTCTGGAAGGCGTACTGCAGTAGACCTTTAATCTCGTCCATTAGCTGGACAAATAACGGATCGAGGTGGCCAATGGTGGGTCTGGCCAGTGCACCCAGAACTCGCGGTGGCACATCGGAAGGGCCCGGCCCCATCAGGGATCGTTGTGGTGGGTAAAAACTCTGTGTCATGGTATCGCTCTGTCAGGAAGTCATAGTTCGAGGCGCGGACTTTAACAGATTTTTATCTGCGATCGGGAGGGCTGGCGGCAAAAAATACCAGCAATGTCATGTCTTCTTCGATTTCGAAAAAGGAGTGCTCCGTCGATGCGCCCACATAAAGTAGTGAGCCAGGGCCCACGTTCCGCTCCTCGTTATTCAGCCGCATTCTCGCCTTGCCTGACAGTACCAGATAGACCTCATCTTCATCGTGGGGCGCTTGCATATCCGTGCTGCCGGCAACCAGCGAGTAGATTCCGCAATTGAGGGCGGGAACATTGAGGAACTCAAGATACTCCACCGGATTGCCCTGGAGTTTGTCCTTTACTTCCTTGAGATCAAAAACCTGCCATTTACTCTCTGACATACATTGGATTCCTTGCACATGAACGGTTGGATGGTGTCTATTCTACGGTCTATCGTCCACAGATAATATCCCCCTGGATGAACCCTTTTAACTATAGGGCGCCCGCTCCAATCGCTGGACGGCGGCTGCAAGCGCGGGGGAGAGAGACTCCGCCTGTTCTTTATTGTAAGCCTTTAGCGAAGCAAGCATACGCGGGTCCCAAAACCGGTAAAGGTGGTCGGCAATTTTCTCAGCGACTACTTCGGTATCATCCGTATAGGCCATGTTCGCTGTGATTTGTTCGGCCATGCGCAGTAGTTTGTCAGTTTGAACAGTCATGATTGCGTCGTTACCGGTTTTTTCCGCTTGCGTTGATCCAGAAAATTGCCTTGTTCAGCGTGAAATTTACTGAACATTTCCTGCCATTCAGATGGGTTACTAACCGGGTAGGCCTGGACGGCGGTCACTTTGTATTCTGGACAGTTGGTCGCCCAATCGGAGTTATCGGTAGTGACGACATTGGCGCCAGATTCAGGGTGGTGAAAGGTGGTATAGACCACGCCGGCCTGAACGCGGGTAGTGATGTCAGCACGTAAAACAGTCTCTCCGGCGCGGCTCTTGATGCCGACCCAGGCACCGTCGGTAATGCCGCGAACCTCGGCATCAGAAGGGTGTATTTCAAGGACGTCCTCGGCATGGAACGCCATGTTTTCCGTGCGCCGGGTCTGGGCGCCGACATTGTACTGGGACAAAATACGTCCCGTGGTCAGCAGCAGCGGGTACTTGTTGTTGGACCGCTCATCTGTCGGAACATAAGGCGTGGGGGCAAAGAAACCCTTGCCGCGCACAAACTCGTCCACGTGCATCATTGGGGTGCCGTTGGGGGCGTGTTCGTTACAGGGCCATTGAATAGATCCGAGTTCATCCAGGAGCTCATAACTGACTCCGCTGAACGTGGGCGTCAGTTGAGCGATTTCATCCATGATTTCACTGGGATGCTGGTAGGACATGGGATAACCCATGGCCGTGGACAGTGCGCAGGTAACCTCCCACTCGGCCATTCCGGCGAGGGGCTGCATGACTTTGCGCACCGGGGAGATTCGTCGCTCGGCGTTGGTAAACGTACCGTCTTTTTCGAGAAAGGACGATCCGGGCAGGAAGACATGCGCATATTTTGCCGTTTCGTTGAGGAACAGGTCCTGTACGATGACACATTCCATTGCGCTAAGGGCCGCTTGCACATGCTGCGTATCCGGGTCGGACTGTGCCATGTCTTCTCCCTGGATATAAAGCCCCTTGAATTCGCCGTCCACCGCCGCGTCAAACATATTGGGTATACGGTAACCCGGCTCAGCGTCCAGCTTAACCCCCCAGGCCTTTTCAAACTGCGTACGAGTGGCAAGATCTGACAGGTGGCGATAGCCTGGCAGTTCGTGGGGGAAGCTGCCCATATCACAACTGCCCTGAACATTATTTTGCCCACGCAGGGGGTTGACGCCCACACCTTCCCGCCCCAGATTTCCCGTGGCCATGGCCAGATTGGCGATACCCATCACCATGGTTGAACCCTGGCTGTGCTCGGTTACGCCCAGGCCATAGTAGATCGCGCCATTGGGTACGGAGGCATAGTTCCTGGCAGCGGCGCGAATCTGGGCGGCCGGTACGCCGGTCACCGGTTCCAGCGTTTCGGGGGAGTTTTCCTCGCGGGCGATAAATTGTCGCCAAATCTCATAGGCATCGACTTCGCAGCGCTGTTGGATAAATGCCTTGTCTTCCAGGCCTTCGCTGATAATGACATGCCCCAGCGCGTTAATGACGGCAACGTTGGTCCCCGGGCGCAACTGCAGGTGTTGGTCCGCTCGCACGTGCGGGCTATCTACCAGGTCGGTGGCCCTGGGGTCTATGACTATCAGTTTTGCACCCTGGCGCAACCGGCGCTTCATCATCGAACCAAATACCGGGTGGGCTGCCGTTGGATTGGCACCTATGACCATGATGGTATCGGCCTGCATCACAGAATCGAAGGTCTGGGTGCCCGCTGATTCTCCGAGGGTGGTCTTCAGGCCATAGCCGGTGGGGGAGTGGCACACCCTGGCACAGGTGTCGACATTGTTGTTACCCATGGCGGCGCGGATAAATTTTTGTACGACGAAGACCTCTTCGTTGGTGCAGCGAGAGGAGGTGATACCACCGATTGACTTGCGCCCGTAAGTCGATTGTATTGCCTGCATTCGGCTTGCTGCGAAACTCAGGGCCTGTTCCCAGCTCACCTCCTGCCAGACGTCGTTGATACTGTCGCGTATCATCGGTGCAGTGATACGATCATCATGGGTGGCGTAGCCGAAAGCAAAACGCCCCTTAACGCAGGCATGCCCGTGGTTGGCATGGCCGTCGCGATTTGGTGTCATTCTCACCAACTGGTCACCCTGCATCTCCGCGCGAAACGAGCAACCGACTCCGCAATAGGCACAGGTCGTGACTGTCGCCCTGTCGGGTTGGCCCAGGGCTATGATGGATTTTTCTGTGAGGGTGGCTGTGGGGCAGGCCTTGACGCAGGCACCACAGGAGACGCATTCAGATTGGTCAAAGGCATCATTCTGGCTGGCAACAATCTGCGAATCAAAACCTCGATTGTCTATCGTCAGAGCGAAGGTGCCTTGTTGTTCCTCGCAGGCACGAACACAGCGAGAGCAGAGAATGCACTTGCTGGCATCGAAGGTGAAATAGGGGGCTGACTCGTCCTTTGTTTTGTCGAGATGGTTCTTGCCCTCGTAGCCATAGCGGACTTCGCGCAAGCCCACGGCGCCGGCCATGTCCTGTAGTTCACAGTCGCCGTTGGTAGGGCAGGTCAGGCAGTCGAGAGGATGGTCTGAAATATACAGCTCCATCACATTGCGCCGCAGCTCGGCAAGTCTGGGGCTCTGGGTGCGTACAGCCATACCTTCGCTGACTTCAGTGGTGCAGGAGGCGGGATAGCCGGGCCGGCCTTCTATTTGTACCAGGCACAGGCGGCAGGAACCAAAGGGCTCCAGGTCTTCGGTGGCGCACAGTTTGGGGATATTCGTGCCGGCGAGTGCTGCGGCCCGCATAATCGATGTGCCTTCGGGGACACTGATTTCCATGCCATCCACAGACAGGGTAATTAAGGACTCACCCGCCACCAGCGGCGTTCCCAAATCCTGTTCTGCGCCTACGCGATACCAGTTACCCATAGTAATACCTGCTCTAGAGCTCGTCGGGGAAGTGCTTCATAACACTTTGTACGGGGAAGGGCGCCATTCCGCCCAGGGCACACAGGGAGCCGTCAATCATTGTTTGGCACAGGTCCTGCAAAAGGATGCGGTTGTCGTCCGGCTGCTCACCGCTGCGAATCTTATCGATTACTTCTACACCACGTACCGAACCGATGCGGCAGGGCGTGCATTTACCGCAGGACTCCAGCGCACAAAACTCCATCGCAAAGCGCGCCATGTGACCGAGATCTGCACTGTCATCGAAGACGACCAGGCCGCCGTGCCCCAGCATGGCCCCGATGTCTTTAAAGGTCTCATAATCCATGGCAGTATCGAAATGATCGGCGGGGATATAGGCGCCCAGTGGCCCGCCCGCCTGTACAGCCTTTATCGGGCGGCCTGAAGCGGTGCCACCGCCGAAGTCTTCCAGTAGCTGCCGTAATGTCAGTCCGAAGGGAACCTCTACTAAGCCGCCGCGGCGGATATTACCGGCCAGTTGTACCGTCAAGGTTCCGCGGGAGCGACCGCTGCCAAAATCACGGTAGTGGTCCGCGCCCTTGGCAAGAATGATGGGTATGCTGGCGAGACTGATGACATTGTTCACCACGGTAGGTTTACCGAATAACCCCTCTATCGCCGGCAGAGGAGGACGGAATCGCACCAGCCCCCGTTTCCCCTCCAGGCTTTCCAGTAAGGCGGTTTCTTCGCCGCAGATATAGGCGCCAGCGGCTTTTCTCACCTGCAGGGAAAAGCCCTCTAGATAGCCGGCTTCTGTCGCTGTGTCGATTGCCCGTTGCAGGGTTGTTATCGCAAGGGGGTATTCAGCGCGACAATAAATAAACCCCTCGTTAGCCCCCACCGCCAGACCGGCGATGAGCATTCCCTCAATCAGGCAGTACGGGTCGCATTCCATTATCAGGCGATCAACGAAGGTGCCTGAATCCCCCTCGTCAGCGTTGCAAACGATATACTTTTTCTCCGCCGGGGCGTCGAGTACTGTTCGCCATTTAATACCGGTGGGGAATGCGGCGCCACCGCGCCCCCGTAGTCCAGAGTCGGTAACGACCTGAACAATATCATCGGCGGTCATGTTGCGCGCTTTTTCCAAACCTGCGAAGCCGTCAAGGCTGCGGTAATGATCCAGTGAGCAGGGGCTGATCAGGCCGATGCGGGCTGATGTCAATCTGTGCTGGGGCTTCAGGTACGCATGTTCTTCGACCAGGCCGAGGCAGTTGGGGTGATCAATGGCAGGCGCGCCGTTGGCAAAGAGGTCGGCAATGTCCGCCGCCTTCGTTTCCGCAAAGCCGATTCTGCCGGCGGGCGTGTCGATTTCCAACAGGGGTTCCAGCCAGTGCAGCCCACGGGAGCCGTTGCGAATGATCTCCAGGTCACAGGGTAGATCCTGCAGTGCCACGGCCACAGCGTCTGCGCCCAGGGAGATCGCGGTGCTGTCTGAGGGAACATACACGCGGGTCGTCATGATGACTCAACCTCCAGCAGTTGGTCCAACTCCGTCAGGGAGACGCGGCTGTGCAATTGGTCATCGATCATGATGGCAGGAGAACAGGCGCAATTGCCCAGACAGTAGACAGGTTCGAGGGAGAACAGGCCATCGGCGCTGGTCTGATGGAAGTCAATTCCAAGCACCTTTTTTGCCCTGGCCTCCAGATCTGCACTGCCCATGGCCTGGCAGGATTCAGCTCGGCAAATGGAGACGATTTTTTTGCCCGGCGGTTCAGAGCGAAAACTGTGATAGAAACTGATGACGCCGTGAACTTCGGCTCGGGACAGATTCAGTATTTGGGCGATACAGGGTACGGACTCGGGTGGAATGTAGCCAAAATGGTCCTGCAGGGTATGTAGAGCAAGCAACAGAGGCCCTGATTCAGAGACAAGGGGCTCAATGAGCGTTCGGGTTTGCTGTTCCAGTGTATTGGTATCCATAACACCGAGTCTACTCCATCGAGAAGCCTCTGGTCGAGACCATACAGCGGTAAATCCAGGGACAAATTGGGTGAAGGCTATTTCACTCCGGCATTGATTGTTATAGATTGATACGTCCACTTTTTCATTCGAAAACAATCATCAGGTAACCAGAATGCATAGACCTACAGCAGAGCCCAATATTGCCAGCGCCATGTTGCGACGAGCGGATTTAAATCCCGAGCGTACGGCCCTGATATTCGAAGACGAGACCACCACTTTTGGCGCATTCGCCGACAGTGTGCGCAGGCAGGCCACTCTACTGAGAGCGGGCGGGGTCTGCGTGGGTGACCGGGTGGGCTTTGTCGGCTTTAACCAGCCCGCCTTTCTGGAAACCCTGTTTGCAGCGAATGCGCTTGGTGCTATTTTTGTTCCCTTGAATTTCAGACTGACTGCAGAAGAGCTCACCTTTATTATCAATGACGCGGGAGTCCACACGCTGGTGTGTGATGATGCCCTGCAGCCAGTCGTTGAACCCGCAATCCCCAATTTATGCTGTCGCGCGTTTTTTAGTTGTGAAAGCGAGGCGGAGAACTGGCGGCACCTTCAATCCGAACGCGCTGCCGCTGACCCGCTTGGGGCGCCAGTCGATGTTGATATCCACGATGTCAGTCTCATCATGTATACCTCGGGTACGACGGGACTGCCCAAGGGCGCGATGCTGACACATGGCAATATCATGTGGAACAATTTTAATGCCATGCTGGCCTTCGGTGGCAGTCGTGAGGATATTATTCTGACAGCGGCGCCGTTGTTTCATATCGGCGGACTCAACGTTATGGCTCTTGGCTCCTTCCATGTAGGCTCTACATTGGTACTGATGCGAAATTTCGAACCGGCAGAGGTACTGGCAAACTTTGAACGTTATCGCGTTACCCATATGTTTGGTGCGCCGGCCATGTTCCTGTTTGTTTCCCAACTGCCGGCTTTTGACAAAACCGATTTGAGCTCCATCCAGACATTGATCTGCGGTGCGGCCCCTGTTCCAGAATCGCTGATCGAGTTGTGGGGCGAACACGGGGTGTCTTTTTGCCAGGGCTATGGGCTGACAGAGACTGCGCCTTTTGCCTCTTTCCTGACCCCTGAATGGGCGGTGAGTAAACTGGGCTCTGCGGGCCAGCCACCGCTGTACACTGACGTTCGGATTGTGGACAGTAACAATCAGGCCTTGCCCGTAGGAGAACAGGGGGAAATTTGTATTCGCGGTCCTAACGTGATGAAGGGCTACTGGAATAGGCCCGAGGCTACCGCTGAGGCTATCGACACGATGGGTTGGTTTCATTCTGGCGATATCGGTTATCAGGACGAGGACGGTTTTTTGTTCATCTGTGATCGACTAAAAGACATGGTGATATCCGGCGGTGAAAATGTGTATCCAGCGGAAGTGGAAGGTGTGTTATACAAACACGAGGCGATCTCAGAAGTGGCGGTTATCGGGCTGCCCGATGACAAGTGGGGTGAAGCCGTCACCGCAATTGTCGCCCTGAACGAAGGTCATGAGTTGACGATCGAAGGGCTACGCGAGTTCGCTACTGACCATCTTGCGCGGTACAAATTGCCGCTTCGCTTGCATATAGTTGATGCCTTGCCGCGCAATCCAGCGGGCAAGGTCCTCAAGTTTGTGCTGAAGGAACGGCTGGTGGATTAATCCGCCAGATCCGCTCCCACATTGGCCTGGGCGGCTGCGATCCTGGCCACGGGTACCCGGTAGGGGCTGCAGGACACGTAGTCAAGTCCCAGTTCGTGGCAAAACTGGATGGACCGTGGGTCGCCTCCGTGTTCGCCACAAATGCCGTACTTGATGCCTTTCTTGCGAGCCCGGCTCTCGTTCACCGCAATCTCCATCAGGCGACCGACTGCCCGCTGGTCAAGTGAGACAAAGGGATCGCTTTCAACCAGTTTCTTTTCCAGGTACGTCGGCAAGAATTTGCCGACATCATCCCGTGAAAATCCGTAGGTCATCTGGGTTAGGTCGTTGGTGCCAAAACTCATGAACTCAACTTCCATTGCGAGCCGGTCGGCACCCAGCGTGGCACGGGGTGTCTCCATCATGGTGCCCACCTTATAGGGAATGGATATCGCCTTCTCACGCAGGACGTCATGAATACCTTTATCAATGATCTTATTGAGCATGCGAATTTCACGCACGTTCACCACCAGCGGTATCATGATCTCTGGAAAGGGTTTGTAACCCTGCTCTGTGGCGGAAACCGCTGCACTGATGATGGCCTTGACCTGCATCTCTGTGATTTCCGGGTATACCACCGACAGGCGACAACCGCGGAAACCTAACATCGGGTTAACCTCGTGCAGGTTTTCAGTGATTGCCCTGATGCGCTCTAGGGGTTTGTCGATGCGCTTTGCCAGGGCGACCATATCTTCTTCTGAGTGGGGGAGGAACTCGTGCAGGGGAGGGTCCAACAGGCGAATAGTCACCGGTAAACCGTCCATGATTTTAAATAACTCCAGTATGTCGTCGTGCTGGAACTCCAGCAACATGTCCAGGTATTTTTGTCGTTCTTCGGTGCTCTCAGCCAGAATCATACCGCGCATTTTGTCGATGCGTTCTGCCGCAAAAAACATGTGTTCGGTACGACAAAGGCCTATACCTTCGGCACCCAGTTCGCGCGCTTTGGCCGCGTCCTCCGGTGTTTCAGCATTGGCGCGAACTTTCAGTTTTCGATGTTTGTCTGCCCACGATAGCAGGGTCTGGAAATCCTCGCTGGTACTGGCCTCAATTTTGGGGATGTCGCCCAGCATCACTTCACCCGCCGTGCCGTCCAGGGTAATCACATCGCCGCGACTCATTACCACGCCCTCTGCTGTGGTGGCAGTGCCGGCATCGTAATTGATGGTCAAACTGCCACAACCGGTAATCGCACAGACGCCCATACCTCTTGCAACCACGGCAGCGTGTGATGTCATGCCGCCCAGCTCTGTGAGAATGCCTTGAGCGACCTTCATGCCGTGAATATCTTCCGGCGTTGTTTCCCTTCGGACAAGAATGACCGTTGTGCCATCGGCAGCCACCTCTACGGCTTCCTCCGCGGAAAAGACGATGGCACCGGTGGCGCCGCCGGGACTGGCGGGCAGTCCACTGGCGACGATATCTGTCTTGGCTGTCGGGTCGATCATCGGATGGAGGAAGGACTCGACATGTTCGGGTGATACGCGCATTAGCGCTTCACTCTCAGTGATCAAGCCTTCTCTAACCATATCCACCGCGATTTTGATTGATGCCCGCCCGGTACGTTTCCCGCTGCGGGTCTGCAACATGTAGAACTTGCCTTCCTGTACCGTGAACTCCATGTCCTGCATGTCGCGGTAGTGACTTTCCAACAGCGCCTGGGTTTCGTAGAGTTCCCGGTATACCGTTGGCATCTTGTCGTTTAGTGCTTCAATTTGCAGGGGAGTTCGAATGCCCGCGACGACGTCCTCGCCCGCCGCGTTAAACAGGTACTCACCAAAAAACAAGCGCTCTCCGGTTGAGGGGTTGCGGGTAAAGGCGACGCCGGATCCGGAATCATCTCCGAAGTTTCCGAATACCATGGCCTGGACATTCACAGCGGTGCCCAAAGTTTCCGGGATATTGTTCATTTCACGATAGACATTCGCCCGTGGGGTATACCAGGACAGGAATACCGCTTCTACGGCCAGCTTTAGCTGTACGAAGGGGTCTTGGGGAAAGTCGGCCAGTGTCTTATAGACGGCGATAATCGCCTGCCAGTCCTCGGCGCTCATGTCGACATCCAGAACTTTACCGTGGGCTGCTTTGTACTTTTCTATCTCATGCTCGAACAGCTTTCCGTCTACACCCAGGACGACATCAGCGAACATCTGGATAAAGCGCCGGTAAGAGTCGTAGGCAAAACGTGGATTGTTGGTCTTTGTTGCCAGGCCCTCGGCAATTTCATCATTGAGCCCGAGGTTGAGAATGGTGTTCATCATGCCGGGCATGGAAACCGATGCGCCGGAACGTACCGAGAACAGCAGGGGGTTTTCAGGGTCGCCAAAACGGGCACCCATTTCTTTTTCCACCAGATCAAGAGCGACGCGGTACTCCTGTTCCAGCAGAGAGGGCAGTTGGTTTCCAGCCTCGAAAAATTCACGGCAGGTCGGCGTGGTGATAATGAATCCGAAGGGCACCGGAAGCCCCAGGGTGGTCATTTCACATAGGTTGGCGCCCTTGCCGCCGAGCAGTTCACGGTCGTCTTTGCCGCCTTCGTTAAACAGGTAAACACGCTTTGCCATGGGGACTCCTGGGTTGTGGAATATAGGCCGAATAACAGAGCGGGCGAGTATATAGCTTTATCAACACTTGAGGGAGAGTTGTTGTGAGAAAAAAGACCAGTTGATTCAACGGCTTGTAGTGATACTACACGTTCGAGGTCGCTGCGCCCGTTATTGGCAAGTCAGCTGTAGTAATACTACACACGGGCAGCCTCCACAGCGTGTCGGCATGGATTTCAGGGTGTGAATTGCAACGGCTGGTGGACTAGGTCTTAATCCAGCCCCCGACAGTATAATCGGCATCTGAGGCGGAAAACGTTGATTCGTCTGTGGATCGTCGGCCCTCCTTCATCCGATGTTCTTCTTCACCGCCCAAGATGTGTAAGTCTGATTTCAGGCTGTACAGCGCGCGTCTCTCGGCGCCGAATACCCTGCGGTCCTTGTAGCGTGTATAGGAGCATTGGCACGTGGCCGAAGTGCAATCCTGTAAGGGTAACTTTGGGACGTCGCGAACGAGAAAACGCTGCCCTTCAAGTTGTTGTACGGCCTCGCAGGCGCAGTCCTCACATTTGATCGATGCTGAACTGTGTGGGTACGTCTTTGCCTTGGTGCCCGTCCTTTTCGTTTTGCCCAGAATCTTTGCGGTGGCCATTCTAGCCTGGTGCGTTTTCACTTTTTGGGGTTTGGGTTTTATCAGCCCCAGCGCAGTTGAAAATATGGAAACACCTCTAGGTGTTGTATTCATAGCCAAAATCCTTCCCAGCTGTAATGTATTTTACTAAGCCCCCTTCTATAGGGGGTCTAATATTAAGATTAGCAGGTAGAAAAGCAGGTATTAGAATATTATCGGTATCAAAATAAAGGCCTATATAATGCAAGGTTATAAGGTGACCTTTGTTTACACATAAAAAAATAGGTTATTCTCTGGTGTAAATCAATGGGATCGAGGGGGTTTTTAATGGCTCATGTCACTATAAGTCAGCAGTTTAACGGTCCGCCGAATTCGGGTAATGGGGGCTATAGTTGTGGGGTGTTGGCTGCTTTTACCGCCGGTGCCAGCAGGGTAAGGCTGCATGCGCCACCGCCACTGGATAAGCCCTTGCACGTGCGGGAGTGCGCGGCGGGCGGGTTTGAGATGTGGGATGGTGAGACCCTGATTGGCACAGCAGTGGCTGACGAACTCACTATTGAACTACCGCAACCCCCATCGCTGGCGCAGGCGGTAGAAGCCAGTAAAGGGTTTCCCTGCTACGAGGAACACAGCTATCCAACGTGTTTTGTCTGTGGTCCACAGCGACAGCCGCACGATGGTCTCTGCCTGTTTCCCGGGCCGGTGGACAGCTGGGAGCTGCTTGCCTGTCCCTGGCAACCCGATAGCAGTTTGTTGGATCCCGGTGGTAATGTCTTGCCGGAGTTTGTCTGGTCTGCACTGGACTGCCCCGGGTATTTCGCCGCTGTAGGCCAGGCCATTGTGCCTACGCTACTGGGCGAACTGCATGCAGACCTGAGAAAGCCGGTGCCCGGGCACGCTCCACTGGTCGTTTACAGCTGGCCGCTAGGTGGCGAAGGGCGCAAGCGATACGCAGCTGTTGCGATTGCCACGGAGGCGGGCGAGGTGCTGGCTTGTTCTCGTACGACCTGGATCACCTTGACCTAGGCCGGGATTATCGGGCGTTGATAAGATCGATCAGGCGGTCCAGTTCCGTCAGTTCTGCGGTGGCGGGAACCATAAATACCTCTTCGCAGCCCGCCGCTTCGGCATTGTCCAGCGCAAGTGCTACTGCATCGGCGTTGCTGCGGTGAACCGACTCGGCCATCATCGTGGCGATATCATGACCGGCAATGGCCAGATATTCGTACACATAGTCATAGAGTTTTTGTTGGCCCTGGTCGGCAAGCGTGTACCAGAATCCGCCCAGGCGGTAGGGCGCCTGTTCTCTTCCAGCGCTGTCCCAGGCGGCATCGGCCATCGCAAAGCTTCGTTTCAACTCCTCCTCATTCCCATTACCAGACCAGGCGTAAAGCCCATCGGCCCACTGCGCGCAACGGGCGATACTTTTGGGTCCCATCACACCCGCTAGAATTCCGGGGCCGCTGCCGTTGGTCGGTTTGGGCCCGATAGAGCCACCGCCGGGCACAATCTCCTGTTGTGACCAAACGGCCCGCAGCTGCTCTATCTGTTGATCCATGCGGCCATAGCGGCCCTTGTATTGTGCTTCCATCGCCTGATAATCTTTTTCTCTACCACCGTAGCCCACAACGATTTTCTTGACCCTGTCACCAGAGAGAATGTCCAGCGTAGCGACTTCTTTAGCGACTCTGGCGGCGCTGTGCATGGGCAGTACATACAATGTCGGGGTGATTTCCACCCGAGAGGTGGCCGCAGCAGCAGCGGACAGGACAACGCGCATGTCAAACGTTGGGCCGTGAACGCGCTCGCCGCAAGAAATACTGTGAAAGGGGCCTTCGTCTACCCGTTGGAACCACTGAAGGTAGTCCTCTCTGGTTAGGCCCGCTTTCATGTAGGGTAGACAGATGCCGATTTTCACTCGTATTCTCCTGGCGACTAGGTAAAGTCGGACAATTCTATAGTGTCCTGCCTGGAGAAGTGTACAGGTTTCTTTTCATACGCAATGGTAAGCAAAGACTGTCGATGCTATATTGGTCAAGTGGTAAGGCCAAAAGTGTTGTTTGCTGAAATGGGCCTCTGTCTTTAAACCTATGGAAATGTAGCGATGAAAGAAACTTGGCGCTGGTTCGGTCCTCATGACCCAGTCTCTCTGGAGAATATTGTTCAGGCAGGGGCGAGTGGAATCGTGAGCGCTCTATCCCATGTGCCCACGGGCGCGGCATGGGCAAAGGAAGAGGTTGATAAACGTCTTGCCGAAATCCAGGCGTTTGGATTGGAGTGGACGGTTGTCGAGAGTATCCCCGTACACAATGATATTAAAACCCGTACCGGCGACTACCGCGACCACATAGAAAATTATAAGCAGTCGCTACGCAGCGTAGGGGCAGCTGGCATTGAAGTGGTGTGTTATAACTTCATGCCCGTGGTCGACTGGACCCGTACCAACCTGATGTATGAACTGCCGAATGCCAGTCGGGCCCTGCGTTTTGAAATGACAGATTTTGCAGCTTACGATGTGTTCATGCTGGAAAGGGATAATGCAGAGCAGGATTATTCGCCCGAACTACTCGCCAGCGCCAGGCGACGGTTCGACGCAATGCCTGACCTCGAGCGTAGCCTGCTGGAGAAAAACATCATCGCCGGCTTGCCCGGTGGAGAAGGCTCCTATGACAGGGCAGGAATACGGGCTGCGATCGAACAGTTTATCGCTCTGGGCACCGAAGGATTTCGTGCCAATTTATTTGCCTTCCTGAAAGAAGTTGTGCCCGTGGCTGAAGAGGCTGGAGTAAGGTTGTGCATTCATCCTGATGATCCCCCCTTCAGTCTTTTCGGACTGCCGCGCGTGGTGTCCACGGCTGCGGACGCTCGCGCTATTCTCGAGGCCGTGCCCAGCCCCAGCAATGGGCTCACACTGTGTGCTGGGTCCTATGGCGCGCGCGGAGATAATGATCTGGTGGCGATGGCCCGGGAGTTTGGTTCTGACATTCACTTTGTTCATTTACGTAATGTAAAACGTGAAGCCGACGGGTCGTTTTTCGAATCGGATCATCTTGATGGAGACAACGATATGGTGGGCCTCATAGCGGCGCTATTGAGTGAGGAGCGACGCCGGAGCGGGGAGGGGCGCGCCGACCGTATTCCCATGCGTCCAGATCACGGTCACCTGATGGGTGATGAAATCAACAAAACGGGGGTCAATCCCGGATATTCTTTTGTTGGCAGGCTCAAAGGGCTTGCAGAACTCCGCGGGGTCATTCACGCTCTGGAAACTGTTCACAGCGAATGATCATGAGTACACCCGATGAAAATAGATGGACCTTTCTACGCCCAATTGGGCGAAGCGGCAACTGAAGCAAAGCGCCTGCAAGGCATCGGCTACGATGGTGTTTATTCCCTGGAGGGTAGCTGGGACCCCTTTTATCCCCTGGTTGTCGCTTCCGAACACGCGCCTGCACTGGATATTGCCACCGGTATAGCTGTCGCTTTCCCTCGCAATCCCATGCATCTGGCGTATCAGGCCTGGGATTTACAGACCTTCAGCAAGGGAAAGTTCCTGCTGGGCATCGGCTCACAGGTCAAGGCACACATCGAGAAACGCTTCGGTGTGGAATTTAGCCCTCCGGCAGCGCGCATGCGTGATTATATCTCGGCCCTGAAAGCTATTTTTGCGGCCTGGCAAAGTGGCGGCCGACTGGATCACCGGGGGCCTTACTATCAACATACCCTGATGACACCCATGTTCGACCCCGGCCCAAATCCATTTGGTCCTCCACCGGTTTTGCTCGGTGCCCTGGGTCCCAAAATGACCGAGGTAGCAGGAGAGGTTGCCGACGGATTGATCGTTCACCCGTTTAATAGTATGCCATTTCTTGAGGAGAAGGCCTTGCCAGCGGTTGATCGTGGACTGGAGATATCCGGCCGCGACAGGGGGGATTTTATTCTCCAGATTAATGCGATCGTGATAACCGGTGAAAGCGAACAGGCTCGCCAGATCGCCAGGGATAGCGTCAAATCACTGCTGGGTTTTTACGCGTCTACACCGGCTTATCGTCCTCCCATGGATGCCGTTGGCTTTGGTGATCTTCAACCACGTCTAAACGCACTATCCAAGGAAGGTAAATGGGATGAACTTGCGGACAGCATCGATGACGATTTTGTCGACGCTTTCACGACGCAGGGCGAGCCCCATGAAATTGCGGCCAAGCTACGTGAAAAATATGGGCGGCATGCGGATCGGCTGGCGATTTATGCTCCCTACTCGGCGCCCGATGCAATGTGGAAGCAAATCATCGCTGAACTGAAACAGCCATAGGGTGAATCGGCCCATATTTTAATACGCCAGGAGAGGGCTTTGAGTAAGAGAGTTTACGAGGATATCGGGCGGGGGATTAGCTGCATAGATGCCAACTACGGTGACTTTGGCATGGCGTGTTTTTATCTGCTGGAACACGGCGGCGAATGTGCCGTCATTGAAACCGGAACGGCAAATAGCGTAGGCAACCTGCAGCGTTGCATGGCGGATAAATCACTGGACAGCGCTCAGGTCAAATACGTCATCCCCACCCATGTCCATTTGGATCACGCCGGCGGAGCCGGCCTTATGATGCAGTCCTTTGAGCAGGCTTCACTGGTCGTTCACCCCAAAGGGGCGCGCCACCTGATCGACCCGTCCCGTCTCGTTGCCAGCTCGATAGACGTCTATGGCGAAGAAAAATTCCAGTATTTGTATGGGACAGTCGTGCCCGTGGAGTCCCATCGGGTGATAGAGGCCGAGGATGATATGGTGCTGGATCTGGGCGGGCGTCGTTTGCGTCTGCGCTTCACACAGGGGCATGCTGACCATCATTTCTGCGTCTGGGACGAGGACAGCAAGGGCTGGTTCAGTGGCGATATGTTCGGTCTGTCCTACCGGGAAATGCGATTTGAGGCCGGGAATTTTGTGATGCCTTCAACCACGCCCAACCAGTTTCGTCCCGAGGCTTTTATTGAGTCGGTAGCGCTCTTGCGTTCCTATTCGCCCGAGCGTATGTATCTCACGCACTATGGCGAATTGGCTTATAGCGATGACCTGGCCGAGCTACTCTGCCAGCAAGTGGCTGCCTACCAGTCATTTGCTCCCCTGTATCCGGGGCAAAACGAGGCGCTCGCAAAACATATAGCGGACTATACCCTGACGCATTTGGCAGCGGTGGCGCCACCCGACGGCGTGGAAGCCTGTCGTCTTGTGGTGGAAAGTGACGCGGCCTTGAATGCACAGGGTCTGGCCATCTGGCTGGGTCGCATGAATATTTCCCCTTAATTGACCTGATTTTAGTCTGTATTGGGTTTCATTAGTGCAGTGTCCTGTATAAAGTGCATATTTATACAGGACACTACACTAGCCCTTCCCATGATGATTACGCCCAAAAAACATCCTCTCTCACTGTTTTGCCTGCTGGCCTGCATTTTTCTTTCCAGTTTGAGCCACGGCCAGAAACTGCAAAATCGCAATGGAAAAACGGTGGACTTCAGTGGCCACTGGGAAATGGACTACGCCGACAGTGACAACATCCAGGCCAGACTGGATACCATGGTGCGAGAGTTACAACGCAGGGCTGCACGGCAATCAAATGGCAATATGAATCGCTCCAACAGTAGTATGTCGATGGGGTCGGGAAGTGGCTATAACAGCGGTCCCTCGGTGATAGGTCTGGCGCAGATGGCCGACATGATTACCCAGTCACAGCTTTTGGAAGTGACGCAGAGCGACCACGAAATCAAAGTTAAGCGCGAACAGACCTTCGCTCTTAGTTGTGAGTTTTACGGCGATTACTTCCAGACGGTGGAAACACCTTTTGGCAATGAGTCCTGTGGTTGGGACTCTCATCAAATGCTGTTCAGGATTTTGCTTCCGGAAGGTGTGTCGATACAACACCGTTTTACCCTTGGGCCGTCAGGTGAACGCTTGAATGTTGCTACGACGGTGGTTTCCGATCGAGTTTCCTATCCGTTTACACTGAACCGGGTGTACAACCGGTTTGAGCCCGGCAAGTCCGGTATAAGCTGCGAAGTAACCCTGACCCGAGGCAAGGTTTGTACTACGGAGGGCTCCAAATGAGGTCGCTCTTGCTAGCGGGCATTCTGGCGCTTCTATGGGGTTGTTCTGGTAGTCCGGACAAAAATGAAGCTTCATCCTCCCAGTCTTCAGAGCCACAGACGGTGGCTGTGGGGGATGTCAATTTACGGTTGCCTTCCGGTGTGCCGGCTGAATACGCGTTACTGGATATCGGGCTTGTTATTTTTGACCCCGGTATTCCCAAAGATCCTGCCTCCTTGAGCAAGCTGGGCATTTTTCCCGAGATACGTAAGGCTGAGGCCAGATACTTGCCCTATCTCCTGCGACGGGTACTGGTTGATACCCAGGCCTGGGGAGCCGTCAGGGTATTGCCCAAGCCCGATGCTACCGCTGAATTACAGCTGACCGGAAAAATTCTGGTCTCAGATGGCTCGCGTTTGTCTGTGCACATTCGCGCCAACGATGCTTCGGGCAGGGTTTGGCTGGATCGTGCCTATACCGATGTCGCCAGGACACAGGACTATCCTGTTGCGCTGGGGGGGGACCCCTATATCGATCTCTACCGTAAAATTTCTAACGACCTGCTGGACTTCCGGGAGAAGCTCTCGCAGGACGAACTCGCTCGAATCAGGGATGTTTCGCTGCTGCAATACGCTGCCAGTCTTTCACCGGACGCGTTTGCCGGTTTTGTAACGCCCGATGAAGAGGGCAACCTGGTTGTGCGTCGCCTGCCAGCTGAGGATGATCCCATGCTGGGGCGCGTACAGCGAATCAAGAACCAGGAATACCTGTTTATCGACAATGCGGATGAGCAGTATCAAGAGCTCTATGATCGTATGACGCCAACCTATAACCTCTGGCGACAGAATGGCAGGGAGTTGGCGATATACAAAGAGGAATATGAGGAGCGGGTTGCAAACAAGGAGCGTGAGGGTAGACGGGGGACGTTTGCAGCGATGCAACAAACCTATAATGCCTATAGCCGATCTAAGGAGCACGATCAGGACCTGGACGAACTGGCTCAGGGGTTCAACAATGAGGTCGCGCCCACAGTGATGGAAGTTGAGGGCAAGGTATTCCGTCTCAACGGTAGCCTGGAATCCCAGTACAATGAATGGCGCGCCATCCTGCGCTCGATATTTGCACTCGAAACCGGTCTTCCCCCGGTTGAGTGAGGTTTGATATGGCGATAGATTTTTGCGATTTTCATGTGCACACGCTGCCCAAATCGGCGTTGGTCTATGGCAATGTGTTGGTCCCCAGCCATACCGCTGATCTCTGCTCCCTGGGTTTTCGTATTATCGGTACCGACCAGGCCTTCAGTTATTTTCCCGAAGCGGGGCGAATTCGTGTTAGCGAAGGAGATGCGGCTGATACGGTGATCGAACTGACACTGGAGCAATGGCAGGGCCTGGTGGCGGACCTGGAGACGGCCCCGGCGCTTTTATACGGCAATAAACTGGGAGCGGGAAGTCGCGGCGATATGCTGCAGTTTTTGGTTTGGGAGCCGATTTTGCGTAGCCTCTATACGGGTCGGCCTCTCTACGATGAAAACAAGCTGGAATTGCTAGACTACTCAGGTAGTCCGCTGGATCCGGGGCGGGAGTTTTGCCTCGATCGGGACAGTGAACCGGACATGAAACATTATTTGGACACCTCCGGTTACCTCTTGCTTAAAGGGGTTTTCTCGGCTCAGGAGGTTCATGCGTTTCAACAAGTGGCCGATGTGCTGCGGGAGGCCGCTACGGTCAATGACAAGGCTTCCTGGTGGGGCGTTGATGCGCGGGGGAAAGATGTCGTTACCCGTGTTCTGAACGGTGGCTCTCAGTCCTTGTTGCGGGGAATTGCGTACGACGAAAGGATGCAACAATTGCATGCGCTCATGCCAGAGGGCTTGGCCATGCGCGACCCTGGCGCAGTTGATGCGATTACGGTGGTATTCAAGACACCCGAGATGAAAGAGGGTTTGTCCGACCTGCCCTGGCATCGTGATTGCGGGATGGGTGGGCATGCAGCGATGTGCCCGGTTATTAATGTGAGTATTTATCTCAGCGATGCGACTGAAGATGCGGGGGAGTTGCGGTTTCTACCAGGGTCTCATCGCTTTAGCTGTCCAGTGCCCCAGGGGCAGGCCGGTATTGCCGCAGCAGCTTGCACGGGTGATGTGACGCTGCACTACGGCGATGTCATGCATCAAGCCCCGTCACCGCGTTCCTCTATTGGGCCATTCAGGAGCAGCATCTTGTTGTCTTTTCAGCCCGAGTTCGAAAACCATCGCGGCCAGCGGCACTACAACGATGTGCTACTGGAGGGCGGTGACGGGCACGTTGTCACCCCTCAGCAGCGGTAATTAGTGGCCGAATAGGCTATCCTGTGCGCATGGCAGATACTAATGAAGGCAGTAACTCTGATTCCCTGATCGAATCCCTGGTTAAGCTGACCGGGCAGGTAGCGGGTGGGACACTGGAATTGGCTCGCAGCACGGCTACTATGACCGCCATGTTTGGTGATAATTGGTTGCGCACTGCCTTGCTTAAATCCATGGAGCCCGAACGGTTGGAGGCTATGGCCGACGCCGGGCGATTCCTAAGGGATGCACGCGAGACCGCTGGTTTGTCTCTCAAGGACCTGGGAGAGAGCCTCGGGCTTGCGGATAACGAGGTGCTGAAGGACGTCGAAAGCGGTAAAACCATTATGCCGCTGGAATTGATGTTGCGCTGTGCCTCTTTATTGGCCAGACACGACCCCATTCCGTTTCTTATCAAGTTTATGCGTACCTACAACCCCTCTTTAGGGCAGACACTGGAGCAGTGGGGCGTACTTGCGCTACCGAAGCAGTATGAGCGGGAGAGGCGATTCGTCAATTTGTATCGGCAACACGATGCCTTGCGTGGCCTCAGCGATGAGGAGTACCTGCGTTTTAACGAGTATATGGATAGCTCTATCAGTCTGGTGCTCGATGTCATGTTGAAAGAAAAAGACGCCGCCCGTCTGGCTGACGCAACGGAGGTCTCGGCTACCGATGGTACGGCCCCGGCAGCGGCCAAGGGGCAGAAGAAGGTTTCACCCAAGGGCAAGGCTAAACCCAAAGCAAAGTCCAGAGCAAAACCCAGACCTAAATCGAAAGCGAAGACGAAAGCGCGTGTTTGAACGCCTGCCCGCACGGTGCCTTAATAGGGTGTGAACCGGTGGCATCAATCTGTACCTCTTTGTGCAATGTGAATTAAATAATCATCTTAAGTTGTTGTTATACATGAATAATTTTATATTTTTTGTACGCCTTGAAATTATAGGAGGGTGCTTGTGAGTGCGGTCAGTGTTCAACAGTGGTTCGCCGCATGCCCCCGGGGTATAGAGGGTTTATTGGCCGAGGAATTGTCTACGCTAGGGGCACTATCTACCCGCGAGACGGTAGCAGGGGTCTACTTTGAAGGGCCGCTGTCCGTTGGTTACCGTGCCTGTCTTTGGTCGCGACTGGCCAATCGCATATTGTTGCCTGTGCTGACCTGTGAGGCGCCGGATGCCGATGCTCTGTACAGCGAACTGCGCGGTGTGAACTGGGAGCAATTTTTCTCTGTCGAGCAGAGCTTTGCGATCGACTTTTCCGGCCAGAATGACCACATTCGTAATACCTTGTTTGGCGCACAGCGGAGTAAGGATGCCATTGTTGACTGGTTTAAGGAGACCACAGGGCAGCGTCCATCGGTAGAAAAACGGAACCCGGATATACGACTCAACATCCGTTTGAGCAAGTCCCGTCTAATTGTCGGTGTGGATTTTTCCGGTGGGAGTTTGCATCGCCGTGGTTACCGGTTGCGGGCCGGAGAGGCGCCGCTGAAGGAAAACCTGGCCGCCGCTTTGCTGTTGCGTGCAGATTGGCCCGGCATAGCAGCCCGGGGCGGGGCTTTGATAGATCCTATGTGTGGTTCGGCCACACTGTTACTGGAGGCTGCCTTAATGGCTGCTGATATTGCTCCGGGCTTGATGCGGGAGCGCTTCGGTTTTGAGTCCTGGAAAGGACACAACCCAGAGCAGTGGCAGGCCTTGTTAAGCGAGGCCAGCTCACGGGCCGAGCGCGGCAGGGAAACGCAGTTACCTGAAATCCGCGGCTATGACGCCGACCCGCAAGTCATCCGCCACGCGCAGGAGAATATTGCGCGTATCGGCCTGCAAAAAGTCGTGCGAGTCAGTTGTAGGCCACTGTCGGAACTGTCAAAGCCCACCCATATGCCGCTTCCATTTGGCCTGATTATTTGCAATCCCCCCTACGGTGAAAGACTCGGTGAGAAGGAGAACCTGGTTTACCTCTATCGCGAGTTGGGACAAGTGATACTGAGGGAGTTTCCCGATTGGCAGGCCGCAATATTTACCTCAGATATCGATCTTGGGAAGGCGATGGGCTTGCGCAGTCACAAGCGCTATGCATTGTGGAATGGCGCTCTGGCCTCCAGCCTGTTGTTGTTTGATCTTAGTGGCAATGAATTTCGCGGCGAAGGTGTTGCCGGGGGTGATCAAACCGGTTTGGCGCAGGTAGAACTGTCTGCCGGCAGCCAGATGTTTGCCAACCGAATAACCAAAAATCGCAAACGCTTGTCTCGCTGGCTCAAGCGCGAGAACATCTCCTGCTATCGATTGTATGATGCCGACATGCCGGAATACGCTGTTGCCGTGGATGTTTATGGCGAGTATTTACATGTCGCTGAGTACCGTGCGCCTAAGGGGATTGATCCCGATGCAGCCGCTGCACGCTTACAGGAGGTGGTAGATGCACTGCCCAGTGCAACAGGCATTCCCCAGTCTGCCATCGCCTATAAACAGCGTCAACGCCAACGGGGTAAGAAGCAGTATGAGAAAGAAGATAATCGCGGCGAACTTATTACGGTGAGCGAGGGGTCGGCGCGGCTGCTGGTCAACCTTTATGATTATCTCGATACCGGCTTGTTCCTGGATCATCGCCCCCTGCGACTGCGTATAGGGGCGGAAGCGAAGGACTGCGATTTTCTCAACCTGTTTTGTTACACCGGAGCGGCGTCGGTGCATGCTGCACGGGGAGGTGCTCGCTCCACGACCAGTGTCGATTTGTCCAATACGTACCTGGGCTGGTTACGTAAGAACCTCGCGGTGAATGGCCTGGATGAAACTCGAAATGAAGTTATTCACGCCAACTGCATAGCCTGGTTGGCAGATTGCCAGCAGTCCTACGATCTGGTGTTACTGGACCCACCTTCATTCTCCAACTCCCGTAGCATGGAGGATTCATTTGATGTGCAAAGGGATCATGCCCCGCTGGTGCAGGCAGCCATGAACGTATTGAGGCCGGAGGGTGTTGTGTATTTTTCAAATAATCGCCGGGGCTTTGCGCTGGATGAAGCGCTGGCTGAGCAGTATCACTGTGTTGATATTAGCCGTGAAACACTGGATCCCGATTTTCAGCGAAATCAGAATATTCACCGCTGTTGGGCGATATCACACAGGGAAAATTGATCATTATTCCTTGGACTCAGCGGCGATTTTTGGCACCAAAAAGGGGCGTGCTTAAAGGTCGCAATATGAAACCAATGGAATTTATTGGCCTGTAAGGTTAGTAGCTGCAAACATTCCCGCTGGAATGTTATTCACAATACGTTTTGTGTGCAGTATTTCGTGTCGTTTTTTGGCAAGAATAGCGTTAGACACTATAAAAACAATATAAGCAATTGATTTTAATAGCTATTATCTTTCATATTTTCAATGGCGATTGTTGCTCGTACCTCGGAGCATGTCCTTAGGGACGCCACCGAATGGTAGCTGTCCCCAAGGTTATCCACAGGCCCGGGTGGGGATAACTAATCAGGATCGGCCAGTTTAAGGAGTTGCTTGCCAATATTGCGACCGTCAAACAGCCGTTGCAGCGTAGCGGGAATATTTTCGAAGCCTTGCTGGATGTCTTCTCTCCAGGCAATCTTATCGGCCATTACCCACTCTACCAGATCGGCCATGGCTTCTTCACTGCGATCGAGGTAGTCCAAAACAATAAATCCCTGCATTTTGATACGCCTGGCCACTAGCAACATCAGGTTATCCGGCCCGGGGGTGGCGTGCTCTGCATTGTAGCCGGCGATCGCCCCACAAAGCGCAATGCGGCCAAAATCTGCCATATGGCCAATGGCCGCTTCCAGCGTATCGCCGCCGACATTATCGAAGAAGACATTGACCCCCTCCGGACACAATTCCCCGATACGTTGTACCAGGTCTTCGCTTTTGTAGTCTATGGCGGCATCGATGCCACAGGACTCCAGTAACCATTGACACTTTTCAGCTCCACCGGCGATGCCGACGACCTTACAGCCTTTGAGTTTGGCTATTTGAGCGACCATGGAGCCTGTAGCACCGGCGGCACCGGAGACCAGCACGGTTTCCCCGGCCACGGGTTGGCCCACATCCAGCAAGCCGAAATAGGCCGTCAAGCTAGTCGTACCAAAGAGACTTAGCGGCAGGGTCGGCGGCGTACCTTCCGGGACGGCGCGAGGCGGTATCATGCTATTGGGCCCACCGAGACTGTATTCCTGCCAGTTGAGCAGGCCCTGCACCAGGCTTCCGACTGGCAGGTCCGGGTTCTCCGAGCGAGTGACTTGGCCGACGCCACTGGCGCGCATGGGTTCACCGATAGCGACGGGAGGAAGATAGCTTCTCTCATCGGCTAGCCAGCCCCGCATTGCGGGATCAAAACCCAATACCAGGGTCTTGATCAGGACTTCGCCTGCTGCAAGATCGGGCTGGGGCATGGCGGCCTCGACCAGTTCAAAGTGCTCGGGTCCTACCATTCCTGTGGGGCGTTCCTTCAGAATCCATTGTCGATTTGCAGTGGTCATAAACTTATCCTTGATCGTGGCACGGTATTAGACCACTAGTCTTCAGTCTTGAACAGGGCCGACATTGGCGCACATGACAGTCGCAGTACGCTGTGTTCCAATCGATACATCGAATACCGGGTGACTCTAAATGAAAACACTGCTCATCGTTTACCATAGCCAAAGTGGCAGCAGTGCCCAGTTGGCCCAGTCGGCCTGCGAGGGCGCCAGGCTGGAAGAGGGCGTTGACATCGTCGTCAGGCGCGCCTGGGATGCGGGCGTGGAAGACCTGGCATCTGCGGACGCAGTATTGCTGGTCATGGCGGAAAATTCGGGTTCTCTCTGTGGCACTATGAAAGACTTCCTTGATCGCACGTTCTATCCTGCCATTGCGCGAGGGCTTGTTCGACCTTGCGCGCTGCTGGTCAGTGCCGGCAATGACGGTCGCGGCGCGGTGCGACAGGCAGAGCGAATTTTGTCCGGGTATCCGTTTCCTCTTGCCTCGGAGCCCCTGATGTTACGCGGTGAAGTCACTGAGGCATTTAGAGACAGAAGTCGGGAGCTTGGTCAGGCATTTTCGGCTGGACTGAATATGGGCATTTATTAGGAAAAGATTGTGATGAGTGATGACAAGGTGCCGGCGGATTTTACAGAATTGCCGACTGGTCTTGGTTTTATTGATGCGATTGGGCCCTGTTATCGCCGGGTTGAGGATGGCGCTGTCAGTTTTGGACTGTTTGTGACGGACGTCCATGCCAATACGATGGGTATATGCCATGGAGGAGTGCTAATGACCCTGGCTGATATTACCGCAACATCGGGGGTCAACGTGGCCCGCGGCGTACGTACGGGCAGTCCGACGATTAACCTGAGCCTGGATTTTATCTCCGCCGGGCGGATGGGCGAGTGGCTTCAAGCTGATGTGGTTCAGGTTACGCTAAAGAGACGATTTGGCTTTTGCAATGGACTTATCAGTAACAGCGATGGCGTCGTGGCCCGCTTTAATGGGACGTTCTACCTGCCAGATCACGAGGGATTGTGGAAGGGGGATGACCGAGGAGATGGCATCGCGGTTGGTACAACAAACTCAAATTAGCCCTCATCGGCAAATTGCCTCAGTGTTCCGGTAAACGCCAAAGCCGCCCGCGATAGGCTGCGCCCGCGGTGGTAGACCAGTCCCAGGGTTCTCTCTATTTCAATTTCCGGCACTGTCAGTGCGGTCAGGGACTCGTCCCGCATACTGCGTGGTAGCACGGTCCACCCCAGTCCGACAGAGGCCATCATGCGGATGGTTTCCAGGTAATTAGTGGCCATGGACACCTGCAGTTGCAACTCGTGTTGGTCAAATAGCCGTTTAACAATCTGCCCGGTATAGGTGTTGAGTCCGGGAAGAATGGCCGGGCACTGGCTCAGGTACTCAAGCTCACAACTGTTTCTGGACGCTAATTCGTGGGAGTTGGAGGCCATGAAATCCAGAGGGTCTTTCCAGATCGCTTGGGTGATGATGCTGGGTTCTGCCAAGGGTGCCAGGGTAACAATCGCCAGTTCGATCTTACCCTGCAATACCAATTCATAAGCTTGTTCCGAGTCCATGAAATCGATATCGATCTTTACTCCCTTAAAAGCACTACTAAACTCGCTGAGCACCGGCGGCAATCGGTGAAGGCCGATATGATGGCTTGTTGCCAGTCTTAGATGCCCGGTCACATCGCCTGACAAATCGCGCACGGACTGTTCCGCCGCCAGCAGTTGGCTCGAGATCGTACGGGCGTGAGGAAGCAGTGCTTTCCCTGCCTCTGTCAGACTGACAGTACGGCCGATACGGTCAAACAAATTGCTATCGAGTTGCTCTTCCAACAGGGCGATACGCTTACTGACCGCCGGTTGGGTCAAATGCAGTTTTTCTGCGGCCACTGAGAATGATCCGGTTTCAGCCACCAGTACGAAGGCCTTCAGGTTTTGAGTTTCCATGAATGTTTATCTATTCCTATTGGTTATCCAAACTATAAAAATAATAAATTGGAGTTATTGTTACGTCAAGCGTATTATCGCAGCCTCAATTCTTCTTACTTGTTAACTAACTGCGGGGTGTTCCCATGGCCGGACAGACTCTTTACGACAAATTATGGCAAAGCCACCTGGTGGAGTTACGTGACGATGGCACGGCACTTATTTACATCGATCGCCAGTTGATTCACGAAGTGACATCGCCACAGGCCTTCGAGGGGCTGCGTATTGCCGGGCGGGCGCCCTGGCGAATAGATGCCAACCTTGCCGTGCCTGATCACAACGTACCCACTGAGCGAACAGAGCGCCTGGGTGGTGTGGCGGCTATTGCCGATCCTGTTTCCCGCTTACAGGTGCAGACACTGGATGAGAACTGCGAAGATTTTAACATCGTCAAGTTCGACATTAATGATGTCCGTCAGGGCATTGTTCATGTGGTGGGACCTGAGCAGGGGGCGACGCTCCCTGGCATGACCGTTGTTTGCGGTGATTCCCATACATCGACCCACGGTGCTCTTGGGGCATTGGCGCACGGCATTGGTACGTCCGAGGTTGAGCATGTGCTTGCCACGCAGTGTCTTATCCAGAAGAAAATGAAGAACATGCTGGTACGAATCGACGGTTCGTTGCCGGCGGGTGTTACCGCCAAGGACGCGGTACTGGCTGTGATCGGCGAGATTGGAACCGCCGGCGGCACGGGCTGTGCCATTGAATTCGGTGGTCAGGTCGTTCGCGATATGAGTATCGAGGGCCGTATGACCATGTGCAATATGTCTATTGAAGCGGGTGCCCGCGTTGGCATGGTGGCGGTAGACGAGAAAACCCTGGATTACGTCAAGGGGCGCACCTACGCACCTTCCGACAGCATGTGGGACGCAGCGGTTGCTGCCTGGGAAAACCTGCATTCCGATGAGGATGCGGTTTTTGACAAAGTTGTACACATTCAAGGCGAGGATATACGCCCCCAGGTGACCTGGGGAACTTCTCCGGAAATGGTGCTGCCTGTGGATGGCACGCTGCCCGACCCTCAGGTGATGACCGCTGGCCCGGAACGCGAAGCGGTAGAGCGTGCCCTCGAATACATGGGGCTGGATGGTGGTTCATCTATCACGGATATCCAACTGGACAAGGTTTTTATCGGTTCCTGCACTAATTCCCGGATAGAAGACTTACGTGCAGCGGCTGAGGTCGTCAAGGGCAAGCGGGTGGCAAGTACTGTAAACCAGGCCCTGGTGGTTCCCGGTTCGGGCGAGGTAAAAAAACAGGCTGAAGAGGAAGGGCTCGATAAGGTGTTCATCGATGCGGGGATGGAGTGGCGCGAGCCCGGTTGTTCCATGTGTCTGGCAATGAATGCGGATAAGTTGGGGCGTGGGGAACACTGTGCCTCGACGTCGAATAGAAACTTTGAAGGTCGTCAGGGTTCCGGTGGGCGTACCCACCTGGTGAGTCCGGCGATGGCAGCTGCGGCGGCAGTAGCGGGTCATTTTGTCGATGTACGTGACTGGCAGGAGAGCGGACGATGAAGAGTTTTACAGTAATGCAGGGTGTGGTCGCTCCCATGGACAGGGCGAATGTGGATACCGATCTCATTATTCCCAAGCAGTTTCTGAAGTCTATCAAGCGCAGCGGCTTTGGCCCCAACTTGTTTGATGAGTTACGGTATTTGGATGAGGGGCAGCCGGGACAGGACAACAGCAATCGACCGCTTAACCCTGATTTTCCCCTGAACAAGCTACGTTATCAGGGCGCTTCTATTTTACTCGCCCGAGAGAATTTCGGTTGCGGGTCTAGCCGGGAGCACGCGCCATGGGCACTGGAAGATTATGGTTTTGACTGTGTCATTGCGCCGAGTTTCGCCGATATTTTTTATAACAACTGCTTCAAAAATGGCGTGTTACCCATCGCATTGCCGGCTGATGTTGTCGCCGATTTGTTTGAGAAAATGTATGCGCAGGAGGGCTACCAGCTGACGGTAGATCTGCACCGACAACTTGTCGTGAAACCCTGTGGGGAAGAGATAGCTTTCGAGGTTGATGAATTTCGCAAGCACTGCTTGCTCAATGGCCTCGACGACATAGGCTTGACGCTGCAGAGTGAGCAGGCTATCAGGACCTATGAGCAGGACTGGCAGCAAAAGTCGCCCTGGTTGTTCGGTGTCATCAAGTAGTTGCCATTTAGTGTGTAGTATTCAAGATTTGAAATTGGAGTGAACAGCGTGAGCAAGAAAAAAATACTGGTTCTTCCCGGCGATTATATCGGGCCAGAAATTATGACCGAAGCGGTCTCTGTACTACAGACGATCGACAAAAAATTCGATTTGGGCCTTGAGCTGGAGTATGGACTGCTGGGCGGGGCTGCGTTGGATGATTGCGGTGTGCCCCTGCCAGATGAGACGCTGGAGAAGGCGAGAGCGGCTGACGCGATCTTACTGGGTGCTGTGGGCGGCCCAAAGTGGGACAATGTCGAGCGCCATCTGCGGCCGGAAAAAGGCCTGTTAGGGATCCGTTCCGAGCTACAGCTGTTCGGGAATTTGCGCCCGGCGATTTTGTACCCACAGCTAGCCGACGCTTCCAGCTTGAAGCCGGAGCTCGTTGCCGGCCTCGATATCCTGATCGTTCGTGAGTTGACCGGGGGGATTTACTTTGGCGAGCCCCGTGGCATAAGGACGCTGGAGAACGGCGAGCGAGAGGGCTTCAATACTTACGTCTACCGTGAATCTGAAATACGAAGAATCGCCCATTTGGCATTTTCGCTCGCGCGCAAGCGGGACAAGCGCGTGTGTTCTGTCGATAAATCCAATGTACTCGAAGTGACCATTCTTTGGCGGGAGATCATGGAGGAGGTTGGCAAGGAATATCCAGACGTTGAATTGACACATATCTATGTGGACAACGCAGCGATGCAACTGGTGATGGCGCCCAAGCAATTTGATGTGATGGTAACCGGTAATATGTTTGGCGATATTTTGTCAGACGCAGCGGCCATGTTGACGGGCTCGATAGGGATGTTGCCATCTGCATCCCTGGACCAGGCCGGGCGTGGTATGTATGAACCCTGTCATGGCTCGGCTCCGGACATTGCGGGTCAGGGCAAGGCAAACCCCCTGGCCACGATCCTGTCGGTAGCGATGATGCTGCGCTATACGCTGGCTTCGCCGGACGCGGCTGATGCGATTGAGCTGGCGGTAAGCCAGGTGCTGGATCAGGGTCTGCGCACACCGGATATTTTTTCCGAAGGACAGACCCTGGTATCGACCGCGGAGATGGGTGCGGCAGTAGTCGCGACGCTGGAGAGCCAGGTTTCCTAAATCTGGATTGGACGAATTTTTTGATTGACGTAAGAGAGTGGAACAAATGACTGATTTATATGATGTGGCAGTTGTCGGTGCAACCGGGGCGGTTGGAGAGGCAATGATATCCATTCTGGAGGAGCGGGATTTTCCGGTGCGTAACTTGTACGCGCTGGCGAGTAGTCGCTCGGCCGGAAAAACTATCATGTTCAAGGGCAAGACGGTCCGGGTGACCGATTTGGCTGAATTCGATTTTAGCCAGGCACAGATTGGTCTGTTCTCGGCCGGCGGAAGTATCTCTGAGGAGTTTGCTCCAAAAGCGGCAGCTGCTGGCTGTGTGGTCATTGACAATACCTCGCATTTTCGTCGTGATGAGGATATTCCGTTGATTGTCCCCGAAGTGAATCCCGAGGCGATCGCCGGGTACAGCAAGCGAAATATCATTGCCAATCCGAACTGCTCAACAATTCAGATGCTGGTAGCGCTGAAGCCAATTTACGATGCAGTCGGTATTGAACGCATTAACGTCGCTACTTACCAGGCGGTGTCAGGCACTGGCAAAGAAGCGATTGAAGAGCTCGCAGGACAAACCGCCAGGCTTCTTAACGGCAAGGAAGCCGAGTGTGAAGTCTATCCAAAGCAGATCGCTTTTAACGTTCTACCTCACATCGATACCTTCGAGGAAAACGGTTATACCCGTGAGGAAATGAAAATGGTCTGGGAAACACAGAAAATTTTCGCCAATAGCAGTATTCAGGTTAATCCAACCTGTGTAAGAGTTCCGGTATTTTTTGGCCATTCTGAAGCTGTACATGTGGAAACCGTGGACAAAATCACTGCGGAACAGGCCAGAAATCTGCTGGAAAATGCCCCGGGCGTAACCGTCATGGACGAGCGGGCAGATGGCGGCTATCCCACGGCTGTAGGGGACTCTGCGGGCCATGATCCGGTTTTCGTGGGGCGGATTAGAGAGGATATTTCGCACCCCAGAGGGCTTGACCTTTGGGTAGTGTCCGACAACGTCAGAAAGGGGGCGGCCCTCAATAGTGTGCAAATTGCCGAGTGCTTGATTAATACCTATATATAAAAGATACTTGGATCGGAAGTGACTAGGTTAGGGGCCGGGTTGTCACGAGTGCAGGGACGTGCCATATACATCACATTAGTTGGTGGTGGTTTAATTGATTTTTGTCTTGCACAGGTGATAGTCCGGATTTAGGCGCTGGACCCACGGGGATACCGGCTACGAATGGCAGGTAAAATAATAAGGCATTACTATGGCTCGTAGGTTAGCTACTGCAGCAGTACTGACACTGGGATGTATGCATACCAGTGTGGTGGCGGCGCTCGGCTTGGGAGAGCTGAAGCTTGAATCTTTTCTCAATGAGCCTTTAACGGCTACCGTAGATATTCTCAATACGGGGGGGCTGCACGAAGACCAGATTCGTGTGCGCTTGGCGACCAGCGAAGACTTCGACAAGCTCGGTGTTGATCGCGCCTATTTTTTAACCAATATTAAATTCAAAATCACAGTAGACGGTCAGGGTCGCGGCAAAATCATCGTGACCTCTGAAGATCCTGTACTGGAACCCTACCTGGACTTCCTGATAGAAGCTCGCTGGCCCTCGGGTCGCCTGCTGCGGGAGTACACGGTTCTGGTTGACCCGCCGGTTTTCGACAATCAGGCCCCGCTGGTTTCAGCCCAGCAACGGGTTTCCGAGGTAGAAGGCGAGCCGGAGTCGGCAAAAAAAAAGACCCAAACGGGCGCCGTTAATAGCGGAACCCATGTAAAAACCCATAAATCCGGTTTGCCACCCGGGCAAATGCCCAAACGTGGGTTTGGCTCGGATGCCTCGGATACTCCCCTGGCTGGTGATCAGTATATGATCCAGCGGGACGAGACGCTTTGGGGGATTGCGCTTAGAGCGAAGCCCGAAGGTGCGTCCGTGCACCAGACCATGTTGGATATCCAGCGCCTCAACCCCAAAGCTTTTATCGATGGCAACATCAACCGTATTAAAGCGGGCTACATCATTCACCTGCCAAGCGAAGCTGAAATCAGTTCCGATGACCTGGCGGTGGCACAGGCCGAGGTGCAGCAACAGAATCAGGACTGGCGCGATGGTGTGGCCAGGTCTCAGGATAACTCCGGAGCGTCCCTTCGCATATCCGCCGAGCCGACGGCAGAGCAGGATAGTGCTGGAGATGATGACGGTAAACCATCGTCCCCAGCGGCGGGTAATGATGAAAAGCTCCTTGAAGAACAGCGTGAAAATGGTGATCTGACAGAGCGCCTCACTGCGATGGAGCAACAAGTCGAGACGCTTCAACGCATCGTCAGTTTGAAGGATGACCAGATATCGGCTCTGCAGACGGCGCTCACTGATACTGACCCGGCTATCGCAGATGACAATGCGACGGAAGGTGCCGATGCATCTGACCGTGCCTTAGAGCTTGCCAAAGAAGCGGCAGAATCAACTGCCCCCGCCGCTCAAACCGAACCAAAGCCGGTCGCCGAAAAACCGGCCGCTGTTCAGGCGCCAGCCGCGGTGGCTAAACCCGCTCCAGTCAAGGAAGAAGGGAGCGGAGCGCTCAGCTATATCATAGGACTGTTAGTGATTGCCGGCTTGGCTGTGTTCTTCTTCTTGCGTCGGCGCGGCGATAGCGACAGCGAAGACAGCAAAAGCGAAGCGGCCAGCCGTGAAGTGTTTGCCGATGTGAAACTGCAGGATTCTGATGTTCAGCTGAATGCTATTGAAGAGCCGCCAGAGGGCAGTGAGCCCGCTGTGGCAGAGTCTGCTGTAGCGCCCGCTGTCGAAGCCGAACTGGACCTTGAGCTGGAGCCAGATATTGACTCCAGTATCGAGCAGGAGCTGGAACAAGCCAAGGCTAACCGTGGTTACGGTGAGCACAAACACGATGAATACGCTTCGGATGAGACCGGAGACGCCCTGGCTGAGGCGGATATCTATATCGCCTATGGCCGTTATCCGCAGGCGATCGAGTTACTTAAAACGGCGATAGGCAATGAGCCTGCCAATCCGGACTACCGCCTTAAATTGGTAGAATTGTGCGTCGAGATGGATAACAAACACGATGCACTGGAACAATATACTGCGCTGCAGGATATTGATGATGTCGCGGCTGTATCGCGTGCGCAGGGTTTTCTGCGTAATGCCAGCAATGGAGCCGACTGGCTTGCCGATGCGGCCAATCCATTAAATGAAAGGGGTTCAGCGCCTGCTGAAGCGAAGTTGGAACTCGCACCCGAAATGGACCTGACGGCAGATACCGGTGAACCTCTTGAAGCCGACTTTGGTGAGTTGGAAATTGAGTTGCCAAAGGCTGGGGATGACGAGGGCGAGGATGACCTCGATCTCTCTGCAGATTTTACCGACACAGCCCCGATTGGCGGTGACGAGGAAGATCTCGTTTTTGCCGAGGGTGGCAATGAAATGTCCACCAAACTCGATTTGGCCCGTGCCTATCTCGATATGGGTGATGAGGATGGTGCGAAGCAGATCCTGCAAGAGGTTGCAGCTGAAGGCAGTAGCAGCCAGGTAGAGGAAGCCAAGGGTTTATTAGAGCGACTTGATTAGGTCGCCACATCACTTTTCTTCTGACCCGATACCAGCAGGAACACGTGTAGCCTGCGGTATCGAGTACGACGGCAGTCGCTACAATGGCTGGCAAGCCCAATCCCAATCCCAGTTGTCTGTAATTACTGTTCAGCAGCAGCTCGAGCAGGCGCTATTAGCTGTGGCTGTTGAACCTGTCAGGGTGCAATGTGCTGGCCGCACGGACACAGGTGTCCACGGCTACGAACAGGTCGTACATTTCGATGCCCCTGTTGCTCGTAGTAGTAAATCATGGGTGTTGGGAGCGAATGCCAACCTGCCTTTCGATGTCCGGGTGCATTGGGCTGTGCCCGTCCCCCCGTCATTTCATGCGCGTTTTGCAGCGCTGTCTCGTCGCTATCGCTATATTATTGCCAACACCCCGGTACGACCCGCTCTGCTGGCCTCCCAGGTGACATGGCAGCGGCGGCAGTTGGATGTCCCACTCATGCATTCTGAAGCCCAATGTTTGCTTGGCGAGCAGGATTTCAGTGCTTTCCGCGCTGCGAGTTGTCAGTCCAGCTCGCCGATGCGAAATGTTCATTTCCTGGAGGTTTACCGGCGGGGCAGCCTGATCGTGATAGATATCCAGGCCAACGCATTTCTTCATCATATGGTGCGTAACATTGCAGGTTCCCTCATGGCGGTCGGTACGGGGCGGCAAGCGCCCGGGTGGCTGCAGTCGGTCATGCTCGGTAGGGATAGAACGCTGGCCGCCGACACGGCGCCGGCTGATGGCTTGTATTTCGTCAGGGCCAATTATCCGCCTGAATATACATTGCCTGATTCGCCTTTGGGCCCCATGATGTTGATCGACTCCTAGCCCTAATACCTGCTATCATACGCGCCTTAATTTTCTGAAGATTCCCTCGACAGTGACACATACCCGTATCAAGATTTGCGGTATAACAAGGCCGGAAGATGCGCAGGTAGCTGTAGAGTGCGGTACTGATGCCATCGGCCTGGTGTTTTACCCGGATAGTCCCCGCGCTGTATCAGTGGAGCAGGCTGTTGCCTGCACTTCCATGGTGCCACCCTTTGTTTCCGTGGTAGCGCTCTTCGTCAATGAGTCAGCGACTGTCATTCGGCGTATTTTGTCATCGGTCCCCGTGGATGTGATTCAATTTCACGGTGATGAATCGGAAGCGTTCTGTGCACAGTTTGATCGACCGTACATTAAGGCGCTGAGAGTCAAATCTACCCTCAATATCGAGGCGGAGAGCGGGGCGTATACGTCTGCGCGAGGCCTTCTATTGGATACCTGGCAGGATGGGGTGCCCGGCGGGACCGGGAAAACCTTTGACTGGAATCTGGCGGCGGGTGAGTTTAAACCTCCTATCGTCCTGGCCGGGGGCCTTAAGCCCGGTAATGTGTCGGCTGCCATTGAGCAAGTCAGGCCGGCAGCTGTCGATGTAAGCGGCGGTGTGGAGTCGGAACCGGGCATCAAAAGCCCGAAATTAATCAGGGAATTTATTGCGGCGGTACGTGCTGCCGATCAATCTTTGCAAGGAAAAAATCATGACTAGTAAATCAGCCGAGGACCTCTACGCTTCGGTCCCCGATGCCGCGGGCCGCTTTGGTATGTATGGCGGTAAGTATGTCTCCGAGACGCTGATGTCTGCACTGGAGGAGTTGGACACCCTTTATCGAAAACTCTCCGTAGATCCGGATTTTCAACACGAGCTTGACGAGGATCTACGGCACTATGTTGGCCGGCCATCGCCCTTGTATGAAGCCGTGCGCTGGTCGGACTCTATAGGGGGTGCGCGTATTTACCTCAAGCGGGAGGACCTGAACCATACGGGTGCGCACAAGATCAACAACACTATCGGTCAGGCATTGCTTGCAAAGCATATGGGTAAGCAGCGCATCATCGCTGAAACGGGCGCCGGACAACACGGTGTGGCCACGGCCACGATCGCTGCGCGTCTGGGGCTGGAGTGCCAGGTATTTATGGGCGCCGAGGATATTGTGCGCCAGGCCAGTAATGTTTATCGAATGAAATTACTGGGTGCGGAAGTTATCTCCGTTACTTCGGGCTCCCGAACGCTGAAGGATGCCATGAATGAAGCGATGCGCGACTGGGTGACAAACGTAGACGATACGTTCTACATCATCGGCACGGCGGCAGGCCCCCACCCTTATCCCATGCTGGTGAGAGATTTCCAGTGTGTGATTGGTCGAGAGGCAAGGGCTCAGAGTCTGGAGCAAGCCGGTCGCCTGCCCGATGCTCTGGTTGCCTGCGTAGGTGGCGGCTCCAATGCGATTGGTTTGTTTCACCCCTTTCTCAACGATGAGTCTGTTGCCATGTATGGTGTCGAGGCCGGTGGTTTGGGGGTAGAGACTGGTCAGCATGCGGCTCCACTGACGGCTGGAACGCCAGGTGTATTACACGGCAATAAAACCTATTTGATGCAGGATGCGGATGGCCAGATTGAACATACGCACTCCATCTCTGCAGGGCTTGATTACCCCGGTGTGGGCCCCGAGCATTCCTGGTTGAAGGATTCCGGCAGGGTCAACTACGTTGTAGCCAATGACGATGAGGCCCTTAAAGCCTTCCATACCCTGACCCAGGTAGAGGGTATTATACCGGCCCTGGAAAGCAGCCATGCATTGGCCTATGCCGAGAAGCTGGCGGCCACCATGACCCCGGATCAGGTGATTGTGGTCAATCTATCCGGTCGCGGGGACAAAGACATACACACCGTCGCAGAACTCGACGGCATTGAAATATAGGGAGGCAAGCGCGTGAGTCGTATTGAGAAACGTTTCCAAGAGTTAGCAAACAGTGGAAAAAAGGCGTTGATCCCCTATATCGTAGCAGGCGACCCCACTGTCGGTATTACCGTGCCATTAATGCATGCCCTGGTAGGGGCGGGTGCGGATATCATTGAATTGGGTGTGCCCTTTTCAGATCCAATGGCAGAGGGCCCGGTTATACAACTGGCCCACGAGCGAGCATTGGCAAACAAGGTTAGCCTGAGGTCAGCCCTGGGCTTTCTACAGGAGTTCAGGAAGACAGATCAGGAGACGCCCGTTCTACTCATGGGCTATGCCAACCCGGTCGTACATATGGGCTACGCCAGTTTTACCGCTGCTGCCGCTGCCGCTGATCTGGATGGCCTGCTGACAGTCGATATCCCACCGGAAGAGGTGGCAGATCTCAATGTCGAGTTGCAGGGCGCTGGTATAGACAATATATTTCTGGTGGCACCGACGACACCCGATGAACGCGTCGGCTTGATTACAGGGCAGGCCAGTGGTTTTATCTACTATGTGGCGCTGAAGGGAGTAACCGGGGCTGGGAATCTGGACGCTGTCGATGTTGCGTCTCAGGTTGAAGCCATTAGGGCGCACACGGCACTGCCTATAGCGGTTGGCTTCGGTATCAAGGATGCAACGTCAGCCGCTGCCGTTGCCCGTGTGGCCGATGGCGTTGTTGTTGGTAGTGCACTGGTTCAGGTGGTTGCAGATTCGATTGAGCAGGGTAAGGGGGAAGAGGCTGCTATTGATGCGGCTGTCACCCTGTTGAGCAGTATTCGTCAGGGTATTGACAACGCGGCTTCCTAGTCGTGCCTTGTCGCGTTTATAATGGTAGGGAAACAGGGGAAATATCATGAGTTGGATTGACAAGATTTTACCCTCCGGCGTACGTAACGAGGGTGGCGAAAAGCGCTCTTCGGTACCGGAAGGCCTATGGAAGAAATGCGTTAAATGCGAGGCTGTACTGTATCGTCCCGACGTTGAACGCAACGACGACGTCTGCCCAAAATGTGACCACCACATGCGAATCAGTGCGCGAAGGCGTCTGGATGTATTTCTTGACCCTGAGGGCAGAACAGAAGTCCTGACAGATATCGAGCCTGTAGACCGCCTCAAATTCAAAGACAAGAAGCGCTACCGCGATCGCCTGACAGCAGCGCAGAAGTCGACTGGCGAAAAAGATGCCCTGATTGCCATGACCGGCGATTTATTGGGTTTGCCCTGCGTTGCTGTCGCCTTTGAGTTTAATTTCCATGGCGGCTCCATGGGGTATGCCGTGGGCGAGAAGTTTACACGGGCAGCACAAATTGCACTGGCAGAGAAAATACCATTGGTCTGTTTCGCCGCCTCGGGCGGAGCACGGATGCAAGAAGCACTGATCTCCCTGATGCAAATGGCCAAGACGAGTGCCGTGATCGAACGCATGAAGCAGCAGGGGGTGCCCTATATATCGGTGATGACTGACCCGGTGTATGGTGGCGTGTCGGCCTCGCTTGCTCTACTGGGTGACATTAATGTCGCCGAACCGGACGCTCGAGTGGGGTTTGCAGGGCCGAATATTATTGAGCAGACCATCAGACAAAAGCTGCCTAAAGGCTTTCAGCGCAGCGAGTTTTTGCTGGAACACGGCTCCATCGATATGATTGTTCATCGCAATGATATGCGTAATACCATAGGCGGCTTGCTTTCAAAAATGACCAACCGTCCGCTGACCTATACGGAGGAGGTTCAGGAAGCTGAGCAAGACCTCGATGAGGTCAGTGAATTGGAGTCGGCGGACACTCTAACCAACGAGGATGATTAAGGCTTCACTGGCGCAGTGGTTGGAGCGGCTTGAATCGCTTCACCCAAAGGAAATGGATCTGGGGCTGGATCGCGTCTCAGTAGTTGCGCATCGGCTGGGGCTGTTGCCTGTTTCCACTCCCGTTATTACCGTATCGGGCACCAATGGCAAAGGCTCAACGTCTGCGGTGATGGAAGCTCTACTTGTGGAGACCGGGTCTGTTGTTGGGGTGTGCAGTTCTCCTCATTTCACACGTTTTAATGAACGAGTAAGAATTGCCGGGGCGGAAGTTGAGGACGAGCTTATTGTCCAGGCCTTTGAACAAATTGAGGCAGCACGCGAGAATACAAGTTTAACGTATTTTGAATTTGCGACCCTGGCTGCGCTTTGGGTGTTTCGCGAGCAGGGTGTAGAGATCACCGTACTTGAAGTCGGCTTGGGTGGAAGGCTGGATGCAGTCAATATAGTCGATGCGACAGTGTCCGTGGTTACCAGTGTTGAGTTGGATCACCAGCAATGGCTGGGCGACACACGAGACCTTATAGCAATAGAGAAGGGCGGGATTTTTCGCAGTGACCAGATTGCCGTAATCGCTGAGCCCTCTCCTCCGGCGAGTCTGGTAGAGTTGGCGCAGGACATCGGCGTCAAGGCCCTTTATTATGGCCGGGACTTTTACTGTGAAGAGACACCGGTTGCATGGCGGCCAACATTGAGTATGGCCGA
This sequence comes from Halioglobus sp., assembly GCA_036960305.1. Taxonomy (GTDB): domain Bacteria; phylum Pseudomonadota; class Gammaproteobacteria; order Pseudomonadales; family Halieaceae; genus JBALVT01. The sequence continues at coordinate 21,625 of JBALWA010000011.1, read as the reverse complement.
TGGCAGTCAGCGGCACATGCCCGCTCTGCCAGTCGGGCCTTTGTTGCCAGTAAACATTTGTGCCGCTCTCCAGGCCCTGCTATCGCTTGGTGAGACATTTAGTGATGAGCAAGTGCACCGTGCAGTGACGGGTATACAGCTGCGGGGTAGGCGTGAGTATCAAGAAATTGCAGGGTTAGAGTACTTGCTAGATGTGGCACACAACCCGGCGGCTGTTAAGAAGTTACTTGAATACCTTGAGTTAACTCCTTGTAATGGAAAAACTTTTGCTATTTTTTCTGCGATGTCCGATAAAGATATCCGCTGTATGGTAGCGGCTTGTGAGGGCCGATTTGATGCCTGGTTTTTGGCGGATCAAGCTCACAATAAACGGGCTGTGAGTGCTACTGGACTCGCTGAGATACTGCGCGAGGAAGGGAATCAGATGATAAGCTTAAGCAAAAACATTACCCAGGCGTTCAGACGCGCGCAGAGTTTGATGCGCAGCGGGGACAGGCTGGTCATTTTTGGTTCATTCTTTACCGTAGCGGCCGTCATGCCATTACTCGAGAAAGATCGTAGGAAGCTAACGCAGTGAACGAAGTCCTCAAGCAGAGGTTGGTCGGAGCGCTCATCCTGATTGCGCTGGGTGTCGTATTTTGGCCCATTATATTTGTTGAGCCTGGTGATAATACAGAGGCAGAGGGTCGACGAATTCCGGCGCGGCCTGCGGTAAACACTGAGCCACTGGTGGCGCCAAGCCGGGAGGGCTTGCGAGATTCCCCCGTATTGGAGTCCAGGAAGGAGGCAGAACAACAGGAGCTGGCGCGAGAAAGTGCTGCCGAGTCCCTTTCGGAAGAAGTCCCGCCCGCAAAAGCGGCGCCGGTCGAGAGACCTACAGAGAAAACCAGCGAGCCCGTAGCAGCAACCCCGGCAGCGAAGCCAAAGGAACAGCAGAAAACCCGAACAACGGCCCCGAAGAAACCCACTATCGACTCAGAAGGTGTTCCGGTTGCCTGGATCTTGCAAGTCGCTAGCGTGAGCAAGCCTGATAAAGCGGAGGAGTTGCGCCGTCGATTGCTGGCGATGGGGTACAAGGCTTATACGAAGAAGGTGTATCGCTCGGATAAGGTCTTGTTGCGCGTTTATATTGGCCCGAAATTTGAGCGCGCTCAGCTGGATAAAATCAAACGAAATGTCGATAGCGAATTTGGCGTCAAGTCATTAATCGTGCGTTACATACCGTGATAATTCCCTGTAGTTGTCGTTATGGCCCCTCTGCGTGCTCTGTTAGTATGGTCACACTATTGCTAGGGCAAGAGCTGACAAGGTAGATGTCTTGAATTGGTCTTCTATAAGCGAACTCACGCTGAACTGGGTGGACTGGGTTATTATTATTGTCCTGACTCTTTCGACGCTGCTAAGTCTATGGCGCGGCTTTGCCCGCGAGGCACTTTCCCTGGCAGCCTGGATTCTCGCTTTTGTCGCTGCCAGCGTATTTGCTGATGCAATGGCCGGACTGCTATCGAATATTATTGATAATGTGACAGGCCGCTATATTTCCGCATACGTTATTCTTTTTGTCGGAGTGCTCGTTTTCGGCACGCTGGTCAATGCCCTGATGGCTAGAGTGATAAAGTTCACCGGTCTGAGTGGCCTGGATCGTCTCCTGGGAACACTATTTGGTTTTACCCGGGGCATGATTGTCGTCCTGGTTATCGTGTTTATAGCCCAGGAATTACTGCCGATGCAGGACCAGAGGGCGTTGCTGGAGTCTGAGTTAATGCCGCATCTGGAAATGATTGCTCATTCTTTACGTTCGGCATTTACTGAGATAAATGCAGGTTGGAAGGGTGGTGTTACGGTCTAGGGGGGGTGCTTCTGTTCCCTGGGTTTTTTGATTGGTTTAGTGGTTGAGGTAAGTGCTGAATGTGTGGTCTGGTGGGAGTAGTAGGGAAGAGTAATGTTGCTCCGGATATCTACGATGCGTTGACGGTCCTGCAGCATCGCGGACAGGATGCCGCGGGTATTATGACCTGCAGTGGCGGCAAGTTTAGCCAGCGCAAGAGTGAGGGCCTGGTGCGCGATGTTTTCCGTCAAAACCACATGCAGCGCATTCAGGGTCCTATGGGGATTGGGCACGTTCGCTACCCTACTGCGGGCAGTTCAGGTCCAGCACTGGCCCAGCCATTATATGTGAATTCACCCTATGGCATCGCACTGGCCCACAACGGCAATCTGACAAATGCGGAGATATTGAGCCGGGAAATGTTTCAGGATGACTTGCGCCATCTGAATACAGACTCCGACTCTGAAGTGTTGTTGAACGTTTTTGCCCATGAACTGCAAAGTCTTGGCAAGTTGAGCCCTAGGGCAGAGGATATATTTCACGCTGTCTCTGCTGTACACCGGCGCTGTAAAGGCGGCTATGCAGCAGTCGCCATGTTGGTGAATTACGGTATCGTCGGTTTTCGGGATCCACTGGGTATTCGACCACTGGTGGTTGGAAAGCGCGACACCGAGGGTGGCACAGAATATATGCTGGCCTCAGAGAGCGTGGCGCTGGATGTGTTGGGTTTTACCCTTATTAATGACGTGGCGCCGGGCGAGGCGATTTATATCGATGCTGAGGGTGTTTTGCATCGCCAGCAATGTGCCGCCAACCCGATGCTCAAGCCGTGCATCTTTGAACATGTTTATTTTGCCCGTCCCGATTCCCTGATGGATGGGATTTCAGTTTATAAGACCCGCATGCGACAGGGTGAATTTCTGGCCAAAAAGATTCTTGCACTCAGGCCTGATCATGACATTGATGTGATTATTCCTATTCCCGATACCAGTCGAATCGCAGCGCAAGCCATGGCTTACCATCTGGGAATCAAATTTCGCGAAGGCTTGATGAAAAATCGGTATATCGGGCGAACCTTTATTATGCCGGGGCAGAGTGAGCGGAAGAAATCTGTAAAACAAAAACTCAACCCGGTGCCGCTGGAATTCAAAGGCAAAAACGTGATGTTGGTTGACGACTCTATTGTGCGTGGAACTACCTGCCGCCAGATTATCGATATGGCCCGGGAGGCCGGCGCAAACAAGGTCTACTTCGCTTCAGCAGCACCGCCGGTGCGTTATCCTAATGTGTATGGCATCGACATGCCCTCGGCTTCAGAATTGATAGCCCACGATCGCACGGTAGAAGAAGTGTGCGAATTGATTGGCGCCGACTGGTTGATCTTTCAGGACCTTGAGGATCTGGTGCAGTCTTCCCGTGATGGCAATCCGCAGATCGAGGAATTCGATTGTTCGGTATTCAACGGTGACTATGTCTCAGGGGATGTCGACAAAAATTACCTTGATCGCATAGAGTCTCTGCGCAATGATGAGGCCCAGAGCGAACGACGCGCTGCCCAGCAAGCCGCAGGTGCAGTGGTCGGCTTACACAACGACGCTTGATATCACCAGTGAACAAGAGTCTAAACGAGATTCCAGAAGAAACGCATGACTGACAAAGATATTAGCAAAGCCCTGGCAGGTACTCACCTGGATACGCTTGCTGTGAGAGCTGGGCAAGAACGTACCGAACAGGGTGAGCACTCCGAGGCGATCTTTACTACCTCAAGTTACGTCTTCGATAGTGCTGAAGAAGCCGCTGCCCGGTTTTCGGGCGATTCCCCGGGCAATGTGTATTCTCGCTACACCAACCCCACTGTACGCAATTTTGAACAGCGCCTGGCGGCGCTGGAAGGCGCAGACGAGGCCGTAGGTACCGCATCCGGCATGGCCGCTATCCTGAGCACCTGTATGGCGCTGCTCAAGTCAGGTGATCATGTTGTGTGTTCGCGCGATGTCTTTGGAACAACCGTCAACCTGTTTGCAAAGTACATGGCCAAGTTTGGCGTCGAGGTCACCTTTGTTCCGTTGTTGGATATCGCGGCCTGGCAGCAAGCTATTCAGGCGAATACGGTTTTTCTTTTCCTTGAAACGCCCTCCAATCCGCTGTGCGGAGTGGCCGATTTAGGCAGGCTGTCTGAGCTGGCCAAGGACAATGATTGCCTGCTTGTGGTAGACAACTGTTTTTGTACACCTGCCTTGCAAACACCCTTGGCGCTGGGTGCGGATATTGTCGTGCACTCGGCAACCAAATACCTGGATGGGCAGGGCCGCTGTGTGGGAGGTGCTGTCGTCGGATCTCACGAGCATATGAGCGAGGTGGTGACATTTCTCCGAACCTGCGGGCCTACCATGAGTGCGTTTAATGCCTGGGTATTCTTGAAAGGACTGGAGACACTTCGTTTACGCATGGAAGCGCACAGCCGTTCGGCATTGGAATTGGCCAACTGGTTGGCGTCGCATGATCAAGTTGAGCAGGTATTTTACGCCGGCCTCGAATCTCACCCAGGGCATGATTTGGCCCAGCGCCAACAAAGTGCTTTTGGTGGCGTGTTGTCATTCAGGGTGAAAGGCGGAAAGGAGCAGGCATGGCAATGCATCGATGGAACGCGGATTATGTCGCTTACAGCCAACCTGGGTGATGCTAAAACGACTATCGTTCACCCGGCGACCACGACGCACGGTAGGCTTACAGACGAGGGAAGGGCACTGGCCGGTATCTCCGATAGCCTGATCCGCGTTGCTGTTGGGCTCGAGCACGTGGATGATCTTAAAGCAGACCTTGAACGCGGGTTTGCTGCCGTCCGTTGAGTTATTTAAAAAACCATTCGATAGACGGGAAGCTATGATGCAGTTACAGGAAGTAATCGACGGCGCTGTAGCTGAAGTCGGTCGGGTGCTGTTGGGCAAAGAGCCCCAGATAAGGCTGGCTCTTTGCTGCCTTTTTGCCAGGGGGCATTTACTGATAGAAGACTTGCCTGGTATGGGAAAAACGACGCTGTCTCATGCCCTGGCAGATGTGCTGGGCCTAGATTACAAGCGTGTTCAATTTACCAGTGATTTACTCCCAGCGGACATTTTGGGGGTCTCTGTTTTCGATCGAGCGGAGTCCACTTTCAGTTTTCACCCCGGCCCCGTTTTTACCCAACTCCTTTTGGCCGATGAAATCAATCGCACAACACCGCGGACCCAAAGTGCCTTGCTCGAAGCCATGGCAGAAGGGCAGGTCACGGTAGAGGGCGAAACCCGCCCCTTGCCCGAGCCCTTTTTCGTTGTTGCAACGCAGAACCCTGTTCATCAATCGGGCACTTATCCCTTGCCTGAGTCGCAGCTGGATCGCTTTCTTATGCGACTCGAGTTGGGCTACCCCCATCCCGCGGCTGAGCGTGAAATGTTCCAGCGAGGTGACAGTGCCCTGGCCAGCAGTAAAACCAAACGTTGTATCAGCGCTGATCAACTTCAACTGATACGGGCCGCTGTTGAACAGGTTCATGCCTCCAATAATTTACTGGACTACCTGCAACGACTGGTCGCCTACACGCGTCAGTCACCTGAGTTTGCGGTGGGTCTTTCACCCCGTGGTGCTCTGGCGTTGCTGGACTGTGCCAAAACCTGGGCCGTGATGAATAGCCGCGGACACCTGGTGCCAGAGGATTTACAGGTGGTTTTACACGCTGTTGCCTCCCACCGACTGGTGCCCGCCAGCGACTATGCCGGTGATAGCAGTGCATTGGTTGCCCAGCTACAAAGTAACGTGGACGTACTCGCACCCTGATCCGGAGCATGGGGCAGATGCAAACTGACATAGCCGGCGTAAAAAAAATACGCGAAAAGCTCAGGTCGCGCTTTCGCAAATGGGTGGGCAGACGTATCCCGCCGTCCCGTACCGTGACACTGGATCAGCGCCGAATTTTTATCTTCCCCTCCAGAGTCGGCTTTTTCTTTGGCCTGTCCCTGCTGGTTATGTTGGTTACGGGTATCAACTACCAAAACAACATGACCTTTGCCCTGACTTTTCTGCTGGCGACCCTGTTTGTCGTAGCGGTGCTGCACACCTACGCCAACTTGTCCGGTCTTAAAATACATGCCGTGGGTGTGCCGCCGGCTTTCCCGGGCCAACAGGCGGAGTTTGAGTTGCTGCTCGAGAAGGGCAGGAAGCGCCCGTATATGGCATTGCGTACTCGCTGGCCCGATAGCACTGAAGTTGTTACAAGCCTTGTAGATGAAGACAGTGCACGGGTGAAGCTACATGCGCCCGTTGGAGAACGGGGATGGCATCATCCGGGACGCCTGTTGCTGGAATCCACTTATCCCCTGGGTCTGATTCGGTGTTGGACCTGGCTTGACCTGGATCTCTACGCCCTCGTATATCCCAGGCCGCTCGCCAGCGAGGTGCCAGGTGGCGAGGCAACTGATAAGCCCAATGGCGCATCGGTACCCGTTGAAGGGGATGACGACTTTGCAGGGTTTCGCACGTATCGCCCAGGCGATTCCCTGCGACAGGTTCACTGGAAAGGGCTCGCCAAGGGACAAAATTTACAGAGCAAGCAATACACCGCTTATGCAGACCGCAGTGCCTGGCTCGATTGGGAGATGTTTCCCGGTGTGGACACGGAGCTACGGCTGTCGCACCTTTGTTACTGGGCGCTTGAGTTCGAGTCCAGAAACGAGGAATACGGGCTGCGTCTTCCCGGGGTTTATCTGGAACCTGGTTCGGGTGAGCGCCACAGGGACCAGGTATTGAAAGAACTCGCCCTCTACGGCATCAGGGAGCGTGTGAAATGAAAGCTGAACAACAGCTGCCTCGCAATGCGCTGATCTGGATAATCCTTGCGCAGTTCAGTCTGGTGGCGCTGCATTTTGAACGTATTCCGCTCTGGATTCTTCTGGTACATGGTGTGGCGGCAGTATGGCGTTTCCAGGTGTATGCAGGGCGATGGTCCTTTCCTGGTCGTTGGGTGAAGGCCTTCCTCATTATCAGCTCATTTTTTGGTATCTATTTCAGCTTTGGAAGTTTGATTGGTCTTGAGCCAACAGTGGCTTTGTTGCTGGCAGCGTTCGCCTTGAAACTGATTGAGCTGGCAAAGCGCAAAGACGCCTATGTCATTCTGTTTCTGGGTTACTTCGTTTGCGTCACAGAGTTTTTGTTCACTCAGGATCTGTTGATTGTTTTGTACTCTCTCCTGAATGTGGTGTTGATTACCACGGCACTGGTCGCTTTACATCAGCCGGGCGAAGACCGTTTTAATTATCGGAGTATTCGCCCGGCGAGCGTTATGCTGGCCCAATCCATTCCGTTGATGTTGGTTTTGTTTTTCATTTTTCCTAGAATCGGACCGCTGTGGTCCGTGCCGATCAGAAGTCATACGGCCAAAACTGGTGTGAGTGATTTCATGCGCCCCGGAGATATCTCCCATCTGAGTCAGTCAGCTGAAGTGGCATTTCGTGTGCAGTTTGACGGCGAGATTCCTGCGCGCTCGGATCTGTATTGGCGGGGTTTGGTTTTTAGCAAATTGGAAAAAGGTGCCTGGACCAGTCTTGACTATTTTGACGTTCCGGCCGGGCAGCGGAAACATTCCCCGCCAAAAAACTTATCGGATCCGACGAGCTACACCGTCATCATGGAACCCACGCAGCAGAATTGGCTCTATAGTCTGCGCTATGCGATGCCTGCGGAGGCCAGGGTAAAGCGCAGTAGTGACTACCGTCTCTTTTCCCCTGCTGTACTGGAGGACGAGTTTCGCTACAGGGTGCGAAGTTATACCGATGCAGTGTTGGAGCCGGTTCTGTCCGATTGGCGACGCAGGACTGAGCTGGCTTTACCTTCTGGACTGAATCCGCAAACAGAGGCGCTGGCGCTAGAGTTACGGGAAACCGTTGACAGTGACCGAGCGTTTGCTAACCGTGTACTGCGGAAATTCAACCAGGAGCCGTTCGTTTACACGCTACGTCCCCCGATGTTGGGAGAACATCCAATGGATGATTTCCTTTTTGTGACTCAACGGGGCTTCTGCGAGCACTACGCCTACGCTTTTGTGGTCATGATGCGGGCAGGCGGTGTCCCTGCCCGAGTGGTTGCAGGATATCAGGGGGGAGAAACCAACCCGGTGAATTCGACGGTCATTGTTCACCAGTTCGATGCCCACGCCTGGGCGGAAGTGTGGTTTCCGGAAGAGGGTTGGGTCAGGGTAGACCCGACTGCAGCGGTCTCTCCCGATCGCATTGAGTGGGGACTTGAGCAGGCGGTTTCCGCCGAGGGCACTTTTCTCTCCGGGTCACCTTTGTCCCCGCTGCGTTATCGTAGTGTTCTCTGGTTGAACGCGCTACGCCTGCGATACGACGCGCTCACGTGGCAGTGGCAGAGCTGGATTGTCGGATATGACAGCCAGCAGCAGTATGATTTTCTCGAAAATTTATTGGGGGAAATCAACCCTCGGAAGTTCGCTCTGGTTCTTCTTGGGAGTTGGGCGCTAATTTTGATACCGGTAGGCTTTTCCCTGCTCGGGGGCAACCGGGTGCAGGTACGATCTGAGGAAGACAAACACTACCGTAGGTTTTGTGCGCTGCTGGCAAAGCATAATCTGCAGCGAAAACCCGGAGAGAGTCCAGGCGAGTTCGCAGCACGGTGTACTGACGTGCTGCCAGCCGCGGCCGGTGATTTAGCGTATATCAGCGACCTCTACGGTCAGCTTGCCTATGCAAATGAGGGGACGAACAGTGAGGAAAGACTGGAAAAGTTGCGACAGCTAAAGCGTTCCGTGCGCCGTTTTCGCCTGCCGGCACAAAGAAAAAACCCCGCATAATGCGGGGTTTTAGTGGGCCGATAGCAGGACAACTTATCCGACGTTAACTTCCTGTATTTCCGTCGCCATAATCCGTTTACCTTCATCCGCATTTTTTTGGAATGAGGCTATCTGGTCGAAATTGAGATAGCTGTAAATTTCCTCAGACATGGAGTCCAAATTCTTCGCATACTCCATATATTCGGCAGGCGTCGGCAGACGCCCCAGGATGGCGCCAACAGATGCGACCTCTGCAGATGTGAGGTAAACGTTAGCCCCATCACCAAGGCGGTTGGGGAAATTACGGGTTGAAGTCGATAGCACAGTGGAGTTGGCCGCTACACGTGCCTGGTTACCCATGCAAAGAGAGCAACCTGGCATTTCGGTACGCGCACCGGCTGAGCCGAAGATGTTGTAGTAGCCTTCCTCCATGAGTTGGTGTTCGTCCATTTTAGTGGGCGGAACAATCCACATGCGCGTAGAGATACCGCCGGAGTGTTGTTGCAGGAGTTTTCCCGCTGCGCGGAAGTGACCAATATTCGTCATGCAACTGCCGATGAACACTTCGTCGACTTTGTCGCCAGCAACCTCGGACAGCAGGCGAGCATCATCGGGATCGTTCGGGCAACACACAATGGGTTCAGTAACCTCAGCCAGGTCGATTTCAATCACTGCGGCGTATTCAGCATCGGCGTCGGCTTTCAGGAGGCTGGGGTTGGCAAGCCACTCTTCCATCTTCTGAGCGCGGCGTTCCAGGGTTCGTGCATCGCCATAACCGTCGGCGATCATGGAGCGCAGCAATACCACGTTGGAGTTGAGGTATTCGACAACGGAGCTTTCATCCAGCGCTATGGTACAGCCTGCAGCTGAGCGCTCTGCGGAGGCATCGGACAGCTCGAAAGCCTGTTCCGCTGTGAGATCACCCAGCCCTTCAATTTCCAGTATCCTGCCGGAAAAGATATTTTTCTTGCCTTTCTTTTCAACGGTCAGCAAGCCTTCCTTGATGCCGTAGTAGGGAATGGCGTGAACCAGGTCTCTCAGGGTGATTCCGGGCTGCATTTCCCCTTTGAAGCGAACCAGAACCGACTCGGGCATATCGAGTGGCATAACACCGGTGGCAGCAGCAAAGGCAACCAGGCCAGAGCCTGCCGGGAATGAAATTCCCATGGGGAAACGCGTGTGAGAATCGCCGCCCGTGCCGACGGTGTCGGGCAGTAACATACGGTTCAGCCAGGAGTGAATGATGCCGTCACCGGGGCGCAGTGAAACGCCACCACGGGTCATAATGAAGTCCGGGAGGTTGTGCTGCGTATCGATGTCGACAGGCTTTGGATAGGCTGCGGTGTGGCAGAATGACTGCATGGTGAGGTCTGCGGAGAATCCGAGGCAGGCCAGGTCTTTCAGTTCATCCCGGGTCATGGGGCCAGTGGTGTCCTGGGAGCCAACGGTTGTCATTTTGGGTTCACAGTAGGTGCCGGGACGAATGCCCTCTACGCCACAGGCGCGTCCGACCATTTTTTGGCCCAGGGAATAGCCTTTGCCCGTATCGACCGGGGTCACTGGCTTGCGGAACAATTCGGACTCGTCCAGCCCCAGCGATTCCCTGGCACGGGCCGTCAGGCCCCGGCCAATGATCAGATTGATACGGCCACCGGCACGCACTTCATCGAGAAGGACGTCGGACTTGAGTTCGAACTCCGACAGGACATCGCCGGACTCGGACAATATTTTGCCATCATAGGGGCGGATCTCGATGACGTCGCCCATGCCCAGATTGTCCACGGGGGCTTCAAATACCAATGCGCCTGCATCTTCCATGGTGTTGTAAAAAATAGGGGCGACCTTGTCGCCGATACAGATGCCGCCACCCTTTTTGTTGGGTACGCCTGAAATGTCATCGCCAAAAAACCACAGTACTGAGTTAGTAGCGGACTTACGGGATGAGCCGGTGCCGACAACGTCGCCCACAAAAGCGACGGGGTGGCCGGAGGCCTGCAGCGCTTCAACCTGCTTCATTGGACCTTTAACGCCGTGCTCTTCTGGCTCCAGGCCATCGCGGGTCATCTTGAACATCGCCAGGGCGTGCAGGGGAATGTCGGGGCGAGACCAGGCATCGGGGGCTGGAGAAAGGTCGTCGGTATTGGTTTCGCCGGTGACTTTGAAAACAGCCACTTTAATCGATTCGGCGACCGCGTCACGGTTGGTAAACCACTCCGCATCGGCCCATGACTGCATAACAGCCTGCGCGTGCGTGTTGCCGTTCTTGGCAAGGCTTGCGACGTCGTGAAAAGCGTCAAACATGAGCAGGGTATGCTTGAGTTCATCTGCTGCCGGAGCGGCAAGTTCGTCGTTCTCGAGTGCAGCCACCAACGTTTCAATATTGTAGCCGCCGTGCATATTGCCTAATAAGACAATGGCCGCACTCTTGTCGATCAGCGGGCTCTGGGCTTCGCCAGTAACGATGGCGGACAGGAAGCCTGCTTTGACATAGGCGGCTTCGTCAACGCCGGGTGGGACGCGATCGGTGATCAGTTCCAGCAGAAAGGCTTCCTCTCCAGCCGGTGGGTTTTTTAACAGCTCTACCAGGCTTGCAACCTGCTCTGCGTTCAGTGGTTTTGCGGGGATGTTCTGGGCGGCGCGTTCGGCCACATGTTCGCGGTATGCTTCTAGCACGATAGAGCTCCTTAAGGTTTCTGGTTCATCTCTATCACCCGGGCGATGAGCGTGTTCCAGTGGAGGGGGAATTCGGTGCAGGATTATAGCCCAAACGGGCTTTAAGATAAATAAATCAAACGCTTATACCGTGCATTCACGGCAGTGATATCGTACACTCGCGGCAGAAAATGAAACCCTCGGAACGCCTCGTTACCATGCTACAAACACCTGTAAAAACCCCCTGTATTGGCGTCTGTTCCACCGGAATCGGTGATACGGTTTGCCGGGGTTGTAAGCGTTTTTCCCATGAAGTGATTAATTGGAATGGCTATTCGCAGGCACAAAAGAGCGTGGTCGATGGGCGCCTGTCGGGTTTTCTCTCCCAGTGTGTGAGTAACAAGTTGCAAGTGCTTGATAAGGGGTTGTTGGAGTGGCAGCTCGGTGTGCAGCAAATCAGCTACACGCCACACCACGACGCGTATTGCTGGGTCTACAGCCTGGTGAAGGCCGGGGCCAGGCAAATCGACCGACCGGAAGACTATGGGTTTCAGGTGGATATCGCCTTTCGGGCAATGCCACTGGCAGACCTGAAAGATTTGATAGATCAGGAGTTTTTCACCTTGTCACAGGCGCACTATGATCGCTATATGGGTACGCGGGACCTTTTTCAGGAGGAGCAGGGGAGCTGATGCTGAAAACTGACATAAGCCCCATACGAGCCTTCCTGGGTAGTGAAACACCCCAGGGCTGGATCGACTGGGCCCTTGAACACCCGGACATTCTCCTGATCGATCATGCGAATTGCGAGAAAAAGGCTGCGGCCACAGCACTTAACCTGATGTATCGCTATGCGGGCAACCATAAATTGCTGAACAAGATGTCGCGCCTGGCTCGAGAGGAATTGCGCCATTTTGAGCAGGTCATTGCCATTATGGAACAGCGGGGAATTGAGTACCCTCAAATATCTGCCTCCCGCTACGCCGGCGGCCTGCGCAAGGCCATGCGTAACGAAGAGCCTGGTCGCATGGTGGATACCTTGTTGGTAGGGGCGATTATAGAGGCACGCTCCTGTGAGCGGTTCGCGTGTCTGGTGCCTGTGCTGGATCAGGAGCTGGGGCAGTTTTACGCTTCCTTGCTGAAATCAGAATCGAGACATTTTAGGGATTACTTGCAGTTGGCGAGGGAGGCCAGCTCTGCCGGGGAGGTAGAGGAGCGACTGCTCATTTTGTTGGCGGCGGAGCAGGAGTTGATTGCGTTGCCTGATAAGGAGTTTCGTTTTCACAGTGGACCACCGGCCCAAAGTTAATATATAAGATTCACTATACTCTATAAGCCATTGTTAAATATCAAAATTATATAGTTTCAGTCCGTCAGTATCGGCTTTGATAGCCCATCCCTTGGTGTCCCAGTCGCCCAGAACCCAGCGGGTACCACTGTCTGATTCGTGGCGCGCTGGCCGATGCGTATGCCCGTGAACCAACTGACGTGTCTGGTGTAACTGCATTTGTTTGCTAACTTCGTCCTGAGCGACATCCATGATGTCTTCTGCCTTATTGCTATTGGAATCCTTGCTCATGGCCCGCAGTTGTTTCGCGAGGGCCCGGCGTTCCTCAAGGCTTTGATTTAGCATTTCTGCCTGCCATTGCGGGTCTCGGGCAATTTTGCGGAAGGCCTGATACTCGCTGTCCTCTGTGCAGAGACTGTCCCCGTGCATCAGCAGGGTAGGCTCGCCGTAAAGGTCGATAACGGTAGGGTCACTCAGCAGGTGGGCGCCGACAGACTGGCAAAAATCCCTCCCCAGAAGAAAGTCGCGGTTTCCCTGCATGAGGTAGAGAGCGCAGCCGCCAGAACTGAAGCTCTTTAGTAGTTCGGCAATTTCCCGGGCGAGGGGAGAGTCATCATCGTCGCCCAGCCAGGCTTCAAAAATGTCTCCTAGTATGTAGAGGCTATCAGCCGCACGGTTTTGGTCGAGGAAGACAGCCAGCGCGCGGCTTATGTCGGGTCTGCTGGAGTCGAGGTGAAGGTCGGATATAAATACGCTGTACGACACGGCCTCGACTCCCGTTGTGACTAGGCTTCGCTTACGGTAACAGACTCGATGATGACGTCTTCGACCGGTACGTCCTGGTGTCCGTTGCGGCTGGTGGTAGCAACGCCACGTATTTTAGCCAGCACATCGTCTCCCGCGGTGACTTTTCCAAAGACCGTGTAGCCCCAGCCCTGCATATTCTTGCCGCTGTGGTTCAGGAAGTCATTGTCTTTTACGTTGATAAAGAACTGGGCCGTGGCAGAGTGGGGTTCCATGGTTCTTGCCATGGCCACAGTACCAAAGTCGTTCTTCAGACCGTTGTCCGCTTCGTTTTCAACAGGCTCTTGTGTCGGTTTTTGCTGCATGCTGGTGTCAAAGCCGCCGCCCTGGATCATGAAGTTGTCGATGACCCGGTGAAAAACAGTGCCGTCGTAGTAGCCGTCCTGAGCGTAAGCCAGGAAGTTGGCAACAGTTTTGGGCGCCTTTTCCGCGTCCAGTTCCAGTGTGATTTCGCCGAAAGTCGTGCGAATAGTGACCATTAGTTGTTCCTTGTGCGTGTTATTAGAAAGCGGAGCAATGATACGTACTTTTTGCTGGCAGGCATACATGCAGCCCAAAAGAATCCTGTCTTTCTACTATTAGCAGGCCTTGTCGGTTTAATTGGCTATATGCCGAGCGTATCTGCGGCTATAATACGCGGCCGATTTTAACCACCGTTTGAAGGATTTATGGAAAATACGCCAAGCAGCAATTTTTTGCAGACACTGATTGCTGAGGATTTAGCGTCCGGTAGGGTCTCCGAGGTGGTGACCCGTTTCCCACCGGAACCTAACGGCTACCTGCATGTCGGGCATGCCAAGTCAATTTGCCTGAATTTTGGTCTGGCCGAATCAACGGGTGGCGCCTGCCATTTGCGGTTTGATGACACTAATCCGGAAAAAGAAAGTCAGGAGTACATCGATTCCATTCAAGAAGATGTGCGTTGGCTGGGTTTCCAGTGGAGGGGCGAGGTCCGGTTTGCCTCTTCCTATTTTGATCAATTCTACGCCTGGGCGATACACCTTATAAACGATGATAAGGCCTATGTCTGTGACCTTAATGCCGAGCAGGCACGCCAGTACAGAGGAACGCTGAAAGAGGCAGGCGAGAATAGCCCATACCGGGATCGCAGTGCCCAGGAGAACCTGGATTTGCTGGAGCGGATGAAAGCTGGGGAATTCGCCGAGGGCGAAAAGGTTCTGCGAGCGAAAATAGACATGAGCTCTCCGAATATGAACTTGCGGGACCCGATTCTGTATCGGATCCGCAAAGTGCCACATCACCAGACAGGGGAAGACTGGGTGATTTATCCCACCTATGATTTTGCCCACGGACAGGAAGATGCGATCGAGGGCGTAACGCATTCCGTTTGCACTCTGGAATTCGCCGATCATAAACCGTTGTACGAGTGGTTTATCGAGAATTTACCGGTGCCCAGCAAGCCCCGGCAATTTGAATTTGGCCGGCTGAGCCTGAGTTACACCGTGACCAGCAAGCGCAAACTGAAGCAGTTGGTAGACGATAATATTGTAGCGGGCTGGGATGACCCGCGTATGCCCACAATCGCCGGTATGCGCCGCCGGGGTTATACCGCGGCTTCCATCCGCCGTTTTTGTGACATGATCGGTGTTACCCGCAATGACGGGGTGGTTGATGTGGCGATGCTGGAGCATGCGATTCGTGATGACCTGAACAACAATGCGCCCAGAGCGATGTGCGTGCTCAAGCCGTTAAAAGTGGTGCTGACCAATTACCCGGAAGGCGAAACTGAAGAGATCGTCACTTCGGCACACCCGAGCCGGGACGACCTCGGCACACGAACACTGTCATTCAGTCGGGAACTGTACATCGATGTTGACGACTTTCGCGAAGAGGCCAACAAGAAGTTCAAGCGCCTGGTCATTGGTAAGCGTACGCGCTTGCGAAATGCCTACGTGATAGAAGCCGATGAAGCCATTCGTGATGCGGCGGGCGATATTGTTGAAGTTCGCGCTCGCATCATACCCAACACCCTGGGCGAGGATCCTGAAGACGGCATTAAGGCGAAAGGGGTTATCCATTGGGTCTCTGCAAGCGCGGGTAAGCAGGCGACCGTGCGGTTATACGACCGCCTTTTCAATGATGAAGCGCCCGATAAAGGCGATAAAGACTTGTTGTCTTCTCTCAATCCGGACTCCATGACAGTCATAGAGGGCGTATGGATAGAGCCTTCTTTGTTAGATGCTGAGCCTGAACAAAATTTTCAGTTCGAGCGCGAGGGCTATTTCGTAGCCGATCGGTTCGAGCACAGTTCACAGACGCCGGTATTCAATATGACTATCGGGCTACGAGATACCTGGAATAACTAAATGACACTCAGTTTGTACAATACCCTGACCTCCAAAAAGGAGGTCTTTACCCCACTGGTCCCCGATGCGGTGACCATGTATGTGTGCGGCCCAACGGTTTATAACTTTGCCCATATCGGCAACGCGCGACCGGTGGTGGTGTTTGACACCTTGTTCCGCTTATTGAAGACGCAATATGGTCAGGTGACCTATGCGCGTAATATCACAGACATTGACGACAAAATTATCACTGCAGCGAAAGCCGGTGAACGCAGCATCGAATCCGTCACGGAGGAGTTCACTGCTATTTATCGTGAAGATATGGCCCAGTTGAATGCGCTGCCTCCCAGTCTGGAACCCCACGCCACACATAATATTGATGCCATGATAGAAATGACGGCAACCCTGATCGACAAGGGCCATGCCTATGAGTCTGAAGGGCATGTGCTGTTCGCGGTCGAATCGATGGAGGGTTACGGCAAACTGTCTGGCCGTTCTCTGGATGATATGTTGGCCGGCGCCCGGGTTGAAGTGGCCAGTTACAAGCGTCACCCAGGCGATTTCGTGTTGTGGAAACCGGCGGCTGATGAAGATCCCGGCTGGGATAGCCCCTGGGGGCGCGGTCGCCCGGGCTGGCACCTGGAATGCTCCGCCATGATCAGGGCCCATCTGGGAGACACGATCGATATCCACGGCGGTGGCCGCGATCTCATTTTCCCCCACCATGAAAATGAAATTGCCCAGAGTCGTTGTGCCCACGGCGGCGACTACGTACGGTACTGGATGCACAATGCTTACCTGGATATTGACGGCGAAAAAATGTCCAAGTCCCTGGGCAATTTCCGTACGGTCCGGGAGCTGCTGCAGAGTTACCGGGGCGAGGTCCTGCGTTTTGCGCTGCTATCCGCCCAATACCGCTCGCCGCTTAACTTCTCCGTGGAACTACTGGAACAGGCCGAGGCGACGCTTTCCAATCTATATGGCAGTTTGCGTGAAGTCTCGGATATTACCGCGATCACCGACATAGACCTGACGTCTGAGCCTTTCTACGCTGCTCTGAATGATGACCTGAATACGCCTGAGGCGATTGCTGAGTTGCACGCGCTGACCAAGGAACTCAACAAGTCTGCGCCCGACGACAAGCCTCTTTTAAAAGGCCGCATCCTGGCTGCGGCCCAGCTTCTGGGGGTTTTGCAACAGGATCCCCAGCAGTGGTTACACGGCGCCGCTTCCGATGACCTCATTTCCGCTGAAGAAGTGGAGGCCCTGATAGAGGAGCGTCAGCAGGCGAAGCTGGACAAAAATTACGCCCGCGCCGATGAGGTTCGCGACCTGCTGCTGGAGCAGGGGATTGTCCTGGAGGATTCCCGTGAAGGTACCAAGTGGAAACGTCGGTCAGATTAGCCTAAGCTCTTCTCTGCAGATTCGACACTCTGCTGAATCAAGGTATTAATTGTCATCGGCCCGACACCACCTGGAACCGGCGTAAGCGCACTGGCTTTGTCACCCAGGGCTGACAGTTCAATGTCTCCGACTCCGCCAGGGTGGTAACCCGCATCGACTACCACGGCGCCTTCCTTGACCCAGTCCGCTTTAATAAACTCAGGTCTACCCACGGCGCCCACCAGGATATCGGCTTGCGCGACAAGCTCTGGAAGATTGCGAGTGCGGGAATGACAAATGGTAACGGTCGCATTCTTCTCCAGTAGCATCATGGCCATGGGTTTGCCCAAAATGGGGCTGCGGCCGACGACTACAGCATGTTTACCCTCAATGTCTATCTGGTAATGGGCCAGCAGGCGCATGATGCCCTGGGGTGTGGCGCAACCGTAGGCGTTCTCTCCCATGGCCATTCGTCCAAAACCCAGGCAGGTCACACCATCGACATCCTTGCCCAGGGCAATGGCATCGAAACAGGCGCGCTCATCAACCTGGGGGGGCACGGGGTGTTGCAATAAGATGCCGTGCACGTCGGGATTGCTGTTGAGCTCTTCAATTTTCTGCAGCAACTCCTCTGTAGTGGTGGCAGCGGGCATTTCCACTTTCAGGGAGTCCATGCCCACCCGGCGACAGGCATTGCCCTTCATCTTGACGTAGGTGGCCGAGGCAGGGTCGTCTCCGACCAGTAAGGTGGCGAGTATGGGGGTTTTTCCGTTGGATTGTTCTTTCAGTGCCTCTACTCGTACCAGTAATTCCGATTCGGTCTGTGCGGCAACGGCTTTGCCGTCGAGAATGAGTGCTGGCATGTGGTATCTGGCTCCGTATTTGATCGGCTAGTGGCGTGTTTTGGTGTGTGCTGACAGGCTGCGCATTGTCCCACGCATAACTGTGTTTGTGGAAGAGGTGGCAGAGAGAAACTGTAGTAAAATCACTAATTTATCGTTGACGCCCACAGTGGGTATGAGTATCATGCGCGCTCCTGAAATGGGGCAGTTGGAGCATATCCTTGCTTCAAACTATGAGTATCGGGGTATAGCGCAGTCTGGTAGCGCGCCTGCTTTGGGAGCAGGATGTCGGGAGTTCGAATCTCTCTACCCCGACCAACTTTCCTGTCATGTTTTGGATTGTTGGTTCTCCTTTATTTTCAGTACCCCTCAGTGGTGGCCGTAGCTCATCTGGTAGAGCCCCGGATTGTGACTCCGGAGGTGGCGGGTTCAAGACCCGTCGGCCACCCCATTTCCTCCCCCTTTTAATCTGTTACAGTTCAGTTTTGGTCAAATAGTTGTCTTAGTATGATAAAACGATTTTTGCTGATTGTTGGTTTTTCTGTGGCGTTCCAGGCGCAAGCTGCCGACCTGACACTGTTGGCAGGCTACCAAGTCAACGACGACTTCGAGATAGAAGCTAACCTGGAGGGCGGGCAGAGTTCGCAAATTTCGGGGCAGCCGGGAGATGACCTGAGCGCTGATGGTGGCGGGGTGCTTGGACTCGCAGTGGATTTCGTCTTTAACGGCAACCCGAATCAGCGGATTGGCTTTTTTGTCAGTCATCATGAGACAGAGTTCGATACCGGAGCCGGTCTCGCCGACAGGGATATGTCGGTTACCCATCTTCATTTTACCGCCATGAATTACTATCCCAATGGCAATTGGGAGCCCTTTGTCCTGGCCGGCGTGGGTGCCGGGCATTTCTCTCCCGCGGACAAGAGCCTGAAAGACACCACGCGCCTTTCTGGCCAGATAGCAGGCGGTACGAACTATAAATTGTCGGAGAACCTGTTGATACGTCTAGAAGCGCGGTGGATTCCCACCTTCTTTAATGGCAGCTCAGCGGGTATTTGCTCTGGCGGGTGCGTCATCGCGCTAAAGTCCGATATGTATAGCCAGTTTCAGGCCAATATAGGCCTGCAATTTCGGTTTTAAGCCGCTGCTTAACCTGATTCGCGGCTATCGCTACCGGAGTCCAGCGTTGCGGCTATATGGATTCCCCTTAAGCCAAAGTTTGTTGTATGATGCGCCCGCGAAAATCTGTTTTTGCGCCTATAGCTCAGCTGGATAGAGCATCGCCCTTCTAAGGCGAATGTCCGAGGTTCGAATCCTCGTGGGCGCGCCATCTTTCAAAGTTCTTCAGCTTCGACCATCTTACTCAACAGCTCTATTAAAAGACCTGATAATAGGTCTTTTAATATTGACTTTGGGCAAGAAGCAACTATCATTAGACCTAATAAGCGACCACTTAATGAGGTTATTCCCTTGAGTACAACACACCCTATTTTGGCAGATATAAGCGCGGGTATTTCTGAGCTGAAAAAGAACCCCATGGCGGTCATTGAGCAGGGGGAGGGCGCGCCGGTAGCAATACTGAATCGCAATGAGCCGGTATTTTACGCCGTACCTGCTGCGGCTTACGAAGCCCTGATAGATAAGCTGGAAGATGTCGAGCTTGCTGCTATCGTAAAGGCCCGCCTTGATCAGCCAGAAATAGAGGTTTCACTGGATGAGCTATAGGCTTCTGTTTAGAGCAGAAGCGAAACAAGAATGGGATAAGCTCGACGCTACGGTCAAGGTGCAGTTCAAGAAAAAACTGGCCCAGCGATTGGAAGAGCCCCGTATTGAAAGCTCTCGGCTAAGCGGTATGCAGAACTGCTATAAGATCAAGTTACGCAGCGTTGGTTATCGTTTAGTGTATCAGGTGCGCGACGAGGAGCTTGTGGTATCCGTCGTGGCAGTGGGGAAGCGAGAAAGGAATGCAGTTTATAAGGCTGCATCGAGACGAATTTGAAACCGGAGTGTACGATGAGTGAGCAAACGGGGGATGCCTCTGCTGAGGCAATTGAGGCTTCAGCCACCATGACCGATATGATCGATGATCAGCCCGCGTACCAGCTAAGCAATGTGGACAAGTTGTTCAAGCATGCCATTGCCCACTTTCTGGTAGGAATTTCAGCGTTTGCCCTGTGGGCTGCGGCAGACACCTGGTATCTGGTGACAGAGCTGGCTATCGCCAACTTCCTTTCTATCGCCACTGCCATCGTCGCGGGAGTTGTTGTTAGCACCCTGGTCCATGAATGGTTCCACTATGCGGGAGCAAAATTTTCCGGGGCAAGTTACAAAATTCCAGAGAAGGTGGGCCTGTTTGTCTACGACTTTGATTTCCGCAAGAGCACCGAGGCGCAATTCAACACCATGAGCTACGCCGGTCAAGTAGGCAGTTGGGTAGCGGTCATTGGACTATTCTTGCTGGTCCCCATCGACAATTCCGGGCGGGCCATGTTGGTGGCAGCGGCTATCGGTTCGGCAGTTTTTGGGGCAGCTATTGAATGGCCGGTGCTACAGCGCACCCGTGAGAGTCACGATCCACTGGAGGAACTTAAAAAAATCACGCCCGATGTATTCAAGCGTTGCCTGTTCATAGGCCTGGGCAGTGGTACCGTCGTATGGCTGGTTATTAGCTAGCTTCCCGGTTCCACATAGATATCGCCTTACGGGCTATTTCTTGGCCGGTTCGACCAGTATGTCCTATATTGTTTAGATCGAACCCCTCTAATCAGGCACGCCATCGAGGGCGTCATCCCGGAACGCAATTATGCGTGAGTTGCACGCTTATAGCGCCCCGGAAATCTCTGGAGACCACATGAAGCAAACTTTTGTCAGCCCACCGGTGTTCCATTTTTCAATATTTTTCCTGGCTCTATTCAGCGGGCTCTGCAGTGCCGCAGAGCCGACCTATTCGCCTTATGTAGGGGAAGACTTCCCACGGCAGGTCTATTGGGGTGACACTCACCTTCATACGAGTTGGTCGGTGGATGCGGCCGTGCTGGGCCGTACCCGGCTGCCGCCTGAATCGGCTTACCGTTTTGCCCGTGGGGAACAGGTTACGGCCACCAATAGCATGCCGGTGAAGCTGGCAAGGCCACTGGACTTCCTGGTGATCTCGGATCACGCGGAATACCTGGGCCTGATGCAGCAGATCCAGCGCGCCGATCCCCTGTTGTTGGGCACTGACCAGGGCAGGAGCTGGTACGAGCTTTTCCAGCAGGGACAGGAGGGTATTCAAACGGCCTTGATGGAGATATTGCAGGGCCTGGCTCAACCCGACAAGATCGGCAGTTCTGAGCTGCGCCGCAACGTCTGGACTCAGGTGACCGCCAATGCCGATCGCTTCAACCAGCCTGGAAAATTTACGGCCTTCATCGGTTACGAGTGGACTAACTCTATGGATGATGGGAGTAACCTGCATCGCAATGTTATTTTTCGCGACAGTGCCGGGCGGGCCGATAAGATATTGCCTTTTCGGGCCCAGGACAGTCTGGATCCGGAGGACCTGTGGGGTTTCCTCGAGCAATACGAACAGGCGACCGGCGGACAGGTGCTGGCGATTCCCCACAATGGCAATCTCTCCAACGGGCTGATGTTCCTGGATAAGCGCCATAATGGGGAGCCGTTCACCCGCGCTTACGTGCAACGGCGGGCGCGTTGGGAACCGTT
>JBALWA010000119.1:0-5871 GCA_036960305.1 Halioglobus sp. | reverse complement strand
GCCAGCGGCGGTTTACTGAGCCCGACTTCCCTGCGGTACACCAGGAACTCAAGCGCAAGGGCGTCACCAAGCAATTACTGTGGCAGGAGTACCGACAGCAACATCCCGGAGACGGCTACAGCTATGCCCAGTTCTGTCACCGCTATCTGGAGTGGCTAGGTTGCCAGCAACGCAGCATGCGACAGATCCACCGCGCCGGTGAAAAGTTGTTCGTGGATTACTGCGGGCCGACGATGCCGGTGGTGAATCCAGATACGGGGGAAGCCCGGCACGCGCAAGTGTTTGTCGCGGTGATGGGGGCATCCAACTACACCTTTGCCTGCGCCAGCTGGAGCCAAAAGCAGGAGGACTGGCTCGATGCACATGTACAGGCCTTCGAGTTCCTCGGCGGCGTACCCGAGGTCGTGGTCCCGGACAATCTCAAAAGTGCAGTGCGCAAAACGCATCGCTACGAGCCAGACCTCAACCCCGCCTATCAACAACTGGCGGCGCACTACCAAACGGCCATCGTTCCGGCCCGGCCCTACAAGCCCAAGGATAAGGTCTTGGCATCACACTATCTCCTGTGCTGACGATTGAACGTTGATTAACTTCGGTTGTTTGGCCTGCCGACCGCCTTGCCCCTTGATGACTATCCTGTCGCGAGGTGGCTCGTAAAGACAACGCCTGGTGTTGCCATAGAGTTCGCGTTGCAATAGTCCTTGGCGGCCCCAAGTATAGATCGTCGTCGCCGAGACATTAAGCTGCTTGGCTAACTCTGGTGCGGTGAGTAGGCCTCGGGCACGTAGCCGCTCGAATCGACTTGCGAGACTATAGGCATGCCGTATGAACTCGACCTTTTTCTTGGTAAATACTTTGCCCTGCCAATTACGATGACCCAATTCGCTCAAGCGCATGGCGGCCTCGTGGTCAGTGCAGCTGTCGAGTAATTGATCCAGTATTTTTATCACTTCGTCGGGCGTCTTACGGACGAGTGACATTGGCAGGGGCACCGGCACTGTGAACGAATGGGTTTTCCCGCCTCTAAATCGCACATGGACGGCAATTTCATCACCCTTACTGAGCGTCACATCGTCAACTAACAATGCGACCATGCGCTTTCGCTCAATCGGAGCCGTACGTGGATCTTTCCACACCTTTGGGAAGTCTTTCGTTAAGGCCATTATTCGCCTATTAGACTCGTTAGCCAACAAACGGCTGTCGGCTTCGTGCTGCCGCTCGTGCTCCTGTTGCAATTCATCCAGCCGTCGCAGACGCGCATTCCAGTCGGCCTCCAGGGTATCGGCCACCAGGCGGTTGTCAGGATCTACCTTGAAGTAACGACGACGTGCGAGTTCAGCTTCATAACGCACCTGCTCAAGCTGTGTTGCCCGTAGCGCATCCGCTTGAAGAATGCGATCGGCGATCTCCTCTTGAACCGCAAGCGCCACGTTGAGCGCCGCCGGGGCGACGGTCTTGAGCAGTAACTCGCTGATCGCCTCGTCGATATGGCTACCACGGATCGATTGGCAGAGCTTGCCCGCGTCACGCACTGAGGCTTCAGTGCATTGATAGTAAGGTGCTAATGTTGCGCCAACAAGTTGGTAGCGTACTCTCATACGGGCACCACAAAGACCACAGACCACACGACCTTGCAGCAGCGCCGTGCCTTCCCGCGGAACGCTGCCCCGTGCCCCCTTGGCAAAGCCGCCGCTATTACGTTTAAGAATCGTCTGGTTGCGCTCAAACTCTTCCCAGCTAATATAACCGACGTGCGCCTCCTGAATCAGAACTTGCCAATCTTCTTGGGCTACTTTCTTGACCGTAGGATTTAACTCAGCCGTGCGGCCACTGCGCCACCGCCCGTAAACAAAGGCGCCCGCATAACGAGGATTATGCAGGATCTGTATGACCCGTGAGTGATTGATCGCTCCCCAGTGTACCTCGCCTTTACCGATGCCACGCCGGATGCGTTGTGGAAATTCGAGACCTTCGCGTTTGAATCGCCTGACCACGGCCATGGCGGAGCCTGCCTCATGGAAGGAGCTAAAAAGCCATTCCAGGGATTGCCTGATCTGCCGATCGGCGTCAAGTGCTACGGTATCATCGGGTTGGTAGACCAGACCAATGGGCAGGGGAAGCTTGAGTTCTCCACGACGGGCTTTGTTGCGCACGCCACCCTGTAACCGGGCCTTCATCACGTGTAATTCCGCTTCACTCATCGTGCCCTTCAGGCCCAGTAATAAGCGATCATTAAAATGCGCCGGATTGTATACGCCGTCTTCATCAAGAATCAGGGTTTCGGCAAGCGCGGCGAGTTCGAGCAGTCGGTGCCAATCCGCATTGTTGCGCGCGAGACGAGAGACCTCCAACCCCAGCACAATACCCACCTCTCCCAGGGCGACCTGACTGACCAAGTGTTGGAAACCATCCCGTCCAGCGGCTTTGGCCCCGGAACGCCCAAGGTCGCTGTCAATGGTGTGAACCCGCTCAATAGGCCAGCCCAAGGCCACGGCCCTTTCGCGCAGGGCATACTGTCGTTTAGTACTCTCGGTGTTCCGCATGACCTGGTGCAGCGACGATTGGCGGACATAGAGATATGCATCACGCGTTAGATGCTCTGCCGTTACTTTCTGATGGGAGTCAGTAAACATGTTGTACCTCCGACTGGAACTGTAAAACCATGTTGGCGAGAAGTCTCACCAACGCTGGGTCATTCGCCACCACTGGCAAGCGACCTTCGGGATTCTCTGGTTCGCATTCTGCGATTTCTGGTGTAGCCATCATCACGGCAAGCCCGCGGGTCATACCGTGATAAAGCAGTGCAGCGAGACCGGTACGACCGTGGCCAGTGCCGAGTACTTGGGCTCGCAGTGCTTCGTAGGCCTCGATGGCCTGGGGCGGCAAGGAAATTAATTGGCGAATGTCGGGCGTTTTTTTTTGCGCGCCAGGGCACGTTCGATACTGCGAGGGTGAATCGTCAATCCGAATTCTGTCTGTATTACCTGCGCCAGCTGACGCGCGCTCAAAGACCCATGTTCCGCCATGTAGGCGTCGATAAACGCCATCATCGAATCCGTGAGCTTGTGCGCGCCCTTGGGGCCGCGTTGGCGGGGTAGCAGGCCCGCCAGACCTTTGTCGGCATAGTGTGTTTCGGCTTGGTAATAGGTGGGGCGTGAGACCCCAAACAGTGTGGCCGCATCGGCCTTGGTCGCCCCTTCCTTCTGGACCAGGCGCAGCATCTCGTACTTGACCTGCACCAGATCGCGAGGATCGAAGAACGTATCCACCTGGAAGACCGTTGCGTGAACCCGTTCCGGGTGAGGGTTGAGTGCGCCGAGCGCCTTGAGGCGGGTCACTTTGGGGTCGTCTTCGCTCATTCTCGTTCTCGCTACAATTGACGTGTAATTTAAAATACGCCGCATATAATATTATGTCAAGAGAATTATTTAGAAATATAAGGATATTTATACCACTATAATAGACTTTTATTCGAATAACAGCCGTGTAGGTTAAGTTATTCATTCCAATATACGGCATATTTATAATTACATGTACGACATAATTCACCTTACACTTTCCGCTGGATATTCTTTAGCGCTTGCGTCAATGTCGCCAGTTCCAGCAGGTCATCGACACGGAACCAGGATCGGCCAGCGGACGCACGCTGGAAAGTATCCTCTTTATCGACACTGGTCCATGACGTTGGCATGGAGCGCAGCTTGCCGGCCTCGTCGAAATACATAACGCGATCCTCACCCCAGTTATGCCGGCGTGTGGTAAGCGTTAATAACTGTCCTGTCCGCGGATGGAATGGATGGGTAATGGTGAAGGTTCGAACTGTTTCAGGGTCTGAATGACCAGCAGTTGATGACTTAGTCGAAAGCCAAGGCCGAAGTGGCTGTGCAAATCGTCGAGCGCTGGATCATGGCAAGACTGCGCCACCAGACCTTCTTTACCCTGGCGTCTCTCAACCAGGCCATCCACTTCCTGCTGGAAGATCTCAACCTGCGGCCCTTTAAAAAACTGCCCGGTACGCGCCGAAGCCAGTTCGTGCAGTTGGACAAGCCAGTCCTGCGACCCCTGCCGGCCAGCCGTTATCAGTATGCCGAGATTAAGCAAGCCCGTGTGCATATCGATTATCACCTGGAATACGACAAGCACTATTACTCGGTGCCACATCACTTGGTGAAGCAAGCGGTCGAGGTTCAGGCGACGAACAGCACGGTAGCGATTTACAGTCACGGCAAGCGCGTCGCCACTCACCCGCGCAGTCACCGGCAGGGAGCACACAGCACGTGCACCGAGCATATGCCACAGGCCCACCGCGCAATGAGTGAGTGGTCGCCGGAGCGCTTCCTTCGCTGGGCAAATGAGATCGGCAAAGAAACGCGGGAGTTGGTTAGTTATCTCTTGCAAGAGAAACGGCATCAGGAACAGAGCTATCGTCGCATCCTGGCACTGCTGAGTAACAGTAAAAAATACGGCCGGGAACGCCTCAACAACGCCTGCGGCCGTGCTCTGCTAATCAACTCACCAACGCGCAGCAGCGTGGAGTCCATCCTCAAGCAGGGGCTGGATCAAGTACCCGTAGAGGCTCCAGCCGATGCGGTACAGGAAGAGCTGAGCCTGGATGACCACGAAAATGTACGCGGCGAAGCCTACTACCACTAACGACTCATAAGGAAAACATATGCTACATCATCAAACGCTACAATCACTGCGCACCCTCAAATTAACAGGCATGGCCGATGGTCTTGAGCAGCAACTGGCACAGCCCTCCACTCACGAGGAGCTGGGCTTCGAGGAGCGCCTGGCATTGCTTGTAGACCGGGAGAGCACGCATCGCCACAACAACAAAATTACCCGATTACTAAAAGCCGCCAAACTGAAGCTACACGCCTATCCGGAAGATATTGATTACAGCCACCCGCGCGGACTACAGAAAAGCCAGTTTGCCGACTTGCTCAGTAGCCACTGGATACACCAGCATCACAACGTGCTGATCACCGGGCCAACCGGTTGTGGCAAGACCTATCTCGGCTGCGTACTGGCCACACAGGCTTGTCGCCACGGACTCTCAGTGCGCTACTTCCGCACCTCGCGATTGCTGGAGGCGCTGAGCATTGCCCACGGCGATGGTCGCTTCGCCAAGTTGATCCAGCAGCTGGCGAAAACTGACGTGCTGATACTGGACGACTGGGGTCTGGAGAAGATGACACTCGGTCAGCGCAACGACCTGTTGGAGATCATGGAGGACCGGCATGGCCTACGCTCAACGCTGATCACCAGCCAACTGCCCGTCAACCAATGGCACAAGGCCATCGGTGACGCCACGCTAGCAGATGCCATTCTCGACCGTCTGCTGCATAACAGCCACAAGCTAAAACTGAAGGGAGAATCCATGAGGAAGGCAATGAGTGTAGTTGATCAGTTGCAATGCTAGTATCACCACCTGGACGTTACGAAGATTGAGTGATCAACTCGTTCCAGAATGGCTGATCAAGTTCACCGGAATACGCACATGCCACGGTTTTCAGCTGTTACCCGAAGGCTTGCTTACAAAACGTTTCGAGCGAGACCATTTGGAAGGATTGGCAAACGCACTAATATAGAGTAAGAGTAAGATGCAGAGCGTAGTCGAACTATCTCTCTTACTCTACATTAATACCGGTATTCTGGATAACCAAGCATAGTTCGGCAAGATGAGTCCACAAACCTCGCGGCAGAGTCTTTAGCAATACGCTACTGTCCAAGGATCATTTGAAAGCCTTTCGGAGATTACAAGAATGACGCGAATGCAAGATAGAGAAATGGCTGGCCACTATGACTGAAGAAAAATTCAGCAGACTTTCCGCTCAAGATCTAAGCTTTCTGCTCTGGGAGACACAG
>JBALWA010000118.1:0-5905 GCA_036960305.1 Halioglobus sp. | reverse complement strand
TCGCGGAAGGTCGCTAACCACTTGCCAATTTCCTGCTGTGTGGGTACAAACAGCCACAGCTGGTCGCCAAAGAAACGTGAATACATTCCGGAGTCGATAGAGGTTTCATAGGGGTCCGTACGCAGATTAATCAGGCGCGGGAAATTAAGCGACTCCCTGGGCCCTGCCCAACCTTCCATCTGGAATGCAAAGTGAATTTTCCAGTCATTCCAGCGCATAGCATTGAAGTTAGCGTTGTCATCGAAGTAATAGATATTCTCACGTTTGCCCGGCCCTTTGCCTGCCAGCAGATCAGTCTGGTCAAACCCATCGAGATGGACCTTGAAGGTCTTGTCACCCGCGCGGTGGCCCTTCTTCAACTTGCCCGATATGCCGGGTTCGCCAGCCGCAGACAACAGCGTAGGCAACCAGTCCTGATGGGAGAAGATATCGTTAATGACACCGCCTTGCTTAACAACACCCGGCCACCGAATAATGGCCGGTACACGGAAGCCACCTTCCCAGGTAGAGCCCTTTTCACCACGGAAGGGCTCTGAGCCACCATCGGGGTAAGTATTACTCTGGGAGCCATTGTCGGTGCTGTAGATAACAATCGTATTGTCTTCAATACCCAGGTCATCCAGCTTATCCAGCAACTGTCCAACGTGGTAATCGTGTTCCATCATGCCGTCAGCGTACAAACCATAACCGGAGCTGCCCTGCCATTTGGGTGCGAGCCGGGTCCACACATGCATGCGGGTGGCGTTGAACCAAACGAAGAATGGCTTGTCATCCTTATCGGCTTTATCCATAAACTTCAGGGCAGCGTCGGTAAATTCCTGATCCGCAGTTTCCATACGCTTGCGCGTGAGTGGACCGGTGTCTTCAATTTTCCCGTCGGCATAGGAATGAATGACGCCCCGGGGTGCAAATTGCTTATGGAAGGCTTTGTCCTTGGGGTAAAAATAGGTTTCCGGCTCCTCCTCTGCATTGAGGTGGTAGAGGTTACCCAGGAATTCATCAAAACCGTGGTTGCTGGGTAGGAATTCGTCCTTGTCACCCAGGTGATTCTTACCAAACTGACCCGTCGCATAGCCGTGGGGCTTTAACAATTCCGCTATGGTGGGGTCTTTTGCGCTCAAGCCCGTGTCCGCTCCCGGCATCCCGACTTTCAACAAACCGGTTCGCAAAGGGTGCTGCCCAGTAATAAAGGCTGATCGACCAGCGGTGCAGCTCTGTTCTCCATAATAATCTGTGAATATCGCACCTTCGTTGGCGATGCGATCAATATTGGGCGTTCGACTGCCCAGCATGCCACGGTGATAGGCGCTGATATTGGACCAGCCAATATCATCACCCCAAATCACAAGAATATTGGGTTTTTCAGTTGCACCTAGCGAGAGCGAGGAATGCACCGCAAAAAGCAACGATGTAGCCAGCACCGCGCTCTGACGTAATGCGCTTGTTAATAAATTCATGATCCTTCACCTGCCTTTTGAGATTAGAGGGTTTATCAGGAATACGGGGTTGTCCACTTCATCAAAATGATAGTTGCTCCACGATAAATTACCGTACCAGCGCATCAGCATACTGCTGAAAGTTGGATATTCCTACTCTTTGCTCCCCGAATTTTCGGCACTCACCACGCTGCGATCGAATATCCAACGAGTGGGGTCAGAGAAAAAGATCAGCTATATGATTGGGTGTTCCTTTTCTGATCTGCTAGCCTTAGTCCGGATAAAAACACTATGTCATAAATAGGCAATAGAATGGAAAACCAGGTCGACTCCAACAATCTGTCAACCGAGAGCGTAAGAGACACTCTCCTGATAATGGCATCACTTGTCATCATTGTTGCCGGCGCCCGCTTATCTGCGAATGTCCTGACGCCCTTTCTGCTTGCGCTATTCATCGCTGTTATTTGCGGCACCCCCATCAACACACTGGCACGCCGCGGTTTACCCACCTGGCTGGCATCCGTACTGGTCGGGCTCGGAATCGCTGCTGTGATGTTTGCCATGGTGGTATTACTCGGTTCCACCTCCGATGAATTCATCACTGCCCTACCGCAGTACCAGGTGCAATTTCAGACATTACTGGACCAGTGGATAGCCTGGCTCGCAAACCAGGGATTACCCATTAGCCAGGACAGCCTGTCGGGAATACTCGATCCAGCGGCTGCCGTGGGTTTTTTCGGAAATTTTCTTACCGGCCTGGGTGATACCCTGGGCAATGTTATGCTCATCCTATTTACCGTTATTTTTCTTCTTGCCGATGCCTCATCATTTCCAAGAAAGCTGTTAATGAGCTCTGGAGACCGGGCAGAAAAATCACTGGCGGCACTACAAGAACTCGCCGGCGCAATGAACGGCTATATTGCCGCCAAGACAATGGTCAGCTTGCTCACGGGCTTTCTCATCTGGCTGGGTTTGATATTAATGGAAGTACCCTTTGCCGTGCTCTGGGGATTTCTCGCGTTCCTGCTAAATTTCATTCCCAATATTGGTTCCGCTCTTGCCGCCATGCCCGCCATTTTACTGTCCTTACTCGAAGCAGACCCTGTTCTGTCTGGCATGATCATTGCTCTGTACCTGGGTGTTAATACGGTGGTGGGCAATGTTATAGAGCCCGCCCTCATGGGTCAGCGAGTCGGCCTGTCTACCCTGGCTGTGTTTCTGTCGCTAGTGTTCTGGGGCTGGATGTTCGGGGCTGTCGGTATGCTGCTGTCTGTACCTTTGACTATGGTGCTGAAATTTTTAGCCCAACAACGATCGGGTACAGCTTGGCTGGCCCTATTGGTTTCAAATATACCCGCCCAGGAAACAGAGCAGTCACAAGAGGCGCAGTAAGCGTAGAAATGATGCTATTAAGCTGCGCAGTCCGCAGCTGGAGGACATACGATGGACAATGAAGTGAAAGAGGAACTGGCGACGCTAAAGGCTCAACTACAAAAACTGGAACAGGCGCGTGTTCGACGTGAAACGCCGGTGCCCGCGTCACAACCAATCATTGAGGCAGTGGCAGCAACAGGGGAGGCGCGAGAGGAAGATGAAGATTGGTTGGAGGACCTCGAAGGACTTGAGCCAGAGCAAATTCTTGAGCGCCTGAAAGAGGGTCTGGGTGAATGGTTTGACGAACTCAACAAAGAACTAAAAGACACTAAACCTTCCACTGTATTAACCATTTTTGGGCTGGGCGTACTCGTCGGCCGATTAACGAACTAAGGAAAAACACATGTCTGACTCTATTTTCAAGCTACAGCTACTGGCCCGCTCAGAGCTGGCACTGACGCAGATTCAAACGCGAAGAGCCGTTGCAAGAAGTACCTATATCGCCTTCGCGCTAGTGCTATTCCTGCTGGGTCTGGGAATGTTCAACTTTGCAGCCTTCCTAGCACTTGAGGAATCCTTTAGTCCGGCCGTCTCCGCGCTTATCGTCGCCTGCGTCAATGGTGCTGTCGCCGTAATCGTATTGATACTCAGCAAGAAGGCCGGCCCCTCCGACAATGAGGAGCGCATGGCTCGGGAAATTCGCGAAATGGCCTATAAAGAAGTGAGCCAGGATGTAGATGAAGTAAAGGGCCGACTGGAGCACCTGGCCAACGAGGTAAACAGTATCGGGGAAAATGTAGGCAAAGCCACAAGCTCCCTGCGCTTCTTACTGGGCTTGCTGAAGAAATGAGCACGAACCCCAAACCAGAGTTCGATGGCCAGGTTTTGGTGTCACAATACCGCGCCATCATTGGCATGATTCAGCTGAACTATACCCGCCGGACAGCCACCAATCGGTTTTGTCGAACAGATGCTGCCCTTCCTAATGTGCTTGCCGTTCCTGATAATTATCGCCGTCGTATATATTCGCTACTGACCTAAATCCACCAAACTTGCCACTATCGAATTGCCAGCTACACTTATTGTATTAACCCGACTTCGACGGCGTGCCGCTGTGGCACAACGAAGAACACGAAACGCAGCTGCGATGCGTGAATGCGTATGTATACAGATTTTTACCAACTGCATGATGAACCTTTTCAACTGGCTGCAGAGCCCAGGTTTCTTTACGCCTGGAAAAGCTACCGTAAATCGCTTTCCATCATGCAAAAATCCATCGAGGAAGCCGACAGCTTTCTAGTGGTCACCGGTCCTGCCGGTGTCGGTAAATCTACTCTGGTCAGCAATTTCCTGAGCGAAGCGCAAGGGGACAAACTGCCTGGCATTACACTGAGCAGTTCAGACCTGATGGAGGGCGATCTGCTCGGCAGCGTATCTTTTGCCTTTGGCGTGGACAGCATTGGCACAGACCAGGCAGAGCAGCTTGAGAATCTGGAAAGGTTCCTAAAGACCCGGACCCGCAGCATATTGATTATTGATGAGGCCCAGAACCTCTCAGATAGTGCATTCGACGAACTGCGCCTGTTGACCTATATGCGCGATAACCTGCGACCGCTGCTGCAAATATTTTTGGTGGGACAAGACCCGCTGCACGAGCGCGTTCGTGCATCCAGCATGGCCCGCCTGTGCCAGCGCGACACCCCAATCTGTCGACTCGAACCACTGAGCTTGCAGGAGACCCACGACTTTGTCCTACACCGTCTGGCCTGTGCCGGCTGGAATGGCAACCCCGCGATCGCCACCAACGCATTTATTCTGATTCACAGGTTCAGCCAGGGCATCCCCCTGCACATCAGTAAACTGTGCGAGCTGCTTTTCCTGCACGGCGCCGTGGAGAAGCGTAAAGAACTGGATGCACATGATATCGCCGCGGTGATACGGACCTTGAGGGATGATCAGCTATTGCCATCTCCCGATGAATCGACATCCGGACCGGCCTCAGCGATACCGCAGCTGAAAGAACACATCAAGGCAACTGCACCTGCGGCCAATGATGAACTTTGCCTCACTGCTGAAGAACTAAAGTTCATCAGCGGCAGTCGCACCGAAAGTACAGCAGCACCGCGCCCTACCCTCTTTCGCCGACAGCCGCAGGCACGCAAAGCAGTTGCTTCGAGTCTGGGTTCCACACCGCAGGTACCGGTGGGTGTCAATCAACTACTGGCAAGTGCCAATACGCCTGCCTTGTTGGCCAGAAGCCTGGCCCCGGCGCAAGAACGATTGGCAGAGTTCAACACGCCTGGTCGAGGAAAACGACTACTGGGCCGTAGCGCCGTGGCAGTTCTTTTCCTCACTGCGGCTTACCAATGGGGCACATATAATGCTGACCCGCCTCAGATTCAGATAGCCAATCAGCCGGACCCTGTGCCAACAGCAAGGGCACTGACTTCCGCTCAGGCACCCATCGAGAAACTGCCGGCACAACAAACCGCCTACATACTCAAAACCGTCACACTGGCACCCGTCTTCACGTCCCCCGCTCAATCCGACGCCGGAGTATTGGTCACAGATATCCCGGATCCGGAATCTGGTGTAACAAGCATTGTCGATACAGAAAATCAGCTTAACAAAGCGGCCGATGTATCTATCGAGATACAGCCACAGATCGCTGAAGAGAAAGCAGAAGAGAGCCCGGTTGATCAACTACTGAGCCAGGCTGAAGAAGCCTTCTCACAAGACCGCCTGCGAACGCCCCCGGAGCTGAGCGCCTGGTCCTACTACCAGCAGGTACTGAAACTCGAGCCGGACAATACTTCTGCGAAAGAGGGTATTCAGAAAATTGCCGTGCGCTACGCCGAGCTGACCGCTATCGTGATGGAGAAGCAGCAATACGACAAGGCACTGCTATATGCCAACCGAGGCTTGGCAGTCGCCGGCGGCAACAAAGTATTAATGACGCTTAAAAGGGAAGCCGAGCAACAGCAGAAAGACCTACTGGCCACCCAGGAGAAGCAGCGACTGCTTGCAATGGATAGCGGCGAAGCAACGAAATCGAAAAGTGAGGATGCGGGCTTTTTTGGTGCGCTGAAAAAACT
>JBALWA010000117.1:0-6030 GCA_036960305.1 Halioglobus sp. | reverse complement strand
CTACATGAATTCGTTCTTTGCTTAACCGTTTGACTGGGAGGAGCCACTTCTCGACCAAGAGACCTTGGATAGAGCCTGGCTAACTCAATTATGCACCCAGTAAGATTTAGTCTACGAGGCTTCGAGACCCGAAACTTATCCTCAAGCGTCAGCATGTCTGTAGGGGGCATTGCCTCATGAGAGGCACCATCAGAGGGCATTAGCAGCCACAGGGAGAATAATCGACTTCGCGCTGACGCAAAATGCCAAACAATTCTGGACTCTGCCAGATATGCTAAACCGAACTTTCATACTATCTTGCGAAGAGGGCACTGACATGAACGAGAACCACGATGGAGACATCACTCGTAGAAATCTGTTAAAGCTCAGCACCGTATCGGTGGCCGCTGGCGTTGTTGGGCCCCTGGCTCTTAACGCTTCAAGCACACAGGCTGCGCCTTCCAAAGCCCCTAGCGGGCCACGCTTCCTGTTGGACTGCCATATACATGTCGGCGGGTCGCCCGCGCTCTCGGCCCTTGCTGATCAGGTTCATACGCCAAGGGACTACCTCGCACTGCGCGGCAAGCAGCCAGTGGTCTTTGCAGAGGCGGCGTCACTGGCTCAAGTCGACAATTCGGACAGCCTGATCGCAACGATGGACAAGTATGGGGTGACCCATGGGATCATCCAACCAACACCCGGCAATAACGCCACCAATGAGCGCATTGCCGAGGTTGCGAAACGAAACAAGGGGAGACTTTTCCCAATATACCGACCCGAGGCATTGTTGGGCAATCTCGGTACTGGCACCATGCAATCTCCCGACAAAGCACAGCTGCGCCAGAACACCCTGCAAGTCGCCGATGAAATCGAAAACGTTATCCCCAAGCTTGGTATGATCGGCATGGGGGAGTTGGTCGTGGGCGGATTCGTGTCGACCGCCCTCGACCCTCTGGAAATTACACGTGATATGGCTCCCATCATGGAAGCTTTGCGTTCCAAGCAGCTACCGCTCATGTTGCCAACGGGTTCGTCGGGCTTTAAGGGCGGCATGTACTATGTCTACCTACCGATCTGGGTGGATGATCTGGCCGGCAACTTTCCGGATGTGCCGATCATTCTGACCAAGATGGGACGGGGTATCCGAACCTCCTTTGATACCTGCCTGACGGTCGCCAAACGAAACGCAAACGTCTATTTTGACCTCACTGACTCACGAGCAGAGCACATTCGCGAGGCTATTGACGAACTTGGCGCCCACCGCATCATGTTCGGCACAGACTTACACCTCCTTTCGCGGAACTACTCCTATGACGTCGGTTTCGAAATCGTCGACGGCGCCCATCCCAGCGCAGAGGAAAGGGAGTGGCTCTCCTGGCGTACCGCAAATGAAGTTTATCAACTGGGTATTGCTGATAGTTAAATGGCACAAGCTCAAGGTGACGACGATAGCCGGACCCGCAGCGCTGGACTGCCACCCGCGCCAGCGGATCTTTCGGAGCACTTCTCCCTGGTCTCTGGCGGCGCCTTCCATGCGCTGCTGAGGCGACTCGGATTGTTGTCGGATGATGGCCTGCCAAGGGCAAAAGCCGCACTTACCCTGGCATTGTTGAGCTGGCTGGTACCGACATTGACAGCCGTAGTACAGACTTGGCGTGAGGATGCTTATTCGGGCTGGGGAATTTTTTCTGACGCCACAGTCTACGCCCGCTATCTGGTGGCTGTTTGGGTGATGATTGCTACTGAACGATTTGCTGACGGCCGCATCAAAGTGCTGGTGGATCATTTCCAGGGTGCACAATTACTGGTTGGGCAGGCGCGAGAGAAGTTTGCGGACGCGGTCAGGCGCGCCGATCAAAGTTCAGGCTCTTACCGGGCAGAAGGTCTAATTCTCTTAATCGCGCTCTCCTGGTCGTTCCTGAATATCCACCTTATCGCTACCGTCTCACAAAGCAGTTGGGAGAGTGTGGTGGTTGATGGCACTAGCCAGCTGTCCTGGGCGGGCGAGATATCCGCTCTCACCAGCGGTACGCTGTTTCTGTTCCTGGTGTTACGCTGGTTCTGGCGTTTTGGTATCTGGGCAAATCTTTTAGCGCACATCGCGCGCCTGGATCTACAACTAATGCCACTGCACCCCGATCGTGCCGGAGGGCTGGGCTTCCTGACGCTGTTCCCGAGTACGTTCAGTGGCCTGGTGTTCGCCCTGGGCTGCGTGATATCGGGCGTGATTATCAAGGCATTGTCATTGGCGCATTACTCTGAGCAAACCATCTGGTTGGCAGTGGCTACCTGGTTGTTGTTGGTACTAATGGTCTTCCTGGGTCCGTTGTTAGTATTTGCCAGGCCTCTTTATAACAGCCGCGAACGAGGCCTGCTGGAATATGGTCGACTCGCCCATCTTCACCACCTTGAATTCCATCGTAAATGGTTCGGGCAAAGTGGCGTGGATGCAAAACTTCTCGGGTCGCCCGACCCCTCTTCAGTGTCTGATTTAAACGCCAGTGTCCAGACAGCCCTGGACATGCACCTTATTCCCATCGATAAAACGATTGTTATCCAACTATTGTTAGCAGCCGGCCTGCCGTTAATTGCCGTGGTGCTTTACGTGATGCCACTGGCGGACTTATTGCTGTGGATTGTGGGCGTGGTCCTATGAGTGTGGTCCGCTCAGGTGATAAGCGGCGCAAGAACCTCCTGTAGCTTCTGCCATTGAGCCCGTTTCTGAGGGGGCGACAGGCCGCCGGTAAGCCCGCCATCAATCACCAAATCCTGACCGGTGACATAGCCTGATTCATCGCTGGCCAGATAGACTGCGGCATTGGCAATGTCTTGCCCCGTTCCCGATCGACCGACCGGCACAGCTTGCCCCAAAACCTGCATCAATAACTCTGTTGCCTGTGCCTGTTTTCCTTCGGGCACTCCAAGCGCTTTGGCGAATATAGGCGTCACGATAGCGCCCGGAGATATCGTGTTGACACGAATGCCAAATTCCGAGAACTCCATGGCCAGACAACGGCTGAGGTGGCATACACCCGCCTTCAAGCCGCTGTAGATGAGCGGACTTGAATTTGCGCGATGTGCCGCCGAGCTGCCATTGTTGATTATGGAGCCGCAACCGGCGGCCTTCATGTGCGGCGCCACGTGTTTCGTCACAAGCAATACACTGCCGAATACGTTCATCATGTCACCGGGCAATTGTTCTGCATCAATCTCGCTTATCGGGACTTCCTGGGTAGGTCCGGCCGCGTTATTGAATAGACAGTCGATCTTGCCAAAACGCTGTAGGGTTACCTCGACCAGGTTAGCAATATCCATCTCATTGGTAACGTCCGCGCGCACAAATAGCGCATTATCCTCGCCCAGTGCTTCCGCTATCGCTTGCCCGCGACTCTCATTGCGACCACTGACAACCACCCGGGCGCCTTCACGTACAAATGTTTCCGCGGTGATTTCACCCATACCACTGGTGGAACCTGTGATGATAGCCACTTTATTCTGCAAACGTTTCATAAATACCTCGTTTCATCGAACATGCTACTAGTACCAGGAAGGCAGGCCTGCGCCTGCCACTTTGACTTCGGCAGTAGAAAGACGTCCGGTGGGGTTGTCGTAAATAATATTACGGTCGTGACTATCAGAGGTTGTTATCAACAGCGTGCAGCCATCCTCTCCTCCCAGCATACAGGCGGTTGCGCCGGTATCGCCTATATCAATTTCGTCAGTAATTTGTCCGCCCTCCAGAACACGAAAGACTCCGCGGTGACCCGCGGTAACCCATACCCCCCCTTCTGCATCCAGAGAGATCCCGTCTGGGACGGTTCCGGGCAAAGAAGCAAAGATGCTGTGATTGGCCAGCGTACCATCAGGGTTGATGTCCCATTGGTGCAGGCAGGCAAGAAGGGAGTCCGCCGCGATCAATCGATTGTGGTCCGGGGTTATCACCATGCCATTGGGGAATCTCGTCACATCGGATGCGATCGAGACCTCGCCTGTGGGGTCGACTCTAAGCAAGGGACTGTAGGGCGCATCCGCAGGGTCGACCTTACCGAACTCGAAATTGACGGTGTCAACGTAGCAGGTTCCTGTGTGCGAACGCACCATATCGTTGATTGAGAATGTGGCTATAGAAGACAGATCGGCGAATTCACGAAGTTCGCTGCCGTTGTACAGCAACAATTTTCTCTTCATGGCAGAAGTCAGCACGATATCATCGCTATCAGGCCCGGTAAACGCCCAGCCAGAAACCCAGTCGTCAATCTTGACCACGACCTCCTTATTGCCATCGCTGCCAATGCGAAATATCGTGCCTTCGTCGATACTGCAACAATAAAACGACCCGCGATGCCAGCGCGGTGTTTCCGGGAATATAAATCCTTCACATAGTAATTTTGCTTGATAGCGCACTAATGCCTCCTGATATTATCGACCATAGATATTAATGACCGCACTGCCTTCCTCGACTCCGAGCAGTCCGCCACCGTTTTCCTGAATTGCAAATTCCGCGTTCTCTACCTGGCGTTCTCCGGCCTCCCCACGAAGCTGGGTCACCAACTCATAGGCCTGAGCGAGACCGCTGGCACCAATGGGGTGCCCCTTAGACTCCAGTCCGCCAGATGGGTTGATGGGGATCCGCCCGCCTATTCGTGTGGCGCCACTGGCTGCCAGTTCGCCACCAGCCCCCATGTCACAAAAACCCAGTAGCTCCGACATGAACAGTTCACCGAATGCGGCCGCATCGTGTACCTCGGCCACATCGATGTCGTCCGGTGTGAGGCCAGACTGTGCATAGGCCAGCTTTGCGGCGCGTCGCACCAGATGATTTTCGAAATCGTCCCACTCTCTAGGGGTCGCGGAAGTCATCACACTGCTTAACAGCTTGACCGCTCTCGAGCGCACTCCCAGCTTTTTCAGGCCTTCCTCCGTACACAATAGGGCTGCAGCGCTACCGTCGCTCATGGGCGAGCACATGGGGACTGTGAATGGGTATCCAATAGTGCGCGCTGCCAGTATCTCCTCTTCCGACATGAGCTTGTTGTAATGGCATTTGGGGTTGAGTGAGGAGTGGAAATGATTCTTTGAGGCTATGGTCGCCAAATGCGCCTGGGTGGTACCAAAGCGCACCATGTGGGCGCGACAGAGCTGTACATAGATGTCCATGAACATCGTGCGATGGCCTGTTGCTTCCTCAAACGCGTGTCCACTACTGAGGGACTTCAATTTCGCAAGAATGTCTGCCGTATTGTCTATGTCCGAACCACCCTCAAAGGCCTGCCAAACCCGTTTGGTTTTCTCCTTGTCATCGAAGGCCATTTTCTCTGTACCGACTGCAAGTACGACATCTGCCTGACCGCTCAAGAGGTGGTTTCGAGCTAACCAGATGGCGGTGCTACCCGAGGCACAGGCGTTTTCCGCATTGGTGATTGGTATTCCACTGATTCCCGCGCCCTGTAGCGCAATCTGCCCGGGAATACTCACCTGACCTTCGATAAACGCCTGACTGGCATTGGAAAAAAAAGCCGCCTCCAGGTCCCCTACCGCTGCACTGGCATCAGTCAGACATTCTCGTACAGATTCATGCGTGAGCGTTTTGACGCTGTCTTGCGGACGCGGACCAAATTTGGTCATACTCACGCCCGCTATGTAGATTGGCTTCATGTTGATATTCCGTAGATCGCTTGTGTTGGCTTGACGCTCGAGTAATACATTATCCCTGCAACCCCGTATCGATTTTGTTTATTGCGGAAGATGGTACTGATTTCGATCCCAGTACACTTTGTATTTTGCGTCAGGGACTAAAGGTGTACCGATATTGGGGACAGACCACAATAAGCCCCAATAAGCCCTACGCTACCAATACGTAGCCGAGTTGCGTATTAGCTGTCATTATCGTGCTCGCCAGCGCGGGTACCGCCCTGTACAATGAACCCCCAAAAATACAGGGACAATACACATGACAGAAGAAATTCAGCCCTACTCACAGAAGCAGGAGAAATTCGGTAGTTGGATTATCAACAAGGTAGGGCGCTGGCAAACGACAGTCTACGAGCTAAC
>JBALWA010000116.1:0-6384 GCA_036960305.1 Halioglobus sp. | reverse complement strand
AACCTTCGGGAACAACAGGCGGGCGGTCACCTTCCGCACGGGGCAAGAACTGAGAGATGCCATAGGGCAAGCGACAAGGCATGCAATACGAGGTGTCGAGGAGTTCTGCTTTCTCGTCCTCGTCGAGGTCGCCCCAGAGATGACCAAGGAGCTCTTCCAGCATCTCGCGCCCTGTACACTCATACATGGGCTTTTGCACAAATTGTCCTTTGTTGTCCTCACCGAGCGCCGACACCCAAATCACGCAAGTGTCTGCGGCTTGGCCAGGAAAAAAGGGCTGACGATAGGTGTGAAGATGCATGATCCAGGGCGATTGTGTAAGGGGCAAAGGGCTTTGCCGCCCCATCTGCCGTTCGACGAGCCACTGAAACTTCCGCTCGAAAAGGTTTCCGCGGAAGGTCACTGTGAAATGCATCATCTTAGAGAGTGAGACATCACGCATGTAACGCTCGGGACGCCTGTCCCTGGCGAATTACAAATTCAAGCTGCAACTGGTAACTCAAACAGACCGCGACAATGCTTCTGCCACCGGTAGTCGTTGATGTCGACGACCTTATCGCCCGCTGATTCGATGGGAGTGGATCCATCCCGTCCAGAATGTGTCCGACATCCGTTGTAATAACACTGATATCCACGCAGCTTGTTTTCCAGGTCAGTCGCAGTCCAGAAGAGTGTCTGATCAAGCAACTCTCGCCGAATGCTACCGATAAGCCTTTCCACAAAAGGATGTGACATCGGCGCATATGGAACTGATTTTATTTCTTCAATATCAAGCACGCGCAGATTGGCTTTCCATCGGTGGTATTGGAAGAGAGGATCGTTATCCGAGCTGAGATATTTTGGCCAGTCTTGCCCGGAGGTGGCTTGGTTGAACATGCGGCAGAGAGTGGATCCATCCACGTGACCAGTATGCACACCAAAGCCAATGATGCTGCGGGTGTACTGATCCATCACGACCATTACCCAGTGGCTTTTTAGTAAGATAGACTCGCAACGGAATAGGTCAACACTCCACAGGCTGTCTTTAGCGTGGCCGATTGTAGTTAGCCATGATGGTCCTTGGTTGTTTGGGTCTGGTTTGAAATGAACCGCGAGTACTCGGCGAACAGTGTCCTTATCCAAGTCTAGACCGAAAGCCAGGTTTATCTGCTGGGCTATTCGGGGACAGCCGTATCGAGGGTTGCGCTGTTTCATCGAGACGATGGCATCACTGACTTCTCTGGACGGTCCCTTTGGACCTGGTTTTCCACCGCCACGTGGTGAGTACAGTAGTCGGTACTTTCGTTTCTTCAGGGCGTTATGGAATGACAGCAGCGTTGAAGGCTTGATGATTATGGCTGCTCTGACAATACGTCTGGGATTCAGAAATAACGACCAGAAACCGAGTAAGGTGCGATCCTGTGTTGAAAGGTTTGGTGCTCGTTGCCGCGACCTGCTGTGGATAATCAGCTGCTGTTTCAAGAGCAGGTTTTCGGCAATAACAGTTCGGCTGCCACCGGGTCTGATCAGCTTGGCCAAGGTGGTGAGGAGGTGAAAAAGTAGGTAAATAACATCTCTCATGTCTACCGAGGGTAATGTTTGGTGGAGCAAGCAGCAACAGGCAACACTCTGATATTATTGGGAAATTACTATTTCGCCAGGGACAGGTAGGGCAGTTGCTTGAGGCCTGAGTGTGGATTCTTCTGATCTCAAAAAGTTAACCTGTTACTACCTGTCAACACCCTCTCCACAACGACAAAATAAATTGACGACCTAGATCCATGTAGTTACACTATTACAGATAGTGTAATAAAAACTGTGGTAATGTCACATGATTGGCAGCTTGGAAGGAAAGGTGGCCAGAGACATCTGGGAAAAGAATGAGTCAAAGTCTCTTCCCCGGGAGTTATGGTTACGGGCAAAGGCCCTTATGACCATTATGCACTCGACAACGACTATCGACGATTTAATAATTCAAGGCCAACCGCCGAATATTCGCCTTCACAAATTGAAAGGTGACAGAAAGGACTACTGGAGTGTGACTATAGGATTGCCTTGGTGCATTACATTCAAATATAAAAGTGGTGAGTTTACCGAAGTCAGAATTGAAAATTATCATGGAGGCTAAAGATGATTACTAATCCAACACCGCTGCATCCTGGCAAGGTGCTTAGTGAAGTTTATATGACAGAGATGTCTTTGAATCAGACCGCTCTGGCCAAGCTTTGTCAGTGTGCTCCCAGAAAGATCAATGAGGTCGTGAACGGAAAACGTGGCATCTCCCCATCCTTCGCTATCGTGCTCGAGTCTGCGATTGGAACGACGGCAGAAATGTGGGTGCGTATGCAAGCCGAATATGACTTGTGGGAGGCAAGATCGAAGGCTGCGTAGTATGGTATTCTGCTTCATCGGTTCTTTCGGTTCAACGTTTAGGCCACGGGCTTTCCATATAGAAGCACTAGGCAACGCTTTGCTAATTGCCACTTCTAACGACACAGTCGGACGCTCCGGCGGCCGTAACTCTATGAGTTTACAATAGATAATTGTCTCACTCCGATTTTGGCGTCAGAGCGTCCGATTATGAGTCGGCGGGTCTAAAGAGAACCTGGGCAGAAAGCTGAAGAAACGTAACGGGATTTTCTGATGTGGTAGGGCAGAGTGACCGCGACCGAGCTTATGCCGAGACTGGTGGTGGGTAATACCGAGATACGTGGCAGTAAGTTGTAGAAGGGTAAGGGGTTTTTGAAACCGAACTTCGGTGTGGGGCCGAAATTCAATTGATCATATAAACCACTGATTCAGGTAAAAAATTAGCTATTCGCCACCCACACGATCCACAGTACTGAACAGTATGAGAGTAATCGGGCCGAGCAACCTCACGAGGCTACCAGGGTGCGAGAGCGAGGGATGCGCAAGTTTAAATCAGTCGGGCAGGCGCGACGGTTTTTGACAGCACACGCCGCAGTCCACAACCTCTTCAATTTGGGCAGGCACCTCGTGTCCGCTAATCATTATCGGGATCTCAGGCTCAGTGCGTTTGAAGATTGGGGTAGGGCAGTAGCCTGAACGTAGATGCCGGATTTCAGTGGTCTGGAGAAGTTAACTTGTCGCTACCCGGAAAAATCAAGGTACTGCCACTGCGTTTCCGCTCCTTAAGTTCTCAAATGTCTACCACAGGTCGTATTTTTTAACTTCAGCTCTACCCACAACCATGTGGTGTACCTCATCGGGGCCATCGGCAAATCGCAGATGACGCTGGTCTGCATACATGCTGGCCAGTGGTGTCCACTGTGACATGCCCGTAGCGCCGTGCATCTGTATAGCCTGGTCTATAATCTGGCATACTTTTTCGGGCACCATGGCTTTGGCAGCGCTGACGTACACGCGAGCCTCCTTGTTGCCTAATACGTCCATGGCTTTGGCGGCCTGCAAGACCATCAGGCGGCAGGCGTCCAGTTCAATGCGTGCTCTGGATACAACTTCAAGGTTCTTGCCCAGTTTTACAATGGGCTTGCCAAACGCCACCCGGGTGCTGGCACGGCGAACCATTAGCTCCAGTGCTTTCTCTGCCTTGCCGATTGAGCGCATGCAGTGATGAATGCGTCCGGGGCCGAGGCGTAACTGCGATATTTCGAAGCCTCGCCCCTCGCCCAACAACATATTGTCTTTGGGTACGCGTACGTTGTCGAAGCGCAGGTGCATGTGGCCGTAAGGCGCGTGGTCTTCGCCGAATACTTCCATGGCGCCAAGAATTTCGAGCCCGGGCGCATCCATGGGAACCAGAATTTGCGATTGCTGCTTGAAGGGCGTTGCATCCGGGCTGGTCTTGACCATGGTGATGAGGATTTTACAGCGTGGGTCACCGGCTCCTGAAATATAGTACTTTTCTCCGTTGATCACCCATTCGTCACCATCGAGAACCGCCGTAGTACTGATATTTTTGGCATCCGATGAGGCGACATTGGGCTCGGTCATGGCATAGGCTGAGCGGATCTCACCGTTCAGTAGCGGCTCCAGCCAGTCGCGCTTTTGTGCTTCGGTACCCACACGTTCCAGTACTTCCATGTTGCCAGTGTCGGGTGCGCTGCAGTTCATAGACTGAGATGCCAGTGGGCTTTTGCCCAGCTCAGTAGCGATGTAGGCGTAGTCCAGGTTGGAAAGGCCAGAACCGGTCTCATCGTCAGGCAAGAAGAAGTTCCAAAGCCCAGCTTCGCGGGCT
The DNA here is from genome assembly GCA_036960305.1 of Halioglobus sp. Taxonomy (GTDB): domain Bacteria; phylum Pseudomonadota; class Gammaproteobacteria; order Pseudomonadales; family Halieaceae; genus JBALVT01. Next base: position 2,186 of record JBALWA010000116.1, on the reverse strand, counting down.
TTGGCCTTGGTTTCTTCGATGATTTCCAATTGCCGCGGGTGAAAGCTCCAGCGGTCTTGTTTGCCTTTATCTAGCGCGAAAAATTCCTCGGTCAGTGGGTCAACATTTTCTTCGATATGCTTTTTAACTGCGTGAAACAGTGGGCCGACTTCGTCGGACATGCCGAGGTTAAACAGATCTTTGTTGGAATCGCTCATGGTATTTCCCTGTATGTATTTGCTTCTTTTGTAGTGTGTTGTTTTGCGTTTCAGGAGCAGTATGTTGCGCCACCGTCACAGGTAATAATTTCGCCGACGGTGTAGGCACCGGCCCTTGAGCTGAGAAAGATTGCCAGACCGGCTATATCCTCCGGGGTGCCGACACGGCCTCGAGGATTTACATCACCCGCGACGCTCCCGTCTAACTGCGAAGATCAGAAAAGAATCTGCTGGCCACATAGAGGTAGTGTATGGCTGTCATGACGAATGGACTTCTCCTGTTTTCAATGTATTCATCGTAGCTATTCAAGTAGTCGGGGTTGCCGGGTGCAACAATCAGCTCTTGCATGCGATTACGCGCGCGCGAGTGCGTGTCGCCCATAACAATGCGCTCCCCACGGATATAGTCAATGGCGATGTACTTGTATCGCTTTAAAGTTTCAGGGCGCCCAAGAGCATCATCATAGGCCAGCTTTAACTCGTTTTTAACTGCCTCATTGCCGTTGCGGTACATATTTGAAATAGCCCAGGCAAAATGCCAGACGGCATGATTCCAATCGATTGCTGTAAATGGTGTTGTTTCGTACAGCATGTCGATATTGGCGAAATACAGTTCAGAGATCCTTCGCGCAATTGCGGGGGTAATAATCTGATCTCGAATGCCCCATATGGGCAGCTCTGAGGTAGCAATTTTGCGCGCCAATTCAGCCTCGGCAACTCGTAGCGTGGCATCGAGGTCTATGCCGTCAACCAGCACCGATTGCTGATCATCATAGGCGATGAATGGCATCAATGACGCGCAGAAGGAGTTGGGCCTCCCAGGCGTGGCAAAGCGATTCACAGTGTATTGAAAATCCTCCAGAGGTACCGTATGGCACCAGGTTCCCGCATGGGGGTCGCCATCAGTATCTGTGGGTCGGGCGTGGCGCTGCCATGAGCGGATACCGTCCCTTGGCGTAGCGGGGGCAGCACTATAGCGCAGTTGGTCGATCCGCTGGTTATTGCAGTCCAGGCGTATTTCGCCATCAGCCAGTAGCTGGAAATCTTGCGGAAGATAGACAACATCGGGATTTTCCAGGCCTTCGGATAGCTGTTTGCCATCTGCGCTTTTGCTGCTGATGACACTGTAGTTTCCGGATTCAAGAACCAGTGAGGAGGTAATGGTCAGAAGCTGCTTGGCCTCGTTGGTGAGTGTGCAGTGCTGTAGATTCAAGCTGTCTGTGGAGGTGTTTTGTAGTTCTACCCAGTTGTGATCGCCAGGCTGCAGTAGTGGCATGATCTCGGTAAAAACAACTTCGCCTTCGCTGGCAGGAGATCGGGGTACTCCGGCTTTTTGGCAAGCTGATATCCCTAATACCAAAATGCTGGCGAAACCAAATATGATCAGTGGGTTGTGCATTTATTTTTTTTACTCCAGAGAGGTGAAGGGGGTGATCGTCTAGTCCCTGGGTTGGATGCCCAGGCTAAAGATAGAGCAGATTTGGTCTGCCAACGATCTGGCGCTGACAGACGGATTTTCTTCCAGCCAGTGATGGACCCAGGTAGAAGCGCCTAGTGAAAGATCGACCACTGCCGGAGACGATATTTTGACTCGTTTCGCTTTCACCGATTCGCGCTGCAGTTGGTAGAGCCGATTGGATATATTGAGAACCCTCTCTGAGTACTCCTCAGGAAGCATTGACATGGAAAGCTGTGGGACCAGCGGTGGTTGAGGCCCAGCGTTTGCCTGGCAATGGAAGTGCAAAATGAGCGCTAGCGTGTCATTAGAGTCACCGGACAGAGACTCGGCCGAGCTGATTATGAGTTCGAAAAGGTCAAATGTACGTTCGTAGCAAGCCATAAGCAGTTCATGCTTATTTTCAAAATAGTGGTATACAGCGCCTTTGGTTGCATTCACAGCTGCGGCCACATCGTCTATTGAGGTTGGCTCTACCCCCTTTTGCGAAAACAGGCGTGAAGCGACGCCAATAAGTCGCTCTTTCTTATGCT
>JBALWA010000115.1:0-6435 GCA_036960305.1 Halioglobus sp. | reverse complement strand
ATTGTGAAACTGGAATCTGTGATCAAAAGAAGGATCAACCGCGAAACCTGGCCCCTGACGGGTGACGGCTGGAATGGCGCCTTTCACCTGCGTTTCGGCGTGCCTGCCAAAAACCGGGTGGGAAAAATCCACAATCACTATGGCAGAACTAACGCAGATTCAGATGCAGTGGAAACGCAATTTGGCTGGACGGGGCTGGTTTACCTGTCCGAGAACCCGAAGGAAAAATCGGGCACCAGCGTATGGCGAGAAAATGAGACCTCTTTGTGCTACTCGGAAAATGACACGGTAGTGTGGCTAGATGAGCCAGAAGCCGACATGGTGTACGAGGTGGAAAATATCTATAACCGGTTGGTCTTAATGGACTCCAGGATGTTACATCGTGCTGAAAACGGCTTTGGACTCAATACAGAGAATGCCCGCTTAATCCAGACCTTCTTCTTTGACGTGGAGCGCTGATCGGCCGCCCATCCACCGCCAGATTGTCGTTCAAAGCCATGCTATTGGCATACAGGGCAATCCCAAACAACACCCAGGCCGGATAAGGTAGCTCCCTGCCAAGTTACAGGGATTTCCGTTATGAATATGTTCAATCGGCTTTTTGCAAACAGAAAGCCTTCGCCCGACACGATCAAGCTCAGTGTAGAGAGCGCGCACAAAGTCGTACAGCAATACGGTAGCTTCCTGGAGAGCTCAGCCCCCCTGCCCGGTTGTGTAGCGGACAGTACACAGCTGCCGCACTGCAAGGACACCATAAAGGAAGCCATCTCCACCTGCATAACTGCAATTAGCGATCCGGTTTTGACCGAGCATTTGCGACACGGCTACTTGATGCTAGCCGCCTGGCAAGAAGATGTGGGCGACAAGACACTCGGTTTGGACTTCACCCAGCTGAACCTGGACCAGGACCCGATGGAACTGGCGGAATTGATTCAGCAACAAAGCAACAGCATGGATAACTGGACTGCCCGCGTTGAAGCCGACCAGGTCTCCCTGATGTCGGAACTTCGGCTTATGGGTGCCTACGCAAAACAGACGGGAACATGACATCCCCGCCAGGATAATTACAGCAGAATCACCAGCAGGAAGACCACGACAGCAAATCCCCCAAACACCTTATAAATACTTTGTTTGGTCAGACCGGACTTTTTATTGCGGTTTTCCTCAGCAATAAGCCGGGCCATCAGGGCATCGGCATCACCTACCCCCAGTCGCTCTGGTTTTACCGCCTGATAGTCCACCGGCCTGACTACGCCCGGCGCCGCAGATGCCTTCCGGGCAGTGTCCACCGCATTCTCTACAGCGACTCGGGACAGCGCCTCTGCGCTTTTCACTGACTCCAACAGCGCGATGAGGTGCTGACGATCCGTTGAAGGCATATCCCGTATGCCGGCAACGTCGGTTGCACTGAGACTGTAGCTGTTATTATTGATGACGAAAGTGATGGCTGGCTGTTTCATAGTTGCCAGTCTAATACAGGGTGTCTCGAGGTTAAAAGCCCGGATTTCATACCATCTGCCATTGCGTTAGACTGCGTAGCTCAATAATTCGAAGAGACTGTCTGTGCAGGAACTGGAATTCAAACTCTCTACCGGTGTTCGTCTGGCTGCCCACGCCTATGGCGACCCCGAACATCCGCCGGTGATTCTATCCCATGGTGGCGGTCAGACCCGACATTCCTGGGGCGCAACCGCCGAAACCCTGTCACGCCAGGGCTGGTACGCCGTGGCCTATGACCACCGGGGCCACGGGAATTCGTCCTGGTCCAAGGACGGGGACTACTATATCGACCGCTTCGTCGAAGACCAGCGCGAACTGGCCTCTCTGTTCACCCGGGAACCGGTGCTGGTAGGCGCCTCACTGGGGGGTATTTCGGCCATGTTAGCCCAGGGCGAACGAAACCAAGCCGTGTTTAGAGCCATCGTACTGGTCGATATCGTGCCACGAATGAATATGGAGGGCGCGTCCAATATCATCCGTTTCATGGGAGCCCACATGGACGAAGGCTTTGCGGACCTCGAGGAGGCGGCCGATGTGATCGCACAGTACACCGGCCGGCCACGCCGCAAGGATATCAGCGGCCTGAGTAAAAATTTACGACTGGACGAAAACGGTCGCTACCGTTGGCACTGGGACCCCAGCTTTGTCAATCAGGACCATACAAAGCAGGAGTTTACCAACCCCAACCGGCTGGAAGACGCGGTGCAAAATATCTCCCTTCCGATGATGCTGGTGCGTGGGCAGTTAAGTGATTTGGTCACGCCTGAACTGGCAGAGGAGTTTCTGCAATTGGTACCGCACGCGCACTGCGTCGATGTGAAGAATGCCCGCCATATGGTCGCAGGTGACCGCAACGATATCTTCAGCCAGGCTATAGAAGATTTCCTCGGCGGCCTTGGTACAGAACAGCAATCAACCGGAGACCCCCTATGAGCGAATACTACGAATGCACCAAGGTCGGACTGGAATTCCTTGATGAGACAAAAAACGTCTTCAAGGCCCAGGAGATCGTCAAAGCCACACCTGAACAAATTTTTGAGGTGTTTGAGGATGCCCACTCCTGGACAGTTTGGGCAATGCCCATCCAGAAGGTTGAGTGGACCTCTCCCAAGCCCTTTGGTATCGGTACCACACGCACCGTCTCAATGATGGGCGACATGGACGGTTTCGAAGAGTTTATCGCCTGGGAGCGAGGCAAGCGCATGGCCTTCAGCTTTGTGGGTTGTAGTAAAGATGCGACCGACAAATTCCTAGAGGACTACCGGGTGACGGACCTGGGGGATGGGACCTGCAGAGTAGAATGGTATATGGCCATGGAACCCCGCGGCTTTTCCCGCCATATGATGTGGATAACCCGCCCATTGATGGCATTTGCCAACCGCAGGATGTTCCGCAAATTCAAGACCTACACTGAGTCCTGGGCCAATGGCACCCTCAATGCCAATAATGCCTGAGCAGACAGGCCAAAGTCGGTATTATTCCCAAATCAAACCGTATATTGTCGCTTTTTGATAGTGATATATTAGTTTTCATTAGAATACCGTAGCGCGCTGGGGGCTTTAATTGCGCGGTATGGGTGCCCTTCTTGGGCAGCTGTGGACAATTCACAGCCGGCATGGATGCTGTAATACACCACACAATAATTAAGGTTGGGGATGATGAGCAAAAACCGTATTTTCAGGCTCTCTGCCATGTCGGCAGCAGTGGCTTCGGTGCTGGTATCGGGGCAGGTACAGGCACAACAAAACACATTGGAAGAAGTGATCGTAACCGCCTCAAGGCGCGCGGAGAGTATTCAGGATATACCCCTGAATATCGCCGCAGTCAGTGGCGAGGAACTCCAAACCCAGGGACTTTCCAGCCTCACAGAAGTCATGCGGTGGGTGCCGGGCATCCACGTGATAGACCAGGGAGCAAGAGCCTCGGACACCATTGTCGTGCGCGGCCTGAATGCCAACCCGATCACTGCTTCAGAGCAACTAAATAACACCGGCGGCGATACCGTAGCAACCTACGTGGGGGAAATACCCCTTTATATGGACTTAAAGCTCAACGATATGGAGCGGGTCGAGGTTTTGCTGGGGCCCCAGGGCACACTGTACGGTGCCGGCACCCTGGGCGGTGCTATCCGTTATATCCCCAACAAGCCGCAGTTCGATGAAATGGGCATAGAAATTCGCGGCGATGTCTACCAAATCGACGAGGCAGACGACCTCAGTTCTGATATCGGTATTACCCTGAATCTGCCCGTCAGTGACACTTTGGCCTTTCGCTTCAGTGCAGATTACCTGGACGATTCCGGCTATATCGATTACGTCTATACGGTCCGCGAGGCCGGCGTTTCAAACCCGGACCCGGATTTCAGCGACCGCAAGGACGTTAGAGCAAACCTGAAAGCGGTGGCCGATGTTAACGATGAAGAAACATTGTCTGCCCGGGCAGCAGTTCGTTGGGCACCCACGGACAATTTTGATGGTACTTTAACCTACTATCTGCAGGACCAGCAGGCCGGTGGCCGTAACGTCAACTCCCAGGACGCACTGGGCATCGGCAAGTACGAGTCGGGCCTGCGGTTTGTGGAACCCAGCGACCGGAAAAATGAATTGATCGCCCTGGAGCTGACAGCCGACCTGGGATTTGCTGAGCTGACCTCGGCAACGGGTTTTTCAAGTTTTGAAGAAGAAGGCCAGCGCGACCAGACCGATCTGTTGATCACGCTGGAGTTTAGCTACGAGCTCTTTCCCAGCTTCAGCGGATTTACGCAGGAAGACGTCGACGAGGAACGTTTCAACCAGGAATTGCGGCTGGTATCCACCGGTGATGGGCCTCTGCGCTGGATAGGTGGCGCCTTCTATAACAAGCTGGACACTGACACGGCACAAACGCGGGAATTCACGCCCGGCTTTGATCAGTTTGCCGTCGACAATCTCGGGGGTGTCGGCCTCAGGCCCGATTCGCTTGAGTACATTAACATCGATAAAATAGAGACTACAGAATGGGCCGTATTCGGTGAGATTGCCTACGACATCACGGAGAAGTGGGATATCACACTCGGCATGCGGTATTACGACTACGAACTTGAGGCAGCTAGCGCTGTCGACCTTCCTCTTCTCGAGACCGTTTTTTATGGGAGAACACCATCGGATGCCATTAATCTGGAGGCCAATCCAATCAGCCAGGAAGATGATGGCACACTATTCAAGTTTAATACCTCCTACCATTTCACCGATGACCTCATGGCTTACTTCACCTACTCCGAAGGCTACCGCATTGGAGCAGCCAATGGTGTAGCGCTCTGTCCACCAGATCTGGAGAATGATTCACAGATAGTCTGTGCCCAACCCGATGAGTTTGCCTACGACGCGGACGAAACCAAAAATTACGAGATCGGCCTGCGTAGCACTTGGCTGGACAACCGCCTGACCGTTAATGGCGCGCTGTTTTATATTGACTGGATCGATCCGCAGCTGGCGTCCACGACCAGCAGTGGCGCACAGCCCATCACCGTCAATGGTGAAGGCGCAAAATCGCAGGGACTGGAAGCCTCCTTCAACTGGCTGGTCTGGGACAATTTCTCGTTGCGAGGCAGCTACTCCTATACCAACGCTGAGTTGACCGAAACCGCGCCCGCCCTACTGGACACCGTGGTCCCACCTGGGTTCAGCTCCTCTACCATCTACATCGATGGTGAGAAAGGTGACCGCCTCCCCGGCTCGCCTGAGCACCAGGGCAACATTTTCGCCACGTATACCCACTCCTTCAATACAGTGGACCTGAGCGTACGCTACGGCATCAGCGCGATAGGTGATGTACTGACCAAAACCGGGGAGCGCGCCAATGGCGAAGCCCTGCCAGGCTTTGCGGTCCACCATATGTCGGCGTCACTTGACACCAATAGCTGGAACGTCACGCTGTATGCCGACAACCTGCTGGACAAGTTCGCAGTGACCGGTGTACGCGCCGACACCGCGTACTTACAAACAGCTGCTGATATCAATGGTGACGACGTCAATGTGCGCAGGTACTATAATAACGTACTGAAGCCACGTACCGTTGGCCTGCGGGCTACTTACCGCTTCGGTATGTAAGTCGCTCAGGCGGGTTCAAAAACGGGATGCTTCGGCATCCCTTTTTTTTTGGTCGATCGTCCATTTGCAGAATAGGTCAAGCTTGTAAAGTCGGGGTCGCTCGGGACACTGCTTTTCAGTCACTCCACGAAATTCGTTTTGTTAAAAGCAGTGTCCCGAGCGCCCCCTCTCCAGCGCTGCCTATCAGCGTGCTGAGCCAGTTGGCCCACAGACGGAGGTTACGGGCAGGAAACGCCATTCCACAAAGCGAATCACGTGGAGTGACTGGAATGGCGTTTCCTGTCCGTAACCGGCAAAGCTCCCACGGACTAAGGACGGAAACTAGAATCGCGCTGCCTGTCCGTAACCGGCAAAGATTCCCATGAACTGAGCGTAATGCGATAATCCCACTAACAACCCATCGATGACGACAGCAATTTAATGGCTAACACCTCCGCCCACGGCAAACTGCTAAACGCCGCTCACCGCGCCCTGACAGAGCAGCAATATCAGCAGGCCCATAAACTGGCGATGCAGGTACTGCAGGCCAACCCGCAGGAAGCCGAAGCCTACTTCATCATGGCGTTGATCACCCGCCAGCACGACAATATCGCCAAGGCAGAAGACATCATCCGCCGGGCCCTGAAGTTTGATGGAGAGAATGTTAATTACCTGTTGTTCCAGGCCCAGTGCCTGCTGGAGCTAAACCAGACCGATGACGCCAAGGCTATTCTCGCCGGCTTATCCACGGCGAATATCGCCTCTGCTCACCAGAATGATACCGTGGGTGTACTCCATTCACGGCTGGGACAACACGCGGCCGCACTCGATTACTTCCGCCGCGCCTGTGAACTCAAAGCCGATCACG
>JBALWA010000114.1:0-6435 GCA_036960305.1 Halioglobus sp. | reverse complement strand
TTTCTAAAAAGGTGAGCGGGCAAACCCATCAAGGGCTGCGCGCCAGTGCGAATAGAAGCTGCCTGTGAGTGAATAAACTCCTAACACTTAGCCAACCATCTTTACCGTTATGAAAAAACCTTTTATGTGCCTAGGCCGCCAGTTTTTTGAATGCGCTGGCCGTCCCGGGTCTTTAGATAGGCGGCAATACGAAGAAAAAGCACAAGCAGCCCCAAGACCGTGTACACCACGTCAATCGTCCTGACTTCGCTGCTCACAGCCTGACCGGCATAGGTCACCCAAATCGACGCCCAGAAGTACCAGATGCCCACCCATTGCAGCCAGCGCCAATGCTCAGGGCGCATTTTTCGACGCACTGGAAAAAATGAGGTGACGGTCATAGCAATCAGAACGATGTAGCTGGCGATGCGCCCAATCAGTTCAATGGTCTTGTGCAATTCCTCCCCGTAATAGGAAGGATGCAAAGCAAACAACACCGCAATGCACACCGCCTGCCAGCCGAATCCGGCAGCAAAGGATAATCCGACATAACGGCGGTTGCGAGCAAGCCATTTTGATACGCTACCGGGAAAAAGTTGTTGCAACGGCGAGGTGACAAAGGCGATAAAGATCCAGGGAGAGGCGAGCTGTACCGACAGCCGAATCAGCTCGACGGTGGCCTCTGGCGTGGAGGTGCCAATCAAAACCAAGCCAGCCATCATGCAGGCGAAAGTCAGCGCCGCAATCAGGAAAAAAAGCGGCCAGCCGTTCAAAAAGTCGCGTCTGGTAATAGTGCTTTTCATGCCGAGTTACTCCTCATGAGCAATTCTCCTGTTCATGAGTTGCGTTGGCAGACTCTCAGAAGTGGATATTAAACTCCGCCCTTACCATGCGCTTAAAGCCCCAGTGAATTTGCTCTCCCGCTTCGAGATCATAACGAGCAGCTGCATAGCCTTCATCGGTGATGTTGTCCGCCGCGATCGCCAGGTCCCAGCGGCCGCTTTCCGCCGTGTAGGTCACTTTGCCATTGAGCAAGCCGTAAGCGTCTTCCACGTTAATAACGTCATCTGCCTGGTAGGCAAAGTCATCCGTCCAGGTGTACTGGGCGAACCAGTTGAGATCCCCGGCCAGGAAGCTGTGGTCGAAGTTAACCCCGGCTGAGAAAGTGTTCTCCGGTGCATAGGCCAGTTTATTGCCCTCCAAATCACCATCGGTAATCTCGGCATCGAGATAGGCATAGTTGGCCATCAGCACCAGATTCTCCACCGGTGAATAGGAGAACTCCATCTCAAGGCCCTTGGACTCGGCAGTCCCGGCGTTAGATATCACCTGACCGTACGCAAGCGTTAAGCTCTGCATCTGTAAGTCGTCGTAGTCGGTGTAGAATACCGAGCCGTTCAGCTGAGCCCGGCCGTCTAACAATGTCGACTTGAGGCCAAGCTCATAGGCGATGCTGGTTTCGGGATCAAAGGGCACGATGTTGTCGCCCAGACCATCGCCGTTGGTGTCTGCTGCGCCGAGATTAAAACCACCACCTTTATAGCCTTTTGCTACACTTGCGAAAATCATCGCATCGTCGCCAATGTCGTACTGCGCTACAAGGCGCGGTGTCCATTCATCCCAGGTTTCATTGCTGCACAACTCGCCGTCTGTCGGCCCACCTCCGAGTCCTATATCGTCTTGCAGTGTATTGGAACACCAGTCCTTGTCATCGTAACTCCAGCGCAGGCCACCTATCAGGGCTAACTTTTCACTCACGCTCCAGGTGGCATCTGCGTATACGCCATAAGACTCGTTGTCGGCATTATTCGCGATATGCGTGGCTACGAGAGTACCGAGGCCAAGGGCGGTATCATTGATTTCGGTTCTGTAATCGGGGGCCTCCATATCTTCAGAGTAATAACTCACCCCCGCGAACCAGGACAGAGAATCTGAGCCACCAGAGAGCCGAAATTCCTGATACACAGTGTCCGCGCTATCTTCACTCTCAAAGGGGACTGTGAGCCCGCCGGTGAGCGGGCCAAAAACGGCATCAAAACCAGCATCATCTGCAGTGCCATCGGCGTCTTCACTAAAGCTGGCCTCTCCACTGCGCACATCAGTAATAGAAACCAATGTCAGCGAATCATTGATATCCCAAGTAAGACGTATCCCAAAACCGTCATCCTCGACTTCCTCATAATTTGGATTGGTGAGTGCAAACTTGTCGGGATACTCCACCCCAGGCTCTGCGACGTTGAGTGCAATGTTCGCGGCACTGGTATAGTTCGTCTCGGCGTTGCTGTAATTGGCACGAAACAGGGCTTCAAAGTTGTCAGTTACGTTCCAGCGAGCCATAAGGCGCACTGTATCGCTTTCCGTGTACATATCTTCACCACTGTTGATTTCTTCCCACATCCCTTCCCATTTCTGCCCCTGATAGGCGAGACGCAACGCAAAGGAATCACTGACAGCAAGATTACCCACAACTTCATACCGTTCCTGACCTTCGTCACCCAGGGCAATTCCCAGCCTTAACTCATTCTCATCACCAGGCTTGTTACTTATCAAACTAATGGCCCCGGCAGACGAGTTGCGACCAAACAGAGTGCCCTGCGGGCCCTTAACCACTTCAATACGGTTGAGATCGAAGAACGTACCGGTGGCAAACATGTTGCGGCCCACATAGGCGTCGTCAAAAAACACACCTACCGAATGCTCTGAGCCAATGGTCCCGTCATTGCTGCTAATACCGCGAATCGCCCACGAATTTTGCGCAAGCCCTATATCCGACCCAGTGAGCCCGGGCACCATGGGTATGAGCTGGGTAATGGTATTGATACCGGTTTTCTCAAGCATTTCTCCAGTGACTGCACTGATAGCAACGGGCACATCCTGGAGGTTCTGCTCGCGTTTTTGTGCGGTAACTACGACCTCCTCTAGTTGTGCGTACGCCGACATGGGCGCTATCACGCTGGATACGGCAATGGCAATTAAAGATTTTTGTAGGCCGTTTATCTTATTTTTCATACGGATATAACCTCTATTGGAATAATTATTAATAATCGGCTGCAATGTTTATTATCACGACGCTGCGGATACTCAATATTATCGTCGGCGGAAAGTGGCTACCATGATGAAAGAGGCAGAACTTGATCAAAGCGGACGCGCTTCTATCGACACGGCATGGTCCGAAATATTAAATTGCACGACCATAGGCGTATAAAACAGATCAATGCATTGCGATTACCAATAGTAATTATTAGGTTCGCTTACACTTTTTAGGTACAGGTATGACAAATTGACCTTGTGAACAAATGGAGTTCGGCCATTCATCATCAGACCACTACCACCTCCCAATCATTGAACGTACTTATCCTGAGATTGCTGTAATGTTCAGCCCCAACAATGAGCGCGACCTATGCTTGGAAGCATCCAAAACGGGCCGTAAGTACTGGCAATTAAACTATCGTTAATATAGACGCGCGTCCGCTTTGATCAAGCTTTTCCTCTTTCATCATGGTAGCCACTTTCCGCCCACTATAATATAGAGTAGATAGATCATGTCATGTCGGGTGACATGACAGAGCATGCAAAGCATTTGGAGATCACAGTTGGCCATACAGGTAACGCGGCGGGATTTTTTGAATGGTGTTGCGATTGGTGCAGGCGGCATGCTGCTGCAGAGCCATGGGGCCGGCCTGCATGCCAGCACAGGGACAACGACCTCAACCTATTATCCACCCACACTTACCGGCATGCGCGGCAGTCACGAAGGATCTTTCGAAGTGGCGCATGCGCTTGCCTGGCGCGGTGAAAAGCCGTCCCAATACAAGCCTCTGGATGAACACTACGATCTGGTCGTTGTGGGCGCTGGCATGAGCGGCCTGGCCGCTGCCCATTTCTACCAGAAGAAAATGGGTCCCGATGCCAGAATCCTGATAATGGATAATCACGACGATTTCGGCGGCCACGCCAAGCGCAACGAGTTCCACCAGGGCGGCAGAATGATGTTAAGCCTGGGGGGCGCACAAAACCTGATGAATCCGGATAGCTATAGCAAAGCGGCTTCTAGCCTGATGCGCGCTATCGGCATCGATGAGGGATTCATTACCAGCATGGGCGCGAACACACCAGCAGACCAATTTCTGGGAGGTGAAATGACAGAGCCGAATGGGATCTCGCTTCCCGGGCCTGATGGTCATACGACATTGGCGGGCAACTGGTTAGCCACGATATTCGGCGGCGAGGGCTACGAAAAATATGTGCGCACCCTACCCGTGCCCAGTAGCGAACAGGATAAGTTCATCGACTTCTTTGCCGGCAAGCGCGACTTTTTAGATGACATGTCACTCAGCAAAACGTGGAAATACATCAACACCGTTAGTTACAACCGCTTCCTGCTTGATCGCGTTAAGCTCGACGAAACGTCGCTGCCGGTGATGAACTCAATACTGGTGCACAATACAGGTATGTCCGGCTGGAACCTCAGCGTACTGGAGGCCATCACCCAGGGTGGCCCCGGCATAAATTCGCTAGGCTGGCTGGCCCGTACCTCTGCATCCATCGTCGGTGCATTCATCGACAGCCTGCTGAACGTCAAAATGTTTCCCGATGGCAATGCCTCCGTGGCCCGCCTTATCGTGCAGAATCTTGTGCCTGCAGTTGCGCCAGACATGCAGGGCCCAGAGGACGTTGCTGTTGCGCGATTTAACTACGATGCCCTGGATCGCGCCAACCAGCCCACCCGTATTCGCTTGAACAGCACCGTGGTGGGTGCACGAGAGATTGATGGAAAGCATGTGGAGGTCGACTACGTGCAAAAGGGCCAGGCACTGCGTGTCACCGCCGACCACTGTGTCATGGCATGCTACAATGCACTGATCCCACACCTCTGCCCGGAATTGCCAGAGGCCCAGAAAGAGGGCCTCCAATACGGTGTAAAAACCCCCTTCGTGTATGCCAACGTGCAGCTGGATAATGGCCTAGCCTACGACAAGCTGGGCGCACAGATATTCCAGTGCCCCCATGACCCGTTTCAATGGGTGAGCAGTGCACCCGGCATGAGCGTTGGTGGCTACGAGCCCCCCCGGGGGCCAGACGACCCGATGGTGGTATTCATGATGAACTCCCCCATGACCGAGACCCAGGAGCAGGGTTCAGGTCGCGACCAGCTGCGCATGGGACGCCACCGCGTGTACAGCACACCTTTCGCCACTTACGAGCAGCAGATTCGTGAACAGTTACAATCCATGCTCGGCCAGCACGGTTTCAAACACGAGCGGGATATTCGCGCCATCACCGTCAACCGCATCCCCCACGGCTACTCCTATCCCTACCTCGCTCTGGACGACCCCGAGTGGGAAGATGGTCAGGCGCCCCACGAAATCGGCAGAGCCCAGTTCGGGCGTATCTCAATCGCCAACACTGACTCCGAGGCTATTGCACTGATAGATGCGGCTTTCGATGCTGCATGGCGTGCTGTGGAGGAGCAAACCTGATTGGTTGGCGATACCATGTGGAGTGCTGGCGATTGCCAATCGCCTGCTTTTTATTGTAGATTGGGGAAATGAAGGGGTATTGATCCTTCCTATACCTGGTGCATTATCGATTGTTAAGGCGATAGTCTTTTGGCGAAATCGATTCCCAGGTCTTGAAGGCGTTAGAAAATGCGGATGCCTCACTAAACCCAAGCATCTCAGAGATCTTTTCGATGGGCAGGTTGGATTTTAGGTAATCTTTGGCAATCTCTGATCTTATTTCGTTAAGAATGGTTTGGTAATTGCCGCCTTCATTAGACAATTTTCGGCGTAGTGTTCTGGTAGTGCACTCCAATGTCTGTGCAACTTCTGTCGCGGTGGGGAAATAACCGGGTTCGGCGAGTATGATTTCGCGTATCTGTGAAACAATCTCAGATCTTTGCTTGAGCCTACCGATGATTTTCTTGCATTCGTCAAGGCAGTGTTGTGAGAAGGCGGGGTCTTTTCGAGGTTGGACTAATTCAGTAATACTCTTATCAAAAAGAATTTCATTTTGATGGTGTCCGAGCTCAACCGGACAGCCGAAGTGCTCCTCATAAAGCTTGAGGTCATTCTCGTCCTTGTGCATTAGCCGAATTTTGCAAATATCGAGTCTGTAGCCACAGGAAGTCTGCATTGCCGTGAGGCCACCTTCGAGAGCTCGATCCGAGAATATCTGTAAGAGTGACTCCGGCGTATCGTACTGCTCCTGAAGGGCAAGCCCTAAAAGACTACCTTCATTAAGCTGAGAGTGTTTGAAGTGACCGAATATGAGCGGGTCGTAATCCAGGCAGATAAGTATTGCCTCACCAAACGTTCTCGCCGTCAGCATGGCATAGCCCAGCATACCAAAGCTCTCGATTCGATAGGTGCGGCCGATTTTTAAACCGATGTACGGATCTTGACTGATCTGTAAAATATTTTGGTAAATCAAATACTCCTGTTCCAATGTCAAATA
>JBALWA010000113.1:0-6438 GCA_036960305.1 Halioglobus sp. | reverse complement strand
GGGGTCCGGCGCGTACAGGTTGGGAGCGGCGTAAAACAGGCCGATCACCAGCATTGTCAGTACGAGCAGGTATTTCCACAGTGGATACTTGTTTAGCATAGTCTTGCTCTAGCAGAAGATTGGGAGACCCGGGCTTTAACAGCTCCGATCCTCAGGAAATGCGCCATTATAGATAAATGCGGTTCGGCTACAAGGGGCAGGACTAATCCAACCACTGACGCGCGTTTCGAAACAACCTGAGCCAACCGGCATCCTCACCCCAGGACTCAGGTGGCCAGGAGTGTTGAACGGTGCGATAAACGCGCTCCGGGTGCGGCATCATGATCGTTGCGCGACCGTCAAGGCTGGACAAACCGGTGATTCCCGCAGGCGAACCATTGGGGTTGGCAGGGTAGGCACTGGCTATCGACTTGTCATTCTCCACATAGCGCAGCGCAATCGTGCCAGTGGATTCACAGGCCGATAAGGCATCATCTGTGCTGAATTCAGCGCGACCCTCACCGTGAGCAACCGCAATAGGCAACTGTGATCCAGCCATACCGGAAAGCAGGATCGAAGGGCTTTCTTCAACCTGTACCATCGCTAACCTGGCCTCAAATTGCTCCGATCGATTGCGCACAAATCGAGGCCAATGCTCAGCACCGGGAATCAGGCTTTTCAGGGTAGACACCATCTGACAGCCATTGCAGACACCCAGCGTAAAGCTGTCATCCCGGAGAAAATAATCTGCAAACTGATCCCTGACAGCCTCATTGAACAAGACGCTCTTGGCCCAGCCCTCTCCGGCTCCCAGCACATCGCCATAAGAGAAGCCGCCACAGGCCACCAGGCCTTTGAATTCTTCCAGGCCGCGACGCCCGGCGAGAATGTCGCTCATATGAATATCGTAAGGTGCAAATCCGGCCTTATGAAAAGCAGCGGCCATCTCCACGTGTCCGTTGACGCCCTGTTCCCGCAAGATCGCCACCTTCGGCCGCGCCCCTGTATTGATATAGGGCGCACAAATATCTTCAGCAGGGTCAAAGCTCAGCTTCGCCGACAAGCCCGGATCAATTGCCGCGATGCGGGAAAACTCCTCCGCTGCGCAAGCAGGGTTGTCTCGCAAGGACTGAATCTCATAGCTTGTGCGCGCCCACAGTTGCTGAAATCGAGTTCGCGACTCACTTAGCAGATGCTCGGACCCGCGGGTAATCGCCAAGGTATCGCCTTGTGTGGCCGTGCCAATCAGGTGTGCGCAATCTCCCAGCCCCAACGCCATCGCGCGGGCCATAACGGCATCAACACGCGCTGCAGGCACCTGCAATACAGCACCCACTTCTTCATTAAACAACAGATCAAGGCTCTGTCCAGGCAGAGATTCCAGATCTACCTGCAGGCCGCATCGACCGGCAAAAGCCATCTCCGCCAGCGTCGTCAGCAATCCGCCATCAGACCGGTCGTGATAGGCGAGCATATCGCCTGCGAGTAGCAGCTCCTGGGTCAATGTGAAGAAGGCCTTGAGGTCCGCCGCCGCATGGACATCCGGTGCTTCGCTACCCAGTTGGCCACATACCTGGGCCAGCGCTGAGCCTCCCAGTCGATTTGAGCCTCTGCCCAGGTCGAGCAGGAGCAAGTGGGCCTCCTGGTCGAGCCGCAGTTGGGGCGTCACAGAGAGCCGGGCATCCACCACCGGCGCAAAAGCGGATACGATCAATGACATGGGCGCTGTAACCGATTTTGTCTCCGCGCCTTCCTCCCAGGTGGTCCGCATGGACATGGAGTCCTTGCCGACAGGAATAGTGATACCCAGATCCGGACAAAACTCCATGCCGACAGCATGCACCGTATCAAACAGGGTCTCATCCTCAACCCCATAGCCTGCAGCACACATCCAGTTCGCGGATAATTTGATGTCCGAGATATCGGCAATCGCGGCCGCACAAATATTAGTGATAGCCTCAGCCACGGCCATTCGCCCGGAAGCCGGGCCATTGATAAGGGCCAGGGGAGTGCGCTCTCCCATGGACATTGCTTCACCGAGAAAGGAATCGTAGGACACGGTAGTCACCGCACAGTCAGCCACGGGCACCTGCCAGGGACCCACCATCTGATCCCGTGCCACCATACCGGTAACAGTCCTGTCACCAATGGTAATCAGGAAGTTTTTACTGGCGACTGCAGGTAATTGCAGTACCCTCTCCGCCGCCTGGGTCACGGATAAATCGACAGACAGCAGATCGTACGCCACGGACTGACGACTGATTTCCCGATGCATTTTTGGCGCCTTGCCAAACAGTACCGACATTGGCAAATCCACCGGCGTATTGTCAAATTCACTGTCGGCGACCAGCAGGTGCATTTCTTCGGTGGCTTCACCCACCACGGCAAATGGGCAACGCTCCCGTCTACAGATGGCCTCAAAGCGCGCCAAGTCTTCCGGCTCAACCGCCATCACATAGCGTTCCTGTGATTCGTTACACCAGATCTCCAGGGGAGACATTCCCGGCTCATCATTGGGCACATTACGCAACTGAAAACGCCCGCCACGGCCGCCGTCCTTCACCAGCTCCGGCAGCGCATTGGACAGCCCACCCGCCCCAACATCGTGTATAAATGCAATGGGGTTTGCTTCGCCCAATTGCCAGCAGTGGTCAATCACCTCCTGACTACGACGTTCCATTTCGGGGTTCTGGCGTTGCACGGAGGCAAAATCCAGGTCCTCATGGCTCTGGCCACTGGCCATCGATGAGGCCGCCCCACCGCCCAGACCAATCAACATGGCCGGACCGCCCAGTACAATTAGCTTAGCTCCGGGCCGGTATTCGCCCTTCTCAACGTGTTCTTCACGGATATTGCCATAACCACCGGCTATCATAATGGGTTTGTGGTAGCCGCGGACTTCCCAGCCATTGACGCCGGCAACACTGTTTTCATAGGTGCGGAAATAACCGCAGATGTTGGGTCGCCCAAACTCGTTGTTGAACGCAGCCCCGCCAATCGGCCCCTCCAGCATGATATCCAGAGCAGAGACAATGCGCCCGGGCTTGCCGTAGGCATTTTCCCAGGGCTGCTGGTAGCCCGGAATGTTCAGGTTGGAGACGGAATAGCCGGACAAACCGACCTTGGGCTTTGAGCCTCGACCCACAGCGCCCTCGTCGCGAATCTCTCCGCCAGAGCCTGTGCCGGCGCCTGGATTAGGCGCAATGGCTGTCGGGTGATTATGCGTCTCGACCTTCATCAGAAGATGAATATTTTCCTGGGAAAAGCCGTATTCACAGCTGTCCGGGTCAGGATAAAAGCGCCCAGCGAAGTGACCGGCAACAACCGCGGCATTGTCCGAGTAGGCTGACAGTACATTCTCGCCTCCCCGCTCATTGGTATTGCGGATCATGCCGAACAGGGACATATCCTGCCGCTCGCCGTCTATACTCCAGCTGGCATTGAATATTTTGTGCCGACAGTGCTCCGAATTGGCCTGGGCGAACATCATCAACTCAACATCGACAGGGTTTCTGTCCAGGGCCTTAAAGCTATCGACCAGATAATCTATCTCGTCACCGGCCAGGGCGAGACCGAGGCGACGGTCAGCTTCCACTAGCGCCTCTCGGCCACCGGCCAGAATATCAATCGTGGTCATCGGGGCCGGCGATCCGTGAGAAAATAGCTGTGCGGCGGCATCGAGATTCGCCAACACAGTCTCCGTCATGCGGTCGTGCAACAAAGCGTGTACCGCAGCGACCTGGGATTCAGCCAAATCCGCGGGTAGTGCCAACTGGTAGCTAATACCTCGCTCCAGCCGCACAATCTGTTCCAGACCGCTGTTGTGAGCGATGTCTGTCGCTTTACTGGACCAGGGCGAGATCGTGCCGGGCCGGGGAACAACCAGTACCGACTGGCTGGCGGGCACCTCAGACTGTGAGCCGGCATCTTCCTGCCGGGGCCCATAGGTCAGGAGTTTCGCGAGAATTCCTTCCTGCGCCGCCGTCAGCGGCTCGTCAAGCTCAGCAAAATGCACATATTCGCTATGCAGCAGACGGATTTCAGGGTGTAAATCAGAGAATTTTTGCGCCAGTTTTTCCAGGCGAAAGGCTGACAAAGCCGAGGCACCACGCAGTATTAGCATGCTTTGGATAGCTCCAGAGAGCGAGAATTCAGGAGGCGGCATTGTACAGTATTGCCGCGGCTTCGTTAACTGAAAATAGCGCCAACTGCCATAGTAATTATAGCAGCCAGTATCGCCGCCCCAGAGCTGGCGCTTGAGCCTTTTGGGGGGCTAGAATAAGCCTATGCGCATCAAAGCGATTCAAGCTCCGCTCGCCACAGCCGCCGCCCTTTTCCTGTTATTGCTACTGGGTGGCTGCCAGCAGGGAGATAGCCTGGATCAGGTGCGGGCCGAAGGTGAGCTGCGGGTGGTCACACGGAACAGTCCCACCACCTACTATCAGGACAGGAACGGACCCACGGGGTTCGAGTACGCCCTGGCCAGTCTGCTTGCCCGGGATCTGGGCGTAGAACTCAGAATAGAGCCTGAATTCAGCCTGGACGCCATTTTCCGCAAACTGCGCCGCAGCGAAGCGCACCTCGCCGCCGCCGGGCTCACGTTGACGGCTCAGCGGATGAATGAATTTCCCCACTCGCAACCCTATTACCAGTTTTCCCCGCAGGTTATTTATGTCGCCGGAACCGCCAGACCCCGGGAACTAGCTGATCTGACAGACAAGGATATCGTTGTGCTTGCCGGA
Source organism: Halioglobus sp. (assembly GCA_036960305.1). GTDB lineage: Bacteria > Pseudomonadota > Gammaproteobacteria > Pseudomonadales > Halieaceae > JBALVT01. The sequence goes on along the minus strand of JBALWA010000113.1, from coordinate 1,717 downwards.
AGTAGTCACGCTGAATCTCTGTACGCACTGCAGCAAGGTGGCCTTGATAATCTGGCCTGGCGGGAGGTTGAGGAGCCGGATTCAACCGGTCTACTGGAAATGGTCGCCACCCGCCAGGCCCATTTTGCCCTGACAGACTCCAACGAATTTGAAGTCCAGCAGGGGCTATACCCCCGGTTGCGAGTGGCCTTCGACCTGGGTGACGAGCAGCAGCTGGTGTGGTTTTTGCCCCCAGACGGTGACAACCATCGACTGATACAGCGAATCAATGCCCTGTTCTCCCGCCTGGAAGACAGTGGGGAAATGAAAAAATTACGGGAATTGCATTTCGGCCATGCCACCGGCGTCTCGCGCATGGGGTCACACACCTTCTCACGCAATGTGAACAGCAAACTCCCCCGGTTCCGGGAGTTAATACGCCAGGTGGCCAGCGAATACCAGATGGACTGGGAGCTACTGGCGGCCATATCCTACCAGGAATCGCACTGGAACCCCCTGGCAACCTCTCCCACCGGGGTACGTGGCATGATGATGCTCACGCTGCCCACGGCACGCGAATTGGGCGTCGAGAATCGGCTAGACCCGGGCCAGAGCCTGCGCGGCGGCGCCCGTTACCTGAAAAACATCAAGCGTCGACTGCCCAGTGACATTACCGACCCCGACCTGACCTGGTTTGCCATGGCAGCATACAATGTGGGTATGGGGCACCTGGAAGATGCACGCGTAATCACCCAGCGCCAGGGCGGAGACCCCGACTTGTGGGCCGATGTGAAGAAGCGTCTGCCGCTATTGCAGCAAAGCAAATACTATCAAAATACCCGATATGGCTATGCCCGCGGCTCCGAGCCTGTCACCTACGTACAGAATATCCGCCATTACTACAATGTGTTGCAGTGGGAGGGTATAAGCCAGAACAAACCGAGGCCACCGGTGAACACCGACGACTACCTACCCACCGCTATTCGCAGTAGCCGGCTATCAGCCCTTTGACTTGCGACGGTTGGCAAAAAAATCCTGCAACAGGGCTTTGCTCTCCGCCCCAAGAACATCAGCTGTCCAGTTAACCTTGTGGTTGTACCAGGGCTCTTCCAGCAACTGGCAGGAACTACAGACCACACCCGCTTTGGGTTCCCGGGCGGCAAAAACCAGATCGGCTATACGGGAATGAACCAGCGCACCGGCACACATGGTACAGGGCTCCAATGTGACATAGAGCACAGCGCCGGTTAAACGGTAATTGCCCACGGTGCGTGCAGCATCACGAAGCGCCACAACCTCAGCATGGGCCGTGGGATCACTGCTGCCAATGACCTGGTTCCAGCCTTCCCCCAATAGTTCACCATCGCGCACGACTACCGCACCGACGGGCACCTCGCCCTCATCGGCTGCCCGCTGGGCCAGGGTTAGTGCTCTGCGCATCCAGAGTTCGTGGTCTTGTGGGAGTTCTGTCATGACGCCTGCTCTATCGGAAATACGCGATATATTCTCATTAAATTCCATCTGTTACGGTTGTACATGGGATCTATGGCTCTCCCCGCTATCAGCGAACACTTTGTTAAGCGACTTCTTTTACTTCAAACACTTTCGGACTGATTTAGCCGTTTGCGCTGTGTTGGAGAGTTCAATTGTAATCCACTTCGATGAACTCGAATACAGTTGGCCGCTATCTGGCGTTCTTAGGTATACCCAGCGTCTGTCAGACCAAAAAAAACGCGTC
>JBALWA010000112.1:0-6517 GCA_036960305.1 Halioglobus sp. | reverse complement strand
TGTTGGTGGCGAGTATTCCTGTCTTCTCGGCAAGACCACACAAATCAGAGGCATCCTTGCCAACCTTCGACTCACTATGCACATAGACGCCAACCAGGTCCATTTCTGGATGCTCAATGATGCCACGCAGTGCCCGGCGTCCTACGTTTCCGGTTGCCCACTGCACAACCCGGTATTTTTTCATGCTTTTTTTCACTGGGTCTTCTCCGTTATTTTAAACATCTGATTAATGTCAAGCGAGACGTCGGCCCCATTTTGTGGGCTCGAGGTTTCTCTTTAGTGTGAAATGGAATGTTCACTGACACCTCAATTATCAAACGCTGTATGGTTGCTACCAGACTGTATTAGTAACACATGTTATGTTAAAAACGCAATGCAAAGCCTCTTCCAATACGAGGTGATCCTGAAAGGGAGCACCTGTGTTGGAGTGGCTCAGCGCGAGGTGCTGTTTTCACCCTCCAGTTCGAGTGGGTGTGTTTCCAGTGTGCCGAACATCCAGTCATACAGCAGGGTGATAGTGGCGTAGTTACCCTTGTGCATGTCCAGGTGATGGGCGTCGTGTTTCATCGCAATCCAATTCAGAGTTTTCCAGGGCGCACTGTCCAGATCGACGCGGCAGTGATTAATCTGGTTGAGCTGGGTATAGATGATGGAAGCGATCACGATAGTGGAAAAATGGAAGGGCTGACCTGCCACAAGCGCGTAGGCAGTCGTCACCACATAGAATAGGGCGGTGCCGATAAAGACTTCCCAGGGATGCAACAGGAGGGAATCGACCGAACTTACCCGACTTCTTGCCTGATGGTGAACCGCGTGTACTTTACGGAAGTAGCCCTGTCCGTGGAATAGGAAGCGGTGCGTCATATAGTAGAAAAAGTCATTGAGCATCAGGATGAGGAAGACATCGAGCAGGACCCTCCACACAGGCTGGGCGTCCATAGTGACGAGAAACGGCTGGACGAGAACATAAAACGCCAGGGTGACGCCCACACCAATCCTCCCGCTGGCCTTTACCCTGTGGTGGTATTTTTTGCCCTTGTTGCGCCACTTGTCCTTGTTCTGTTCTTTGTTGAATTCCACGGTCTTCGCGATGGCCGGAATCCGGAATACCAGTTGCTTGCCGATCAGCGTTATGCCAATGATCGAAATAACGGTGACCAGGCCAGCCATCCAGTCATAAGTCAAATCCACGTCTGATCTCCCTGTATCAAGTAGTTACACTTAATGTAATCCATAATTGTCTATAAAGTCAATTAAAGGTTACTTAAATCGGTCCTGATATGCCTGGTGCCCAACTAACTGAGCTGTCAGGCTTTTGCCTTGAGATCTTTTTTGGCCTCTGCGATGCCCTCTTCCATCGGCTGGACTAAAGAAGTGGCTGTGGGGTAACCGCAGTACTGGGTGATAAACAGGTGAAGTTCGCGTATGTCTTCCGGGGTCAGTTCGCCATTTTTGATACCTGCCTTGGCCTGGATCTTGAACGTCGTTCCCTGGCCCTGCGCGGCGATCACACCCAGTAGCAGAATGCGCTTGTCCCGCATGGATAGGATGTCCCGGGTCCAGATCTCGGCGAACAGGGTCTCCAGCATAATATCGGTAAAAGGGTAACCCTCGGGCGGCACGACGACATCACCGGCGTATATTTCTTTGTGTATATCCAGGCCGCGTTGACGGCGGGTCTTGTCACTCATGTTAACTCTCCTGTTCAGTAGTTGGAATCGTTCGAAAGTAGCAACCTGGCCAAGGCCTTGGCGCCGTCTTCCCCGAGCTGGCGTTTGACTTGTCGGGCCACGATACGGATATCGTTGCTGTCCGCGTGATCGAAGATATCGTGCTCAAGATGAAGCGAGCGGTAGATGCGGGCCATGACCTCGTTCAATTGCTGTAGCTCGTGTTCACCGATGAGATCGCTGAACGCCTGTGCCAGTTCATGCACCGAGGCCACTCCATCTGCGATCAGTTCTTGCCCCTTGTCGGTGAACAGCAACACAACTTGCCTGACATCTGCCGGGAGGGGCTGGCGCCTGATGTAGCCCAGTTCCTCCAACTCGGAGGCGATGGCGCTGATAGCCTGCTTGCTGACGTTCCGCGTGTTAGCAATTTGCTGGATGCGTCCTCCGGCGGGGCCGATCGCCGTGAGCACTGAGCCAAAACTGCGCTTCAGCTTTGGATGACCTTTTGCCATGGTGAGTGACTGCAGGCGGCCGGTAATAAAGTCGGAGAGCCGGGGCAGCACGGCACTCAGATTCGGTACTTTGTTGCTTTCAAACGGAAACGACAGGTCAAGCTGGTCAATGAGTTGGACGATACTTGCGTTTGCCAGGGCTAATTCCTTGTCACCCACAATCTCCGCGAAGCGATTCTGCAGTTTCATGGCTTCCACGCCACCCTGGCGGATCATGGCTTTCGCCTCCGGGGTTGTGACCAGTAATTTTGCCCGCGCGTCTGATGGGTCGGCGGCCCGCTGCAGATACCCCGCAGCTTCGATCTGGTTGACGGTCTTGTTGGCTGCCTGCCGGGAAATCCCAAGCATCTCAGCGATGTCCGATAGCCGCGCACCCCGATCTGCGGCGATGGTGATATAGGGCACGTAAGTGGTACGCAGTTGGCTGTGATCGTGTTTTAGCATCAGGGTGTTCATGACTTCTGATTGTATGTACAGGGTCACGCGCAGTATGTGGCGCGCGAAGTTGTCCCGATATTCCAGTTGAATATCCGGAGAGAAGTCAGTGTTGGGCGAAGGGCTATTCATGTATATTAAAGTAAAACAATATTGTCATTAAGTCAAATATGGTTGACATGGCCTCCCAACTTTTCTATTCTCAGTCGCTGTGTCATGTGGTGGAGGGAGAGCTGCCCACCGCGGAGTATATTCGCGATCGAATTGTCGATGTATTCCTGGCCCGGGATGAATCCCGTCCGCCCCAGTCATCGCGCAGTATTTAACGGAGCACAGACATGAACCCTGAAACGAGACTTTTGATTGATGGCGAGCTGGTATCAGCTGCCAGCGGCAAGACCTACGCCAACATCAACCCCGCTACCGAGGAGGTCATCGGCCAGGTTGCCGATGCCGGTCCGGAGGATATGGAGCGGGCTATCGCGGCGGCCCGTCGCGCCTTTGATGAAACGGACTGGTCTACCAACCACGCCTTTCGCCTGAAGTGTCTGCAGCAGCTGAAAGCGGGGCTGCTAGCCGAAATGGACGACTTTAAGCAACAGATAGCGGCCGAGACTGGTGCTCCTCTGGGTATTTGTGGCGCTATGGGCTCCCAGTGTGAAGTGCCCATTGGGTTTATCGACTACACCTTGGAAAACCTGCCCAAATACGAGTGGAGCAGGGATATCGGAGTGAGCGAGATCATGGGGGGCAAGAACCGCCGCCTGGTGGAGAAAGAGGCCATTGGTGTCGTCGCCGCGATCACGCCCTGGAATGTGCCACTGCAGATCAATCTGGCCAAATGCATACCCGCCCTGGCCGCGGGCTGCACTGTGGTGCTCAAGGCGGCACCGGATACCCCCTGGACTGCGACCACTCTCGGTCGCATTGTGAAAGAACATACTGATATGCCGGCGGGCGTGTTCAATGTGATTACCTCCGAGGATCCAAAGGAAGTCGGCGACCAACTGGTGGGCGACCCACGGGTGGACATGGTGTGTTTCACCGGCTCAACGGCGGTAGGCAAGCACATCATGGCTCGCGCGGCCGGGACGGTGAAAAAAGTCTCTCTCGAACTCGGCGGCAAGTCGGCCAATATCATGCTGGATGACGCCGACCTGAGTACTAGCCTGTTCAGTACGCTGTCTGTGAGTTTTCACGCGGGGCAGGGTTGTGCGCTGACTACCCGTTTGCTCATCCCCAGGGAGAAGCAGGCAGAGGTAGAAGGGCTACTGAAAACGTATTTCGGCTTCATTAAGTACGGCGATCCCACCTCTGAAAAACAAATCATGGGCCCCCAGGTCAATGCCAGGCAGCGCGAGCGGGTGCTGGCCTATATTGAGAAGGGCAAGGAAGAGGGCGCCCGGGTACTCCTCGGTGGCGGTACCCCGGACCATCTGGAGAAGGGCTACTACGTGGAGCCTACCGTGTTTGTCGATGTCACCAACGATATGACGATTGCCCGGGAAGAGATTTTTGGTCCTGTGCTTTGCGTCATCGCTTACGATGACGAGGAAGACGCTGTGCGCATCGCCAACGACTCTGACTACGGTCTCTCAGGTGGTGTCTGGTCCGCCAGTGAAGAGCGTGCTCTGGCCGTTGCGCGTCGAATCCGCACGGGCACCGTCGGTGTGAATGGCGGCAATTACTATGCCGCTGACGCCCCCTTTGGGGGTTACAAGCAAAGCGGCATAGGCCGCGAAATGGGCCTCGAAGGTTTCGAGGAATATCTGGAAACTAAAACGATAGCGGTAAGCATATGAGCATTGAATTGACTGGAAAGGTATACATTATTACGGGTGGGTCCAAGGGTTTTGGCCTGGGGATTGCCAAAGGCCTTGTCGAAAGAGGCGCACGGGTTGGTCTGCTCAGTCGCAGCAAGGCCGGGCTGGAAGAGGCTGTTGCCGAAATTGGCAGCGACCACGCCTACGCAGTAGCGGCTGACGTGAGTAATCGAGAGGAACTCGCGACCGCTTTCGCAGAGGTGAAAGCGCATTTCGGACGCCTGGACGGTCTGGTGAACAATGCGGGTATGTCCAGGCCCAGCAGAATCGAAAACCAGACAGAGGAGGAGGTGCTGATGCAGGTCAATACCAACTTCCTGGGCACTGTATTCGCCAGCCAGGCGGCGATTCCCCTGCTGCGCGGCGGCGAGAACCCCCGCATTGTTAACATATCCTCTGCGTCGGTGTGCCACTATGACGAGATGGGCAACCAGTCCATCTACGCCGCAACCAAAGCTGCGGTGGAGCGATTCACCCGCGACCTGGCAACTGAGCTGCAGGTCGATGAAATCGGCGTGAGTTGTATACGGCCCGGCTTCGCAATGACCACATTTAGCGAAGAGTGGGACAGTGGTGCCATGACTGAAGCGCTTGAGGCCTGGAAAGAGGCCACCACCTACATGAGCATAGGTATGGAAATAGCGCAGGTGAGTGATGCGGTGGTGTTTGCCCTGACCCAGCCTCCGGGTGTTGCCGTCGACCTGCTGGAAATTCGTCCTAAACGGTTGGTTAACATGAAAACAGGCAAACCTGTTTGAGGAATCAGATTATGAACGATATTTTGGGTTATCAAGATAAGAACGTGGTCATCACTGGCGCCGCCTCCGGCATGGGGCAGGCAGCGGCACAGTTGTTGGTGGATCTGGGTGCAAAGGTTTACGCCTTGGACATAGCGCCTGTGTCTGTGGCCGTTACACAGGCCATCCAGGTTGATATGAAGGATCCTGCCAGTATCGATGCGGCGGTGGCGACACTGCCGGCTGAAATCCATGCGCTGTTTAATTGCGCTGGTGTGCCCAGCCCGCCGTTTTCTGCGGAAGACACGGTGCTGATTAACTTCTGCGGCTTACGTCGGCTCACGGATACCTTGATTCCGCGCATTGCTGCGGGAAGCGGTATCGCCTCTATTGCCTCAACAGCGGGTATGGCCTGGCGTCCAAAGCTGGAAAAGGTACAGGCGTTTCTGGCGTTGGACGGCTCCTTCGAGGCAGCGAAGCAGTGGATGACTGACAATCCAAAGGTCTGTGCCGACGGCTATGGCTTCTCGAAGCAATGCATTATCGTCTACACCATGCAGAAGGCGAAGGAATTGGCTCAGAAGGATATTCGCATTAACTGTATCTCGCCGTCGCCCACCGCCAGCGGCTTTATGGAAAAGCTCAAAGGCGAGGGGCAGATGCCTGAAAAAGTCGTCGAAATGTTCCTGCCTTCCAATGGCCGTTATGCCACCGGTGCAGAAATGGGCGAGCCCCTGGTGCTGCTCAATAGCAAGCTTGCCAGCTTTGTCAGTGGCAATAACCTGCCGGTGGATTTTGGCTATTGCGCGGAGATCTTCATGGGCCAGCGAGATGATTTGATGGGCATTGCCAAGTAGGCACTGGAAATTCAAGCCAAAGCCGCAGGCAGTGATACCCATGATCGATGACGACGCCAAAGTGATTCCGGAGTTGAGAGGATAACCATCTGATTATGAAAAATATTTCTAGAATGAAACCGCCGTTGGGTCCTGACAATGCGTGGTGGTGGGATATGGCAGCGGAAGGAAAATTGGGGGTTCAATGCTGTTCATCCTGCGGCATCATGAGGCACCCGCCGCGCCCCATGTGTTCGGAGTGTCATTCCATGGAGTGGCATGCTGCGGAATCTTCCGGCCGAGGTACAGTCGCCAGTTACACCGTTATTGAGCACCCTCAGTTCCCGGGTTATAGCTATCCGCTAGCCATTGTGCTCGTAGACCTGGAAGAGGGCACACGCCTGACCGCCGAGTTGCAGCATTGTGATCCGGAGGGAATTGACTTCGGCATGCCTGTTGAAGCCTTCATTCACGAGGATGAAGACGGATTCAAAATACCCA
>JBALWA010000111.1:0-6650 GCA_036960305.1 Halioglobus sp. | reverse complement strand
ATACTTTGCTCTAGAAACTCCCCTATTTTCTTGCCGGCCCCGGTGCTCATTAATAGGCCGATAAGCAGGCAGCTGGCAAACAATGCTGCAACCGCGACAGTCACATAAATGAGTGCGTTGATAACGGGAGGGAAAGGGAGTTCCAGCCTGGCGAAAGCAGCTACGTCTTCCAGTAGACCATATATTTGCATGCACGCCAGAAATAAAATAGCCAGTGGTACCAGTACGATCAATCCCGCCAGCGCTTTCGAAATAACTGCCGTTCCAAGTTCTTTCATGTTTTTTCACCGTTTCTATAAGCCCTGGATGCCACTTTACACCAGTTGGGCAGGGTTGCCTGTGTACTTTTACGCTGACGCGCTGTCACGCGGCTGTTAAGATTGGGTTCCAGTAGGCACTTTGACATACCTTCGAGTTGGAGAAAATTATGCCAGTGACGGTGTTACGTGACTACATTGAGTTGCCGCAAGCCATAAAGGCACGCCTGAGAGAAGGGGCGTGTGTGGTTCTTGCGGCTTTTCTCGCGGCCTGTGCGGTCCTCCCGGAAGCACCGGTGCCTGTGCCTGAGGCAGCCAGCAAGCCGGGCCCGCTCGGGGCTATTGCTGAAATCGGTCGTGAAATACAGCCCGAACAGTCCTCATTTCATCTGTTGCCGGCAGCAGAAGATGCCATGCACTGGCGACTCGCACTTATTGATTCCGCAGTATCTTCTATCGACATCCAGTACTTTATCTGGAAAGACGATGCGTCCGGTTCGTTGATGCTGGAGCACGTGTTTGCTGCCGCGGATCGCGGCGTGAAAGTGCGGATGATGATCGACGATATGTTCCTGTCCACATCGGGCGCGTTCGAAGGTGCTGACGAAACTCTCGCGGCTATCAGCTACCACCCCAATATTGCAGTGCGTTTGTTCAATCCGGGTAAATACCGCAGTGGTATAACGGGGTTGGCTGGAAATTTTGGCGGCAGTCTAAAGGCTTACAACCGTCGCATGCACAACAAGATGATCATTTTCGATGGCTTGCTTGGTTTGGTAGGCGGTCGAAATATTGGCGATGAATATTTTGGTCTACATGAGCCCTATAACTTTCTTGATCTCGATTTACTCGCCGCTGGCACGGTAGTTTCAGAGGCATCAGAGGCCTTTGTCGAGTATTGGAATTCGGATTTAGCCTATCCAGCGACGGCATTGATGGACATGGATAGGGCGGGGCATCTCGCGATACGTAAACTGAATGCAGACTATGTGAAAGTGCAGTCACTGCGGCTAGCCAGGTTCGACCCGGATTTACGGGGTGAAGACTACTACCTGAAGATACTGCGTACAGAGATGCATTTCGGTTTCGCTGTTTTCCTTCAGGATGAGCCCGTATTGCGTGGGGGCCGGGAGTATCGTCTGGCGGATATGCTCAGCGAAATCGTCGAACCGGGGTCCAGGGAAGTCGTGGTCAGTTCGCCGTACCTGATTCCTGTGGGGAATATACTGGACATCGTCAGAGAGGACGTGGAGGCGGGCGTTGAGGTGAGGTTGTTGACCAACTCACTGGCCAGCAACGATGAAGTTCCAGCGCACAGTCACTACAAGAAGTACCGCCAGGATATTCTGGCCACAGGTGCCCGCTTGTACGAGTTCCATCACCAGCCAGCGGGCGATTTGCGCAAGTATTCCGATGTCACTGTTCCCGAGGGAAATATTGTTGCCCTTCACACCAAGGCGTATTCTGTCGATGGGGAACGCTGCTATGTCGGCTCGCTTAACATAGATCCTCGTTCAATAGAGCTCAATACTGAAAACGGAATTTATATAGAGTCGAAGGAACTGTGCGGAGAACTAAGTGAGTTACTCAACAGCTTTACTCAGCCCGAAAATGCCTGGTCTGTGACACTGGACGATACGGGCAAGTTGCGGTGGCAATCCTACGAGGGTACGACGTCATCTCAGCCAGCATTGGGTCTTGGTCAGCGGATCTCCGATTTCTTTTTTAGAATTTTACCCATTGAGAGTCAGCTCTGAGTATTTTAACAGTTGACTGCCCGGAGACTGTTGTCTATTTTCTCTTTCTGATTACAGGAGTGTTGCTTTAATGCGTTTATCCAACGCCGTCCGGTCCCTGTGTGCTGCGGGCTACGTATCTACATTGTTTTTCGCCAGCCATTTGGCACTGGCAAAGCCCCCACTGCAGGTGAAGACCGCAGTCACGCGGGCGGAAAATACCAACCCTCGTGGTCAGACGCTCGTATTGCCCTATGCATTTGATTCAGAGTCGACTGATCTCGTATTTGGCGTCGGGGGGATGCGTAAAGGCTTTCACCAGGACCAGATGACTTTAGGCGGCCTGGTTTTCGCCGGTGAAGACAGCCACGCTGCCTTTGCGGGGGTGTGGGATTATCGACTGCCCTTCAGTCGCCGCACCTTTGTTTCGGCTTCGGGTATGTACGGATATTATCCCAATCACCGGGCCTATACTCTACCGCGTCAAATTCCCGTGCCTGAGGGAGTGCCCCGGCCGGGCTCAAACGAATCCAGTGATGAAGTGTTCCTGGAATCCAGTGGCTACAGTAATTGGTTTGATTTCAAGGTTGAATACGCACTTCCAATGGGGGCCAGCAAAGAGAAGGGTATGGTGGCCTATAACCTGGAACGTGGACTATTGGTGTCGGAACCCAGTGGCGGGGAGGTCTGGGACCCTCGAACCAGTGGTGCCACGGTGGTTGGCATGCGACAGTACAACCGATATCAGTCTTACGAAACGTTGGAGGGTGATTACGATGGCGTCGTTCATGCCTTTGAGTTTGGTCTGCTTTATGACAACACGGACTTTTCCATCAATCCGAGCCGGGGCAGTTCCCAATATATTGCCTATCACAAGGATCCAGGCTGGGGCAGCGAAGAAGGGGAGTGGGATTTCCTTGAGCTGGAAGCCAGCAAGTATTTCTCTCTTGGCAGCAGTGATTGGGCACGCCAGCGCATCATCGCGCTCAATGCCTGGACTGCTTACTCCCCCAGTTGGGAGGTGGAATCCAATGTGTTGGGGGGAGATCGGGTCGTAGATGGCCCTCCTTTCCTTGAAGGTGCAACATTGGGGGGCTTCTACCGTATGCGAGGATACCGTGACAGCCGCTTCCACGACAAAGCCTCTGTTTACGCCACTGCAGAATACCGCCATACATTGGAGTACAACCCAATCCGCAATGTCAGCTGGCTGCGTTTCCTGCATCTAGACTGGTTTCAGGTCGTGGGTTTTGTGGAGGCGGGCCGAGTTGCGCCGGAATACAAGTTGGATACCCTGTTTGATGATGTGAAATCTGACGTAGGTATTGGGCTGCGGGCGCTGACCGGTGGTGTCGTCGTTAGGGCTGACCTGGCGGTGTCGGACGAGGGCACTAATTTCTGGGTCATGGTGGGACACCCCTTTTAGGGCTGGTTGACTGACGGCTAAACGGAACCTTGACCCAATGTGCCGGTCATAAGACAATCCATTGTCATTTTATTCATATCAGGAGAATCTCATGAGTAGTTCGAATACGGGTATTTTCACCCCGGGTAGAGTTATTGCCTTATTGGCACTGGCTGTGGCTTTCGCTGCCATTTCCAGTCTCAGTGTCCAATCAACAGACGCTCCGCAGGTGAGTCATGACGGCCTGGTACTGGATCCCGACTCCGATGTGGCCCTGCTTTACGTCAAGCCGGAAGCAGATTTCAGTGTCTATGAAGAGTTCCTGATGCTGGAGGCCTATGTTGCCTTCAAGAAAAACTGGCAGCGGGACACCAAAGTGGCCGGCCGCCGGGTTTCGAATAAGGACATGGAGAAGATTAAAGTCGAGGCGGCTGAGTTGCTGCACGAGAGCTTCAAGAAGGAATTGGAGGAGGTGGGTGGCTATAAGTTTGTTGACAAGCCGGATGACAAGGTCATGATTCTGCGCCCAGCGCTGATCGACCTGGATATTACGGCCCCGGACATCCCTGTTGCCGGGCGAGTGACCAACTATGTGGCGTCAGCAGGTGCTGCCACTATTTATCTGGAACTGTATGATTCGGTGAGTGGTGAAATTCTGGCCAGGCTGGTTGACCGACGGAATATGCAGGACTATGGCCATGCACGTTGGGCGACTAGTGTCAGTAATCGAGCCGATGCAGCACGAATGTTTAAGCGCTGGGCTACACTGCTGCGCCAGGGCATGGACGAGCAGCGTAAAGAAGCTGGTCTTGCGCCGATCAAGGGTGCCGAGTAAAAAACAGGGTCTATAGGGGGATGTCTATGAAAATTGTTGCACATATGGCGTTGGCCGGGTGCCTGGTTATCGGCACCGCCTATGCCCAGGAGCACATGGGGGACGACGCTGCTGCAGCCAAAGCCGATGGCGAACTGGTTGAGGGCAAGTCCAAATTCAGGGATACCTGGGTTAACCCCACGGTAGACTTTGCGAGCTACAACAAGATACTGCTGGGAGAGGCGGATTTTGAGTTTCGTGATGTGGGGCCGGCCAAGAAATACCGGTCAAGCATGCGTACGACCAGTAGCAAGAACGAGTACGGCATCCTCGAAGAAGATCAGGCGAAATTCAAGCAGGTAGTGGATGACGCTTTTACTAAAGAGCTTTCCAAGAGCAAGAAATTCAGCATAGTAGAAGAGGCGGGTCCCGGTACTATCCTTCTTGAGGGTGGCGTTGTAGATATTGTTTCTCATGTGCCACCTGAAATGTCTGGTAGGAATGACGTGTACCTGAGCTCCGTGGCCACCGTGACTCTGGTGCTGGAACTGCTCGATTCAGAAACAGGGCAGGTGCTGGCCTATGTGGAAGAGCGAAAGAAGATCGAGCAGCCCGGCGGTGGTCGGATAGACTCTTTTACCATGCCAGCTAATTCAGTGACTATCTGGGCTGACGTCGGTCGCTGGGCGCGTAGCTCGGCTTCTCGTCTGCGCTCTTCCATGGAGAAAGCCCAGAAAGGTTGACCTACCCATTTTCCCTGGCCGAATCTACACGGCGACGCAATTCGGCAATATCCGCGGCGCCGGCTTCAGCTTCCAGGCTGAATTCCTTGTCAAATCTTCCCGAGCAACCCCCCGTTCACAATTCTACCCTCCCACAATTAGGATGATTGTCACCAAGTCTCTCGACAGCTGCAACGCCTGTTGTAGGGCAACACATGACTTGTATCAAGGCGCCTCTATCCGACATATGCGATAAAACACTCAGAGAGCTTCAAACGAGTTTCTCGGATGGCAACAGAGGGTGTTTTAGTGTGCAAGCGGGTTATGGAAATTGGAGCAGGATTGTGAGCAAAGCCGGGTGGGCCTTACCGTGTCTGCTTGTCGCTTTGCTGCTGGTAACGTCTAGTAACCAGGCGGCTGGTAACGCCGCGATGAAAATGGAGCGAGCAGCCAGCTCTCTTTTGCTCGATATCGCCGTTGCAGGCTCACGTCTTGTCGCTGTTGGTGAGCGAGGACATATTCTCTACTCTGAGGATGAAGGCGAAACCTGGATTCAATCCGATGTTCCCACCTCAGTCATGCTGACCCGGGTTTTCTTTATCTCCCCCTCCCTGGGGTGGGCCGTAGGGCACGACGGTAATGTTGTTGTTAGTAGCGATGGTGGCATCAGTTGGTCGCTACAGAGGGATGGTGTCGCCGCGCAGGCCGGGATTAACCGGGATCGTGCGCTGCGCGCCGAGAAGAATCTGGCTGGGCTGCGCGACCGTCTGGATAGTGGGGAGGAGATTGATCGGCAAGCGTTGGCACTAGCACTGGAAGAGGCTGAGTATCAACTGGATGAAGCTGAGCTAAATCTGGCGGAGCCGGTGTTTCCGCCACCCTTGATGGACGTCTGGTTCCTCGACGAGCATTGGGGCTGGATCTCCGGTGCCTATGGCACGCTACTTCACACAGCCAACGGCGGCCGTGATTGGCAGGATTGGTCCCATAAAGTGGGTGACCCGGATCAATTGCATTTTAATGGGGTAGTGGGAGCTGCTGACGGCTCGTTGTACCTCGCTTCAGAGTGGGGAACGATTTTCCGATCATCTACTGATGGCAAGAGCTGGGAGGCCATCGACAGCGGTTACGAGGGCAGCTTTTTCGGCCTGGTTGAAAATCCTCGCACCGAGAGTCTTTTTGCCTATGGTTTGCGTGGCACGGTTTATCGCTCCACTGACAAGGGTCTTCACTGGAGTGAATTGCATTCCGGGGTGACAGCGAGTTTGTTCGGTGCCAGTGCGGTGGACGATGGCCGACTGATGTTTGTGGGGGCTGGCGGGATGGTAACGGTAACCGAGGATGATGGCGAAAGTTTTACGCAACTCCCCCAGGCAATTCGTCGCGGCGTTTACGGAATAGCGCCCATCACGGGAGGAAACTATGTGCTCAGTGGTGAGGGCGGTTTGAGAATGTTGAACTACCCTGCCAGGCCCATTCCAGGTGGGGAGGCGCATCAATGAGTGATGTTAACGCACATCCTAAGGTTGAGTACCCGGCTCTGGAAGAAGCGCGTCTGCCTGAGCGTCTGATTTTCTGCGTGAATCGCCCGGGCGTTCTTTTGGTCTTCTTCTTTATCACCCTGTTTCTGGGTTATCAGGCTTATCATATAAAGCCCGATGCCAGCTTTTCCAAGCTTATTCCCCAGGGACACCCGTTTGTACAGAAAATGAATGA
>JBALWA010000110.1:0-6929 GCA_036960305.1 Halioglobus sp. | reverse complement strand
AGTGATCGCATCCCTTCTATTGCCACAATAAAGCTGGAAAATTGTGAGAGTGTCCAGGCTATCGGATACTGGTGAGCCTGGCGCAGAAACAGTGAGTCGATCTACACTTGTGCGTAGTGATGCGGGCCGGCCAGCGCCAAAAACATAATATCCTAATAAAATCAATTGGTTACGCTACCTACAAGTAGATTCAACCCCCCTTTTGGGCACCAGACATCTTCTAAACGCCTGTCTCTCAAGAGTTTTTTGTTTTTTTGGAGTGAAATACAGCCAAGGTGGTACATCTTGGTGATATTTTCTGCGAATGCGCTCCATGGCAGACTCCCCGTGTCCACTAGGACCACGAAAATTGGATACGCAACCTGATCCGCCGGGACCAGGAGCAGAGTCTACCGGCCTACGCGTGCTCCCTAACCCACTTACGCACACTGGCCAGCGATTTGGTTTTCTTCTTCTTTGTTGCACTCTGTACATTGCGATTTACAAAACTGGTAATCGCAGAGGTGACCAGGCGCGAGAGTGCCTCGCCGTCCCGGGACGTAGACATCAACATAAGATGGGGATTGAGAGGGTCCTGTGGCGTCGGGCCGTCCGGAGCTTCACGTCTCGCCAACACCAACTCTACAGGCACCTTCAGTTTCCGCTTGTCACTTACGCCGTCTTTTTCAAGGCGACGGCTCAGGAGATATTCGTATTCTTCACCGTGACGACTGGCTGACACCATGAAATCGTCCTCATGAATAATAGCCAGGTAGGGAATATCATATTCAATGATAGCGTCCAGCGCGCGAATATGCCGTAGCTGATACTCCCGGGGATCATGCAACGAAGCGGCCGTCTCTTTGAACAAACCGAAAAATGGCACACGCTTCATCATACGGGCACCCATCAGGCGCAAGGCGTAGGGCATCTCGCCATCGGCCGAGCGCTTGTGAACATCGACGTTATCCAGAATATAACGAACGCCCAGGTTGACCGCATTGATCACACCTTCAACACCCGGCAGGCGCAGTACCCTGGAGATTATTCTTACATTTTTCCTGATAGACACTTCGTCGAAGTCGGCGAGGGCAAGTTTGCCATCTTCCTGCCTGTCGTAGTATCCCGATGGCCCACTGTAATCCACCGCCACACCCGACTTTTTCTGAGCACGCAGGTTACTGGTGTTCTCACCGATATGAATGACATCACTGGGTGCCCAGGCAGCCAGACAAATAAGTCCGCCACAACGCAGAGCCTCCACCAATTGTTGATCGCGTTTGTTCAAGGAATCAAAAGCGGGAATTTCCCCCTCAAACCCTGCCACACCGAGCATGAGGTGGTCGCAAATAACACCCGCAATGGAATGGTAGCCCACAGGCGTTGGCGAACCCTTCTTCCAGTGCTTCAGAATTGCACTGCGCAAATTAGCCGCATAGAGAGGAAAAATATCCGGCTCGGGCATTTTTTTGGCATCACGCCCGCGGTGCAGCGCCGATACCGTCCAGGCACTGGGGAGGCGTATAAGCAGATTAACGAAGGTATACAGCCCCATGAAGCCGTGCAGTAGCAGTATGTGAATACCACCCTCCTCCAGACCCGCCCGTGTCTCAGCTCTCGTAATAAACTCTCTACCCTCGGCGCGGTACTTATACTCTTCTTCATCAAAATGAAGCGCCCGATCATCGGCAAAAATATATACCCTCGCGGCGAGTTTGTGTGTCTGCCTAAGCATTCGGATGGGCGTTTCCAGAACCGAACGCTCAAAGTCGCCCATGTCCTGCATCTCAAATCGCCCCAGTGCGCGAAGTTTCAAACTCCCGGCGATGATCAAGTGGACAGTTTCTGCGGACGTGAGGATACCGCGATTGAGCGCAATACGAATGGCACCTGACTTCCGCTTCAGTACGGCAACCCCCGCATCGGTCACCTTTAGGCTGGCGTCGTAGGGAGAGTACGCCCCTATACCACCGTCCTTGCCAATGCCGCTAACGATCAGGTGAAAAGAGAGCCCGTTACCGAGCTTTTCCACCAACAGTTCCTGATAGCGCCGGGCTTCCCTGGCAGCGAGCCGACCGGCACCCGCCTTGTCATCGTTACGGAGGGCCTTGCGCACGGCGGCGAACTGAAAACCGTGTATCATCTCCTCGCATATCTTCTCAACCGCCTTGTCGGCATCCGCCCCGGGCGATAAATCCAGCCGCTCAGCCAACTTGGCAAAGCGCTCCCGATCAACGAGTGCTCTAGCGAGCGGTAGGACAAGGTTTTCCTTCAGCGATTTCTGCGCGCTTTCCCTGCTGCCCTCACCAGAAGACTCCTCCAGCAGGAAAAACCGCACATGTCGAAGCCACTGAATTTTATGGGTGTATAGCTCCAGCAGAGCCTTGTACACGGCTTTGACTGTGTTACCCCCACCAACAGCCACTGTAAAATATTGCGTCTTGTAGGCACTGCCCGGAGGCGGCCCACCACCATCACACCAGCGATCATAGCTTTTCTTGATTTCCATTGCCGCATGGCGACCGGCTTGCTGGGAATCAGGCGATATGCCCAGATGAAACCCGGCATCTTCCTGTATAAGAACCGAGGGGGTTGCGGGCTCACGTTTCCCGAGTAGGTTCAGGACGTCGAGTTTGCCCAGATCCACTTTGTTACCTACAATACCGGCCATAAAAAAGTACAACTCCAGATTGGGTGACTACACTATAAACACAAAACAGACCCCGGAATGATGAAACTCCGGATACTGCGAGAACCACGGATTGTAACAGTGAAGGCAATGATTCAAATCAGCTTGGGCAGGAATAAAGCGGATTGTAGCAGGCAGTTCGCCTTTTCAGGCCAGGCAAGCTTTTAGTCCGGCGCAGCCAGCAAATCTTCACGCAAAGACCGGGACGCCAGGTAAAAGTGGCACACAGACCATGCACTGATAGGCGGTAAAATGACCAGCATGGCATAGCGCAGGGATTCCACGCCGTAGCCCGCCGACAGATAGTCGCTCAGCACACCTACCGAGAAGGGCCCCAGGCCCAGGCCGATGATGTTCAGAATCAAGAACAGAATCGCCGAGGACATCGCGCGCATTCGCAGCCCCACCATACCATGGGTGGTCGCAATCGCATTGCCCAAATACGCCGTGGATAGAACGCCTGGCACGGACGCACACATCAGTGCGACATAGGGGCTTTCAACCCAATAGATTGCCACCGTGAAGGGCAAGGCAATAAGCCCCGCAAGGGCGGATAACCAGACATACCAACGTTTGTCTTTAACCGCCAGCCGATCGGCGATCAGCCCGCCGCCCAGGGTTCCTACCGCGCCGCCCACGCCCAGAATCAGGGCAAGCCAGGTACCCAGCTCGCCGGTAGACATGCCGTGGCTGCGGATGAAAAATGAGGCATTCCAGTTGATACTCGCATAGGAGACAAAGGCGTTGAGCCCGGCAGCCACCGCTAAATGGCGAAAGGACCGACGGCTCCATAAGAGTGCCAACACCGCGCGGAAAGGGGGCGCCTCCTTGCTGGCCTGCCGATTGTCCACCAGCCCGCGAATGGGCTCGTGCAATGTCATTCGCACGAGTATCGCCAGGATGATCCCCGGCCCACCGACCACGAGAAAGGCAACACGCCAACCAAAAAACTCGTTTAACCAGCCCCCAAGCAAAAACCCGAACAGAATCCCGATATTGACACCGGTAGAGTAAAAACTGAGCGCACCGGCTCTATTGTGCACCGGAAAAATATCAGAAATAATCGAGTGCGATGGCGGGCTACCGCCTGCTTCACCCACACCTACGCCAATTCTGGCGAGCAGCAACTGCGCATAGTTCTGAACCGCACCACTGACCGCGGTCATGCCGCTCCAGACCAGCAATGAGAGGGAGACGATATTGCGCCTGTTGGAACGATCTGCCCAGCCGGCAATGGGAATACCTGCCGTGACGTAGAAAACGGCGAAAGCAAAACCGGTTAACAGCCCCAGCTGGCTGTCTGAAAGACCCAGATCAAGCTTGATGGACTCCTGAAGAATCGCCAGCAATTGACGGTCTACAAAGTTAAAACAGTAAACGACTGTCAGCAGCCCCAGGGCATAATAACGCGATTGTTTCGTCTCATAGGGGTTCGCCGGTGCTTCGGGCGGTGCGACTGCCTCAGCACTGTTCACGCTTGTTTCGTCCATTCCTTTCACCCGATACAGATCAGTTATTCTTATTTATTTGTCCGACTACCGTATAACAACTGTACATCAAGAACAAAGGCCTTGATGATTCTTTCCTACGTGGCCGGACGAACCGGCCGCATCCCAAACACAGGTTAACCATGATGCATCCGGTCAGAGCCCTACACTGCTTTCTTCATATCCTGCTTTTTAGCCTTGCTGCGGCCAGCGTTTCCACGGCTACTGAACTGGACGATGTGGACCATCAAACCATCATCATACAGAGTCAGGGCGTGCGCCTGGCGGGCGATCTCTATAAGCCGAAAGGGTTGAAGGCAGATGAGAAGCGACCGGGTATCTTGTTAGTGCCAGGCTGGGGCGGCAGTAAAGAGAATTTGAAGAAAAACTACGCAGCCGACTTCGCGGCGCAAGGCTTTATCGTGCTGGCATTTGATTACAAGAGCTGGGGACAAAGTGAAGGCCCCCTGGTTCCGGTAGAGCGCCTGGCTCACACCGAGGAGGCCGCTGTGGTTAACCTGCGAGCGACGCATATCCGTAAAGTGGTGAACCCCTATTCAATGATGGCCGATATTCGCGCAAGCTTGAATTACCTGAGTGGCGAGCCCCAGGTCACATCCGACAACCTGGGTATCTGGGGTACGAGCTTCGGCGGTGCCCTGTCACTGGTCATGGCATCCAGCGATGACCGCATCAAGGCCTATGTCGACCAAATGGGCCCCGTCAACTTTGGCCATAACTATAAGGACCTAGCCATCCAAATGACCCGGCAGATGGCGGTAGCAATGGCCAGAGGAGAATTGCCACCGTTCCCGGATCCCGAAGGGCGCAAGAATCCCGGGCTAAAGGGTTATCCCGACTGGTCGGCTCTGAAGCGGTTTGACCCGATGGCGCAGCTTGATGGCTTGCAGGCACCCACCTTGATCATTGACGCTGAAAACGAGGAGTTTTTTGATCGCAGTAAAAATGGCCAGTTACTCTACGAAACGATCAAAGGCCGTGTCGATTCGCGTTATATCGTCTATCCCGGCAAGCATTATGATATCTACAAAGGGGACAATCGTAAGGCCGCCTCAAAAGAGGCGATCGATTGGTTTGTGACGTATTTGAAAACAGACAGTGGGACGTGACACTTCCCGGCAGTCGCAAACCGCTATCTCTGCGCGCTCTCCATAAATGTGATCTGACCCCATTTTATATTCGCTTTTGATGATTGAATTTGATGTACTGCGAAGGCGCCAGTCACGGCGCGGGTAACATTAATACAACAACAAATGCTGGGTGTACGTATGTGGAAATGGATCGTTGGAATATTGGTCGTGATTGTCGCGGGGCTGGGGGTTACCTATCTCAGTGCAGACAAGGATACGCGCAAGCTGATGGCCAACCTGCCGACGGACCGTAACGTGCTGTTCTGGAAGATACCCCAGCGCGATGCGGCGTTTCGTGCAATGGACTCGATACCGGTCCTGTCCAGGTCCCATGTGATCGCGTCCGGCGATACCGTATTTCCGCTGCCCACGGGTGAACCCCTCGCCATTGCCACCCCTATCGACACCTATATGGCAGAGCAACGCACCGCGGGTCTGGTCATTATTCAGGACGGCAAAGTCCGGCTGGAAAAATACGGGCTTGAATTTAGTGCCCAGGGACGATGGACCAGTTTCTCGGTGGCCAAATCGTTTACCTCCACCCTGGTGGGTGCCGCAATCAAGGACGGCTTTATCAAAAGTATCGATGATAAGGTCTCCGACTACATCCCGGATATGAAAGGCTCAGTCTACGATGATGTCTCGATCAAGCAACTGCTGACGATGACCTCGGGCGTTAAGTGGGACGAAGATTATGAAGACAAAAATAGCGACGTCGCGCGCTTCAATGAACATAAAGCGGAAGCCGGCGTCGATGTCACCGTAAGCTATCTACGCAAGCTCCCGCGCGAGGCACCCGCGGGCACTAAATGGGTTTACAAGACGGGTGAGACCAATCTAATCGGCGTATTGGTCAGCTCGGCGACCCAGAAGAACCTATCAGAGTATCTGTCGGAAAAAATCTGGGCACCCTTTGGTATGGAGCAGGATGCAAGCTGGCTACTGGGTGATTCAGGCCATGAAATCGGCGGCTGCTGTCTTCAGGCATCAACCCGTGACTTTGCCCGCTTCGGCCTGTTCATGCTGGGTGGGTCAATCGTTGACGGCAAAGCGGTGCTGCCCGACGACTGGATTACGCCAGCAACGACCAAACAAGTCGATATCGGAAGGCCAGGCAAGGGCTACGGCTACCAGTGGTGGACCTACGATGACGGCAGTTTTGCGGCACAGGGTATCTTCGGACAAGGTATTTTTATCGACCCAAGACGAAAGCTGGTCATAGCGACAAACAGCAATTGGCCCAAGGCGACCGATTACGAAACGGTCGGTGCGCAACGCGAGGCCTTCTACAAAGCGGTGCAGGCCGCAGTCGATGCGGAGTAAGAGGGGGTCTGTCCGCTATTTTATTGCCGTTGTTGCTTGTGCGCTTATCACGGGCTGTACGACCACATCCCACTCACCTAACGGCACGGATCTGACGTGGTTGGTGCATTGCGAAACCGATAAATCTTATACCCCTGACCTGACGGCGGTGCCGGGGATATACCACGGGCACTGGCTTTGGGCGGAGCATGCTGCCGGTGAGAACATCTATTTACAGGGGCGCCTGGACAGCGGGTTCTTCCACCTGAACGGTGCGACCACTGATTCTGGAGAGGCCCTACCCAGCAACGAGAGCGCGCT
>JBALWA010000010.1:49735-94929 GCA_036960305.1 Halioglobus sp. | reverse complement strand
GCATGCATTTTTCGGTGGGCGACGATTTAATCGACCCATTATTTGAACGCTGGAGGACAACCTACGATGGCCCCTTACTACTGATACAAGACCTGACAACAATCAATGTTACACGGGAACAGATAGTCATTCGCCAAACCAAAGCCGATTTGCTGGCCTGGCCTCCGCGGCCGGAGGCCACGGACGAAAAATCGGAGATTACAGGTCCCAGCAAGGCCCAGAGACCGGACTGGTTAACTAAAACGAGACTGGTGCTGGAACCGTAATTTTGAAATCGCAACTATAAGCGGTCTTATAGGCTCTGCTATTGTGATGTGCAGCTGTTTTAATATCTATATAACACGTCTGCGCTTAGTCTCGCTGGGGGGTTCACCATATATTTGGCGATAGTAGTCTGAAAATCTACCCAGATGTGAAAAGCCACAGCTATACGCGATATCGGTAATGGATAGCTCAGTTCCAGAGGTTTTTATTTTTTTTCTAGCCGAATTGAGCCGAATTGTTCTTATGTATTCGACAGGCGACACGCCAACATAATCATTAAAAACCCGCTGGAGCATTCGTTCATTGCAATTTGAGAACTGATAAATATCTGATACAGAAATAGGCGCCGAAAAATTATTCTCAATAAATTTTCTCGCCCTCGATAAAACAATATTCCTTCTTCTTGAGGCCGGGAATATCCCTTTAGCGCCCGCGAAAATCGATAACAATTTCAACGGTAGATCATTCTCAAGAATTCTTTTGTGCCTAACGCCCTCTGTCGCCTCTGTAAAAAGTGCTTCTTTTAATAGCCCGTCGATAAAGTAAGCATCTTGTGCGGATATGGCCAATACTTTCTCTACCGTCGAAAGCGTCTCCACATCGATATCAATTTTATGGTGCTCTGTAAGTTGGGCTAGTAATTCATTTGCAATAGTAATGGTACTGCACGTAAAGCCGCTCTTTGAATTGGACTCAAATTCCTGTCGGGCGGGAAAAATAATAAGGGCGTCTTGCTTGCATTTAACGTTGTTTATACTAACAACACCTTCAGACGTTGAGGCCAGCCCTATAGTAACAGCGCCTGCGGGAGGCGCTCCACGCTCGCACATAGACTTGTCGAACATAAACCGCTGGAGCACCACGGAAGGAGAAGCGAGAACATCCAGCCTGTAATGGCCCTTCGCTACCCCTAAAGGGATGAAATTAGCATCCCAGTCGTGCATCGCAACTGTTAATTGGTCAATATCATTGAAAGTCGCGGAGACTCTCGTGGGTGAATGACTAGTCATCTACTGAAAATCCTATTGTTCAAAAACTGCTCATGGGCGCCGCAGTTGGCCATGTTCCGCCTGATTTGACGTAAAACCGGCGAAAAAGCCAATCTATCGCTTTTTGCAATATCTGATCAAACTGTCGGTTTTTGGATAGCACTTCATAGTGTAAGGGATTAGATTATTAAAATATATATTCTGGCCAATGTAGCGTGGGATTAATGGGGTTCAATAACGGGATTTCGACACCATTTACTGCACCGTGAAACAATTTTGACACTACAAATGTAAAGGAAGATGTATTCTATGATAAAAACTATTGGGCTGTTAATCGCAGCCGTAAGCATGTGCTTCAGCATAACTTCTTGGGCGGCTAAAGAGATTATTCATGACGCCGAGCATTACATCCTTAAAGAGCAAAACGGTGAGAAATGGGCTGCTGCCGATGTCGGGCTAAAAAAGAAGCTCAGTGCGCTGAAAGAAAAACACGGCGCACCGCCGAATATTGTTTATCTCCTCTGGGATGATCAGCAAGTGGGCGCAGTCGCCAATGAAATGATCCAGAGACAGCTGGGTTACACCACGCCGAATATAAACAAAATGGCGGATGAGGGTATCAACTTTACCCGCATGTATTCGGAACCTGCCTGTACACCAACCCGCGCAGCGTTTATTACTGGTCGTACTCCTGTACGTAACGGTATGGGTATTGTTGGTATGCCCCATGAAGCTAGTGGGTTGGCGGCCAGTGAAGTCACTATTGGTGAAGTGCTGTCGGAAGCGGGTTATGCCACCGCTTTTTACGGTAAAGGCCACTTAGGTGATATCGAAGAAAGTTACTTGCATAACCAGGGTTTTGATGAAGCCTTGTTTACCCCCATGAACCAGATCAGTTCTTTGTATAACCCGCAGGGTACAGCAGTTAATGCGATCCTGGGAATGCACCCTGAAATGTTACCGCCTGATCCTTACGCTATGGATAGCCCAGGGCTGAACCCAACCGGTTGGGTGATGACCATTGAAGGTAAGAAAGGCGAACAAGGTAAAGAGTTTTGCGGTATTTCTAATGAATGTTTCGAAAAAATAGATATTGAATCTGAAAAACGCACTATTGCCTTTATGCGTAAAAATGCTAAAGCTAAAAAACCATTTTTTGTTACATACCAACCAATGTGGTTGAATTTCCTATCACCAGAACCAAAGAAAACTTCTCTTAATGGCGGTAAGATTCCTAATCAATACGCTAAATTAGATGCTTTTGTCGGCAAGGTAATGGAAGAACTTAAAACGCTTGGTATTGAAGAAAATACCATCTTCGTCGCTATGGCAGATAACGGCCCAATGTCTCATAACCCTCCTCCAGGTTGGGCAATGACTGAGATTATGTACCGTGGTGGTAAAGGCGATTTCACTGAAGGTGGTGTGCGGGTACCGGCAATAGCTTGGTGGCCTGGTATGATCGAAGAAGATCAGTTGGTAAGTGATATTATTCACGTGACCGATTTGTTCACGACTTTCGCTAATCTGGGTGGTGCTACCAAGTATGTGCCTACTGACCGCATAATTGATGGTATTGACCAAACGGAACTATTGCTAGAAGGCGATACCCATGGTCGCCGTGATTATGTGCATATTTATCAGGGCCACACACTGGCAGCTACAGTTAAAGGTCGCTATAAGCGTCATTGGCTAGGTCTGGGTGATCAAGCCGCTTCAGGCCTCCCTGAGGCTTATTACGACTTGCTTCAAGACCCGCATGAGAAAAACCCGCACGTGGTTCCGATGCTACATTTCCAGGGACAGTTTGCAACTATGCGTGAACGTCATGAGATGATGAAGAAGGCTTACCCTGATGCTCCTAATGCTCACGGCATTCCCTACACCGGTTTAAGCAATGCTCGTCCTGAAACACTTGATATTGTCGAGCGTCTCAAGCGTGAAAAGGCGGCGATGCCTGCCAGTGTTAGAAAATATATGCCCTAATGTGGCTATTGCCATGACCACAATATAGCTCCTTACCTATTGGTGGGGAGCAATGTGCCTTCAATCCTGGTTCGGCCCCAGTTCGGAAGTTCGACCCTGTCTTCCTTAAGGCAAATGAATATAACATCAAGGTATCGAACCCTCGATATACGACCAGTCTATGTAGCTACCTGAACACTAAAGTAAAAAATTCAGGACCCCAATATGATAAAAGGAATACCGATGTGAAAAAACTATTTTGTTCCTCAGTTGCCGCCTCAATCGGCCTCTGCTTCCCGACTGCAACAGTGC
Source organism: Halioglobus sp. (assembly GCA_036960305.1). Classification (GTDB taxonomy): domain Bacteria; phylum Pseudomonadota; class Gammaproteobacteria; order Pseudomonadales; family Halieaceae; genus JBALVT01. The sequence continues at coordinate 91,399 of JBALWA010000010.1, read as the reverse complement.
TGGCAGATGATTCAAGTGGCTGGGAATTTTCCGTAGCACCGCTCTATCTCTGGGGCAAGAGCATTAACGGAACCTCGTCCATCGCAGGGATGGAAGCACCACTAGAGGTGGATTTTAAAGATGACGCCCTGGAGAATCTTGAAGCGGCTTTCGCGATTCACTTCGAAGCGAAGAAAGAAAACCTAACCCTGTTCGCTGAATACAACTATGCAAAACTGGACCCTACCTCAGAGATGAGCTTAGGCCCTATTTCAATCAGCGCAGATATCGAATTCGAAGACCTCATGTTCGAATTGGGGGCCGCCTATACATTCGCTGATTCCGGCTCAACCCAATGGGAAGTACTAGGCGGCGTCCGCTATCTGGATCAGGAAATAAATGTAGAGCTAGATACCCCCATACCCGAATTGCCCACTAACATCGGGGGAGAAGATGATTGGTGGCATCCGTTTGGTGGACTAAGAGTCACAACGGCCATTTCCGAAAACTGGAAGTTCGTTGGGAGAGCGGATGCCGGCTACAGGGATAGCGACAATAAGGCATACCACCTAAGCGCTACATTTGACTATCGTTTTCGCGATTGGGGTTCATTTTTCGCCGGCTATCGCCACCTATATACCGATTATGACAATGGCAAATCAGGCCTTGACGGGTATGCCGTCGACACTGACCAAGGGGGGCCAATAGTTGGCCTCAATTTTTACTGGTAAGGAATGTTTTTGTGTCCCTATACGTTATGCAACCCTCGAAAAACAAATCAAATGTTGTATTCAATTGTGAGCTATAAATTGGAATGTCAAACTAAATGAAACATTGTCGACTCGCATTAGCCGCTGTGATAATCAACATCTTAAGCGCTTGTTCGACCATACCGGTCGAAGACCGAGCCCTCATTCGCCAGGACTTAAACCAAAGCGCCGACGAAATAATTGCCGCGCTCGTTGCGAAAGACCCGGCGCTGCAAGCGAAAATCGACGATGCCGAAGGGTATTTTACAGGGCGTATCTCGGGCGTAAAAGTGCCTGTTGTCGGTGGCAGTGCAGGTAAAGGTATGCTGTTCGACAAGTCGACACAGGCCCGGTCCTACATGGACATCACGCGCTTCGATGTCGGTTTCGGAGCCGGCGCGGGCCGCTATCAAGCAATTATACTTTTCAAGACTCGCGAAGCCCTCGAGGAATTCCGAAGCGGCGTCTGGGTTTCAGGTTTAGGCATAGATGCGGGCGCGGGCACAAGCAGTGCTGGGACGAGTTCACAGCCTGAGGAGGATCTGGAGCTTTACGGCATGTCGGAGACAGGCGCGGTGATGCAGGCGAGCGCGCGCGTGATCCACGCTACGGTTAACCATGACCTGACCGACGCCGGTGTCGCTGAGGTCAGCTTCCCCAGCACCGGTTTCACGACTGTCGATCAGCAGGACCACGATGCCCCCCGCATCTGGGATCACAAAATGCCTTTTCTTGCGCAGCGGGTCGTTGATAAAGGCTACGATCTACCATTGCCGTATAGTTTCGGCCTGACCTACGTCAATGTCGATCAGGAACTATTGCTGGACAGTCTGGATATCGGACTCAACGGCGCAGCGAAGCAGTCAGTCCCCTTCGTCAGCTTCGATGATGCCAGTGCCAGAAACGATTCCTACCAGTTTAAACTCGGAACCTGGCTGCTTCCCTTCATGAATGTTTTCGCCTTGTTCGGCCATACAGAAGGCAAGGCACCACTGGATGTCCTCATCGATGGCAACGGCATGCTCGACCAGCTAGACCTCAGCTGCTCCGGCCTCCCGCCCAGTCCGCTATGCCCTATTCTTGAGGACCAGACATTCACTTTGCAAATAGAGGAAGAATTTTCTGGCTATACCTACGGAGTAGGCACCATTCTCGCGGGCGGGTGGAACAACTGGTTTGTCGCAGTGCCGCTTTCCCTTGTCTATGCAGATATTGACGGTAAGGACAGCGACGGGTTGTCAATTACGGTCACGCCGCGAGGTGGCCGGGTGTTCAACATGGGAAAATTCGGCAACCTGTCGGCATTCGCCGGCGCCAATTATCTCGATGTCGATTTCAGCGTGAGCGGCACCGTGGAGATGCCAAATGGGCTACTGTCGATCGACTACACTATTGAGCAGGAAAACAAAGACAAATGGAATCTATTGGCCGGCTTCAATTGGGATATCAACAAGCGCTGGGCATGGTCGGCCGAGTACGAGGGCTTTGTCGGTTCACGCGAGACGTTCATTTCGTCCCTCTCCTATAGCTGGTGAGTTTCTGAAATTTAACTTCGCAGTATCGTTTGAATAGAATCAATATTTGGGGTTTTCCGGTAAACTCCGGGTTCAATCAGGGCAACTACCACACCATCAGGGGATCTATCATGGATAAAACACGAATGGCAATGAACTCCATACTGGGGGCAGTGGCCACAATCGCAACGATCACGCTGGGCGCAACTGGTTTCGTGCCCGACGCGCAAGCCGTCGAGCGGCCCGCTTCTACCCTCGCCAGGGAACCCCGGGACATCTACTATCCCGGTTCCGAGGATATCGCTCCCGATGAAATGCGCGTTGTCGCCTGCGGCACCGGGATGCCCTCCCCGCGACCGAAGCAGGCCGCCGCCTGCTGGCTGGTGGAACTGGGTAACGGTGATAAGTTCCTATTTGACTTAGGCGCCGGCTCCCACGAAAACATCGCCGCCCAAAAAATTCCCTACGATTACCTGGACAAGGTGTTCCTTGGCCACCTGCACGTCGACCACTACGGCGATCTGGGCAGTTTCTGGCTGGGCGGCACTACCATGAACCGGCTTGTTCCCCTGCGCATCTGGGGCCCCAGCGGCGCCGAGGAAAAGTTTGGCACCAACTATGCAATGCATCATATGCAAAAAATGTATACCTGGGACATCGCCACACGTTCCGGCTTTATCGATGCACGCGGCATGGAACTGGATATTACCGAGTTTGATTACAAAGCTGTGAACAAGGTAATCTTTGAAGAAAATGGCGTTACCGTTCGCACGATTCCGGCAATTCACGCCATCGACGGCTCGGTCAGCTTTATTCTTGAATGGAACGGCCTAAAATTCAGTTACTCCAGTGATACCGCACCCAATCGCTGGTGGATAGAGCACACCAAAGGTTCAGATATCTCCATTCACGAAAGCTTTATGCCGCCCAAGCTAATGATCTCCAAAATGGGATTTTCGCCTTCAGAGGCTCTGATGGTCAGCACGGTCGCCCATACCTCTCCACGCCAGTTTGGTAAACTGATGTCATTAACCAAACCCCGCCTGGCCGTGGGTTATCACTTCCAGAACGACTTCGATATCCTGCCAATCATGATCGAAGAAACGCGCTTGATCTATGATGGCCCCGTGGTGTTTGCGCAAGATAATATGGTATTCAATATCACCAAGGATTCCATTCGAGTGCGCGAGGCGGCAATTGACGAGGATATCTTTGCTGAAGAAGCAACCAGGCCCAAGATCGCACCCGCTCCGGCAGCAGCGCCCTTCTCCAAATACATCAGCGCCGGTTGGGAGAAGTTCCCAGAAGTCGTTACCCCCATGTGGGACGAGATCAATGAGACCCATGGCACCGACTTTAAGGCGCCGCAATAAAATAGGTCAACCGATGTGGCGGATTATCGCACCGCAGTGAAACCCGCCCTCCTCTCTCTGTTACTTCTCATCATTGTGTCTGCCCCCGATCTTAGGGCAGACGCCGTGTTGGTTAATCAGTCCATGTGGTCTCCAACCATCGTGGAATTTTACATTGATGAGACGGGTGTTCGCGCAGAACTGGAGATAGGGGTAGAGGGTGTTGCAGCATTTAAAAACCTGTTACCCGACATTATTTATCGCTCAATGGGCTATGGCGAAAGACCTGCCAACGAGCGTATAACGGAGTTCTTTCAGCGGCAGTTGGTATTGCTGGATGAAAACGGGCGCCCCATGCGGGGTGAACTGCTTAAAATTGGCCCTTCAAGTCGCACCCTGCGTGATCCGTTCAATGGCACACCCCTGCCCATACAGGATGACGCGCCCGAGGTCATCCGCGCCCGTCTTAATTTTACTTTCAACGGTGCAGACCTCCCAGAACAGCTGGGCTTCATTGCACCGGCATACGAAAGCATTGGCTTTATCGCCTATCACAAGGGCGTCGCCATCAATGATTTTCGCTATCTGACTTCCGGGTACCAATTGAAACTAGATTGGAACGACCCCTGGTACAGTGCTTTTGAAGGGCGTAAGTTTAGGCGGCAAAACTATGCGCCCATGACCGGTTTTATCTATATTGAACCCTTTGAGGTGCGCAAGGAAATCATCGCCAGGCCCAAAGACCTGCAGCGCTGGGTTGACCTCGGACTAGCGGGCAAGACCGAGATACCTATAGAGATGCAGGCCGAGATCAAACAAAAGGTCGCTGACTTCCTCGCCCTGCATCAGCCTGTCTCGATTAACGGCGCGCCGGCACAGGGCATCCTGGACAGTGTTAACTTTCTAGAAAGAACCATGACCAGCTCGCGGGTAATCGACCCTCCCCAGCCCCTCAGTATCGACGCCGCAATTCTCGGGACGATATTTGTATACCCGCAAAAAGAATTACCTGACTCAGTCACGATGAATTGGGACCTCTGGGACGATCGCATTCAATCGGTTCCCGCCGTGGCGGTTGATGAAGTGAGTCCGATGACCTCGTTTTTGGAACCCGGCTATACCCAACTTGAGTGGATAAACTTTATTAAACAGCCATTCACCCCAGCTCTTTACCAGATCGAATTACCCGCACCCGGGTGGCAAGCCTTCCTGAACAAGTCTCTCTCTGCATTCATATTTTTTGCAATACTGGCCCTGGTGTGGCTTGCCTTCGCCAGGACAAAGCATCGAAGCCTTGCGATACCTTCCTGCATCAGCGTTTTGATGCTGTCACTGTGCACCACTGCTGCAATGCTTGGCGAATCCAACTATCCAGATACCGAACGAGGCCAGCACATAGTGGGAAGCCTGCTCCACAACATCTATCGCGCCTTTGATTACCGCGACGAAGGCGATATCTACGATGTATTGCAGCACTCGGTGAGCGGTGAACTCCTGACCGATATCTATCTGGAAACCAAGAGAAGCCTGGTGCTTGCTAATCAGGGCGGTGCCAAGGCCAAGGTTAAGGAGGTGACACTGGATAGCCTACAGATAAAACCGGGTATAACTGATGACCAATTCGTTGCAGAAGCCAATTGGACAGTACACGGTTCCGTGGGGCACTGGGGCCATATTCACCAACGCAACAACCGCTATCAAGCCCTGCTTGATATCGCCGTGGACAATGGGCAGTGGAAGCTGCAGAAAATGACGGTACTGCTCGAGGAGCGTCTCTAGTCATGTCAGTCACAGCCACCAGGTTCGTGCTGGAACCGTAGTTTTTGGATGCCGCCTTAAGCTGCCCCGGCTACCCGGTTACGTAACAATCTTGCCGGCGCTGCTATCAGCGATTTAATGACATACCAAAGCAGCCTGGGTTTTAGCAGCTGGGCCAGCAATGCTGGTATCTCTTCGGACTCTACTGAAACCCAGATATTCCAGGTCACCGGTTCAATCGTTTTACAGTACAGTACCAGTGCTCCTTCGGGTGCACTGGTGGGCGGGAGCCGGGTCATTTCCGACTCCTGCGCTAACTGCATAACTAAAACTGTTTTACCTAAGCCGGTAGAACCTGCCTGCATCTTCTAATTCCTACCATCAATCATCTTGCAAGTACTGTTTGGCTTTCGCTTTGGTCACCATCTCGGGCTCCTGCCACCAGATGTTCAGCCCCAGATCCTCCGCCACCACTTTCGCGGCGTTATAACCCGAACCGTGCAAAATCATTCCGCCGGGGTAAACAGCTGCTCCCGCCATATATAGCCCATCTACCGGTGTGCTGTAACGGGAGCACTGGTCGTTGGGGCGCAGGTAACCCATTTGCATCATATTGTAGGATCCCTGCTTGAATGAACCGTTTTTCATATTGATCAAACGGCGTTCAATATCCTTTGGTGTCATTACAATTTCATAGCCATAACTTACGTCTTTTAAATTTGGCGCATACTCCTGCCAGGCTGCCTTGCAGCGAGCCATATAATCCTTACGTACGTCGTCCCAATCCTCGTTATCCAGCTTGTAGGGGGCCCAGGTCTCAAATCGCAGTGTATTTAGCTCTCCACACACATCCTGGCCGACAGCGGCGAGGCTATCGAATTGCGAGGTGCAGGTGGCGCGCCCGTGAATCTTGCCCAGGCGCCCGTTAGCGACATCGTCGTGGGCTTCCATCACGTCTTCGACAGATTCAATGCCAATGACATTCATAAGGGCGTGATTGGCATCGGGGTTAAATTTCGCGGACGTGTAATCCGGCGCGGGACCAACCACACCGTAGTGACTGGTAAAGACTGAAATATCTTCCCACTGCCACTGTTTTGCTGCGGCCACCAAATCCTGCGGTAATTCTTCCTCTTCGATGAAGTCGAGAAATGTCTGCTCAGGATTTACCGTACTGACAACTGCTTTTGCGCGGTACTCATCACCATCAGTAGTTCTCACACCAACTGCACGACCACCTTCCATTATAATGTGCTCGACACCGGCGCGATCCTTGACCTCGCCACCTGCCTTGCGAAAAGCGCCCTGTACCGACGAAGAGAGCGAGTGGGAACCGCCACGCACCAGCGCAGCGTTCATCATTCTATATATCCACAGCGGCACCAGGTAACCAACATTGGTGGCGTCCGGGGTTATCCCCCACAATGTTGCCAAATATAACAGTGCGCCTTTTACCCGCGGATGTTCAAAGCCGTAGCTATCGATGATCTCGGCGGGTGTCATCTCGGAAACTTCTGCAACCTTCCTACCCAGCTCAGTCTGCTGAAACTGCATTATCTGATCCAGCGCGGGTACAGCGGGCACATAAGTCGCGGGAATCAAAATTTCATCACACATTTCTTTGAAGTCGGCAAACATTGTGCGGAAACGAGCAGCGTCCGACTCAGAAAACATCGCTACCGACTGGGCTGATTTTTCCGGGTCGCGATGAAAAACCAGCGCTTTGCCGTCTCGGTGGTGAAAAGCGATTTGAACGTCGGGGGTTATATAGGCCAGGCTGTGATCATGGAGTTTGAGATCCGCATGGCTGGGGGCCACATCCGCCATCATCATATAAGTGGCATGAAGATTAAAACGATAAGGTGATTGAAAATCCTCGGTTACCAGCCCTCCGCCAGTTTCATGTTTTTTCTCCAGCACTAAAACTTTGCCGCCAGTTTTCGCCAGATAGGCGCCGCATAACATACCGTTATGCCCACCGCCGATAATAATCACATCGTAATCAGTATTGATATTGGTATTGATAGTCATCATCTACTCTCATTGTCCGGCTATTGTCGATAAGGTGTTTATGTCCGCAGCCTCTCCGGCAGCAACCTCGGCATATTTTCCAGGAACCACTGACCTGGCCTGCCAACCCACCAATCCTGATCACGAATCCCCATTTCTTCCGCTACAATAGAGGCCACGTTGTACCCGGTACCGGCAAAAGTAAGCGAAGCAGGCCATACGCTGTTACACATATAGAGGTTATCGATTGGCATACGATACGGCATACGCCCGAGATAGTTTTGATCACCCGCAAAGGCACCACCTTGTGCGCAGCCCTTCACCGCCGTAAGATTCGAACGGGCCAAATCAACCGGCGAGGTAGCAACCCGATCGAGAATCAAATCCTTGAAACCAGGCGCCATGGTCTCCAATATATCTTCACGTCTGTCTACCAATTTCCACTTTTCTGTTTCCCATCGTTCCACATCCGCTTTGCCGTTTTCATCTCGCAGGTGATACGGCAATACTTCCTCAATGCGCAATGTCAGCGGACCTTCCGGCGAGCGCTGAGTGGGGTCGATTAATGCTGGCATGAAAATTTCCCACCAACCACCCGAATCGCCAAAGGCACCCTCGAGATCACCACTGCGCTGGGCAACACTCCAATCTTTCCAGCTGTCGACACTATCCATGCCTTTGAAAATCCAATCGGCCTGATCGACATAATCATCAGTAGCGGCGGCCTTGAACTTGGGCGGCTCCTTCAGTACCCATACAGTCACAGTAGAGGGGCGAGTGGCCATATCCCAGTGCTTCATTTTTTGGGCCAGTGCCGGATCCGCCTGCTTTAATACATTCTCGTCAAGCATGTCATATGTGGGCTTGGCCCCGGCATTGGAGATCACACCATATTTCGCGCGAATGGTCTCACCCGGGTGCATTACCGCATCATCTGACAATCGCACGCCGACGGCTTTTCCATCTTCGACAACGATTTCGTCGACTTTAGTGTTTTTCCACAGTGTACCGCCGTATTCCGTAAATACCCGCAGCAGCGCATGAACAACCATATGGTTGCTGCCTTTTAACTGTCCAAGCCCAAGAAAAAGAGCGCCAACCATTCCCATCGGACCCTCGCCGCGGGCATCCATATCTGAAAACACCCAACTGACCGTGCAGGTCACCATAAGAAATTGCTTTATGCGGTGGTCTTCAAAAATAGCATCGAGAAATTCCCAGCCGTTCATCTGCCTAAAATCTTCCACGTCAATGCCCGCCACATAGGCAAGCTTTTCGTAGATCAGATCCAGACGCTCAGGTGTTGGAGGGCTGAAATAGAGCAGCTCATTGACCTCTACAAACACTTCTCCAACACGGGTAAGCCAGCCCATCATAGTTTCGGCATCTTTTTGCGAATAGCGCGCCAGCGATTGGATTGTTCCCTCAGGATCGGCCGGCCCGATAAACAGGCTGGTGTCGTCGGGAAATATTAACCCGGCTGAGCGTTTGTTGATAATAAGCTCCGCCCCATACCGTTCCAGTTCCAGGTCTTCCCAGTAGGGGTTGGTGCTGCCGACAAACCCGCCAGCACAGGGGACGCAGGTGGCGCCAGCGAAGTATTCATGCGCTTTTACATGAGTGCCAGCCTCGTGATTTGCGTCGATCATCAACACCTTGGCACCCGCTTTCTGCAAGTAAGCCGCCGCAGGCAGGCCACCCGATGCGCCCGCTCCGATTATGATGATGTCGTATTGTGCTTGCTCTTTAGTCACGACTGATCAGCTCCTGTGATTGATGCGCTCACGCCAGCTACATTTGTATGTGCCTGTTGTGTCAAAGCACTGCGATGAACCCGGATCATAAAGCATTTTAATTGAATTGACAATATTATCATTGATACATATATTACTATATTCATATTGTGGCTAAGCAACAACGGGTCATTGCCCTGGTTTACGGGTTCCTTCTACAATGCCACTGAATTTCGCCCCCAAGGTGGGCAATAATGGAAAAAATCGCTCCTTTCGTTCTGATCCTTGTATTGATCGCTGTAGCGCTGTTGTCTGAGCTCTTTACCGGCCAAGAGACAGACTGGAAACGCGGCCGGGTCTATCACCGCCTGGTCTGTACTTCCTGTCATATTGAGTCCATAGGCGAAGCAATCTCGCCCATGGACAAGACGATAGCGGAATGGACAGACTACTATGAAGCGGGTAAACACGGTGGTACATCAGAGACAGGCGATTTGGCGTTTTATGTGAGCGAGCCCTACCGTCAGTCAATCGCGCATTACAACCTGGCGGCTGAAAAGTATATGGATTTGACGGCCCAGCAATTGCAAGCCGATGTCCTGGCCTTTGCAGTACGAGGGGCCAAGGACTCGGACACGCCGATGCGTTGCCAATGACCCCACCATGACCTACCAACGTGTCTTCATCGACTTATGGTCCCCTTTTACGGGGGCAATGACCCTGGTATTGGTCAGTATCCTGCTAATGACCAACGGCCAGTCCTGGGGCATTTTTAGTGGCGTGCTGTTGTGGGGTGACCATCTCAATTATGCTCTGGGCCTGGGTCCAGCACTGGGTATTCATCACCTGCCAGAGAACCCTCTGTTCCATCATATTTCATTGATGAATATTAGTTTGCTGATGGGATCTTTCAGCGCGGCGTTATTGGCCAGGCAGTTCACCCTGAGCCGCTCGCCCTCATTGGAATATCTTCGGGCAGTTTTCGGCGGGGCAATGATGGCCGCCGGGGCAGTTCTCGCCGGCGGCTGCACCACGGGGGGATTTTTCACCCCATTACTGCTTTCATCCGCCGCGGGATGGGCAATGATGGCAGGCTTGGCTGTGGGTGCGTATTTAGGTATCAAGCTTCTGAGCTGGAGCATGCGCAACATTCATTGGGGGAGCACCCCGGTACCTAGAGGGAAAATACATCCTCAATTAAACAACTATCGTCCAGTATTGGGGCTGCTGTTGCTGGTGGCAATATTGGCCTGGGCATTGGCCTGGCGGCTTTCCAGCAGTCCATTTCTTAACACTCGCAGTTTGTTGGTTATCTCCGGTCTAGTGCTTGGCTTCGGTTTACAACGCTCACGCTTTTGTTTTTCACAGGTTTTCCACGGCCCGATAATCGGTATCGGCAGTGAAATGGGTCTAGCCCTAATCAAGGCATTATCGATTGGCATTCCTCTCGCAGCGATTGTCCTCGAAAGAGGCTACATAGATGCCTATCAGGCCATTCCCACGACCTTTTGGCTGGGATCACTCCTCGGTGGCCTATTATTCGGTATAGGCATGGTCAGTGCGGGAGGCTGTGGCTCTGGCACACTATGGCGGGCAGGAGAAGGGCATTTAAAATTGTGGCTAGCCCTGGTAACTTTTGCCTGGACAGGCTCCTTGATCCGAGGTTTATTGAAGCAACAGGGCATACTCGACACAGATTTTGATATCAGGTTTATGAATGGCGCTGCGGAAATGTCCGCACTGGGCTTTCAAGCCTATTTACCGGATATGCTGGGTGGTTGGATGGCGACTTTCGCTATCTGCTTTAGCGGATTACTAATCTGTTGGTGGGTACTAAGAGAAAAGAACTAACCCAGCCCAAGCATCGGATATAAAAAATCACTCAATGTATGGTAATTATCGCTCAACAACACCAGGCCAAAAAACAACACCAGCGATGCCGTGGTGTATTGAATGGGTTTCTGCCACCGGGACACCCATTCAAGCGCTTGCGATGAGCGTGATAAAAGTAATGCGGCCAACAAGAATGGTACGGCAATACCGAGCGAGAATAACAGCATTATAATGGCGCCATGGAGCGGGCTCTGTAAGCTGCCAACATAGACCATCAGGGTGCCGATGATTGCCCCACCGAAACAGGTAATACACCCCAACGAATAGCCAACCGCCAATAAGGCGCTACCAACAAGCGAGTGTTTGTTGAGTGTTTCCGAGACGGCACCCATCGGTACCTTGCAGAGCAGTGGCATACCCGCCTGCTTAGCGAGATAAAGACCAAAAATCGTTACGAATATTCCAGCGACAACACTGATCGGTCGACTATAGAGACTGAGATAAGCTTGCATCAATTGCCCTGACCACCCAATCAATGCACCAACAGCAGAAAACAAAATGACAAAGCCTAGAATAAAAAACAATGAGAATAGAAATACCTGAGATTTACCTTTGCTTGTAGCCCCCGTATTTTCCGGCTGTATCATCAGCGATGAATTGGTGAGTACCGCCAGGTACATCACTGAGAGCTGTAGCATGCAAGGGGTGAGCACGGCTGAAAGCAAACCAATGGACAAGGTAAAGACGGCAATAAGTGAAAATATATTGCCAGAAGCCAAATCCTCAGGGATTTCCAAGGGGTACTTCCACTCATACCAGGTGACATAGCTGACGCCTGTTTCGTAGGTATTTTTAACAACCAGTCGAAAGGGGTCACCATTTTCCGGCAATGTCGGCGTACCATCGGCAGCAATTTTATCGAAATACACAAAACTGGCTCGGTGATGATCGACATCGTTTGGCCCCTCTATTCGCACCGGTTTGATATTTGTATTGTCGGGGCGAAGCAAAGTCACACTGGGTAATTGTTGGGGAAGACGATTTACGTGAATATTTTCGGTAATAAAGAAAACATGGTATTTCTCCGGGCGGTGCCTGGCCATTGCCTGCACCTGGTCCATAAATTGAAAATACTCAGGTATTGCAAAGGTAGCGGTGATCTCCTCTTGGTTCTTCGTCACCATAAGCTTGGTCAAAAATTGACTCAAGGTCCGCCCTTTCATCATTTTTTCAGTTTTTATATCGTGCCCTGTCTCAACCAGCAGCTGCTTACCCTGAATGAGATAGGGAAATGCCAACCAGGAAAGTGTCAGGCCGGTAATGGCCAGCAACACCAGGCCAGTACGCCAGCGCTGCGCCCAACCGATATGCAATTTGGAATCAGTGACAGACTGCATTGGAAGCACCCATTTCAACGAAGTGCGGGCTAGCTATTCCCTCTATGAGCTGCATTTTTCCATTCTTGAGACTGATATGCGCAATGGCATTAGCCATTGGTAATGCGGCATAGGCATGCTGTGAATCACTGGTGACGATGGCGTCAAATGCTTGCGCCGGTAACGGGATAGTCGTAGGTTTCTTGGCATGAGGGTTCATAAGATCGAAAGCATAAGCCGCTTTATCCGCGTAACCCAGACCGATAATATCGAAAAACCCGGCCGTAACCAGCGGCGTTTTTTCAGGCAGGTTGATAGCGTCGACCACTTGCAAAGTGACCTGAGAATAGATATGCAGCTGACGACTGGATGTTTCAGGAATCAAAAAGTACTGGCCATTGGCCGTAACATAGGGGCGCTGCAAACCTTTGCCCAATTGTTTTCTGAGCAGCAACTCCCCATTACCTGCATCCACTGTAATTAAACGGCCTTCTTCAGGCAATGTGGCGACAATAAACAATCCATCCAGTGAACGTACCAGAGGGTTTACCTTCACTGGATGATCAGCAATTTTATGGCGCCATAATTCTTTGCCATCTTCCACTGACACCGCGCCAATCTCCGCGCCGCTTCCTGAGGCCCAATAAGCGACCACACCACTGGGGCTCATAATCACATCATTGGCGGGAGGAATATCGCTATTGTGGAAAATGATTTTTTTGCCGCCAAGACCTATTCTCACCATACCCCCTTCCACAGAATCAGTAATTAACAGTCCGGCGTAGCTATCTGATGTCATATGGCGAGGAGCCATTGGCAGCGCCACACTGTGGCTGTATTTTCCTGCAGACAAATCAACCACCGACACCGATTTATGCTCAGCATGTCCCAGGTAAGCGTGATTGCCAAATGCAGAGACCGCAATCTCATTAATTGGCTGTGCAAGATCAACCTGCCCGACAAGAATATTTTCTTTGGTGTCGATAACGGCTAACTGTTGCCCCCCATTAGAGGCTGAAAACAAATAGCGAGCAGGTGTGTCCCACTCACCACTCATAACTGAATTGACGAAGCCAAGAAATATGATGGCAGATAACTTTGCGAAGACACTAATAGGCATGAGTTAGATCTCTTAGCGGCCCCGGGGCAACGGTCGCTATCATGGAATTATAGCGGCAATCCGCTCTGCTATTTCCGTAGGGGATGTGCCGAATCCAATTAAGGCAGCTATCTCGCGCTCTGGTGAAACCAGGTAGCTTATACTGGTATGGTCAACTTTGTAGTTGCCCCCATTGAGCGGGACTGTAACATAGCTAATGCGGAAATTCTCGGCGGTCGCAGCGACTTGCTCTGGCGTTCCTGACAGACCGATAAAGTCCGAATCAAATTGTTTGCTGTATTCATCTGTGATTGCGGGCGTATCACGCTGTGGATCCAGGCTGATGAAAATGACCTGAAGATTTTCACGCTGAGTTTCCGACAATTCACTTACAGCATTAGCCCAATTGCTTAGTAAGGTCGGGCAGACGTGCCCACAATGGGTAAATCCAAAACCGATCAACAAGTACCGCCCGGCAAAATCATTTTCAGAGGTCTTGGAACCGTTTACCGATTCAAGAACAAAGCGAGGTTCCAGCCTGATGTCCACCAGGTCACTTAAGGCCTGGCTATCTTTTGTCTCGCGCTCGACAATCATATTTTGCATGTCATGACTAGCATGATCCATAGCAATATGCGCATCGCTGCCATAAGAGCAGGCTGAAAAAAAACTTAACAGCAGTAAACAGACTTTACGGCTCATAACAAAACTACCTCTCCGACAGCCACATACTGACCATGTGTATTTCCTGATCAGTCATCTTGCGAGCACCCTGCCATGCTTTCATATCCTTTTTGGTCTGAAGTGCACCTAGAACAGCATCAATACCCTTGCCTCGAATATCAGGACCAATCATACCTTGGCCATTCAGACCATGACAGGCGGAACAACCGTCCAGAGCCTGAAACAACGCGCGACCTTTGGCCATTGGATTAATCTCTTTCATGGCAGCGGCCGTGCCAGAGGGCTCGCGGTCTACTACATAATAGGTTCGAAAAGGCTTATCAAGCGCAGGCGTGCGCTCGATGAACTCATGAGAGTCCTGCATTACCTGAGGTTTGAGGTCATCGCCAAAATACACGAATACCGCACCATGTGTTGAGCCGCGTCCATACATGTCCAATGTCTTGGTGATCTCTTTAGATTCGGCATCAATAACGTATATCTGCCCCCAGGCATTAGAGGTTGCCCAGATTTCTTTGCCGTTGGGAGCCAAAACCACGTGGTCTACACCAAAACCCGGCAGTCCAATACGCGCCTTTATTCGCCCGCTGAAATCATCGATCACTGTCAGTGTTCGACCCCAATAATCAACAGACTCGCCCTTGTCGGCAACCCATATTTCAGAGTGATCCTTGTTGAAGGTCATGCCGTAGGGCCCCAGGCCAGTTCGCATTTTCCATACTAATCGACCTGTCTTGAAGTCCTGTTTGTAGGCCGTATCTGTGCCAGCACTGTTGTTGTAGATATACTGCATTTTCTGGTCGGCAATGGTTATACCGCCAGTCATCGGTGGCGTAGGAATCTCTCGTTCCCAGATACCGGTTTCCGGGTCAATCACCAGCAGGTAATTGGGAGGCAGGTACATGGGGTCACCCGTTCCGACTGATTGCGCGCCTACGTAAGGCTCATAGGGCGCAGTTGTCATAATAAACTTTTCCCCTGTTGCAAGCGGCATAAAATGGGCAATGTACTGGGACTTCCCCAGAGTCGACGCCAAACCCGCGCAGTGAACCTCCAGCGTATCCGGGTTGAAAATAGCAAATGCAGCCCCGTTCTCAGCGTCAGGTTCAAAGGTGTCCATCCACATCATATTTGGCTTGGAGAAATTTCGCCCCATGGCACCACCGTGGTGAGGATTACCGACAAATTTGATTAACTGGACGGGCTCAAGCGTGAGGGCATCAATTTTTAAAATCGTGCTGAGGCTTTTTCCAATACTTGCGCCCATTGAGTAAAAGTCGGCTGTCATTCCAGTATCACCGGTTTTACCCGTAGAAACTTCCGACAAACTTCTTATCCGCGCGGCGGTTTCTTCATCACCGCTTTTCATGGCCATGTAATCACTTAACAAGGGTCCAGCGGCTATAATGTATCGTCCATCCGGGGTCAGTATAGAATCGTGAATTCCGCCGTGAAAGCGCAACTCCAATTCATGCTCCGCAACCACTTCCTTGGTGTCCGCATCAACCACAGTAATGGTCGTTGACTTTGCGGTTACGTGCTGGTCATCAGGGCGGCTGGGATGGCTTCGAGCAGAGGAAGTAGAATAGGCAAGCGTTTGACCGGCCTTGGGAAAGACTTTTTGAGTGCCTGCGGGAAACTCATCTAATATGTTCAGCTTTTTGATGTCCGGCGAGCAGGCAGTGACGCCCAGGTTGACCTGTTGCTTCCAGTTGTCCAGAAGGGTATTGAAAGAATACAGATCGGCCAGTTTTCTCTCTATATCAGGAATACTCCGGCCAGTAGCCTCACCCGGTAGCTTACTCCACTGCCAAAAACTTTCATCAGCACCAGACTGCGAAACCATCGCGAAAGAAACTATGGCAGCTACAACGTAACGAATTTTCATCGAATAAACCTCTTCATGACCGACCTTTTTTAGTAGTGCTAACTTATTTTGTTACTCAATGGAGCGCGCTTACCCGCTCCTATTCAGGCTTATGCCAGCCATCCTCGTAGGGAGATACGAAAAAGGGGTCCAGAATCATTTCGTTCTGCCACCAGCGTCCATCGATCTTCACATATTTGTCATGTTCCAGCGCAGACAACCACATGGCCGTATCATTCATAGTGAAGGCCTGCCAGAGGTACCAGGTTGCGGTGGCAGTCATACCGTCATCCGCCAGAATGATCTCAGGCTGTACAAAATAGTGGACTGCAAAACTGATATCTTTCCTTGCCTCGCGGAAAAAATCCTGAATAACCTCCCTGCCCTCATGGCGACCCCACCCTTCGCCACCATCCCAGACAGCATCGGGAGAAAAGACATCTCCCATCTTGTCCGGGTTATAGCAGTCATCGCAGGCTCGCGCGTAGATGACTTTCAGGTCCTTGATGGCCTGTATATCTTCGATTTTCTGTATGCGTATAGCCAGGTCGGCCAGGTCGAGATCACTCATGGTTTATCACCTCGTCTTTCAATAATAAGTTTGTTTGGGTGTTGCTGGTATGGTCAGTCGACAGAACCGATTTTGCGGTAGCTCTCCGGCTGTCGAATCCACCACAGGTCGCTTTCCGCAAGATCGGGTACCAGCATCTTATCCCTGCTCGCTACAGCGGATTCAATATCTGCATAAAGAATTTCTTCCTGGTCTGCGCTGGCTTCCACCATCACGTTGCCATAGGGGTCCAGGATCTGGCTGCGCCCTGCAAAGGGAACTTCCCTCTCCACGCCTATGCGGTCAGCTCCTATTATCCAGACATGGTTTTCGAGTGCCCTGGTCCGCAATACATGGTCGAACACGGCTTGCCCCGCAGGTACAGCGACGGTGTTGGTGGGAAAGGCGATAATTTCTGCACCGTTTAGCGCCAACATGCGAGCCGTTTCAGGAATCCACATGTCATAGCAGATGCAAATACCTATTTTCCCGACTGCGGTATCGAATACTGGAAAGCCCTGACTGTGATGGGCAGTGGTAATCGGCCAGTTCGCTTCCGCCGGATACCAGGGGTGCATCTTGCGATATTTCCCAACATACCCCTCAGGGCCAACCAGAACGGCCACATTGTAATAATCGGAGCCATCCAACTCGACCATGCCTGCCACAATGTAGACATCTTTCTCTCTGGCCTTGTCAGCAAGTAAAGCCGTTGTAGGTCCCGGGACCTCCTCAGCGACCGCTGAGGTTTCACCTTCATTCTCAAATACATAGGCGGTCAGACCACACTCTGGCAAGACCACAAGGCGGGCACCCGCATCCGCCGCCTCATCGATGTGGGCCAGCGACCTGGCAATATTGCCCTCTTTGTCGTGGAGCTTTGGCTCCATTTGAATCGCGGCAACTTTAATCTGTTTGGTCATTTTTTTATGTCCTTTCTATTGGGCAGTTGTCATCAGGCAGCTGCTAACGCCGGCTTCAGGATTTTGGATATTAGACTATTTTTTTCTCAATTGATATAACTATCACTGATATAAATATTACTTTTCGGGCTGATGTATGCCCCCATCGAAGTGAGTCCGAGAGTGAATCTTGTAATAATCAGGGTACGGTGTTAGTTTTATCATTGACTATTGTATCAATGATGATTATATTAATGCTCGCTGTAGATTTCAAAATAACCCTAAGTATGATAATCCTGACAGACAGAGGCCTCTCTTATGCAACCAAGATTTATAAAAACCGCCATTGCGGCGACGCTATACGCCATTTCCAGTCAATACGCTCACGCGCAGCTGGAAGAAGTCATCGTTACCGCACAGAAACGTACCCAGAGCATGCAGGATGTCCCTGTCGCTGTATCGGCTTTCGGCGGGACTGACATCGACAACCTGGGCTGGTCCAAGCCCTCTGATGTGGCAAACCAGGTGCCGAACATGCAGTTAAGCCAACCTTTTGGCGAAGTGCAGCCCCAGTTTTCCATCCGCGGCGTCTCAATGATTGACTGGAACCCGACGCAATCCAGTCCAATTGGTCTATATATCGACGAAGCCTATATGGGCTCATCCTGGCTGCATGGATTGAGCATGTACGATACAGAGCGTATCGAGGTATTGAGGGGGCCACAGGGTACCTTGTACGGCAAAAATACAACGGGAGGTGCGATCAACCTGATTACGCGTACCCCAGGGATGGGCGATGAAACCAATGGCTATATCAAACTCGGCACCGGCAATTATGGTCTACTCGAGTCGAATGGCGCCATCGAGGGCACGCTGATAGACGAAAAGCTCTCCGCTCGCCTGGCATTTAACTACAAAGACAGAGACGGCATTTACGAGAATAATTTCCCCGGCGGCGACGATATGGCGGAAACCAGCCTCTGGGGCCTGCGCGCCTCCTTCAACTTCCAGGCCACGGAAAACCTGAATGCCGTATTGAAATTCAGTTATGGTGAAAGCGATGCTACAGCTTCAGTGTCCCAGATTTTTGGAACCAACCCCGGTGGTGTAGACATACTGGGAAACACCGATGTAATAAAACCGAAATACCTCGAAGGCTCGGTGGATCACGTAGAAGCTGCTGAAAACGACATGAGCATGGTCAACCTGAAACTGAACTGGGATATCGGGGACTACAGCGTGGTGTCGGTTACATCCTACTATGATGGTTCCTTTGCAAACCCACAGGACATCGACGGCACCAAGGCCCCCTATCTGCACGTTGACTTCTACGGTGAGAGTAAAGCCTTCTCTCAAGATCTTCGGCTGGTATCTAACTTTGACGGCCCATTCAACTTCATTGCCGGTGCCTACTATGGCGATGAAGACGTCGATTCGACCATTGTGCACTCCGAATTCGTAGGCTCAGCGCCCGACGTGAGCAACATATGGGTCATAGAACAACCCGCCGAATTCAACCCGGCACGCTTGGACCAAAAACCGCTACTCCTGTTGGCGGGTGAAAATGGTGGAGCCATGGGAGAAGTGTGGCGCGATCTGGATGTGGAAAAAGAGAGCTGGGCTATCTATACCGATATGACCTACGACTTTAACGACAAGTGGAGCCTGAACCTGGGCTTGCGCTACACCGACGACGAAACCACACGTGATACCCAGAATAACTCTCGTCTCAACGGTACCGGGCTATCACTCCCCCCCGCGCTTACCGGGGCTCCCGTCTGGATTCCGACAGATCCTCGCACAGAAGGTACCTGGGTAGGTGGCAACGAGGGCAATATATATGGCCTGCCATTCCCGTTTATCCCGCCTGGCAACCCTGCTGGCCCCCCTATCTGGACCCATGCTGATTATACGTCAGCTTCTGCAGAGGCGTTGGTGGGGGCAGAAGAAGAAATTACTGGCACCCTCGCGCTGAACTATCAGGTGAACGAAGACATAATGTCCTATTTTCGCTATTCGCATGGATACCGCTCTGGAGAGTTCAACGGTGGCCTGGTGTATGCGTCTGAAGGCGACAGCGCCTATGTTAACCCCGAGTATGTAGACTCCTACGAACTTGGACTGAAGAGTGAATTTGCTGATGGCACGATTCGCCTCAATGCCGCTGCTTTCTACTACGACTATGAGGACCAGCAGTTCGCCAACCAGGTAGGTATTTCTACCACTCTGGAGAATGCCGGCGGTGTTGACATTTATGGTCTGGAGCTCGAGTTACTCGCCATGCCCGCTGAAGGCCTGACTTTACAGGCTGGTCTCGGTTTGGTTGATGCCGAGTACAATGAGTTGATTTTGACGTCTCCGACCACGGCAAGCGGATTCGATGACTTCAAAGGCAATGAACCGGTTTCAACCCCTGACACCAACTTCAACATGGCAGTTGACTACGACTTTGACATCAGCGCCAACTGGCGCTCGTGGGTACACGTCGACACTACCTATACCTCCAGCCAGTGGTTTAGTGCCTATAACGATGCGGTTGTTCCAGGCGTTGGTGACTACGGTGATTTGCAACAGGAATCCTACTGGATATGGAACGCAAGAGTGGGCGTTTCCGACAATAGCGATTCCTATGCGGTATCACTGTGGGTAGATAATATGGCTGACGAGGAGTACTACTCGTTCGCTGTAGCCTTGCAGACTCTGGGGCTTAACTCCTTCTCTACAGGATTGCCGCGCACCTACGGCATTGACTTTACCTACCGTTTCTAACGCCCTCTGGTGATGGTTAGTCTGATTTAGCCGGTGCTCATGCATCGGCTCTTTTTTCGAAAGCGGAGTCAACGTTTGATAGTAGCTAAAAAAAGGGACGAAAAATGAAAAAGCTCCATCGCCGTGATTTTCTTAAAACGTCCGCCATTACTGGTATTGGAGTGCTCAGCGCCGAACAGGCCTGGTCTCTAAGCTCACTGGAGCCTCTTCACGACACGCTCAAGGTTGACTACCCTTACCGCAGTTGGGAAGACGTCTATCGCAAAGAATATGAGCATGATGTGGTCGGCTTCGCCGCTCACTGTGTAAATTGTCACGGCAACTGCGCCTTCAAAATTATCGCCAAAGACGGCATTGTCCTGCGGGAAGAGCAACTGGCTCAGTACCCGCAGATTGCCGATAACATTCCGGACACCAACCCCCGTGGATGTCAAAAAGGCGCTATCCATTCTCAAGCCATGTACGAACCCGACCGCATCCGCTACCCCATGAAGCGCGTAGGTGAGCGCGGTGAAGGCAAATGGCAGCGCATATCCTGGGATCAAGCGACTGAAGAGATCGCTGACAAAATTATAGACATATACGAAAAACACGGCCCCCGCAGCCTGATGACGCATACCGGTACCGGTATCGTATCCAACGGTAAACTAGCAGCCGGCCTGCGATTCACAACCCTGGTAGGTGGCATACAGGAAGACCAGATTACCGATGTTGGGGATGGTCAATCCGGGCAGCAATTGGCCTATGGCGATGCTATCCAGAATGTGACTTCGGATGCCTGGTTTGACGCCGATTACCTGCTGCTGTCCTATATCAACGTTAACGTTACTCGAATTCCTGATGCCCACTATATGTGGGAAGCCAAATACAATGGGGCCCGGGTTGTCATTGCGGCACCCGACTACAACCCCACTGCCATCCACGCGGATCGCTGGCTCAACATAAAACCGGGCGCCGACCCTTTCCTCTATATGAGTATGGTGCACACCATACTCGATGAAGATCTGGTGGACTGGGACTTTATTAAAGAACAAACCGACCTCACTCTCCTGGTACGCAACGACAATGGAAAACTGTTGCGGCAGGCCGATGTCGTAGACGGCGGTAATAAAGAAATTTTCTATCTGTGGGACAGTAAGTCAAACAGTGCCGTCGAAGCCCCGGGCTCAATGGGAAGCGAACATAAATCGCTGGCGCTGGGCGACATAGACCCTGCCCTCAAGGGCCAGTTTGAGGTCAAGGGCATTGCTGTCCAACCCGCCTTTGTCCATATGCACGCTGAGGCGATGAAGTTTTCACCCGAGTCAACCCAGGTACATACCGATCTACATCCGGATATCGTACGTGAGGAGGCGCGCCTCTTTGCCAAGGCCAAAAAGGCCGCAGTAGTATCTGGCTTTGCTTCTGCCAAAATGCTCAACGGTATCTACACACAGTGGGCCCAAATCCTGATGTGCGCGCTTACTGGCCACAACGGTAACAAAGGGGGATTCTGGAGCCCATGGACAGACTGGGGTTGGGAGTCAACTTATCTGATGGGCTTCGCAAACACCGGAAAAATGCCCAATTTTGAGTGCGGTGGATTGGGCGAATTCGTGCACGGCAAGAAAATTATCGAAGCCAGAGCCCATTACGACAACGAAAAACTGAAAGCCCGGGCGGGTTTCGACGTCGAAGAGATGCAGCATATGATCGAGGAATCGATCGAGTCCGGCCAGATGCCCGTTTTTGAAGGCATCAAGGGCGGCATTCACATGGCCGACAATAAATTTCAGCGCAACAAAGGGCCACACTATCGCGAGCGTATTCTGGAAGCTTATTCAGAATTGTTCGTCGACATAAATATCCGCATGGATTCTACAGCCATGTACGCAGATTACGTTTTACCCGGTTCCGGGCACTATGAGAGCTGGGATTTCCGCGTCACCCCATTGCACCGCTTTGCCAACCTGTTTACCGCGCCGGTGAAACCTATCGGAGAAGGCAAGCCGGAGTGGGAACTGTTCGTACTGCTGACCAAGAAAATTCAGGAGCGGGCTATCGCAAGGGGCGTCGGTCCCATGCAGGATGGGCCGTTTACGCGTGACCTGCATACCATTCACGACGATTACACCATGAATGGCACAGTCATGGATGCCAAGGCGCAAGTAAAATACATGATTGAGAACAGTCCCCAATTTCAGGATCAGTCCTTTGAAGAGGGTGTCGAGAAGGGGTTTCTCACCATGTGGGACAGTCCCTCTCCTGTCAGTTCCAAGGTCAAACCGAACGAGCCGATACATTCCTGGCAGAAGCAGACCGAAGATAAAGTCCCCTACCCCACCTTGTCCGGTCGCATCACTTTTTACTGCGATCACGACTGGTACCAAAAGCTGGAATCCACTGTTCCCACTGCACGACTCAACGCGGGTCCGGCTGCGTCGAAGTTTCCCTACACGTTCTATACGCCTCATACACGCTGGGGTATTCACTCCACCTGGCGTGCCAACAAATATATGATGCGCCAGCAACGGGGCGAGCCCCACGTCTATATCAATCCACAAATGGCCGCGGCCAAGGGTATAGCGGACGGCGACCCTGTGCGAGTATTCAATAGTATTGGCGAGTTCTTCGCACAGGCCAAGGTGGCCCCAACGGTACGCGATGACCAGGTGATGATGGAGCATGCCTGGGAGCCTTACCAGATGCGAGATCAAAAGGGGCTGAACCACGTTGTGGCAACCCTGATCCAACCGCTTGAACTGGTCGGTGACTGGGGCCATCTCAAGTTCAGCCTTTTTCGCTGGAATCCAAATCAACTGTGCAATGAATCCGGCGTCGATATCGAACGCGCCGAGTATGTATAGGAGGGCCTGAATCATGAGCAATAGACAACTCGCAATGGTCATGGACCTCAACAAGTGCATCGGCTGCCAT
This sequence comes from Halioglobus sp., assembly GCA_036960305.1. Taxonomy (GTDB): domain Bacteria; phylum Pseudomonadota; class Gammaproteobacteria; order Pseudomonadales; family Halieaceae; genus JBALVT01. The sequence goes on along the minus strand of JBALWA010000010.1, from coordinate 68,308 downwards.
ACCTGCACCATGGCCTGCAAGACTCAGTGGACCAACCGCAACGGCCGCGAATACATGTATTGGAATAACGTCGAAACCAAGCCCGGTGATGGTTATCCGCGTTTCTACGAGGCCAGTGGCGGGGGCTTTGACGAAAACGGCCAGCTCAAGCCGGGTAAACTGCCCACTGCCGAAGACTACGGTGAACCCTGGGAGTACAACTACGAAGAGGCCTTGATGACCGGCACCGATCCCTGGTTACGGCCCAATGTGAAACCCACCTGGGGCGCCAACTGGGATGAGGACGAAGGCGAGGGAGACTATCCCAACAGCTACCACTTCTACTTGCCACGTATCTGTAACCATTGTACTAACCCGGCATGCCTGGCAGCCTGCTCGCGCAACGCCATCTACAAGCGCCAGGAAGATGGCATTGTGCTGATCGATCAGGAGCGCTGCCGCGGCTACCGCTACTGCGTGACAGCCTGCCCCTACAAAAAAATCTACTTCAACGAGAAGTTGTCCAAGTCAGAAAAGTGCATTTTTTGTTACCCGCGGATCGAGAAAGGTTTACCCACCGCCTGTGCCCAGCAGTGTGTAGGCCGCATTCGCTGGATTGGCTACCGCGACGACGAGGAGGGGCCGATTCACCAGTTAGTCGACAAGTACAAGGTCGCCCTGCCCCTTCATTCTGAATGGGGCACCCAGCCCAATGTCTTTTATGTGCCGCCGACGGCGCCGGATGCCTTTAACGCCGACGGCACAAAGGCGGACGAGGACCGTATACCACTGTCCTATCTTGAAAGCCTGTTCGGTGATGGCGTGCGGGCTTCACTGGATACTCTGGAAGCGGAACGGGCGAAGAAGCAGGCGGGCAAGGATTCCGCACTGATGGATATTCTCATCGCCTACAAGCACTCCGATATGTTTAAGTTGGGCTAATCAAATGACCGCTACCCAAGACAAAATCCAGGCACGAGCCCAGCTATTTCAATTGCTGGCACTGGGCTTCCTACACCCGGTTGCCGAATTTCATCAGCTAATGATCAATGGCAGCTACCCCCTCGCCCTGACACGTGCAGCCTACCGCAGCTATGGAATCGATTCAGTTATCGGCCAACCCGACCAGCCGCTTGAAAGATTCGAGGCGGACTATATCCATTTATTTCAAATGGGAGACAAGGGCCGCCCGATAGTCGGTCTCAACGCAGGAGACCATGAAGAGTTACTGGGCAGTGGCAGCCGGCCTGAGTTTTTGCTCGATTATAGCGCCTGGTACCGGCATTTTGGCCTGACAACCAGCGAAGACGAGCATAGCAATGAGCTGCCGGATCACATCTCCTGTCAGTTCGAACTTCTTGCCTGGCTAGCCCATTTGGAATATTCATCCCAGGATAACCCGGATCGCCAGGCCGATTACCAGCGCGCGCAAAGAGATTTTACCCAGCGCCATGTATTGGAATATCTCGAACTGTTGGTAGCCGCGCTAGAACGCACAAATGATAATTCCCACACGCAAAAATTCTTCCTCAACCTGTCCACCCTGTCGCTGGAAGCTGTCAGCGCCATGCATAAGGAATTTACCAAGGTGCACGGTGGGATGAGAGATAAAGTGATTACAACAGACCAGACTGAACCCGTTAACCTGTGGGGTTAAGCAATATGACCAACACTTTTTTGATTACCATTGCACTTGTGACTCTACTGGGTGCTTGCACTGAACGCGACTCCCGCTCTGACAATACGGTGGCCACGCCACCCACCCCTGTGTCGATCGATGACACACCTGTAGAAGCCCTGTCCGTCGGCGGTATTGTGAACGTGTCACAGCAACCCGGGGCTGCGCTTTTCGAACCAAACAGCGAGGCCTGGCGGGCCGCCCAGGAATACAGCCTGGACCTCAGCCTGGCACCGCCGGTCCATCAGTCCATCAACCTGCGCTACGACCCGGCGACCCCGCCTGTGTCCGTCAAGCTTCGAGCCGGCAGTGACACAGAGAACCTGTACCTGCGTTTACGTTGGACCGACACCACTCAAAACACTGTCACCTCGCGCGAGCAGTTCAGTGATGGCGTCGCCATCCAATTTGCCCTGGCCAGCGGCCCCGCCACCAGCTATATGATGGGTACAACCGCTACACCGGTGAACATTTGGTACTGGAAAGCTGGAGCCGACGCCCCTCAAAACCTGGCCGCTGGTGGCTTTGGGAGCACCACCACCCTTGCCCAGGGTAAGTTGTCTACCCGCAGCCTCTACCGCGAGGGCGGCGAGTGGGTGGTCGTATTCAGTCGTCCCCTCAATCAGGCTGGCGAACACCAGGTCGACCTGAATCAGGATGCGCTGTCCATCGCACTGGCCCTGTGGCAGGGCGACGCGAGGCAACGTGATGGATTGAAGCACGTTTCTCAAGGCTGGATTACCCTACAATGACAGGCACAGTAGAATACATCGACGTAGCTGAGGACATCGAAGACTGTGGCCGCGGCCACGCCTGCAGCTTCTGCCCCAAGGAAGAGACCTGCACCCTGGACAAGGCTAACCACAGCAAGGTCCACATGGCACAACGGCTGTCTAAAATGAACTGGATTATCCCGGTGATGGCCAACAAGGGCGGCGTAGGAAAAAGCACCGTGTCTGCCAACCTGGCCGTGGCCCTGGCGCAACTGGGCTATGCGGTCGGCCTGGCCGATGGGGATATTCACGGCCCCAATGTCGCCCGCCTGTTCGGCATGCAGGACGAGAGCGTTAAGGTCACCGGTCGGGGCGTCAATGCACCCGACTATGACATCAAAGGTCGCGGGTCACTGCGGGTAGGGTCGCTGGCCTTCTTCCTGGAAGAGGCGGATACCCCGGTAGTCTGGCGCGATGCCTACAAACACGACTACGTCCATCATATGCTCGGCTCCTTTGACTGGGGTGTGTTGGATTTTTTAATTGTTGATATGCCCCCGGGCACTGGCAACGAGTTAATTACCCTCGGTGATGTGCTCAAGGGCTGTAATACCAGCGCCTTGCTGGTGACCTCTGCGGACGCCATCGCGTTGCAAGATACCCTGAAGGCTGCTCGCTATTGCAAGGAGTCCGCCCTACCGGTACTGGGTGTGGTTGAGAATTACGCGGGCACAATTTGCCCGCACTGCGGCGGCGAGTTCGACATGTTCCCGCGAGCGCCGGAAATAGAGCAGTTTGAGCAGCAGGGCATTGCCACCCTGGCCCGCCTGCCGTTTACACCCACCATCGGTGCTGGTGCTGCTGCAGGCGTACCCGTTGCCGGCGATGACACATCCCCCCTGCACAAGGTCTTCGAGGATCTCGCCAAAACCTGCCGAGATACATTGATCCAGCAACAGCGAAGTATGCAGACATGAACACCGCCACAGCCAATACCAGCAGACGCCGATTCCTGACGCGTTTGTTCACAGCGCCCGATGAGGCACTGGCCAACACCTCACTGACGACCATTCCTGAATTGCGCCAACAAAGCGAGGGTGTTCTGTGGGCGCTGGCAGGGGATGCGCCAGACAACATCTTTGTGGCCGGCGACGATGGAATTGTGTTTCATTTTGATGGGGAACAGTGGCGCAGAGAAGACCTGGGCAGCAAGCTCAACGTGCACGCCCTGTGCTTCCGAGGTGAAGAATTATTTTCCGTGGGCTGGCTGGGCCGAATCTGTGTACGCAAAGAGGGCCAATGGCAGCCACTGCAAGGCGGCCAAAATGAAGCGACCGCGGTCAATCAACCCCTGTTTGACTGCGAGGCAGACGCTGATGGCAGCTTGTGGGCGGTGGGCGACCAGGGGCGAATTACCCAATACGATGGCAAGGACTGGATCGAACACAGCAGTGGCACGACCGCTAATTTGCGATCAGTGTTACCTTTGCCAGACGGACGAATTCTGACCGGTGGCCTCGGTGGCACTGTGCTGGAGTTTTGCGACGGTCAGTGGCAAAAGATTGAAACTCACACCGGTTGCCCGATAGTCAGTATGGCTGCGTTTGGTGAGGATTCGGTCATCGCCGTAGGGGGTGAATACGACATTGATTCCAACCAGTTCCGAGGTCGCATCTTTCTCTACAGCGATGGCCACTGGTCGCCGGTGGCCGTCGACTATCCCCTGCCGCGCCTGCGCCGGGTGCGCAGGGAGGGCAACAACCTGTTGATTACCGGCGACGGGGGCATTGCCTTGCGCTGGACCACCAACGGAGTAAGCCAACTATCCACCCGCTTACGCTACGACCTGCATGACGTCATCAGTTTTGCCGAGGGCCTGGCTCTGATTTGTGGGGACGATGGAACGGTGCTGCAAGAGGCGCCATCCTCGGGAGAGGAAATTTCGGTTACCAGCGAAACAAAAGCAACCTGGAAGAAAATCTCAAACGGCGAAACAAACAAGACGCTGCGTACACTTTGGGCCATTGATAACTCCCATTTCATAGCGGCGGGAGATTCAGGCGTCGTACTGCACTGCCGGCACGGAGAACTCACGGTCAGTGAGACACCGGGAAACCTGCGTATTCACGATCTGTGGGGTACATCGCCCAGAAACATTTTCGCAGTCTGTGATGCCGCAACTATTTTACACTTTGATGGTGAGGAATGGAGCATCGCGCACCGCGCTGGTATAGAGACTGCGTTGCTGTCCATTACCGGATTTGGTCCCCATGATATTTTCGCCGTGGGCGATAACGGCTACGCGCTGCGTTACGACGGCCTGATGTGGAGACAAATCGAGACGGGTGTTAAGCAGGAATTGTACGGTCTTTGGGGCTGCGACTCCCAGCACCTGTTGGCTGTCGGTGGTGGCGGTGTCGTTTTGCGGTGGAATGGCGAGCGGTGGAAATCTTTTGGCGCAGGCACAGACCAGGATTTGTACAGCGTACAAGGGAGCTCCTTGAATAAATTATTCCTAGCCGGCCTGGCGGGCACGCTGATTCGCTTTGAAGACGACAGCTGGCATCGGGAGTTCTCCGGTGTGCGCAGCGACCTGCATTGTGTGGGGAGCGCAGATGGCGAATTTTATGCAGTTGGCTCAAACGGCACAATTCTTCGAAATAGTGACGGCCTGTGGGAACCAGAGGATAGCGGTCATGACAATACGCTGCAGGCGGTCGCGATCTGCGAAGGCGCGGTATATGCTGTGGGCTCCGGGGGTCTAGTGCTGGAACGAATCAGCGGTGGCCGCTGAACACTCCATTTTAAGCAACGGGCATATTGGCGTCTATCTCGGGGAGAATACTCGTAATTCTGGCTACTAGCCCGTAGCGACATGTACACTAAGCGAAATTGTTAGAAAAGGGACTGAATAATGGCTAAAGCCATGAACCAACGCAAACGCGCTCCACAAATGGAGCCGGAAGAACGTAAGCTACAGCTCTTGAGGGCCGGGGTTGCCTGCATGGCAGCCAAGGGCATCGGGGCCACTAAACACGCAGATCTAGCAAGGGCCTGCAATGTGTCTGTGCCCACCATTTTTACCTATTTCCCCAATCGGGACGCCCTGGTGACTTCCACCCTCGAGGAGGTGGGGCAGAGATTAATTGAAGCCATCGTTCCTCCCGCAGAGGCGCTGCCCGATCCCGATGAACGCCTGGCAGCTACCGCCACTCTATTTTGCGACTTAGCCGTCCAGGAGCCCGACTATGTAAAGGTTTGGCTCATGTGGAACATGCACTTTGCACCGGAACTTCAGCAGCAGTTTCGAAAGTTTGAAGCCCGCCTGGTAGATTCACTCATGCAAATGATCAAGGATAGTATCAGAACCAAAAAGGTTGACGAGGACGACATACGCGACCGCGCACAAGTCATCAGCGCGTCATCAGCATTTTTGGCAAAAATGGTATTTGACGGTGTTTCGGAGGCTAGAAGAGACTCCTTTGTAGAGCATATTCTCACTTCGCTGGTACATGATTAACGGATTGAAGGCGGCACCCTATCGAACTTTCACAACGGTAGATTCGTTCCCGAAAACCGTGATCTGAAAACTGAGTAAATAACTATGTTGACATACGATGCGTTACTGGAACGCAGTCGGAGCAAAAAAGAAGCACAGCGGATACTGTTTGTTTTCGCTGAAACGGCAGGTCGTATGGATGGCCAGGGGAATCGTGGCGACTTCTCAATAACGCCTGTGATGTTTATTGATAAAGAGTTGCACGAGTTGAACAATTTTCCAGGACTGGTTGAGGATACCAAACAAACCGGAAAGTCCTGGGATTTAGTCTTTATTGCTGGATTATTGGGCAAAGAAAACGAACTACCCAGCTTTTCAGAGACAGATCAGCAACTCGACACGATGGTTAAAGCGATTAATCAGGGAGAGATTGAGCGGTTTGCCGTGTACAAGAGTGACGGGAGCATTGCTGACCTGGCAGCCGGTAAATAGAGCCCTGCCCTGGGTAAGAGCGATTCAACGTGTGAATAGCTGCCCCCAGAGTTTCGTCGCTTGATTCGTTTAGCCCTACTCCCCGGCAACTGCCAAGGTGACGATCTCCGCGATAAATGCCTCGCTGAATCGGGCCAGCTCTGCAGGCGCGGGGGAAACAAGCGCTATGCGGGTATGAATCACAATTGCGGTGCTGGCATCCACCAGGCTGAGTGAAACCCGCACAGTGTCGCTCACTGCCCTCACCCTTCCCTCAAGTACCCAGTGGGTACCGAACTCACTGTGCAGGTAATGGAAGGGATTTGGCGGCAATTCGATAACGGCCTCACCGGACAGCAGTCGCAGGGCATTGGTTTCCACCAATTGCACCTGCAGGTTATCATCTAGTGCACTGGCGACCTGGCGGGCTTGCTCGCCGTCAGCCCTGATGGGCAACAGGGCGATAGTGACTGTGTTGTTGTCCGGTACCAACAGAAATCCGCCACTGACCAGCAGCAGTACCGCCAGGAGAACCAGCGCGAACAGACTGCTGGAAATATGGGATAGGCGTTTCCTGCTTTCCCGGCTTGCTGAATCGGCCTCCCCCTCGATAACTTCAGGTAACCACTGGTAGCCCTTCTTGGGAACCGTGTGGATAAACTTTTGCTCACTGCTCAGTTTGCCAAGGTTTAGGCGAATGTCAGAAATGCACTTGGTCAGGGTCTCGTCGCTAACAAGCTGATTCGGCCAGACCTGCTTGAACAGTTCCTCTCGGCTGACCAATTCACCATGACCCCGTAGAAGTGCCTCCAGCACTTTCATGTTAATTGGACCGAGATGGAGCGTGTTGCTGTCCGCCGCAAGCGTGCCTTTGTCCGGGGCGATATCGATGCCGCCTGTGTGATACCTTAAATTAGTGGAACGACTTGTCATAGGGTCATATTAGCACCCATGAGGTGGCTTGTAGTGCGTGAGCGGTTTTTACTCGGGTTTTGCTCAGGAATAAATTCGCATATAAAACAATGATATAGCCATGACCACGAAATGAAGGCTGACGAAATGGCAACTTTGAGAACTGCGCGCTGGATCGGGTTCGCCCTGGTCGCAGCGCTGGGCGTTACGGCTGCCATCAACAGTCCGTTGTTTGACCAGCACCCCGGTACTGACGTCCTGCGTATATTGAGTACCCCCCCCAACAGCGAATCACCCGGCGAGCTAATCCGACAGTCGCTGACCGTGCCCGACAGCAACAATGCACTGGAAGACTTCACTCGCTGTGCCCCCAGAACACAACTGGGTTGCCTGGCGGTTCTGCGCGAGGACATGGCGGCAGGCGAGCCGGGTACATTGCGGGAAATCGACAAGAACTTGACGGAATACCGCAAGCTTTTGCAGTCACGGGATTTTCACCACCTCGTCAAAAGCTCCTCGGACGCTGCGACTCCCCAGTGGGGTGTAATACTCCAACTGGCCCAGCTGAACCTGGCCCTGGTTTCCCGGGACTCTTCCGAGCAATTTATACGCACGCTGGAAAGTGACATCCGCTTCTGGAAATTGTTGTACCGGGAAGGCCACTCCATGCTGGAGAAAATGGTAGCCGTGGCCGGGCTGTGGACCGATCACCAGTTTGTGTCGGAATACCTTTTGCTCGAGGATGTGGACGAAGAAGTACTGAATAAGCTGAACGAGATTCTCCTCACCTCCGGATTGGAACCCACAACACTGGTAACCGCTTATGAGAACGAGTTTAGAAATCTCGCGGGGCTACTGACTCCGCCTGACAGCCAGGTTCTGGCGCAGGCCTATGGTATCTCGCCCTGGCGTACCATGCTGTTGTTACAGCCTCAAGCCACTATGAACCAGTACTACGCGCAGGCAATCGCTCCGGCCATCTGTCTGGCAGGCTTGCCTGTGGCTGCTCTTCTGACTGAACAGCAGGACGGAACACAGTGTAGCAGTGACCTCTTTTTCAAGCGTGCAGTCGGCACCTGGTCACTCTACAACCCAGCCGGGCAAACACTGGTGGGCGCAGCGGCTGGCGCGGCCGGCTATATCTTTCGGATTCACGACTTCCAGGGCTTGCGAGGCATGGTGCAGTATCAGTTGGCACTACTAGGCCAGGGGAAGGCGCGAATGGTGGATTACCTAGACCCCGCTTTGGGCGCAACAGCCAGCTCTGATCAGATCGCGTTTAACTGCCTGGAGCAGGGCAACTCCCTTTGTCAGGTGACAATCAACACCGAAAGCGAGACAGGACAATAATTGTATGACTTTGAAAATGAGCACACAGGAACGTGAAGCGTTTCTAGCCGGCGTCCACGTGGGGGTAGTGGGTATCTCCAACGAAGGACGAGGCCCACTGACTGTTCCGGTCTGGTATTGGTATGAGCGAGGTGGCGATATTTGGTTTGAGACCCAGCCCCTGTCGCGAAAGGGGAAGTTACTTCACCTTGGGAAGCGTATCAGCCTGTGTGTACAGGATGAAAGTCCGCCCTACGCCTATGTGAGTGTCGAGGGGCCGATTATCGAGATAGCGGAAGATGATCGCGAACAGCATGAAATCCCCATGGCCATTCGCTATCTCGGAGAGCAGGAAGGTCCAGCCTATATTTCCAGCCTGCCGCCCTCCGAGTGGAAGCGTTATATTATGCGGCCTGAGCGCTGGCTTACCCTGGATGGCTCCAAGGAATAGCCTACCTCCACCCCCTGTGATCTATGCCGTATAGCTAACTGTCCTCGCCCTCGGGGATCATCATCAGATACACCTTGCGCACAGTCTCCACGACTTCAGCAGTGCCCTTCCAACCCCGGGGGAAAACCCAGCTATCGCCAGCCCGGATCTCGGTCACCTGGCCGGACTCGGAGGTCAATATCCAATGACCCTGCAACAGGTGGCAAAACTCTGTTAAGTCAAGATCCAGCTTCATTGTACCGGGCTCGCATTCCCAGGTTCCCGCAAACAAATTGCCTGCTTCGAAAAACCCACTATCAGTTTGCTTCGGCAGTTCGCCGACGGGGTCACCGAAGGATTCTGTTGCGATAAGGTCGGTAAGATTGGCGCACTGATGTTGTACACTGATTTCTGGCATGGTGCTTACTCCTGTAGAGGACAGTTATTGCAAAAATATTTCGGGAAAAGCTCACAGTGAAGACGTCTGGCTCAACGCTTAAATTAGCGTATTCCAATGTACCCGGTCTTCGCTGCGTATAGGCGCGGTACTTGGCGTCAGTTGCATCGGGGGGAGATATGCTTTGAAATGGCCTGCATGATGATGCCAGGAAATTTTCCGAACCTTCGATTCAACGGAATCCACCCTCTTTTCCTCCGATAAGGCCGGCGGTTCGTCGTGGGTATGACGGGCTTTCAGAGGGCCCTTTGAATCAAACCCTGATTGATGTAATTATCGGGAAGTTTAACAACGGCCAGGCCCAGCGAACCTTTGTGCTCGATGACGGTCGAACAAGAGCTGATCCAGTTGACAACATCACACGACCGGGGCGGCAGCTGAACGCAGTACTCATAGAGAACTCTGTCGAATCTGAACAACTAAGGTATAGGTAAAAATACAATGAAGACTGTTAAAAAGCTGGTGTGCTTGATCGTTCTTTCGATCTCGACAAGCCTTGCAAGTGCCGCATCATCAAAAATCGGCATTGTGGTTTTTGATGGGTTTTTGACAAGCGATGTGACCGCCCCTATTGAGGTCTTTGGGGCCGCAACGAAAAAATCATGGTTTTCTAGCTATGAGGTTGTTGTTATTTCCGCGACTGAAAATACAACCGTTGTTTCAGAGGAAGGGCTAAGGATTATCGCGGATAGCACTATCTATGATAATTTGGAGCTGGATGTTCTCATTGTTCCCAGCGCCTATGACATGGATGATTTTATAGGAGATAAAAACCTGATTAATTTTATTCGGAATCAGGGCGCCTCCGCATCCTGGATGGCGAGTAATTGTTCAGGTGCAATGCTGTTGGGTGAGGCGGGTATTCTGGACGGCAAAGCCGCCACGACCTGGGCTGGCGGCGAAAAGAAACTTGCAAAGGCCTACCCCGCAATTAACGTGCAATATGACAAAAACGTAGTCGTCGGAAAAAAGGTGATTACTTCCAATGGTGGACCGGTTAGTTACCAGGCGGCATTTTCCCTACTGGCAAAGCTTAGCTCCGAAGAATTCTCGAAAGAAATTTCGGAGTCAATTCAATTTAACAGGCTTGATCGAGCATTCAGGCCCTAACAAGGAAGAGCACAAGTCAATGAACGCGAAGGGTCTGCCCCCGCACACGCAGGGCGACTCCCGCCAGTACCAGAAACATCGGCAGGTAGGGAATAAAGGGCCAGTAAGGCATGTACAGCTCCAACCAGCTGAATGAGCTGACATCCCAAAAATAAAGGTAGGCCATATCGGCCCACCACAGCCCCATTACTGCAGCCAGTAAGCCAGCAACAACTAACATCGCGCCCAATCCAGACCACGGCACTGACGATGCCTCGGCCAGTCGGCCTTGCTTTTCTGCCTGCTGGAGTTGTTTTTTACTCCAGGCGGTTATTCGCAGTAGCAAGGACAGCGCACCGCCAAGATAGTAGCAATAGTCAACCCAGTCTGGCTCTTTATAATAAAATAGTTCATGCCAGTAGACGCTGAATGCATAAGCCCAGAGGTAGTATATGCCCCATCGGTGCAGTGTTTTCCAGTGCTTCGGCTTCATGGCGCTGCGCGCGAACTTGAAGGTGGTGACCGTCATGGCAATGAGCAGCGCATAGCCCACCAAGCCCTCGATCGCATCACGTAAGACATAGACCTCATTCACGTAATAATCGCTGTGGCCAATCACCAGCCAGAGAATGAATGAGACCTGCCAAGTCATACCTGTAGCAAAGCTGAGCCCCATGATCTTGCGATTACGCAGTAACCAGCGGCTAAGATCGTTGCCAACAAGTTGTTGCAGGGACGACGCAGCGAACGCGAGGTAAAGCCATGGTACCGACCAGCGCACCGAGTACGCAATCATGGCGGACACCGATTCGGCCCGTGATAAATCGAGGCCACTGGCAGTGCCAATGACGGCCAGGGACATGACTAGCGTGATACAGCCCAGCAAACGCCACTCATTGATGGCAGGATGCTTTAATAGTGTTTTCAGTTGCATGGCTTTCGCCTCTCCACCCAATGGACGTTGATTGCTGACAATCGTTGCACTCGCTATTGTTAGCAATTTGAGCGAATCGCGAATCGCTGTCCACCGAACCTATAGGGCAGCAGTGTGATGAATACCCCCCAGTCTTTGCTCAAGGCACCCGCAGGATTTTATCTCCCTCCTCCAGGCCAGCAACCACTTCCACCATTGTGCCCTCTACCCGCCGCCCTAGGCGTACAAAGCGACGCACCGACCCGCCGGACTCCAGCACCCAAACCACATCAAGCTGACCAAGCTGCGCTACCCGGTCTACGGGTATAACGAGGCGGGTACGTTCACCGGCTGGCACCTGCAGGCGGGCGTACATACCCGGCAGAAGCCCCTGGTCTGATGGCAATACTGCCTTCACTAAAAAACTGCGGGAGCCCGGGTCTGCCGCGGGCACGATCTCCTCGATACGCGCGGTCATAGATTTTTCCAGCGACGGAATCTCCACCCGCAGTTCATGCCCCACGTCCAGGGACAAAGCCAATTGTTCACGCACGCGTGCTTCCGCCCACAGGGAAAAAGGATTGTACAGGGACAAAAGCGTCGTGCCCGGGGAAGCCGTGTCGCCAGGTTCGGCGAAGCGATCGACTACCCGACCGGCAATCGGCGAGCGGATTTCGGTGTAGCTCATCGCAGTCTCCGCCTCCTCCAATGCCTGCTGAGAGGCCGCAAAGTCCGCCTCCAGAGAACTCGCGTTGGCTTGCGCAGCATCCCGATCAGCCACGGCAATCAGCCCCTTCCCATGCAGTTCTTTCGCTCGCACCAGATTTTGCCTGGCCTCGGTGAGTCTTGCTTTCACCGCCCGGACCTGCTCCCTGGCCTGGAGCACGCGGGCCTGCAGGTCGATACTCTCCAGCGTGAGCAACAGCTGCCCTGCGTCGACGTAGTCGCCGGCACGAACTTCTATAGCGGTGATACGGGCCATCAGGCGTGAGGAAATAATGGTGGCTTCCCTGGCCTCCACAGAGGCGGGAACCGGCTCGGTGAATGCGCCCTTCAAGCGCACAACTTCAACTGCAGAGGAGGCGTCGACCATCCCGATTCCATCGAGACCCGGCTCAATCTTATCGCTGAAGTAACCCGCCATTAGTGCCACCAACAGCAAGAGGATGACAATGGCGCCCAGAGGCAATAGCAGCCCCCCTTTTCTCTTATTCATGACGTAATATCCTCCACAGGAATAGCGTTGGGGTCGCTCTGTTCAGTCTTGTCAAACACCAGCAAGTACACGGCAGGCACCACGATAAGGGTGAAAGCCGTCGAGGCAACAATGCCAAAAATAATCGCCAGGGCAAGACCGCTGAATACCGGATCCAGGGTAATGATGAGGTTGCCCAGCATGGTGGTGCCCGCAGTGAGCAAAACCGGACGCATACGCACGGAGCCAGCTTGCAATAGCGCATCGCGAATACTCGCGCCCCCTTCCCGAGCCTGTGAAATGAATTCCACCAGTATCAGCGAATTCCGTACCACGATACCCGCCAGGGCGATCATGCCGATCATCGCGGTCGCCGTGAATAACACCGGCTCCGGCGCGCCGGCAATGGCCCGCTCACCAAACTGGTTCATCAACCAGAAGCCCGGCATGATCCCGACGACTGTCAGGGGAATAGCCGACATAATAATCAGTGACAGGGGTGTAGAACGGGTCTGCAAACGTAATACACAAAATATCGCCAGCAGTGCAAACACATAACCCAGGCCCATATCCCGGAACACATCCTTGGTGATGCGCCACTCGCCTTCACCCGTCCAGGCAACGTCGGTCCCCGGCGGTAATTGCCAACCATCGCCCGCGCCGCTGGAGAAAAAGGTTCGCCCCTGCCAATCGTTCGCGCCACCACGTTCAGCGCCCATGTCAGCATGGACATCGGCGACGATTTCCGCCGGTGTACGCCCGTTCAGCTCGGCCATAACGTAGACAACCGGGCGCAGATCCTTACGGTGGATGACCTGATCGGCGAACCCGCTCTTGAACTGGCCTAACTCGCCCAGGGCTGCCAGCGGCTGCGGAGATACTTCCAGGCCCTGGGCAGTACTGGTTTTAACCACACCAGGCCTACCCTTTACCAACAGCCGTTCGAAATCGTTGTCTGCGACCCGCTGTGCCGGGTCCAGTCGCAGCTCGATGGGTAGGGGGCGGGATTCACGTTCCTGCTGCACGTAGCCTGCGATATAACCATCGTTGGCCATGGCCAGTGTCTGCGCCACATCATCCGTAGAGATACCCGACAACGCAGCCTTGGTTTTATCCACCACGAAGCGCTTTCGGTGCTTATCCGCCTCAATAGTCGAATCGATTTCCACGACGTGCGCTTCCCGGGACAGGCGCTCCATCAGTACCCGGGCAGCCTGCTTCTGGGTTTCGTAGGGTGTCAGGGTATCGCCATATATCTCGGCAACCAGGGTACTCAGGACCGGCGGGCCGGGCGGTACTTCCACCACCTTGATGCTCACACCTTCACGGCTGTAGGGGGCCAGTAATTGGCGCAGACGCAATACCAGGGCGTGCGACTGGTGCTGCCGCTCACTTTTGTCTGCCAGGGTGAGGCGTAGTTCACCCAGATGCGGCCCGGAACGCTGATAGTAGCGGCGCACCATGCCGTTGAAATCCATGGGGGAAGGAATCCCGACAAAGGCCGCAATCGCACGCACCTCAGGCATCCGTGCAGTCTGGGCGGCAATGTCCCGTGCTAGCGCGGCGGTCTGCTCCAGACTGGCAGTCTCAGGCATGTCAATCAACACCTGGACTTCGTTCTTGTTGTCAAAAGGTAACAATTTCAGGGGTACCAGCCTGAACACCGGCAGCAGGGCTGTTGCCACAAACAGGCCCAACACAAGCCACAGAACACCTTTGGCCAAACGCCGGTTATCCAGCACCGGCGCCATCATCCGGCTGTAGAACCCGTCTTCCCCCGTGGCTGTCGTCTCCGCCATCACGGTGTCTTCACGCAGCAGGCGACTGGCCAACCATGGGGTCACCAGAAAGGCTACGGCGGTACTGCTGATCACGCTCACTGGTACATTAAACGCCATGGGCGCCATATACGGTCCCATCATGCCAGTGATATAAGCCAGCGGTAAAAAGGCAACGATGATGGTGACCGTAGACAAGAGCAAGGGAATGCGGATCTCTGCCATGGCAGCGACTATCCGCTCACGCGAAGACAGGGATTTTCTCGCCATGAAGCGGGAAATATTGTCCACTCCGGTGATGGGGTCATCCACCAGCAGACCCAGGGATAGAATCAGGGCGAACAGCGTTACCCTGTTAATGGTGTAGCCCAGGGCCATATCAAGGGCCAGGGTGATGCCATAGCAAATGGGTACGGCCAGGCCCACCACGATTGCCTGCCGCCAGCCCAGAAACACGCCGATGAAGACCACTACCGTTAGAATGGCGAACCCCAGGCTGCTGCTGAGGTCGTTGACTTTCTCATTGGCCGTCTGGCCGTAATCTCGTAGCACTTCAACGTGGACTTCCGGTGGTAACAGCTTATCTGCGAGTTCCGCCATCACCTCGTGAACTTGCTCAGCGACTGCCACCGCATTGGAGCCCCGCTGTTTCGCGATAGATATGGCCACCATAGGCCGGGTGTCGTCCAGTGGGGCCGGGTGACTGGCGGCAAAACCAATCCAGCTGTAGTAGTCGGGCTCCGCCGGCCCGTCAACAATGCGGGCCACATCCCGCAGGTAGACCGGCGCCCCGTCAATGACATTGACCACAAAATTTTCGAGTTCGGCTACCTCCCTGACAACATCGCCGCCCTCCAGCAAGATGGACTCGTTGCCAATTGTCCAGTCTCCCGCGCTGCGCAGTACGTTGGAGACAGCCAACGCAGACACAATGTCCTGGGCAGTGGTTTGGCGCGCCCCCAGGCTCTCCGGGTCGATCAGAATGCGCACGGTGCGGGGACGCCCGCCCACCACATTGACTTCACTGGTGGCAGGGATACCTTGCAATACTGTGGACACTTCCTCCGCCATGCGCCGCAGCTCATAGTCGCTGTAAAGATTTTCGTCGTCGCTCCACAAGCCCAGCATGACGATGGGCACGTCATCTACCTCCACCGGGCGCAACATCCAGTTACTGACAACCGGGGGAATCCTGTCCTGGTTGGAGAAGAGCTTGTTATAGGTATTTAGGATTGAATCTTCACGGTCTTCACCCACATGAAAACGTAGGGTTACCGCCGTCTGGCCAGCCGCAGTAGAGGAATACACATGTTCTACTCCCGGGATCTGCGCCAGCAGTTTTTCCAGGGGAATCGTTACCTGCCGCTCCGCCTGCCGGGCACTAAGCCCTGGCGCCTCTACCAGCACATCCACCATGGGCACCACGATCTGGGGCTCCTCCTCCCGGGGGGTGTAGATCAGGGCCATGACACCCGCGGCCAGCCCCAGCAGAAAAATTATCTGCGGTAAGCCGCCACCCAGGGTATATCTGACCAGACGATCAATGGGATGAGACATAGCCTTATGATTCCTCCGAACAGTACAGACCATGGAGTGTCGCTAACATGGCTTCTACTTCGTGGTTCCTCAGCGAGTAAAAGATTCTCTGTGCGTCACGTCGCGTGGAGACGATCTTTTCCTCTCGCAACCTGGCAAGGTGTTGGGATATCGCTGGCTGGCTAAGACCGGTCAATTCCTCCAACTCGCCCGCCGTGTGCTCGCGGGTGACCAGCGAGCACAACACCAGTAGGCGGCTCGAGTTCGCCAGTATCTTGAGGAGCTTTGTCGCCTCCTGGACATTAGCCTGCATTACATCCATTTCCATAAGAAACACTCTCTGACTCGCAAACCCCCATTCGGGGCTTTACATTATCATATTTATCTTATATAAGTACAAACTAATATTAAACGTAGTCAGCCCAGAGGACGATCTGGCAATGTTAACTACTCTACCGAAATCAATCGCCAGCGATCGCAGATGAGACGACGCTTATCAGCCGGTCTGCTCACCCTGGCCTGCAGCGCCGTATTCGGATCAACCCCCGGGGGTGACGTGCAGGATGAGCTTGTGTTCATCCACATGAATGACCTGCACGCCAATCTCACACCCCACCGGGACCTGGTGAGGGAGAATGGTAGTTCGGGCAGTCGAATCGAGGTACGAGGAGGGCTGGCCCGTATTGCAGGCGTGATACAGGAGATCAGAGCAGAAAACCCCAACAGCGTCTTGATGAATATTGGCGATACCTATCACGGTGGAGTGGAGGCGCTCTATAGCCGGGGCAACGCCATCATTGCACCCGTGAATGCCCTGGGCATCGATATCGGTGTCCCCGGTAATTGGGATTTCGCCTATGGGCCCATCACCACCAGGCTGCGTTATACTCCCCAGTCCGCACCACTATCACGCCTGGTGAACCAACTCCTGTTTGGCGAGCCCGTGGAGACACCCGAGTATCCCCTACTGGGCGGTAACGTCACCACCTCTCTGCCCCTGCTAGACCAGGGTAAGCCTCTGCTTCCCGCCACCCGCATGATTACATTGGGAGACTATGATGTCGGCTTTATCGGTATTACCTCTGACATCATTCCGCGCATGTCGTCAATGCTGGCCATCGGCTTCGATTTTCTGCAGGGCGAACAGGCCTACAGGGACTACATCAACACCCACGCTAGTACCCTGAAGCAGCAAGGCGCTGACGTGGTGGTTGTGATGAGCGAGCTGGGCCTGCACAAGGACTGGCAGCTGGCCAATGGCATCGACGTCGGGGTAGATGTCATTTTTTCCGCACACACCCACGAAGTCACGACCGAACCCCTGCAATCGACCAGCGGGGCTCTGGTCGTCGAAGCTGGCAATGATGGCCTGCTCGGCGTTATGTCGGTGAGTATTAATGAGGACGGATTAAAACACTACAACTGGAGCCTTCTCGAAATACATGCCGAAATTGAACCCGACCCTGAAGTTATGGCGCTGGTCGAAAAAGCACGCGCTCCGTTTCTAACTGACAACCCAGACCTCAGTTTTGCCATGCCAGGTAGTGACATGCTGCTCTCCGAGCCCATCACTTCTGTGATCGGATCTTCACCAGGCTCGCTACATCGGCGCCATGCGGTAGAAAACCCCTTCAACCAATTCCTCTCACAAAGCCTCAGGTCCCATTACAGCACCGACCTCGCCATCACCCCGGGCTTCCGGTTTGATGCGGTAGTCCCCGCAGGAGAACCCATGACCGTGGAAGATACTTACCGCTATCTACCCGTCCCCCCGGTGCTTGCCCGTGGCGTCATTACTGGAAAAGCTTTGCGCGAGCTGCTGGAATTCGAAATCAATCGCTCTTTCTCGGCCGACGCCTTCGATCACAGTGGCGGCTGGCTACTGGGACTTAGCGGTGTTGCGCTGACGCTGGATCTCACGGCTGTCAATGGCCACAGAGTGCTGAGCATGCAACGGGAGGGCGATGCCACAATCATCACAGATGCAGACGAACTGAGCGTGGTAAGCTGCCAGCGCCCCTTCGATGCGTCCGATGCCCTGTGCGGAAACCGTGGCTTTGATAATATCCAGACACTCGAGAGCCCCTGGGGCACAGAATGGACTGCGCGAGAGTTTCTGCAATGGCGCATAAAACACGGAGGAGAACCGCTTGCACTGGATCGCCTAATTACGGATGTGTCGGGCACTCTCCTGTGGCCGGAATCAGACTATATACAACCCTTACATCACCCCAAACACACTGAGGCCACACAATGACTGCACAAAAACTGCCACACCTTTACAAGATTTCCGCCAACGCGCAAAACGACAGCGAAGTCATCCTCACGGGCGATGGAATCCCCAACCTGGTATCCGCACCACCTGCGCAATTTGGCGGGCCCGGAGACCAGTGGTCCCCAGAAGATCTGCTGGTAGGCGCCGTTGCAGATTGTTTTATTCTCACCTTCCGCGCGATCGCTCGCGCCTCCAGATTGGAATGGATTGACATCGAGTGTTCCGCTGAGGGCACCCTGGACCGGGTTGAAAAAGTCACTCAGTTCACTGCATTTACTATTCAGGCCAAGCTTACTGTCGGTGCTGACATCGACGTAGA
>JBALWA010000010.1:0-49637 GCA_036960305.1 Halioglobus sp. | reverse complement strand
ATACTCACCGACATCACCTGCGACATGGGCAACGATTATAACTGGTACGGATCGATATAAATTAGAGCACCCTTTGGGCCCCCAAAGAACAGGTGGCTATTTTCCATAGACCCTATATCGCAGTGAGGCCAACAGCGAATAAAATACTGGCACAGCCAACAGTGTTAAAAATGTACCCGCTAATAAGCCACCTATCGCCACCACCGCCAGGGGAGACAACCGCTCGATGCCCACCGCCCATTCCATGGCCAGTGGAATCATACCCACAGCGGACGAGAGCGCGGTCATAAGGATGGGGCGCGTCCGGTTTTCAACAGCCTTTAGCAAAGCTTCCCGGGTATCATGCCCCTCTGCTATAGCGACCTTGGTAAAGTCGATCAGCAAAATACCATTGTTCACGACAATACCCATCAGCAGAATCAGCCCCATAAATGCGGGCATGGAGCCAAACTTATCGGCTAGCAGTAACCCCCAGGCAGCGCCAATAACAGCCAGCGGCAAACTGCCCATAATTGCCAGCGGGTCCAGAAAGGAACGAAAAGTCACTGCCAACATAAGGTAGAGAAGTACCAGACCCATAACGAAGGATTTGGCCAAGCGGGAAAACGATTCGGAAATTTGTTTGTACTCGCCTTCGTATGAAAGCGTATAGCCGCGCGGTAGTGTCATGCCCGCTAGTGCCGTCTCTACATTGTCATGTAATGTCGTAATCGCAATATCTCGCCGCCAAGCCAGAATATCAAGCGTGGGTTGCAGGTACTGGTGCGTTTCAGCAGTCGGCGCATTCACCAGACGTGGACTGGCAACCGACGCCAGAGGTATAACGCTGCCATCGGCAGTTCGCACAGCTAAAGCCGCCAGGTTGTCATAATCACTGCGCTGTGCTTCGAGCAAACGCACTACTACCGGCATGGAGTCCTCGCCCTTCACGCGCAAGCGACCACCGGAGGTTCCCCCAACTGACTGGGCAACCTGCTCGGCGATATTCGCCGCAGACAATCCGTACAACCTGGCAAGTACGGGATCGACATTGAGCTCAATCCGGTTTGAAATACCCTGCCAACTGCGCTCCATACCGGTCAACCCCGGCACTGTGTGCAGACGTGACATCACCTCATCGCCCAGTACATCCAAAATCACCGGGTCAGGTCCTTTGACCAAAATATCCACACTGGCGCGGATAGATGACAGTGGCGTGGCGCCAAACACCGATACGTTCGCCGATATCAGTCCGGGTATTTCGTGCAGGCGTTGCCGCAGTGACTCGTTGATGTCGTACAGGCTGCGGTCCCGTTGAAATCGATCTACCAGGTTGATGGTAATCTCACCCTGCTGGAGCAATCGCTGTGCCCCAAATGACTTCACGCCCGGCTCCGCGCCTACAACCACAGAGTCTGATATATACCACTGATCAGGGATTTCCCCGTGAATTGCGACTAAAATATCCTCGATAATATTTTGCATTTGCCGATCATCAGTATCCGGTTGTGCTTCAAAACGCACCTGTGAAATACCAGTGTCCATCAGTGGCATGAGCTCACGTCCTAGCAAGCGCATCTGGCTGGCGCATACAATAAATAACACGGCAAACATCAACAGCACCGTAAGCCGATGTTGCAGGCCCCAGGACACTAGAAATATATAAAGACGTTTCAGTGGTTCTAGCACGAACCGTGCAAATGGACGCAACAACCAGGCCAGCGGATCCTTGGCTCTGGGCCTTAGAATGAGTGGCGCAAGTAACGGTATAACGGTCATTGATACGATCAGGGAAGACAGTAACGCTACGGAAAGGGTGACAGTCAACGGCCTCAGGACGGTCTGTACGAAACCACCGATAAACATGATAGGCACCAATACCAGAATAGTACTGATGGTACCACTGGTATCGGCCAGGATAATTTCGTCCAGGCCACGCACTGCGGCTACCCGTCCCTCTTCACCCAGCTCGCGCATGCGCCGTTCAATATTGTCTATAACGACGATAGCGTCATCAGCCAACAGCCCTACCGCGATAATAATGGCGGACAAGGTCACCATGTTAAATTCGAAACCCATCCACCACAAAACAGCAAAGCTCAGAAAGTACGAAATAGGCAGGGAAACAGCCACTACCAGCGCGGCGCGAGTATTGCCGATAAAAAGCAAGATTATCAGTACAGTCATAATCACGGCGCCGCGCAGCGAATCAAGCATGTTACTCACGGTCAGATTGATCAACCTGCCCTGGGTATCGGCCACCCGAATATCCAGCGTAGGAAAGGCCTTGCGCACGGTGTCCAGTTGGCTGTTGACCGAGTCGATGACAGGCTGTGCAAACCCTTTCTCTGAGCGCAAAATGGCAACCGCAACCGCCTCGCGAGAATCGCCGTAATACAGTGAAGTGGGATCCGTCTCACCCCAGTAAACATCGCCCAGATCCCCCACTCGCAGATAGTCACCATTTTCCAGGGGTACCAGTACCGCTGCCAGATCAGCCGGTCCTGTTGCAAGGCTCTGCGCGGTGAGAATGAGACGGTCGCCCTGGAGATAAACCGTCCCCGCCGGCCTGGATATATTGGAGGCGGTCAGCGCTGTCGCAACCTCAACCAGATCAACCCCACTGGCAAGCAGTTTGTCGCGGTCAATGTCTACACTGACCTGCCGTATTGGCCCGCCAAAAACCTCCGCCTCGGCAACTCCCGGCAAATTCAAGAAGGTATCACGCAGTTCGCGCTCCGCCAGGCGCCGCACCTGCGCTAGATCTAGCCCACTACCCTGGGCCGGTGTAACCGCCAGCGTCATGACCGGGCGCGCGGCGTCGGTAATCTTGAACACCAGGGGTTCCAGCACACCGTTTGGCAGTGCCCCCCGCACACGTGACAACTCTGTTGTAACAGCATTTGCCGCTGTGTTGATCTCGTTGCCGTACTCGAACTCAACCTGGACAGAAGCCACTTCGTCACGCGAGGTGGAAGTGATTCTCCGCACACCGTCTATCGCGGACAAGCGCACCTCCAGCGCATGAGTTACTTCATCCGCAACATCTTTCGTGGTAGCACCAGGCCACTGCACAACGACAGAAATAGTGGGTCGATTGGTATCGGGAAACAGGTTTGCGGGAATGGCCTTAAAGCCCAACCAGCCCAGTAGCAAGGCCATAACCGTAGCCGCGAGAATCGCATGGGGCTCCTTCAGCAGGCGCTCGCTGAAAGTCACGAGCCCTTCTCGTATTGCGAAGTAGTGTCTTGTCCATCAACAACCCTGGCTGGTACTGCTATAACTGGATCATCGTCCTGTAGCTGTAACAATATGCTTTCATGGGCAACAATAAGTTCGTCACCCTCCTCCAACTCCGAACTGATCAGCTCCACCGCCAGCTGAGTATTGAGCCCGGTACGCACATCAACTTTCTTCAGTACCTTACCGTGGTCGCTATCAACTACCCTGAAGACAAATCCCAGCTCACCTCGCTGTATAATCGCCTGGTGAGGAACAGACAGGGCATCATCAACAGAATCCAGAATAACGCGTGCGGGAATACGGGAGCCACTGCCAAGACCGAAGGGCATGCTGTCAAGATCTGCTTCTACAGTGCCCAGCGCCCGGCTATCCAGAGCGGGAAATATACGACTCACACTGACCCGCAGTTGTCGTGAGGCATAGTCGAGGATAATCCCCGTTCCCAAATGCACCTGCTCCAGAATCTGCTGCGGAAGCGTGATCTGTAACCGCGAAGCGCTGTTCACCGTCAGTCGGTAGAGCTCCGTCCCAGGCCGCGCATTATCACCCGGCTCGGCCTGGCGATGTGCCACCAGCGCGTCTTTGGGAGCAGCAACCGTGCCGTAGCCTATCCTGATCTGCAGTGCTGCAATCTGCCGCTGCAAGGTGTTAACGCGCTGCCGCGCTGCCAATGCTGCCGTCTTTTTGCTTTCGAAAAGTTCCGTTGAGGTCAGCTTCTTGCCTATCAGTTTTGCCTGACGGTCAAACTCATCTTGCGTTCGCGTTACATCCGCCTGAGAAGAGTTAAGTTCTGCCTGCAAGCCTGCCAATTGCTCTTGCAACTCCCGTACTGAAATGCGCGCCAGAACCTCGCCCTGGACCACCTTGGCTCCCTCCCGGGGGCCCATGGCCTCGATGGTGCCAGCTATCTGGCTGCTGATGGTGATTTCGGTAACGCCAACCACTTTTGCCAACGCAAGAAATTCTCGGGACAGAGGAGCGCGCTGTAAGCTCACCGTATGCAGTGCCCACGGCGCTGCTTCCACACCCGGTAGAGACTGAACCACTGCGGTGCGATGTTTTCGAACTAAAACAGCGCCTGCTGCCACCGCGATAACAACCAACAGAATAACCAAAGTGGTATAGCGATATTGTGTTTTTAACATTGTGACCCTACCGATCTATTTCAATAATAGTGATTCTCAACACATAACTGCGATCTAACAGCATCGCGAAATGAATCGTTACTGTCATGTCATGCTCTTTTACGTTGTGCTTGTCGCGGGAAACCAGTGCCTGGTCCGATTGGCTATGGCAACCAGTGACAGCATGACTGGCACCTCAACCAATACGCCTACGACGGTAGCCAGTGCGGCCCCCGAATGCAGACCAAACAGGGATATGGCTACCGCCACTGCCAGCTCAAAGAAATTGGATGTGGCGATCATGCAGGCCGGTGCAGCGATATTGTGGGGCAACTGCATTGCCTTGGCCGCGCCGTAGGCAATAACAAAAATGCCATAGGTTTGCAGCAGCAGCGGCACCGCAATCAGCAGAATCATTTGGGGTTGGGCGATGATCGTCTCAGCCTGAAAGCCAAACAACAGCACCACCGTGGCCAGTAGACCGATAACGGACCAGGGCTTGAGTTTGTGGACGAAGGCTTCGACTGCGCTGCCACCTCTCCCCTTCTCCAGCCTGTGCCGCGTATAGGCCCCAGCCAATAGAGGTAACACGACGTAGAGCACCACAGACAACAGCAGTGTCTCCCACGGTACCTGGATATTGCTAACCCCTAGCAGAAAAGCCGCCAGAGGCGCAAAGGCGAACACCATGATAATGTCGTTCACGGACACTTGCACCAAGGTGTAATTCGGGTCCCCTTTGGTCAACTGGCTCCAGACAAAGACCATGGCAGTACAGGGCGCAACCCCCAGAAGTATCATGCCGGCAATGTACTCAGTGGCGGTCTCGGGATCCACCCACTCGACAAATAGCACACGAAAGAACAGCCACCCCAGGGCCGCCATGGTGAAGGGTTTGATCAACCAGTTCACGACCAGAGTCAGAATCAAGCCTTTGGGCTTCTTACCCACATCCTTAATAGCGGTAAAATCGATCTGCACCATCATGGGATAAATCATGATCCAGATGAAGAGTGCAACGACCAGATTGACGTGGGCATACTCCAGGCGTGCGACTAGCTCAAATACGCCAGGTGCTAGATTACCCAGCAGAACGCCCGCCAGAATACAAAGCCCTACCCATAGGCTGAGATAACGCTCAAATAACCCCATAAATATTCCTTTTTTGAAGAAGGGTACATATGCCCATCGATGCAGTGATCCAAGCTCACGCAGAGTCGATATTTTTTAGAGCAAAAGATGATATCCCCTCGTATCTTAATAATTCCCTAAGCTACACGCGTTAGTGTAGTGATATAGAATAGTCCGTTGGAGTCGTCATGGAATCGATAATCTCTATATCACGAACAAATAGTGTACCAAAGTCACCTGAGATCCGCTCGGTACGCCTGCGTAAAACGCCGCTTTTGACTAGTTTTCCAAGGAGCACAGAGCGAGCTTCGATAGAATCGTACATAGCCAGGATTTTCCTTCAGTCATACGGAGCAGAGATTTCTGAATATATGCCGCTGCTGTGCAGCTTAAGAAGGAAAAACGAACACACAGCAGCTTTGGGCCTGCGTGGCGCGGCGACATCAGAACTCTTTTGCGAGCGCTATTTCGATGAAGGTGTCGACCAAAAAATAGAGAACGTATTTGGTCAAATCGCCTATCGAAGCCAGATCATGGAACTCGGAAATCTAGCGTCTACGTTACCTGGCGAGGCAAGTAGACTGTACCTGTTAGTTGTGCGTGCTCTCGCCCTTGCGGGCGTAGATTTTCTTGTTTTCGCGGCGAATCGCGCGGTGCGCCATTCGATTCGTCGATGTGGATTTGAAACCAGAGAAATATGTAATGCGGACCCCATGCGCATGGGCGATAAGGCCGTCGAGTGGGGTACTTACTACAATGGGAACCCCAAAGTTATTTTCGCTGACATTCCTGCCGCCGTGAAACATGGAGAAAACTCTCCTCCAATTGCGGAGCTATGGCGAAAATACGCTGCAGATATTGCGGTACTGTCTGAAGCCATACACCTGACGCGTTTTTCTGACAAAGAAATATCAGTTCAGCCCTTACGGTCGACGGCATTCGGCCGAACGGTGGTATAAGTTGTCAACCTACCCTTGGTACGGACCTAAAAAACCATCATGTATTCAATACCGCGCCTACTGATATCTTGCGCTCTGGTCTTCCTGGGCTCATGCGCCCAGCAACAACATGATACCGGGCCCCAATACCAGGTGGTGACAGATGTTCACCACACGATGGAATTACTCATCGACCCTGCCGCCGATATTATCTGGCGTTCGGCCGGTAGCATCATTACTGAAGCCGGAGAGCAAGATCTGGCACCTACCACCCCCGAGGCCTGGGGCAACGTAGAATCGGCTGCAGCAATCTTGACTGAATCGGGAAATCTATTAATGATGCCTGGCCGGTCTCTAGGACAGGATTGGAATGAATTTTCCAGAGATATGATTGGCGCCGGTATACTCGCCATGGCCGCTGCGGAACAGCAAGACGCTACCGCCCTATTTGACGCCGGCGGGCATATCTACCAGGCGTGTCTGGCGTGTCACAATCAATACTTGTTAGAAGATAGCGCTCAATGAATTGCTATCAAGCGGCCAGCCTGGAGAGATACAACGCTGGCGGCAACCCATAGTGCTTAATCTAGTCATTTATGACTTTGCGTTGTGGCTGGACGCAAGTCAGTGGAGCACCCTGCTGCACGAGTCGTACTATATGTATAACTGGATCGAAACTACGCACGTTTTATCGCTGATCCTCAGTTTGGGCACGCTGTTTCTTATCGACCTTCGCATGCTCGGGTATGTACTACCCCAGGTACCTGCTACAACTATTGCCCGGCGACTGCAGCTCCCTATGCTTATTGGCTTTGGGCTAACCGTGATGACCGGTCTAATGCTGTTTTACGCAATTCCGGTCCGCAGCGCCCAGAGTGTATGGCTACGCATCAAGTTATTGCTGTTAATAGCTGCCGCCGTCAACGCAATGGTATTTCATCGACGCATGACGCTGTCTGTTGACAGCTGGGATAGCGTTTCAACCGCGCCACCAAATATTCGCTATGGCGCTTCACTTTCAATACTGTTCTGGACCTCGATTGTAATATGCGGTCGGCTAATCGCCTACGATTGGTACGACTGCTCACGAGGACAAAACGGTATTATCAATATCGTCGCCGGCTGTATCGACGGCCAGACCCAATTTTAGGAGGCTCAAATAATGCGACTTTCGCCCCCGGCTTCCTATCCGCGTTCTATAGCCACTGTTGTTTTGTTAGCCCTGGCGATGGGGTTTGCCTTTTCCAACCTTCGCATCGATGCCTGGTACGCCCTGCTACCCCTGTTTGAGTGGATGGAAACGACCCGTTTTGGATCGATCGGTAAGACCTGGGGTGCAGTCTTTGCTGTAATAGAGGCCATACATCTGCTGGCCATGGCTCTATTGGGTGGAGCAGTAATAGTAAGCGATGGTCGACTGTTGGGCCTGCTATTTCGCGATGTACCCGCCCAGGTAATAGTGAGTGGAACTCATCGCTTGTTTATTGCCGGTCTTTTAATTGCAATTGCCAGCGGCATTTTTATGGCCTGCGCTGTGGCAACAAAAATCTATGACTTACCCGTGTATTGGGTAAAAATGCTGGCGTTGACAGCTGGGATCCTATTTACCCTTTACATCAAGCGTCCCTTGCTGACGGGTGATATCGAAAGTTTGAACCCCTGGGTAGTCCGTACTGTCGCGGTAGCGTCACTGACGGTTTGGTTTACGGTGGCAGCTGCCGGCCGCTGGATCGGATATTCGGGTTAGTATCATGGACAACAATAAGCAAGACCAACAATTAGCGGCGCTGCTAGCCTCATCCAGCATCCTCGGTTTTGCCCTTATATACTGGTTAATGCAAATACAGGATGTACGTGAAATGCTCGCTATGGCTTACGGTTAAATCTGGATGGGCTTAGCTGCTCATGAGTAATCTCTTCAGGCGGATTTGTAATCAACCCGAAAAGCCAACGAATACCGTCTACGCCCTGCTCCCGTTCACCAGCCAACATATTGACCATGCCATAGTTACCTTCATGGCAAGCGTACTCGTATATTTGACCGTTACTGGGTCGAAACGTTAGCTCACCGCGCCATGGCTGACGATAGATATCGTCGTCTTCTAAGGTGAATTCATAATATATTTCTTTCTCACCAATTCGTGTAAAGCGCTCTGTTACTTTACTGTTCGAGCCAACGTACAACTGGTGCTTGATTGCCCCGCGAACACTTTGTTGCGGATGAAATTGTGTGGTCTCAACCACCAAGGTGTCATCTTCCCAATGACCAATAGAATCCCCCAACCACGGCCGTATTTGTTTTGGCAGCGGCTCGCCCTCTATCCGTATCGTTCGCACTGCATGATTCATTTCCACCAAAATGACGACCTGTCCCGGGGTTTGCACAAACTGGTAATTGTTATTGTATAAAACGGGCAACATGGGCGGCCCACCCGTTGACCCAAAACCCACGAGACAGCGGTCACCCAATAGCTGTTCTTCCGGGTTATTTCGTTTTTGAGACTTCAATATGCCCCACAGAAATTTAGCTCTCCCAGCGATAGTGTACGGCACTTTACCATTATCGGGATCAACGACAATCGAGGTTCTTGGCTCACCCTTCACCCGTAATATACGGGTACCGGGATCCAGCCAGGCGCTATTGTATCCACCTACAACCTTTCCTACGGGCAGGTCCCCCTCGGGCACGTTATCAATTTCAGCCGAGAACCCGGCGTCCTGTCGCTCCAGTTCACGCACATGCGCCTCGCTGATTACCAGATCGTCAATACCCCCCAAACGCTCCAGCGACGTAAGCGTTGCAGTAGTCCAAACCCCTTGTAAATCCGGATCGCCCCAGGGCAATCGTGCGACGGACCAAGCCTGGGCCATCACCAATGAGGGTAGCAGCAGTAGCGATAGTAATAGCGCTTTCACCAGGCACTGCGATGCCGGCCCGAATACATGCGTCAGCCGCCGCAATCTACCGGTCACGTGGATCCAGGCCGTCTTTTGGCGCACCGGTTCCTGAAGAACCCATAAATATCTTTTGCCCGTCGCTAAAGGCCATGTCGCGCCCGTTCGCCTTACAGGCTGGTTTGCAGCTACGGTCTTTACTCTGGTAGCCACGCACCACTATGTCACTGCCAATGGGCAAGGTATTTTTGTTAACTCCGGCTCGCAACAGGGTATTGGGCGTACCGCCCTCGACCATCCAATCAATAGTAGCGCCATCTTCCTGCTCCACCGCCAGGTGAATCCATGCATGGGGATTAATCCACTCCACCTTGGTAACCTTGCCGCGCAGGCTTACCGGTGATTTGGCGTCAAACTCGGCCGAAAATGCGTGGTGTGCCCCGACTTTATATGACAGCGACACCGCAGTGATAGCCAACAGCACAGCAACTAGTTTTTTGTGCATATCAAAAACTCCTTCTTGGGCACGAATACCTGGTTCTCGCCGCCAGGCCACCTTTATCCTCCAACCGGCTACGCGTATAGCTGTCGCTGATAACGGGACAAGCCTGTCAATCCAGCGGTTTCTTACGCAGATGCCCGTACATGAGTTCTTCGACGAACTCCACACAATTGAACTGCATCAAGCGGTCATCTGGTGACACTCTTTTGTAAATCGGCATACTTATCGTCCACGGACGGGTATACACGGTAGGGTCTTCGAGCGTGGCCTCGTAGTACATTGTATGGTCGCTGGTTCGGGTGAACCGTTCTGTAACTTTCAGTTTATCACTGTGGTAATTGCCGGCCCGGTCTAACCAGGTCTGACCATTGGAACCCGTAGTCTCTATCACCAGAGTGTCATCTTCCCAGCGCAGCCACGACTGACCCATCCAGCTATCTATAGGCGCAGGGCCAGGGTCGTACAGATGTATGTTGCGAACCGCCCCGGCGTACTCATACGAAAACAACAGCGCGTCACTGTTATGAAAAATCTGGAAACCAAAGTCCATATAGTTGGCCCGGGGGACACCGGGCAAATAGCATTTCACTTCGGGATCTGATTGCAACCAGCTGGCACGGTTCTTATCCCTTTGAGCAAGTGCCTTTTTTTGGTATGGAATTAACCCTCCCTGCACCACTCCCTGGCCGGCAGGTACCGCACCCACGGCCCCGAAGGCCACGACTTCTTTCGCCGGCACTGGCACTACCGGTCCCTCACGAAATGCCATAGCGGCTTGAGCCCCATGCGCCTCCAGGTTGTAATTTGCAGTGTTCAGTACCTGCCAGACCCCATTAAAATCAGGCTTACCGTTTGCTATACGCGGCGGCTCGTAGGAATCACTGGCAATTGCTACACCGGAGCATGCCAATAGAAGAACAACGTTAATAATAAACTTCATTGTGCCGTCAACCCCTTGGAAAATAGCTGCGAATGCCAGCCAGCGGCATAGCTATGGCTACCATCTGAGACATATTGCACTCTGTCGCTTAAGGCTTACTTAACACCGAGTGTATTAGTGAAAATTTCGTCGATATTATTGGGAATAGAGCGCCAAAAGTGATGCGAGGAAGACCCCGACGATGTGAAGATAAATGTTGGCATAAGAATCTCTTAAGATGAGTCGTCTACAATACGCGGACGTACACAGGGACAATCGCTATGAACTCCTCAAAATATCTTTTACCAGCCGCTTGTGGCTTTGCCATCACGCTCCTCAGCAGCCTGTCTCAGGCACAATTGTCGCCTGAAATCACGACCATCCAGACACAATGGGCCAAGGTCAGTTACCAAACGCCGGAGGATGAGCGCGGCGACGCCATGAAGGTTCTGGTTGAACGCTGCGATAGTCTATTTCCTGAACAGACCCGCAATGCCGAGGCGCTAATCTGGTGCGGTATCGTGCGTTCTACCTATGCCGGAATGGCAAGCCCCTTTTCGGCGATGAAATATGCAAAAGGAGCGCGCAGCGACCTTGAATCTGCCATCGACATAGATGACCAGGCATTGTCCGGGTCCGCCTATACCAGCCTAGGCACGCTCTACTTCAAAGTACCCGGTTGGCCGGTGGGTTTCGGGAGTAAAGATAAAGCGAGGGACTACCTAGAGCGAGGCCTGGCGATAAACGAGACCGGCATTGATTCGAACTATTTCTATGGCGAGTTCCTCTTCGAACAAGGCGAGCTGGAAAAGGCCCGTACACATCTTGTGCAGGCGAGTAATGCCACACCTCGCGCCGATAGGCCTGTCGCGGACGAGGGAAGGCAGGCAGAGATTGCACTGCTACTCAAAAAAATTGATGCAAAACTGGACGATAAGTAGCGTCTGATTCCCACCAGCGATACCGGGCTCACGCTAGTTATATCACCAGGTCATTCTGGATTGCGCAATCAGTTGCCAAAATGTCCGTGTTCGACAACCTCTGTAATCCAGTAGCGCGCACGCGCTACGCAACAAGAGGGCTCCAGTGCCTCCAGCAGTTGAGCTCTGTGCTCCAAGGTATGCAATATTTCAAACCGGCACAAGGTTCTATAGCCTTCCACCTGCTCACGTTGACTGTACTGTGCATGTTCACGACTATACCCCGCAATCTCCGTCATGCTGAAACCGGATATCTCAGTCAGGCCCATCAGTGTGTCAATCAACTCATCTTTGATCTCTAACGGCACGATCACGACCAGCGCATAGTTATCCTGCATTGAAACGACTCTCCATCCATTGATATAACCAGGGAAGCAAATATAGGGTAGTAACCGTTGAACTGAGCAAACCACCAATCACTACAATGGCCAGCGGCTTTTGAATCTCAGCGCCCGGTCCACTGGCATAGACAAGCGGTAGCAAACCAAACATCGCAGTTGTCGCTGTCATAAGAACCGGGCGTAAGCGGCGAACAGACCCATCGATAACACGTCTATTCAAGTCGGACACCTGCAAGCGGATTTGCTCAAAATAGCTGACCATAACCACACCGTTGAGCACTGCCACCCCCAGCAGGGCGATTAATCCGACTGAGGCCGGGACGGACAAATATTCGCCGCTAACAAACAAGGCGATAATGCCACCCATGATTGCAAAGGGGACGTTCAGCAAAATCAAACCCGCTTTGGCCATAGACTGGAATGTAGAAAAAAGAATAATAATGATCAACAGCAAAGCCACCGGGATGACCATGAGCAGGTTATTCGTTGCCCGCCTCTGGTTCTCAAACTCGCCACCGAAGACAATGTTATACCCTGTCGGTAGATTGATGCTCTCAGAAATCCGACTGCTCAGCTCCTCTACAAACCCGACAATATCGCGGCCGCTCACATTGCTTGTCACCACCGCGAACCGATTGCCCTTCTCTCGTTCAATCACCAGGGGCCCTTCCTTAAAAGATATATGGGCGATTGAGGCCAATGGGGCAAGCGTACCATCGGGGAGAATGACCAGATGGCGCTGTAAATCTGCCTGAGTAGTAAGATCCTGATCACTACCCGGCGTGTTGGCTATCACGATGGGGGTTCGCTTCTTGCCCTCGATCAATTCGGAAATCACCAAACCTTCCAACTGTGACTTAACATACCGGGAGAAGTCATCCACAGACATACCATAGCGCCCGGCAATCTCTCTGTGTAGTTCCAGGTTGAGAAATTTTCCGCCCGCCATCACCGCCGCTTGCACATCGACTGCGCCAGTAATATCTCGGGTAATCTCGCTTATATCATCCACAAGCGAAGCAAGCACCTCCAGCTCGTTCCCAAAGACTTTTATGGAAATATCACCACTGCTACCGGTCAGCATCTCTGACACGCGCATTTGAATCGGCTGGGTAAAGCCGAAACTGATCCCCGGGTACTTCAGCAGCACCTTGCGAATTTCACCCTCCAACTCTTCCTTGCTATCGAACCGCCAGGTATCCACAGGGTTAAGCTCCATAAACACGTCAGTTTCGTTTAGGCTCATGGGGTCAAGGCCGATTTCATCAGATCCTGTTCGGGCGACGATTTGTTTTATCTCTGGTATTTGCGCGAGCAAGGCCTTTTCTATCTGCTGATCCAGGCGAATGGAAGCGGCCAGCGATATGCTGGGTGATTTTTCCAGCTGGACAATGATGTCGCCTTCATCCAATACCGGCATAAACGTTTTTCCAATAAACACGAAAGCGGCCACGCTTAACAACAGTAAGAAAAGTAAGGTCGCCAGCATAGCGCGCGGCCGCCTGAGGACGTTTGTCAGCGTTCTTTCATAATGCGATTGCAAAAAAGCGACCAGGCGAGGTACCCCAGCCGACTTCTCATCTATCAGTACAGAGGCGATAATGGGTACCACGGTCAGTGATAATATCAGCGCTGATAACATCGCAAATACGATGGTTAAGGCTACCGGGGCGAACAGTTTTCCCTCAAGACCAGTGAGAGTCAGCAGTGGTGAGAAAACGATGATGACAATCACAGTCCCGGAAAAAACCGGTACAGCCACGTCCTTGCAAGCGCGATAGACCAGATGCATACGCGGCAAACCCCCGCGCCCCGACAGCCGATTCATGATATTTTCAACCACAACTACGGACGAATCCACGATCATCCCAATGGCTATGACTAGGCCGCCCAGGCTCATCAAGTTGGCAGAGAGCCCAAAAAGCGACATAAGAAAGAATGTCGCCAGAGCCGCAAGCGGCAAAGAAAGTGACACCGCTATCGCCGCTCGCACATTGCCCAAAAAGATGGCCAGCAGAATAACGACGATAATCACCGCTTGAACCAGAGCATTTGAAATTGTGTTAATCGCCCTGTCGATCAGGGTAGCCCTGTCGTAAAACACATTAATGCTCGCACCCGCAGGTAAACTTGGCTCTATTTCAGCCAATCTTTGCTTAACAGCCGCAACCACTTCTGCCGTGTTACTGTTTTTTAGGGCAATCACCAGGGCCTCGGCCGCCTCGACGCCATCCCGGGTAACCGCTCCATAGCGCGACAAAGACCCAACGGCCACATCGGCAACATCCCCCAGACGGTATATCTGGCCCCCATCCACCTTCACCACAAGCGCCGACAACTCTTCCAGACTAGCAATTCGACCCTCAGCTCTGACAATGAGGGTGTCGTTGCCTTCAATGAGTCTGCCAGCCCCCACGTTCACATTGTTGTTGCGAATGGCCGCCTCAAGCTCAGCCATCGTGATACCCAGACTCGCCATCATCGAGGCATTAATTGATACCTGGTATGTTTTCGCATAGCCGCCCAGTACATTCACGTCTGCGACACCAGGCACTGCGCGCAGTAATGGTCGTATTTCCCAATCCAGAATCTGCCGCTTTTCCATCAAAGAGAGGGTTGGGTGCTCCAGGGTAAACATGAACATTTCACTCAGGGGCGTACTCATCGGCGCGATACCACCGCTGACTGAATCCGGCAGGCTTTCCCACACACCCAGTAAACGTTCATTCACTTGCTGGCGAGCCCAATAGATATCGGTCCCTTCCTCGAAATCGAGCGTGATATCGGTGATCGCGTACTTGGTGGTAGAACGCAACATCGCCTGTTTAGGTATACCCAGCAATTCCGTTTCGATAGGCCGGGTAACCTGCTGCTCGATTTCTTCAGCGGTCATTCCCGGCAATTTCAGTATCAGCTTTACCTGCGTAGGTGAGATATCGGGAAAGGCATCGACCGGAATGTTGATCCAGGCACGCATACCCAGACCCATCAGCGTCAGCGCCAATACGCCGACAAACAATCGTTGCGTGAGAGAAAAGCGGATCAGGGATTCCAGCATCTATTCGCCCCCCAACCCCATTAGCACGCCTTGCACCGCACTGACCGAGGTGACCAACACCCTGCCCCCCTCCAGCGGCACTTCAGCGCGCACTATGTAGTCGCCACCTCTGGATGCCAGTAATTCCACAGCGACGACTTGCAACTGCCCATCTTTCTCTATAAATATCGAGGACGACTGCTGCCACTGAAATACCGAACTTACCGGCACCTGGTATGCACGGGTTCGGTATAGCGGGGTCACAAGCAATGTCTGGCCTAAAACGAGGTCACAGTTTTCTTCGATCGCCTCTGACCATGCCGTAACCAAAAACCCTCTGGCCACTGCACCCACGCTGGCGATATCAACTGAGCATTCACTACTTTCAAGGGCAAACAGATCCTTTCGAAGCGCACCAGACACAGAAGCCTTCAGCCGAATGACCTCAATGGGAATCAAGATGGCAATATCATCGCCGGGCTTAATATCACTGTCATCCGGGGCATAGTCGATAATACCGCCTATGGGTGCACCTATAACAATCAGGTCTGTTAGTGGATCAACGGAGATGACCAGGTCATTGAAGTGGCGCATGTGCTCGTATTCCAACATCGCAGCATAGTATTTTTCACTGATTTCGATCCACTGACTTTCCTTGATTGCCCTCTTTTCATAGAGCATCTTATTGCTCTTGAATCTCTTCTCTACATTGGCCAACATTTCCCCTGCCGCTTCCATTTCTGTCAAGAAATGGTGCATCTCCGGGCCACGTAGTTCCGCAATGGGCTGGCCCTTCTCAACCTGGGTCCCCACTTCAACCAGATAGGAAACCTGCTGAACCCGCCTGGGTGCCACCAACGTAAATGCCGCACCGTGCTTGAAGGTCACCTGGGCGCTTGTACGCTGGCCGGGATAGCTATCAACCGCAATTGGCTCTACATAACGCAAAGCGAGTTCACCCAGCTCCGATGATTTCACACTTAACTGGCCCTGTTCATCTGTACTCACCTCGGTAGCCGAGACTAGGGATGCCAGCATGAAAGCGAGAATAAATCCTGAGAAATTGAAACGGTAGATCATAGTGGGCGCCCCATCGCCTGCAAACGCATGGCGTGATTTTGCTGTAATAAAGTTAGATTGGTTTCAACAGCCATCTCGGCGTCAATCGCCTCGAGTTGATGGCGCAGAATGATCTCCTGCTCAAGTTCGTTGGCCGTCATCAGTTCGCTGGCTCGCTGCATGATGCGAGCGCTTAGTTCGCCGAAGTCGGCCAACAAACTCTGCTTCTGTTGCAAAACGGCCGTCTCGCTGGATATCTGTTCCCAGCGCCGCTGTAACTCTGCACGCATTTGATCCAGTGCGCGCTCGAAGTCACGACTTTCCTGCAGCCATTCATTGTTTCGAGTTTCGTTTGCAATTTCCAAAAACGACATCGGCACCTCCACCCCAATGCCGTACTGGTTCTCTTCAAACCCGATCTCTTCAACATTTTTGGCAGTGAAGTAGACATTCCAAGGCGCCGCCTGGTTGCTGTTGGCCAACAGTCGCAATTTTTTCTGTTGCCAGCCCAATTCAAGTGCTCGGATTTCCGGATGAGATGCCAGCAGAAACTGCGTGTCTGGGCCTGATGACTCCTCGATATCGTCGGGCATATTGCCTATCCCCGTGATCAGTCGGTATTGCCCCAGCCACCGGTCCAGTTCGCGCTGGCTGTCGCTTTGATCTATTGCCGTCTCGACGCGCTCCTTCTGTATAATCAGCAGGGAATACTCCGACGCGGCATTCGCCTCCACCAATGTCTGGTATTGCCCCTCAAGCTTGGTCAGAAGCTGGTGCTTTCGACCCGCGGCCTCAAGTTGCACCAGAGCCAAGCGATAGGACCACAAAGACTCACGGATCAGCCCTGAGACAAACAATCTGCGAGCCTGAGCACTCACGGTCTCGTAATCGCGGGCCAATTGCCCCAACTGCTTGTCCGCCTTACGCCGCCTACCCGACTTAATAGGAAGATTGAGGCTCAGTTCGGTCTCGTCGGTCCCGTACCTTTCATCACTACCAAGATAATTGAGGCTGACGCTAGGGGATGCCGCGAGCCAGGATGACGATTGATAGCTCTGCTCCAACTGTCCGTAATTGGCATTGCTGGCCCGGGCCATTGCAACATCCAGAATCTCCGGGAGTGTCAGCGCTGAAATGGACTGCGCCCAGCTCGCCGTCATGGGAGCCAGCGCAATGCATAGGGCCGCCCACCTGAACCTGTGTCTGTGTAGTGCCATAAGACAGTTGAAACCCTTGTAGAAACTGCTGAAGGAAGCCATATTACCAGTAATTCAACGCCTTTTGACATCGGGCAAGTGTGCGTTTCAGGCTTATGGTACACTTGCCCCATACTCCCTAAGCCATTGATTTAAAGTAACTAAATGAAAGATAGAATTATCGCAGCTGTTCTCGCTGTCATTATGACCCTCAACTTCGTGGATGTGATTACAGACGTTGGCCTAGGGGTGCCCATCTGGCATATCGTCCAGGAGAGCCTCATCGTACTGGCGTCTGCCATCGCCGTAATCTATCTGCTGATGCATATGCGAAACCGTACACGGGAACTCAACGCCCTGGCTGTTACCCTGGACAAATCGGACCGCGAGTTAGCCAATATCACCCAGGAAATGAAGAGAGCACGCAGGGAATACAGCGGCGTAATCCACCAGCAATTTGACCAATGGAAACTGACAGAGGGCGAGCAAGGCGTTGCCTTGCTACTGCTGAAAGGGCTGAGTTTCAAGGAAATTGCCGCCGTCAGGTCTACCCGGGAAAAAACGGTGCGGCAACAGGCATCAACTATCTACGGGAAATCAAACGTCGATGGTCGCCACGCGTTTTCTGCATGGTTTCTTGAAGACTTCATGCAAGTAAAGGAAGCAGACAACATCAGTAGTTAAACGCTATCTGGCCTCCATTCTATTGAGGTACGTTAATAGAATTCTCGGCTAAGACCTCTGGCTGCCGCTCTTCAAGCAAATCATCGCTATTCGACTTCTCAGTCCATTGCAGTACAACGCTATAAATAACAGGCAGAACCAGAAGATTCAGGATAAGGACCGTCAGCATACCCCCCAACATCGGCGCCGCTATCCGATGGGTTACATCAGAGCCTGTACCGCTGCTCAACATGATGGGAACCAGGCCAGCCATGGTCGACACCGCGGTCATCACAACCGGACGCACCCGTAATGAGGTCGCCGTCAGCGCGGCTTCTTTCAACATATTCTCGCTAAGCGCACCCTGATGTGTTCGGCGCATGCGGGCAATTTCCTCGTCGATGAAAGTCAGTACCAATACCCCGATCTCGGCAGCCATACCTGCAAGCGCAATGAACCCCACGGCCACTGCAACGGACAGGTTGTAATCGTTGATATAGATAAGCCAAATCCCTCCGATGAGACCAAAAGGAATGGACATCATGACAACCAGAGGTTCGATAACATTGCGGAAATTGAGATACAGCAACAGAAAAATGATGAGCAGCGTGGCCGGCGCCACGATGCTCAATCGGGCAGCAGCACGTTCCATATACTCAAACTGGCCCGACCAACTCAGCGTATATCCAGCCGGAATGACGACCTGCCTGGCGACCACCTCTTTGGCTTGTTGTACGAAGCCTCCTATGTCTGAGGTAGATATATCCACATAGATCCAGGCATTCGGCCTGGCATCCTCGGACTTGATGACTGGCGGTCCCCGTCTGTACTGTATGTCAGCGACCAGAGTGAGTGGGATCTGCGCCCCAACCGGTGTGGGTATTAACACGCGCTTGAGGGATTCCATGTCTTCCCGCAGCGACCGGGGATATCGAATGCTGACGGGGTAACGCTCCAAACCCTCTACTGTTGAGGTGACATTCATACCGCCAATTGCGGTACTGATGACGTCTTGAACCTGGCCGACAGTCAGCCCGTAGCGCGCCGCGCTTTCACGATTAATGTCAAAGTCCATGTAGTACCCTCCGACTGCCCGATCACCAAACGCTGACAGGGTATCGGGCAGCGTTTTCATCGCCTGCTCGATATCCGAGGAAATCTGCTGCAACACGGTCAAATCTGGTCCCGATACCTTTATACCTACCGGCGTTTTGATGCCTGTAGACAGCATATCGATTCGGGTCTTGATCGGCATCGTCCAGGCATTTGCCAGGCCCGGGAACTGAATCGCCCTATCCATTTCATTCATCAGTTCCTTTGTGGTTTTGTCGGGATCAGGCCACGCCTCTTTAGGTTTAAGGCGAACCGTGGTTTCCAACATAGACAGTGGCGCCGCGTCGGTTGCTGTTTCGGCTCTACCCACCTTGCCGAAGACATGATGAACTTCAGGAAACGTTGCCAATATACGGTCAGTTTGTTGCAACAACTCCCGGGCTTTCGTGATTGAAATACCTGGGAACGTTGTCGGCATATAGAGTATGTCCCCTTCGTCGAGCGGAGGCATGAATTCACTGCCCAGCTTGCTATAGGGGTATACCGTCACGCCCAGGATCACCACGGCTATCAGTAGTGTGAGGCTTCGGTTTCTCATTGCGAATGCGAGCGTCGGTGTATGGACCGCATGCAAGCACCGATTGATAGGATTGGCATGCTCCGAGACAATTTTTCCTTTGAGTAAATACCCCATCATTACGGGTACAAGGGTAATCGACAGGATCGCGGCGGCCGCCATCGCGTAGGTTGCGGTGAATGCCAGTGGACTGAATAAACGCCCCTCCTGAGCCTGCATCGTAAAAATGGGCAGGAATGAAACCGTAATCACCAGCAACGAAAAGAATAACGCTGGACCAACTTCCCGACAGGCCTCTCCAACTGTGTTCCAGC
The DNA here is from genome assembly GCA_036960305.1 of Halioglobus sp. GTDB lineage: Bacteria > Pseudomonadota > Gammaproteobacteria > Pseudomonadales > Halieaceae > JBALVT01. Next base: position 29,686 of record JBALWA010000010.1, on the reverse strand, counting down.
GCTCATCATTCGTAAGTGCAGAGCCCTTTTCCTCGACAGCCCGGGCGAGGTGCTTATGCCCATTTTCGACCATCACAATAGCGCCGTCGACCATGGTGCCGATGGTAATCGCGATTCCTCCAAGCGACATGATATTAGCGTTGAGGCCCTGGAAGCGCATGACGATGAACGCCATGAGGATACCCAGGGGCAAAGTAATGATCGCAACAAAGGCAGAGCGGGCATGGAGCAAAAAGAGGATGACCACCAAGCTCACAATCGCAAGTTCCTGCACCAGTGAGGTGTTAAGGCTTTTCACTGCGCGTTCGATCAGGTCTCCTCTATCATATACTGCTACGATTTCAACGCCATCTGGCAGGCCACCCTTCAGTTCCTCCAGCTTTTCCCGAACGCCCTGTATCGTCGCCAGGGCATTCTCTCCGAAACGCATAATCACCACGCCACCGGCGACCTCACCTTCACCATTCAAATCCACCAGGCCGCGTCGTAGTTCGGGACCTATCTGCACATGTGCGATATCCCGCATACGCACCGGCGTTCCGGCCGAATCCACCGCCACAGGTATGGTGTTGATGTCCTCAATTGACTGCAGGTATCCACGGCCTCGAACCATGTATTCCGTCTCGGCCATTTCAAGCAAGCGCCCACCTACATCCCTGTTGGAGTCCTTAAGGGCCTGCTTTACCTTTCCTAAAGGTATGTCGTAGCGTAGCAAAGCATTGGGGTCGACCTCAATTTGGTACTGCTTTACAAAACCACCTACCGAAGCCACTTCAGACACTCCCTTAACCGTTTGCAGGGGGTAGCGCAGATACCAGTCCTGAATCGAACGCAGCTTGGCCAGATCGTGTTGGCCTGTCCTATCCACCAGAGCGTATTCATAGATCCAACCCACGCCGGTTGCGTCGGGCCCAAGGGTTGGCGTCACGCCATCGGGCAGTCGTCCGCTGACGTAGTTAATAGATTCGAGGACACGTGAGCGCGCCCAATACATATCCGTACCGTCTTCAAAAATGATATAGACAAAAGACAGACCAAAAAACGAGTAGCCTCTAACGACTTTTGTTTTGGGCACTGCGAGCATTGCAGTCGTCAGTGGGTAGGTGACCTGATCCTCAACCACCTGGGGCGATTGACCGGGGTACTTGGTCAAAACAATCACCTGCACATCCGAGAGATCGGGAATCGCATCCAGCGGTGCATTGGTATATGAAAAATAACCCGCCACCGCGATAATCGCCGTCACAATCAACACCATTAGTCGATCTTTCAGGGACGCATTGATAATGAACTCAATCATTTTGAATGCTCTCCTGCATGGGGTTTCGCTTCAGACGTTTCAGGAGAATCCACCGGCGACCCACCCATGCTCAACATTTTGGCCGTCGCCTCACGGAGTTTGGATTCGGAGTCCACCATAAACTGCGAGGACACCACAACGCGCTCGCCTGCGGAAATCCCGTCAATCACCGCAACAAAGCCGGAGGACTCGATACCCAAGGTAACCTTGCGGGGCTCGATGACACCCGGTTCCTTCATAACGAAGATCTGGTTATAGGCACCCGATCGGACCACCGCCTCCGCCGGCACAACGATTTGATCGAGTTTCTGCTGTGATTGAATCGTCACCTCTGAGAACATTTCAGGACGGAGCAAGGCCTGGGAATTGTCGAAAACTACTCGGATCTTGGTCGTGCGTGTTTTCGATTCGGCGTAGGGGTTGATGTACGACAACTCCCCACGAAAGGTAACACCGGGGACGCTGGCAAGCGTCATTTCGACAGGATCACCCACATTCACCCAGGGTAATTCGTACTCATAGACATCAGCGTAAACCCACACGGTACTCAAATCGACGATGCGATAAAGCTCCGTCGCTGGCGTGACGTATTGCCCCTCGCGCGCACCAATTTTCATCACGGTACCTGAGGCCGGTGCATGTATATGCAGGCTCTCCTTCAGAACTCCGGTTGTTTCCAATTCCTGAATTTGGTGCTCGGGCACGTCCAGCAGGCTCAGGCGCTGCCTGGAACTTGCCACCAGAGACTCGGCTCCAGCACGAATGTCGTCAAACTGGCTATCTTTCAAAGCCTCCTGGTTCTTAAGCGCCAGTAAGTATTCCTGTTGAGTAGAAACCAGTTTGGGTGAATAGATGCCCAGCAGTATGTCATCCTGATTGACGGGCTGGCCGGTCTTGTCTACGAAAATCTCCTTAATCCAGCCATCGACCTTTGGGTGAAGCTGGAATATTTTCTCTTCGTTATAGTCCACCCGCCCCACTGCCCGAATAGTCCGCGATATTCCCCGGTGCTCAGCGATAGCCGTGCGCATACCAATGTTGAATTGAACGGTGGGATCAATTCTCACCGTCCCGACGACCTCGCTGCCGCCGTCCGATTCGTCAAATACCGGAAGATAGTCCATGCCCATGGAGCCTTTCATGGGAACCGGAGAGGTTATTTCCGGATTCATTGGATTGCGATAGAACAAAATTCCCCCTTTCTCTTTTTCCGCCGCCGGCGTCACCTTATTTTGATTCGACATAAAGTAGCCAAGGCCCAGACCCATTGACAGACTCAACGCGCCTACCATTACTATCGCCTTACTCATAGATATTCTCCTCACCGACCGCTGCGCGTAGTCTGGCCAATGATTGATTAACTTCCGTGAACGCTTTCCAGTACTGTAATTCGTAATTCAGTAAGGTCACCTGACTGCGCACCAGGTTCAAGAAATCCACTTGATCAACTTGATAACCCGCTAACATGGATTCAACAGTTTGCCTTGCCTGAGGCACAATACCCTCCCCATAGAGGCTGACCTGATCCGTCGCCCGCTGATGGTCTGCCGATGCTATTGCTATCGACTCAAAGACCAGGTTTCTTTGATCGACCAGGGAGTAGCGGTTTTTCGCCAACTCTCGCGTCCGTTGCTCAACGGCCTCTGACTGCTTGGAGCCCGCGTAAAGCGGTATATTCATGCTAAGCATGACGGAGAGAAAGTCGTCACGGTGCTGCCCCAACACATTGTCCTGCCGATTGCCGTAAGCGACGCCCAGCTTGAAATCCGGGTAGTAGTCTTTTTTCGCCAATGCCAACCGGGATTCCGAAGCGCTTATCGCTGCTTCTTCTTGCCTGAGAATCGGCCGACTGCCTGTCGCTCGCTGGTACAGCAGGGGCTCTGCAGCAATCGACTCCGTAGGATGCGGCATCATTACGGGCAGCGTGACCGGCATTTCCGGTGAATGGTCCATCAATACATTCAGCCGTATGGCACGATGCGCTCGCAGGGTGTTCAGGCGAATCTCCTGATCCAGCAGCTTGGATAACTCCAGCTGGGCCAGCAGCACATCCTGTTGTAAGCCCTTCCCCACGGCGTACTTGGTTTCCGCGACCTCCACAAACTGCCTGAGTAAAGCCTGGTTCCGTTTGATCGTCTCCAGGGATCGATCAAGGAAATATACTTCCCACCAGGTTACGGTGACATTCCTATCCAGATTCAGGCGCATCTCCTCTACAGAGAACAGCGCCGCCTCAGCCTCGAACAGTGCAACGTCCTCTCGCAGTGAGAGCTTGCCGGGGAAGGGGAACATCTGACTGACCCCCAGTTGTATCTGGGTCATATTCTCCTGATTGAGATCGAAGGAATTCCACGGCAGATTCATGGCGTTCAGGCTCACGACGGGATCCGGCAGCGAACCCTGCTGCGGCGCAATATGCGTGAGTGCCTCATAGCGCGCTTGCATCTCCGCCAGGCCAGGGTTGTTCTCCACGGCAATCGAACGCGCGTCAGTAAGACTCAATGATGGCCCTGGCGTTGCTTCAGCCTGAACCAAGCCACCCACCCCCAAAAGAAGTAATATGCCCCATCGGGGACCGCAGCGAATTATTCGCGCAAGCATGTATCGATTGTTCATAATTTCCACGTTCAATTACCGTCTGGGGTGTTGCCAGACGGGTCAAAAGGAAAAGCCCAAAAGTTGGACTCGATCAGCGGGATTTACCGCAAGGAAATTAGCTTTGTCGGGGTGGGCGGAATAGCCCTGGGGAACGATTCGAGATGAGAGAAAATTGCCCGTCTACGGGAAGACCAGCATGATAAGGCGCCACACCGCTATAAGGTGTAACAGAGATTACCGACGCAGTTACCGTGCAACCAGAAGAGCATCCCGCACCAGCGTCACAAGAGAGGCAATTGGTGGCTTCGTTCTTGGGCGTCACCGATTGATCATGGCAGGATGCATGCTCAGTGGCAGGTGTTACAACGGATTCATTTATGCTCTGGAGTTTTTCGCAGGCAGACGCCAGTGTCGCTACCGGCTGAACCAGCATCAACAAGACCAACATCAAATGAACACCGCGAGCGCGCACTGCCTACTCTCCTCCATAACAGATAAAAGAATAACGTCAAAGATTGCAAACCGCAATGACTTGATCCGTTTTCGACACAGGACACGCGCTAGTCGATTGTCGCCAAAGCCCCATGACGCGGGCACCTGCACACTGCTTCTCAGGAAAACCCGGATATGAATTGTCGACTTGAATAGCGCTTCAATTGCGCTAAATCAAGCACGTGGCTCAGGCCTGTTATATGATTGGTCTCCTAGATAATCAGCCAATAGGGTCCCACATGGGAATGTTTGCTCAACGTCGTCAGGACTACTTCCAACAACTGTTTCGCACAATCGACGTAGCAGACGACCTGTCACCGCTGACTGACGTCGATAGCGCGGGGGAAGTTGATCCCCAGAGCATAGACTTCGACCCCGATTCTCTGGACAGGATATGGGGGGCCTGCCAAAACCTGTACCGCAGCGGTGTCTATCCCCTGTTATCCCTGTGTCTACGCCGTCAGGGTGAAATACTCCTCAATCGCAGCCTGGGGCACTCCCATGAGGGGAAGGTCGCCTCGGTAAATACCCCCATTTGCCTTTTTTCGGCATCCAAGGCGGTCAGTGCCGTGTTAGTACATTTGCTGGCGGAACAGGGAAAAATCAACCTGCTGAACCCTATCAGCTACTATATTCCGGCCTTTGCCGCCAAAGGCAAGGGCAGCATCACCATACACCAGTTATTGGCGCATAGAGGCGGTGTGCCAACTGTCCCCGAGGGCGTTGAACTCGACATGCTCTATGACCATGACGCTGCGCTGAAATTGATCTGCGAGGCGAAGCCAAACGATCACCAGGCCAAATTTCAGGCCTACCACGCGATCACCGGCGGTTTTATCGTCAATGAATTGATCAGAGTCACTACCGGGCTTAACGCACAGCAGTACCTGGACAAATATATCCGCAAGCCAATGGGCATGCGGTATTTCCGTTATGGCCTGACCAAGCGTGATCAGGCAGGCGTGGCCATTAATACCATCACCGGCCTGGACAGTGCGCTGCTCAATAAGGCGCTCACCAGCGTGCTGGGTGCGCACCCGGACATGGCTGTGGAAATGACCAATGACCCGCGCTTCTACAGCAGCATCATTCCCTCGGCGAACCTTTTCGGTACGGCGGAGGAAGTCAGCCGATTTTATCAAATGCTGTTGAACCACGGTCGCTGGCAGGGCAAGCAGATCCTGGATCCACTGACTGTGCACAGAGCGGTGCGGCCTCTGGGCAAGTCCGAACTGGATAGAACCCTGATGCTGCCCATGCGTTACAGCGCCGGGTTTATGCTGGGCGGCTCCCCCATGGGTATGTACGGCAAGGGGACGCAATACGCCTACGGCCATCTTGGATACTCTAATATCTTTTGCTGGGCGGACCCACAGCGGGATATCTCCGTCAGTTTGATGAATACTGGCAAATTGACGCTGGGACCACATCTCAAGAGCCTGCCAGCCCTGCTAGGGGCGATATCGGCAGAATGCGAGCCTATTGTCGATATGGAGAGCGATGTGCCGGTTTACCATAGAGTGCGGTAGCCTACGGCTGTATCTACCGGCTTGAAGGATGCGCTACATCTTAGTAACCTCGACCCACCCGAGGCATTCAAGAAAGCTATCATGACTAATCCATCGGCACAGAATGAATCAAGCCACCGACCGACCCCTGTCGATGTAGCCCAGTGGCCGCAGGAACTTTCTGCGATCGCCAATGATATGAACGGCAAGCCAATCAATGTGCACAAGTTGATGGCTAACAACCCGGCTTTGTTAAACGCCTGGTGGACCTTCAGAAATCATTCGGTCAGCGGAGGCACTCTGGGGCCCCGCAAAGCAGAACTGCTGATTCTTCGAGTCGGGGTGCACATGAAGAGCTGGTATGAATGGGGCTCGCATGTGGACCGGGCACTCACCGTGGGCATTAACATCGATGAAATACAACGCGTACTAGTACCCGATACCCACGAACACTGGTCAGTTGAGGATGCCGCCCTCCTGCGTGCGGTCGATGAACTCACGCGCGGCCACGTCATTCAAGCCGACACATTGGCGATACTGGAACAGCATTGCAGCAACGCCCAGATCATGGATTTAATTGCCATTCACGGCATGTATCTCATTCTGGCGGGAATGATAAAAACCTGGGGCCTGGCCCTGGATGCGCATGTGCTGGAACGCATTACTGCGCATACGGACCAAGCGTCGTTTCTCGCAGCTTCAGAACGTTTTAGCAAAGACGTGAATTGAAGCTAGACACAATAATCTGATTACCCAGGGAGATTAACCGGTGATACGAAACCTACTGCCACTTATTCTGGCGGGGCTTATGGCCTGTAGCCCGGCGCAGGAAAAACGGACTGTTGAACCCGCAGACCGGATATTCGTTAACGGGCGTATCTATACTCTTGATGACTCCCAACCCTGGGCCGAGGCCCTCGCCGTACGCGGCGATGAAATTATCTACGTGGGAAACAGTGCCGATGCGTCAAACCTGGAAGGTGAGAACACCACGGTAACCGATCTGGATGGCCGCCTGCTGCTACCGGGTTTTATCGAAACCCACATGCACATTGGAGATGGGCTTGCCCAGGCCGAGGCGCTGAAACTGACACCGGAAATGAGTAAACCCGAAGCGCTTGCGGCCATCGGGAAATACGCTGCGAGTTACCCCGAGCAGAAACTCATTTTTGGTTCTGGCTTTCTCGCACCAGCCTTTGGTGAGTTGGGGCCTACCGCAGCAGACCTGGATGCACTGATACCGAACCGACGTGTTTTTATCATCGATGAGGGTTTTCATTCAGCCTGGGTGAACAGCAAGGTCTTGCGAGAACTTGGCATCGATAAAAACACAGCCGACCCGGTGCCGGGCTCCCACTATTACAAACGTTACAAAAATGGTGACCCCACGGGCTGGCTGGTGGAAAAAGGCGCCTTCCAGCCAGTGGCCGATGCCCTTGGCGTCTTCAACAAGGAACGATACGAATCTGCGACCAGTGTGCTTTTCCCGCTGTTGCCCTCGCTGGGTATCACCGCCGCATTCGATGCCGGTAATCTGATGAGTGAAGAGGTGGCCGTTGCTGTATTGGAAGCCTCTCGGCAGCAGGGGATATTACCCCTCAGAGTCGTCGCCTCTCACTACGTAAACCTACAGGAGCAGCTACCCACCGCTGTCGAACACGTACAGAAACGTCACCAACAATACCATTCTGAGCTCTATGACTACCGGGTGCTCAAGCTGTCCCTGGATGGGACAGTGGAAAACAAATCAGCCCTGATGCTGGCCCCCTGGGAAGGCCAGGCGCAGAACACCACGCGCCCCCAGATTCCAAAAGCGCCCACTGCGCGGGTAGTGATGGAGGCCGCCAGAGTCGATATGGATGTACACATGCATGCCCTGGGAGACGGTGCTGTGCGCTGGGCACTCGACATGGTCGAACAGGTACGCGAGGAAGTTGCGGGCAGTCAATCCCGGTTTACTATGTGCCACCTACAGATCGTGAATCCGGCGGATGTAACGCGCTTTGCCGAATTGAATGTAGTCGCCCAGTCCACCCCCAGCTGGTATTTGTACGACGATATAGCGCTGGAATTTACGGGACGGGAGCGGTTTGAGCAGATGTATCCGATGCGCAGTATTAGGGAAGCTGGCGCGCGCATCACCTTCGGCAGTGACTACCCCGCCGTCTGGATTGGCCAGGATGCTCTCAATCCCCTGTTCAATATTGAGATGGCCATGACCCGTCAGCCACCGGGGGACAAGACTTTCGCAGTGCAGCCCCCCGCTGATGAGCGCGTGACCCTGGAACAGGCAATTCGCGCCTATACCCTGGACGCCGCCTGGCAGCTGCGCCTGGAAGAACAGGTGGGATCCTTACAGGTCGGCAAGCAGGCGGACCTGGTTGTGCTGAGCGATAATTTGTTCGAGATGGAGCCCCACAGTATTCACAGCGCAAAAGCCCTTTTGACCATGATGAATGGTCGGGTAACGTACGATGCGATCTCCGAAACGGAGGAGTAAGTGGGGTCAGTGAGAGAAGTCGGTGCCGTTTTCAGGCGCTATTCGCCCCACAGTGGATAGACCTTGTCAGGGTCACAGGTCTCTTCCACTATCCACTTGCACATCCGTCGCAGCGGCTCAATAGCATCCTGAGGCATGGCCGTCGTGGGCGAGCAGGCATACCCCAGCGAGGTCATGCGCTGCGCCCCGAATAGCGGTAATGTATCTCGCAGCTGTTCCTTTAAACTCTCCGGGTAGATACCCACGGTTTGCGTCAGCGCGGTAACCGCAGCGGTAACTTTTTCTATACTGTCGACTGGCACAAGGTTAGCGACACGCCCGGACAACATGGAAGAGTAATCAACCGGCTCATCAAACTGCGAGACGATGATAGCGCCTTCCAGGTCTTCACCGCCTATAATCCGATAAAACGTATCATCCATGCGGGTGGCGTCCAAATGCTCTGCCAGGTCTCGATTAAAAGTCTTGGGTTTGGACGTAATGTACGCTGGCAGCCCCATCAGCTTCTCGTACGTCAACTCACCCAGGCGGTTGATGTTCGCCAAGCCAGCATCGTCGGTACCACAGAGTACGTAAACAACCCGGGCGCTGGCGCAGGCCTCCTGATTGGCCACGCCAATATCACAAGCCAGGCGGGAAGCCACGTGGTGCAAAGTCTCTTCGCTTTCAAATGCCTCTGGGCCGATAATCGTGGCACTGCGCTTGGGGTCCAGTGATATCAACTCGACACCGGGCTGAATGTACTGGGTGACATGTTTCACCGACGCAAAGCCGCCCCAGGCAACAATTTTTTCGATGTTTTGAGGTTGATAGAGTTTCTCTTCCAGTACCGTGTCTCCACCCTTCCAGTATCCCACTGACAGGTGTTTGGTGATCGGGTGATCCGGGGCGATGTCGTATAAAGTGCGCACGATTGCCATGGCGGTCAGCGGGTCGTTCGAAGGTGCCTTGATAATGGCGTCACTGCGGGTAATCACATTACGGATAATTGTAATGGCCGAAACCAGGCCACCGTTGCCCGCGGGAATATGCAGTGCGCGAGCACCAAAAGCGCGCACCCTTAGGTCCCTGCCATCTGCCAGGGTCTGGTTAACCCAGCCCTCCAGGTAGTCAATACCAATGCGCTGCTCAGCAATCTCGCGAATCGACTCGCGATTAAACACCATGGGCAGCTGGATGTAGCTGCTCTTGAGGATCTCCGGCGGGTAGTTCGCTGCGACCAACCCCGCTTCATAGGCCTCCCTGATATAGGGGTTAGTTTCGAAATCCAGCGCCGCGCCGAGCTGCTCCAATACGTCGAGAATTTCCTCGAATGAGACATCGTAGAGATCGGCCATGGCCATTGGGCTTTTCAGGGGCAATTCGTCGATATACTGATGAATATCAGGGGCCCTGAACGCGCTTCCTGTACCGCGACCGCCGAATTCTACCCAGTTGTCCTGAATAAGTTTGCCGCGGATAAACAGCGGCACATCAAAGTTACTCACCCCTCAAATTCCTTCATAAAATTAATCGCTTCATTCTGAACATCCTCCGTGGCTGAACAGCTGATGCGATCATCCTCCACACCCTGTTTTTCGCTGTAGCGCATGATGTCGTGATGAATGTGAACGCTGTTAAGCCCGCAGGCGCAGGGTGTATCCCAATCGATGGTAATTTCGTCGCCGGAAATTATACCGCCCCAATGGCTCTCGTTGAGAATGTCGTAGAACGCCGCTCGTCCGGTTTGCACACCTTCCCGGTGCAGTGGCTCGCTGGTGTCCGGATCCAGCAGAAAAGGAATAATCCAGGGCTGTACATGGTAGTGGCCGTGATCGCAGGCCCAGTGAAAGGCACTGATCTCAGACATCCCATATCCCTCCTGGATTTTGTCCACACCCAGGAAATCGTTGATCGTCTCCATGAAATTGTCGGGTAGTGCCACACCCTTTGTTCCGCCACCGGTCAGTATGGCCGAGTCCGCTGCAAAAACCCCTTTGGCACCGCGTTCGAGTCCGGCAATGGCCACGTCATACATGATGGGATAGGCGCTGGTCATAAAGATGCGCTTGCCCCTCAGTTCGTTGGTGCACTTTTCAAAGAATTTGGACATTTCCTCAGGCCGGCGGGCTTGCATGGCTTCGAACTCGTCCTTACGCGCCAGTAATTTGGGGTCTATTTCGAGACGATCCAGCTCTCCCCGTGAAGCCGCTGCGCGCAGTTTACTGGCCAGAAACATGAGGTCTGTGTCGATAGCATCGTTATACAGCGCATGGAAACGGCTCTCGTCCCCGCCGGTAAACGCGGTCTTGATGAGGTTGGCCAGGCGTAAATGACCAAGCTTTCCCTTGGCGTGATTGGGCCAGATAACATCGACATCGGGGTTCAACTCCTCCTCGGTGGGCTCCTTGCCAAAGGTCTGGAACAGGAACATTTTCCAGATCTCCATGTTATACAGCGCGCCTGTCCTGGACTTGGGGATAAGTGAAATAGTCCCGGTTGTCCCTGACGAGGTAATGGTCTCCAGCGGGGTCTGCTCATCCAGGCACTCGATCCACTCATCGATACTGTTACAGCCGCTGACATCGACATTTGACAGGTCATAACTGGTTAGCTTATTCAGCCACTTTGTCATCAAATCAAACCGTTTCCCGTCCAGCAGGGAGGCCGGATAGGACTTGAAGGCCGTGTGAGCAAAAAACAGGGGCACCACATCGTTGAATTCCTTCAGCTCGCTTACGCCCAGGCGGTCAGCCAGGGTGCGCAGCATCTCGACGCTGTTGTAGTGTTCTTTGAAGCGGATAGCCATTGCGATACGCTGGAGCTCTTCAAGTTCCTCCCGTGGAAACATGTGCATCTGCGTGATCGAGCGATTAAAAAACTCGATCGGGTCGCTCATCAGTTTTTCAGCCCGTTTTACTTGTTGGTCGCTCATATCGGTTTGCTCCAAGTTTCGGTGTATAACGGCGTCAGATACCCGCTGCATGTGCCTATAATAATGGGTGGTATTCGGAAGATTCGGAATATAGAATCTGCCTATGGATATGGATAATACGACTAACCTACAGCAGCGCCTGGCAATGGCGAAGACTCTGTATTCAGCCCTACAGGGCATAGAAGTTGACCTGGAGACGCGATCTTTATCGGCAGCTTACAGTAAGAATCTGTTTACTTCGCCCTGGCGGGACGAGGCGGATGCCACTACACAGGCCTATGCTGGCCGTTTCTTCAAAGCACTCCCGGAGATGGGCGCCGCGACCGGGCTCTCCCAACGGTGGCAGCACTGTTTTGACGCAGACAATAACCCGGGGAATCCTGACCAGGCGCGGGCTTTTATCTCCGATTTTTTCCGCGTACACCTCCATCACCCCCGCGATTATCACAATTTTGTCTGTCAACGCAGAGAGGTCAGGCACAACGGGGTTCTGGATTTTTCGATAGAACACCCCATCTCAGTTGAGTTCTGGGCTATTTACATCACCATCGAAGGGTCGGCAACGCTAACAGTAGAGGGTGAATCGATAGGCCTGGCCCCCAACTCAATAGTCATCGTTCCTCCGGGCTGTAACTGTGTTCTTGCCCGGCAGTCCAGCTCAGCGCTGTGGTGCTACGACTGGCTGAGCTTCCGCTCCAGGCTGGATTGGCTGGAGCTCCTGGGATGGGCGCGCGAGCTCACCAAACCAGTCTCGCTCAACATCGATAGTGCAGCCAGCTTCGAAGCGCTTACCCAACAGACCGAGCAGCTCGAATCCACGACTTACCTGCCTGACACCCTGTCAGAACGGCTGTGCACTAACATCATTGAGAATATCTTACTCCGTATCCGTCTTCTCGCTGAGAATACGACCGGCGGAGAATTCCAGGTAAATCGAAAAGTTCAGGGAGCCGTGGACTTTATTCTGAATCACTACCGGGAGGAGATTACCCTGGAGATAATTGCCGATCACGTTAACAGCTCACCCAGCCGGCTGGGCGCTCTTTTTCGCGAGCATTTTGGCATTAGCGTGATCAAGTGGCGGGATCAAATCCGAATGCACAAAGCCAGGGAATTGATCGAACACAGCCAGGAGCCCATTGGCGCTATCGCCAACAGCGTTGGCTATCCCGATGCACTTCATTTTTCCCGCCGTTTTAAAGATCATTTTGGCGTAGCCCCAAGTCATACAAGGTCAATAATTGGAGGCGATTAAGGTGTATTATTGTCCTTATCAAAGGAAGCGAGCGGAACAACACCACCATGAGCATGAGCCAGGACCAGATCGACACACTACATCAGTTGATGGAATTCGAAGCCAACCGCACCGCGCCGCCTGAAGCCTGGCCAGTGACACCCGACATCCCCGCCGGTCGTTACGTAGACCCGCGTTTTTTTGCATTGGAAACCCAGCATGTATGGCGCAAGTCCTGGTTACTGGCGGCGCATATCGACGAAGTGCCGGAAGCGGACTGCTTCATGTTGTGGGACAGCGCCGGCCAACCGGTGGTCATCACGCATACCCAAAGCGGCGACATCAAGGCCTTTTACAATACCTGTAGCCATCGCGGCGCGCCGGTCGTCACCGAGCGCAGCGGAAAATCCAGGCGCCTGAATTGCGCTTACCACGGCTGGAGCTACAGTCATGACGGTGAATTAAAAGCGGTGCGCGATCCGGTGGACTTCAACAACCTGGATTTGTCCAATCGCGGACTGCAAGCAGTGCGATGCGAACGCTTCGGCAACCTCATCTTTGTAAATTTCGACCCGGAGGCGCCCAGTCTGCTGGAGTGGTTGGGCCCTATAGCCGACGAGTGGGAAGAATTTCAGTTTCACAACTGCCGCCTGGCAGCGCGCCACAGTTTCGACCTGGACTGCAATTGGAAGATTGCCATGGAAGCCAACACCGAGGTCTACCACGTGCGCAGCATTCATCGTGAAACCGTGGCGCCTATCCTCGATGACCGGCGCAATGTAAACACCCTGTATCCGAATGGCCACGGGCGCATGGTCGCCCCCACCCCGGCGGGGAAATCCGCCATAGAAGCCCTGGAGGTGCCAGCGGATATTGCGCGCATCGACACAGTCGGTGAGATAGGACGAACCTGTACCCAATCCTACGGCCTGTTTCCGAACTGGGTATCCCCCCTGAGTCAGTACGCAATCCCCCCCATTCTGTTTTGGCCCAACGGCATCGATAAATGCCGCATGGAAACCTGGACACTGGCACCCCCCTGGAAAGAGGGCATGAAACCCGATTTGTGGACTGAAGACGATGGTGCCCGTCTGTGCCAGGTTTTACTGGAGGACACGCAATTCGGTGAGAAGATCCAGGCCTCGATGGAGTCGTACGGATTCAAGGGCGTACCCCTGAGCTATCAGGAGGCACGTATTTATCACTGGAACGAGGCGGCCGACCGCATGATCGGCATCGACAATATCCCCGAGGAGCTTCGCGTGGAGCAGGTTATCGGAGACGAGTGGATTTATCCCAATGATCCGCGTCTGGCGCAGATGGGCTAGCGGCTGGATCGCTACTGCCATCCATGGCTCTCGCAATCTACCGTACATCCTGTACATAAAAAAAACCGGCAACAAAGCCGGCTTTTTTAGCGAACCCTAGAGTTCTAGCCTTTCTCTTTACGCTCTTTGGTAGCAGCGATAACAGTTTCAGCAACATTCTGCGGGCAAGGCAGGTAGTGTGAGAATTCCATAGAGAATTGACCACGACCCGACGTCATCGTACGCAGCTGTCCGATATATCCAAACATCTCCGAAAGGGGAACGTCCGCTTTAACACGAACACCGGTTGTACCGGCATCCTGATCCTTGATCATGCCACGGCGACGGTTCAAATCACCAATCACATCACCCACGTGATCGTCTGGCGTGAATACATCAACCTTCATGATAGGCTCAATCAGTTGTGCGCCCGCTTTTGGCATTGTTTGACGGAAAGCGCCACGTGCCGCCAGCTCAAACGCAATGGCTGAGGAGTCAACCGCGTGGAAGCCACCGTCATACAGCTCAATTTCAACATCCAACACCGGGAAGCCGGCGACGGTACCTTCACCCATCAAGCTCTTGAAGCCTTTCTCAACCGCGGGGAAGAATTCCTTGGGAACGTTGCCGCCCACTACCGAAGAGGAGAAAACAAAGCCGGAGCCCGGCTCTCCTGGCTTGATACGATAGTCAATCTTACCAAACTGACCAGAACCACCAGACTGCTTCTTGTGCGTGTAGGAATCATCAATTTCCTGCGTGATGGTTTCGCGATAGGCTACCTGTGGCTCACCAACAGCCAAGTCAACACCGTAGGTACGCCTCAGAATATCAACCTTCACATCCAGGTGAAGTTCACCCATGCCCTTCAGGATGGTCTCACCAGAATCTTCATCCGTTTCAACACGGAAGGAAGGGTCTTCAGCAATCATTTTACCGATAGCGATACCCATCTTCTCAGCACCCCCTTTATCCTTGGGCGCAACAGCAATCGAGATCACTGGCTCCGGAAAAACCATCGCTTCAAGCGTACAGGGGTGTTTAGGGTCACACAGTGTGTGCCCAGTTTGAACATTCTTCATACCCACAATAGCAATAATATCACCGGCCTGTGCCCGAGACAGTTCAGCACGGTCGTTCGCGTGCATTTCAACCATACGGCCAACACGCTCGGATTTACCGGTGTAGGAGTTGAGAATGGTATCACCTCGATTCAAAACACCCGAGTAAATACGCACGAAGGTCAATGCGCCAAAGCGGTCATCCATAATTTTGAAGGCCAGGGCACGAAGAGGCTCTTCAATAGCAACGGTCGCAACTTCACCTGTTGGCTCACCCTCTTCATCTGTCAGGGGCTGAGCGTCAACCTCTGTAGGGTTCGGTAAGTAATCAACGACAGCATCAAGGATTAACTGAACACCTTTATCCTTAAACGCAGAACCACAGTAAGTGGGGAAGAAGTCCAACTTACGAGTCCCTTCACGAATACAGTGCTTGATGACTTCCATGGAGGGCTCGTTACCGTCAAGGTAGGCCTCCATCGCATCGTCATCCTGCTCAACCGCCATTTCGATCAGCTTTTCACGCCACATTTCGACTTCGTCTACCATATCTTCCGGTACATCGGTAATGTCGAATTTCTCAGGGTTACCTGGATCAGGCCATGTGTGGGCTTTTCGGCTTAACAGGTCAACAACACCAATAAAGTCTTCTTCACGACCGATAGGCAGCACCATAACCAGCGGGTTTGCGCCCAGGACTTTTTCAACCTGATCGACAACACGCAGGAAGTCGGCACCGATACGGTCTAGCTTGTTAACAAAGATAATACGCGCTACTTCAGATTCGTTCGCATAGCGCCAGTTGGTTTCTGACTGGGGCTCAACACCTCCAGAACCACAGAAAACACCCACACCACCATCAAGGACTTTCAAGGAGCGATAAACTTCAACGGTGAAGTCAACGTGTCCTGGGGTATCGATGATGTTTAAACGGTGATCCTTCCAGAAACAGGTTGTGGCAGCCGACTGAATAGTAATTCCGCGCTCTTGCTCCTGCTCCATGAAGTCAGTTGTTGCTGCTCCATCGTGCACTTCACCGGTTTTATGAATTTTACCGGTCAGCTTCAGAATACGCTCTGTAGTCGTTGTTTTGCCCGCATCAACGTGGGCGAAAATACCTATGTTTCTGTAAAGTGATAAGTCAGACATTGTGCTTCTCAATCGATTTAAAGTTTAGGGGAAAAAAATAGGGCGCTAGAGTACAGGAAAACGAGGCACATTGGGAGTACCCAAGGGCCCTGTTTTCTACCTATCTGGGCAGGGGCACCCGCAAACCCGAAAATCGCCCGATTTGCTAGAGCACAACGCCGATAACACCCGGCGGGGAAGAGCCAACAACAGAGGCATAAAATTCAATATAAATTCATATTAATCAATAACTTATAAAAACAACAACACACCAACCCCGTCACCCGGAAACGACCGATTTTCCACTTCTCTGTCCTTCAGCCTCACCTTCCTGACGTGGTAGAATTGGGCTACTTGGCCAATCCAGACAGCAGCAATGCTTGAAACCACCCACTCTCCAAGCAAATAAAGAGGAAAACACAGAATGTCAGATGTCCCAGTCTATGTAATTGCCAATTTCGAGGTTCACGATAAAGACGAGTACCGTGAATATGAAAAAGGGTTCTTTCCTATCCTGAAGCGGCACAACGGTACGTTTTATACCTACGACGACAACACCACCACCTTCGAAGGCGCTGCGCCCCGCAAGGGCAGGGTCGTTTTGTTTGGCTTTCCTTCAGAGCAGGCCGCCACCGACTGGTATAACGACCCCGACTACCAGGCCTTGTCAGAGCACCGGCGTGCCGGCACGAACCTGGAGTTTATTACCATGGTACATGGGATTCCGCCGCGCGCCTGAGCCAGCGTTCCTAATCTGCTCCGTCAATCCATGACGGAGCACCCCCTCAAACACCCAGTTGCGGTTTGATCAGGTATTTTTCGCCGGTCGCCTGCTTCCCGTAAACGGCAATTGCCTCCAGACTCAGGGCCTGCGCCAGGGATACCTCAGCGGTGTAATGACTGGCAAAGGTGGTTTTGATCTCCGCTGCCACCTTGGCACGCAGTTCGCCCATCTTCTCGAAGCCTACTTTTTGCATGAAGGGGGTCAACAGAAAGCCGCCAATACCCCAGGAAAACCCGAAATTACGCGACAGTGTAGTGGGGCTCTGATCCAAACCACCGTATATGTAGACCTGCTTGAAGACATCAGAGCCATAGCGATTGTAGTCACCCATCTTGCGCGCTGCTGCCGCTTCCATACAGGTCAGAATATCGCTGGCTAACTTGCCGCCGCCGGTGGCGTCAAAGGCCAGGGTTGCCCCGGTCTCGGCCAATGCGTCTGTTAGCTGCGCATAGAAGTCACTGGAGCTCGAATTTACGATGTACTTCGCACCCAGCTTCTGCAGTATGGCTTCCTGCTCTGGCTTGCGAACGATATTCACCAGGTCGATGCCTTCGTTCTGGCATATCCGGTTGAGCATCTGACCCAGGTTTGAAGCGGCCGCGGTGTGCACCAGCGCCGTATGACCTTCCATACGCAAGGTTTCCACCATAGCCAATGAAGTCAGCGGATTGACAAAACAGGAGGCCGCTTCGTTTGCGCTGGTACCATCTTCCAGTTCAAGGCACATAAATACATTGACGCAGCGGTACTGACCGAACATTTCACCCCCGATAAGACCGACGGTTTTCCCCATCAAGGCCTGCGCCGCATCCGAGGATCCCGCACCGATCACCACCCCACCGGCCTCATTGCCCACCGGCAGTGACTGTCCCAGTCGTGCCGCTACCGCTTTCACCCGCGCCGGGGGGATATCTGCTGTCACCACTGGCCTGTCAGCCGTGCCGCTAACACGTGCCGTGGTCATATCGGCAAAACCGAACAGTAAGGCCAAATCGGAGGGATTGACGGGCGCCGCGTCGATACGCACCAACACCTCATCGGGACCGGGCTCCGGGATATCAACGTCCACCAGAGAGATTTCGAGTGTTGCATCGTCTTTAACGAGCGAGCGTAATTGAAGACCTGTCGTAGCCATGATGTATTTCTCCAGTAATTAAAATTTAGCGCGGCAGAGGTTTGATCGACGCACGCCTTAAACGTTCAAATTTTTTGCCACTATTCCAGAACTAGACCTGCTCCGACACGGGCTTACCGTGTCGAAAGTAAACAAAAGGCCCTTTCTCTTCCGGGGTGTGCCCCTCCACAAGGCGGCGTTCAACCTCAGCCAACACCATACGCGTTATGGTGGGGAGCTCCAGTGCTTGAGCATCCTTCATTGATACCCAGTGTATTCCCAGCAATTCGCCTGACCCCTCGGGAGTATCGTGCACTTCCCCTTGTATCTGTTCGGCGTCGGCCATAAAAAACCGGGCATCGAAACGGCGCGTACGATAAGGCGGTGTGATGGCACGGGCAATATAGTGCAATCCGTCCAGGCGCGGGTTAACGCCAAATTTCAGAAATTCACGCCAGTGTGGGGAACGGCTTTGAAGCGTAGGCGTATCGGGTTCGCCCAACACCAGTCCCGTCTCTTCCCAGGTTTCACGAATAGCCGCCATCGCCAATGCCCTGGCGCGACTGGGCGAGCAACCCTCGGCCAACAAGCGCCGCATAACCGCCGGATGTAAATCGTGCGGCGGCTGCAGCCGCCCATCGCCGGCATCGACTTTACCACCGGGAAATACAAACTTGTTGGGCATGAATTTGTGACCCGCAGCGCGCTTCCCCATCAAGATTCTGGGTTGATTACCGTCGCTGCGCACAATGATCAGAGTGGCGGCGTCGCGAGGACGTACCGCCCTCCCCCCGGTTCGAAACTCGCCAGGGGAGCCCGGTGTGCGTGTAAGGTCAGGCGTCTCAGGCATGGTCAACCCTGATCAAGCGTGTGGGAATAACGAACAGTTTAGTATCCACCCTTCCCCGCTAACAACTTCTTATAAAATGATGCATCCAGTGCTTCATACTGTTTGCTTCGCGGCTTGCGTACATAGACAGGATCGTCACCGACCTTGTCCGAATGGAAAGCCTGCTCCCGCAGATCCCCCTTGAGCAACTTGAAGGTCACGGTTGTTTCAGCCGACCGCAGGACACGAACAAACACCGGCTGGGCATAGGCGGGGAGTTCGCGCTCGACCTGGGCTTGAAATGTTTCCAGGTCCAGGTCTTCACCCTCGGGTAATTCGAAGGCCACCATGCCGGCGCGCCCCTCTGTCCCCGGTACCTCCACGCCATAGACATTGGCCATATTGATCTGGTGATGGCCGTTGATCGCCTCCGCCACTTCATTGGTCGATACGTTCTCCGCCCGCCAGCGGAAGGTGTCACCCGTGCGGTCCACAAACTGGAAATGCTTTAAACCCATGGCAAAACCCACGTCTATCTGGCGTATCAGGTCACCGGTGTTAAACCAGCTGTCGCCCTTCTTCTTCACGTCGCGCACAATCTTGCTGGCCGTTGCTTCAGGGTTGGTATAGCCGTCAAACTGGGTCTTGGCAGTGATCTGGCCAAGTAGTAGGCCGGGCTCCCCCAGCGGAACTTCAATACAGTGGCCGGCGCTGTTCCGCACAATCTCGTCGTTCTCGTTATCGTACTGCACCAGCGCGACCTTGCTGATGGCAGCGCCAATGGTTTTTTCCTTGTTCAATAGATTGATAAAGGTCGTATTGCCCTCACTGGAGCCGTAAATTTCGCAGATACGCGGCACATCAAAGCGGTTCTTGAACTCATCCCAGACATCCGGGCGCAAGCCGTTCCCCAACATCTTCTGCAGCGGATTGTTTTTCTCTTCAGGACGCGGCGGCTGCATAGCGAGATAGCGACACAACTCACCCACATAAATAAAACAGTTGGACTGGCTTTGTTGTATCTCAGGCCAAAAATTCGAGGCTGAGAAACTGCGGCGCAGGTAGATGGAACCGCCGCAGGAGATGAAGCCGCAAAACCCGGGGCCCATGCCGGTCATATGGTAGATGGGCAGGCACAGGTACAGCCTGTCTTCCGGCTGGATCTGGAAACCGATGCGGCCCATACCATGGCCCGCAGCGAGTATTTTCCGGTGCAATACGATCGCCGCCTTGGGCAAGCCCGTGGTGCCGGACGTGAAGATATACAAGGCCGTCTCCCCGGCTTTAATCTCACGGGTAATTGGCAGGTTCTCAGTGGATAGGGAGGCCATCGCAGCCAGCGCATCCTCCGCCCAGTCCGGCACACTGGACTCACCTTTGTCCTGCACCCAGAAATAATCGCTGCCGCGCTCCAGGTCCAAATCGTCCAGCACTTCTGCCAGCACCGCCGCCAGTTCTTCACCCACCACACAGCGACTGGCGTCAGTGGCAGTAATACAATGCACCAGGGCAGAGCCGCTGAGGCTAGTGTTTATAAGGCTGGCACTGGCGCCCAGTTTCAATAGCGCCAGCATAGTCAGGACGAATTCCGACCGGTTTTCCATGAACATTGCCACAGTATCGCCGCGGACAACGCCCCGTTCCCGGAACAGGCGAGCCAGCCGGTTAACCTCAGCGTTAAACTCGGCATAGGTCCACTGCCTGCCTTCAAACAACAGCATGATATTGTCGGGAAAACGGGCCACAGATTCCTCGAAAACAGAACCCAGTGAAACCTTCTCATCATCCCCCGGCATTTTGTAGCCCAGTGCAGGCGCTATCTTACGAAACTCACGCAGTACGCGGGCGACTTCACGGGATTTGGCTATCAGGGACATTTTAATGATTCGCTGGTATCGCCGACATGGGCAAGGGCGAGCATATTGGCACACGAGGTGCCATTATGCAAAGTCAGCTGGAGGCCGCTTCCAGCTGCAATCGGATATCCTTTAGCCGTGATCGCGATAATTTGTAGCGGCTGTAAATAATCGCGACAAGGAAGGTGACGCACATCAACCCCGGGCCGTAGACCCAGGCCAAGCGGGCCATCATGGTGTGGGTAAGCTGGGAAGCCTCAGTGACCCCCTCCAGGCCGGCAAAATCGATAGCGATGCCAGCGAAGAATGCGCCCAGACCGAATGTCATCTTTTGCGCCAGCATCATGCCGGAATTGATAATCCCCTCCTGTCGCATCCCCGATGACAGGGCCAGTTCGTCGGCTATATCCGGGACCATGCCCCCGGCAATATTGATATTGGCGATGTAGAAGGACTGATGCAGGACAATAAAAAAACAAACGACCGCCAACAAGCCCGCACTACCCGATGGCGGTGTCAGCCCGTACAAATGTGCCATAACCGGTATTGGACCGATGAGCGCCATGGAACAGATCAGCAGAATAACGCCACGCTGCTTGTCAAAACGGCGCACAAAATGCTTTGAGAGCCAGGCAGCGGGAAACAGGCACAGGAATATGCACAGCATGAAAATGCCCGTTTGCTCAGCGCTGAACCCGTAAAAGAAGTTGTTCACATGCAGCAACATGGTATTGCTCACGCCCACTGCCGTTACCAGAACCAGATTGGCACCGAGGTAAGTCCTCGCTGAATGGTTTTTCAGCATTGCCACCACGTCACCAAACGCGTAGTACCAGGGTCTGGCCTGTTGGGCCTTGCTGGTCTGCGCAAGATATTGGATGCGATCACGTGTACCATAAAATGCAGCGATCATACCCACCACGGCGAGACCGGCCGCCACAAATCCCACATTGCGATAACCCATGGCCACCATACCTGCCGCAGTGGCTGTGGGGATCAATATGAACCAGGCGATAACCTGAATACTGAGGCCGCCCACATAGCCCATAAGGTTTCGATACGTTGCAATACTGAGGCGCTCATCGTAATCCTCGGACAACTCGGCGCCCAGCGCCAGATGCGGCACTGTGAACAGGGTGAGAAATGTCCGAATCACGATGGCGTTCACCAGATACCAGGCGAATAGCTGGTACTGGGAGAGACTTTCAGGCGGATTGAAAATGGCGATCAAAAACAGCGGGAACGGAACAATCGCGGCCGCCATAAAGGGGTGACGCCGCCCCCACTTACCCCCTTTCCAATTGTCCGAGACCTGACCGATAATCGGATCTGAAATTGCGTCGGCAGTGAGCGCCAACAGCGCGGCGAAACCAGCAAGACTCGCCGATAAACCAAGGAATTGTGTGTAATAGAAAAACAGGAAATAGTGAAAAGACACATCCTTGGCTGACCAGGAAAATTGCCCCATGCTATAGGCAAGCTTGGTCCGGGAAGTCAGTGCCGTCATAGTAAAGCGCGCCTGCAATTCATCATGGTGCCTCCCGAAGTTCTAGATATCGACTCGCCCGCAATTTCGCATTGTGATGAACATTCATATAGAAAAGCGCGTAATCCGCCTGGTGGTAGGTTCCCATAGCATCGATTTCAAACCCTTTACCCAATGCGTTATCCGCGTACAGCGTCCCTCCCCGGCACTGCGCCCAGGTCAACTCACTTCGGGGTGCTGCCAGGGAATCCAATATCTGATGACTGGGCGCATCCTCAACGCGACCGATGGCCTGGTTAAGCGTGCCGACAGGCGGGAGCGCGCCGTCATTGAGGCTGGCCTCCGCCAGTGTCTCGTTGACCTGCCATGACAAGGGGTTGGTACAGAGGCTATCGGCAGGACGCTCGTATGCCGGCGTCCCCTCCGGCATCGTATCCCAGTGCACCACGCAAGAAAGGTCCTCAGCGCTTTCACAGGCGGCAATATGGTCCATGGAAGAAAACCAATCCGCAGAAACAGGAATGAGGGTTGAGCCAATCACGTAGGCCGCCACCATACGCTGGTGTAAATCGGTGGTATCAATGACTTCCGCCAGCAGACGCTGGGCATGATGTGTGCCCTGGCTATGACCGGCAAGAACGAAAGGTCTACCCTGGTTATCGTGCGCTAGATAATGCTCGAATGCCCGCTTTACGTCCTGATAGGCAAAACCCAACAACGCATCGCGGTCCTCACCGGAACCAAAATAGGCAAATATATTGGCCTCGCGGTACCTGGGGGCGTAGATATTACAGCAGCCGTTAAAGGCACTGGCCTGGTTGGCCATCATGAACCGGGTGTTTTCCTCGGTGCCGGAATCCCTGTCCATCGGTGAGGTCCAGCTTCCCGATGTTAGGAAGCCGGTGGGGTGGATAAAAAACACATCCACCGGATGCTCTCCCTGCGGTTTAACTGCCACGCCATCGGGCACAAGATCCGCAGGATCCTCCATCGTAGGTAATGAGGCCCAACTGGCCGTCAGGCTGTAGTCAGGTGGGGCAACAGCCTCGGCCGGATTAAAATCTCCAGGCGGCTTACTGAAGGCAATAAATGCTTTAAAGAATAAGGTGCCTCCCCAGCCGGTTACGGTTAGCACAACAGCTAACAGGATTACGACTGCCGTCGTAATCCCGAACACTTTAATGACTTTCATATCAGAAGGCGTACTTCAACACCAGCTCGGTGGTTCGGGGCTGCATGTAAATATCGAAAGGCTCAATCGCCGTGAAGGCGGTAGGGTTAAACGTCCTGTCGTCGGAATCCGTCAGGTTCTTCACATGTAAAACCACACTCCATGATTCAGTGTCCAACCCCACCCTGGCATCCAGGCGTGCGAAGCCGTCGGTTTTCGCGGTTACGCCGCCGCTGCCGTAGGAGTAGCGTTCACCCGTGTAGCTTGCGAACAAACCGCCAACGACATTGGAACCACCAAACCACGAGATTGGCTTGTAGAGATCAACCCCCGCGTAACCCGTCCAGTCCGGCACAGCTTGAATCTGGTCTCCATCATTCACGCCAGAGTCCGCTGGCGGATCGACATACTCGGATTCCATCACATTAAAACCGGCAGTCACAGTGATAGCGTCCGTTGGCACCCAGTTTAAACTGGCTTCAAGCCCGTAGCTGCGCGCATCCCCTGCATTATCCCTCAGGGTAGTCGTCAAAAGTATGCCTGACTGGGGGTCACTAATAAGTTCGGTAATTTCCAGAATAATGTCCTCCCAGTCGTTGTAATAAAGCGCTGCATCGACATAGAGCGAGTCAGTGGCAAACCACTTTGCGCCAACCTCATAGGCAATCAGCTTTTCTTCGTCGGTAAATGCCGGGGCCGTGTAACCCGCCGGACGATTGACAAATTCAGCCACCCGGGTAATACCAAAATTGGGCGTACCGGAACGCTCTGCACTGGAAATACTGAAATAAGTCATCAGCTCCTCACTCCAGTTCACCTTGAGGTTTATCCTGCCGGTCAGAGCATCAAAGGTTTCCGACCAGGGATTGGACAAGCCACGCTCAGCCATAATATCGGCGTTAGCCGAGAGCTCTGTTGCGTCACGCTCATCTTCGGAGTAACGCATGCCTACGGTCAGCTCTACATTGTCAGTGAAGCCATAGTAAACCTCTCCAAAGATCGCGCTCTGTTCAGATTCTATGAGGTTGTCGACAAGGACAAGCTCTGTAAACCCGGTGATAAGTGGCACAGGCACTTCCGCAATGCCGGGTATCGTGACAATCCCCGCCGCCGCATCCAGGTCAAGGACTGGAATCCCCGAACCCGACAGGAAAAAAGTCTCTTCGTGATCAAGATAAAAGAGGCCTGCGGTCCAGTTTAGCGGCCCGTCGTTGATGGATGCGAGGCGTAACTCTATGTTGGATGTTTCCAGCTCCTTGCCAATGACGCCGTCCCGGGCAATAGACGTCTGTGCGAGCGCTAGCGAGTTTTCCTCTATCTTGTTCGCCGTTACATACAGCTGAACAGAGTCAAAGTCATAGCTCAGGGACGAGGTATACAGTTCATAGTCCCTGTCACTATAGGGAAGCGTTCCCGCTGGGCCGGCAGCGGAATCAAAGAGGCTGTAGGGTGTCGCTGGCATTAAAGAGGCGACGTTCGGTGTATAAATTTCGTCCAGCTGTTCGAGTATGGTTTCCTCAAATACGGGATAAAGGGCACCCAGGCCCAATTCCTCGAAGGCCGTCTCGAAATTTTGCGCGGCGTTTGCCTGGGTAATACTGACAGCCAGCGGGGTAAAGGGATGATCCTCCCCTTCAGGGAGCGCGAAAACCAGGTCGGAGTCGGAGTGATCCGAGACAGACTCCACCTCGTCCTTGTGATACCCGATATCGATTCGCAAACGTTCATTTGGCGTGAAACCAAGCTGCACCTTATAGTTATCCCCATCAAGCTCGTTGTAGTCGTCAGGGCCCTCGTCGTAATCCAGCCAGCCGGCCCGATCCCGCAGATAAGCCGATGCCCTGAGGGCGACTTTGTCGGCTACTATCGGAATATTCACCATGCCCGCGATTGTGTGGCCATCGCCACCACCTGAAATAGTATGAGCACCCAGTTCAACCTTGCCGGAAAAACCCTCATAGGTGTCGGCCTTGTTACTCAAAATCCGGATCGTTCCACCGGTGGAACCCGCACCGTACAGGGTACCCTGAGGCCCTTTCAGTACTTCCACGCGCTTCAGGTCGAAGGGAATAATTTCTGGTGTGGATACACCCTGTAGACTGACATAGGCAAAATCATCCAGGTAGTAGCCCACCAGGGCATCCCCCTGGCTGGCGGAAACACCCCGAATCTGGATCGTTGTTGCAGTGTCGCCCGTCTTGACGAGTGAAGCACCGGGGGTGCGTTCAACAATCGCGTTGATGCTGGTCGCAGCGATATCTTCCAGGTAGGCACCGTCCAGCGCGGTAATGCCCATAGCCGTGTCGGACAGGGCCGTACCGGTTGAGCCTTTGAGTGCGGAAACGATGACTTCCTCAATACGCCTCTGGTCTTTATCTGCTGCGCCTTTTACTTCGGCATCAGCCGTCGACTCGTCTGCCATTGCCGCGCCACTGAGCACCGTGCCGGCAAAGACCGCGGCAACTTGAGCAAACAACGACTTCTTGCCATTGCCAGCAGCGGAGGACTGAACCGCTGCTTCTTGCTGAAATACAACAATGCCAGCCTCAGTCTGTTTGTAATCCAGCCCGGTACCGGCCAGCAGGGCATCCAGCCCATCCAGGGTACTGTAAACACCTCTCAGGCCCGCCGTATCCAGACCGCGCGCCTGATGTTGCATCAACACAGAGACATCGGCCTGATCGCCAAATTGAATTAGCGCCGTGGCGATATCCTGGGGCGCAATATCAAAGCTAAGCTGGGTTTTGGGGCTTATCTCATTATTAGTAGTCAATTTATTATTATCTCCACTGTGGGCTGCCACTGACGCGGCATAGCATTGTGAGGGCATCGCAGTGTTCAAGACGATAGACCCCATCAATAATAAAGACACTTGAAATACAGAACACCCTAAGGCCATTAAAAATTATCCGTTATTCGGTCGCGCGGGCGCTGGATGTAGAATGGTGAGCGAGGCAGACTGCTTCACGGCTGTGACAGGCACCACCTGTGACAGCAGTTCCAACATGGTTTCCGAGCTGCGAATATGAATAATGCCGGTCACGGGGTGATCGGGCACACTGGGATCTACACGAATCCGACCGGGAACATAACGTGAGAGCTCCTCAACCACCTCCCGCAGTGGCGTATTGTCAAAAACCAGTTTGCCCTCAATCCAGGCAGCCTCACTGGCAGCACTGACCTCCAGTAGCGACAAAAACTGGCCGTCGGCACTTACACGGGCCTGCTGGTCTGCTTCGAGGATGAGGCTTTCCCGCTGGCCGATTGGGGACAGCGCTTCCCGGGACGACGATTCGCTGGAAAATTGTTTGACGGCCCCCTCGATGGATTGCTCCAGGGGTACAACCGCCACACGGCCATCCAGAACCGTAACCTGTATATCCTGTGAGTCTGTATGATGGACGGAAAAGCGCGTCCCCAGAGCAATGATCTTGCTGTTCCCCGCGACCACCACAAAGGGTCTCTTACTATCGTGTTCCACATCGAAAACGCCTTCACCCTGCTCCAGTGTGAGTTGGCGGACGTCTGCGTCAAAGGAAACATCAACCGCCGAGGTAGCGTTCAGGTGCAGTCGCGAGCCATCGGCCAGGGATATTTCTCGCCGTTCCGCCTCGTCGGTTTGATAGCGGTCGGGAGCACTCTGAAGCAGGGGAAACAGGACCAAAGCAAGCGCAAATGATGCCGCCGTTGCGAACCCGGCAACCCACAGTTTTTTCCGGCGACGAAGCAACACACTGGCATTGAGGTTGAGCTGCGCCAATTCACCTCTGGCCCAGTCATCGAGGTCGTCAAGATCTGACCACTCGCTGCTAACCGTCTCATAAGCCCGCCGATGCAAGTCATTCGCTGCCAACCACTCCTGGTGAGCATGCCGATCCCCGCTACTGACCTCGGGGGACCTCAGTTTAATAAGCCATGCGACGGCTTCATCGATCATTGTATCGGACATGATCAACCTCCTTGTGTTGCTTTTACCACGGTGCTGAGTGCCCGGCACATATGGTATTCAACAGATTTTTTTGACATACCCAGTTTCTGGGCGATTTCCGGGTAGGTATAGCCCTCGAACCGATGCAGCAGGAATATATAGCCGGTCTTTTTAGGGAGGGACTGAATAGCGTGTTTTACCAGCCTCAGCTTTTCGTCCCAACGGGCAATTTCCGCCGGGTCAAAGCTTGCATCAGACTCCTCAAGTAGCAATGGCCCCTGCTTTATCAGGTAGTCTTTCTCGGTGTTGCGGCGACGGAGCACATTCAAAGCCATTCGATTGGCCATCGTAAAGAAATAATTGCGAAGATCCCGGATTTCCTCGCGCTGCTCCAGTGAGCACAGTTTCTCGAAGGCATCCTGTGCGACTTCTTCTGCATCCTGGCGATTGCCCAGTCTACGGTGCAATAAACGAAGCAATTCCGGCGAAGCTTCTTTATAAAGCTCAACGACTTCAGCTTGTTCCCGGTTTCTATTCATGTGCTCTCGGATTCAGGGCATTAAAGGTCTGTATATTCGCCACCTGTAGTATGACACGCCACCTGGGCAAACACCCTAAAGCCTCTATCGACTTTATCGACCTATTGGAGAGTCTGCTTATGCTAAGCTTGGGCCTTAACATCCGACCCAAGCAATGAGGACGAAACCGTGCCAGGAAAAATCATACTGTGGATTTCCGCGATTATTTTTATCTCTTATGGCCTGACTTGCCTTTACTCCCCGGACATCCCGGCAGCTTACGCCGGACTCAGCATGACCAACGGTGATGCTTTTGTTGAAATTGGTGCCATGTACGGCGGCTTACAGACCGGCTTTGGATTGTTTTGCCTGTTGGCAGCACTTAAGCCGGATTACCACAAATCGGGGCTGATATTGCTTGTACTGTGTGTCGGCGGCTTGGCGCTGACGCGACTTTTTACAACACTCATTGTCTCCGAACCGGTCGCCGTTTATACGTGGGGCGCCATGGCCTATGAATTTGCCACAGCAACACTTGCAGCCGTGGCCTTGAAAAGAGCCTGACAGGTCTTAGGGTCTACTGGTAGCCCCTAAGGACTAGTCAGGTAAGCCATCCAGGCGTTCATCCTCAACACCACTTTACTAATAACGTGCACAGGTTTGCCGCCGTTGGTAAATATCGCCATGCTTCCCGCCGTCCCCTGGGGCAGGTCTTCCGCCAACGCCGCGTCATCCAGCGTCGCGCGTACGGCCCACCGATCGGGGGGCGAACTACTCCAGTCCGAGGGCAAGGTACCGCTGGCCTGTAGCTGGGAGCTAGCGCTGAACGCGACAATATCAGCCACCGTACCGGCAAAAACCTCGCCAGGTTTGTGGGGGAAAGTAATCTCCATCGGATCACCCTGCTGGATTCGCCGAATGGCACTCTGGCTGAATGAGGCCATGATTTGCGTCGTGTCTTTGCTGATAAAAGACATGGCCGCCGATAAGCCGGTACTGCCCACAAAACTGCCAGGCCTGAGCTGCAGATTAACCACATAACCTTTGGTAGGCGCTGTCACCTCCGTTTCATCAAGTTCCCAGAGGGCGTTGGCCAGTTTACCAGCAGCGCCCGCTTTGCCTGCGCGATCAGCCTCCAGTTGTGCCGTCCAGCGATCCAGATCCATCTTGGACACCGCCTGGGTTTTCAACAACTCCTGGGCTCTTTCAACCTGCAGTAGCGACAGTGTTTCCTGCGCTGCAAACTGGGCAACCGATGCCTCAGCTTGCAAGACCTGATACTCATAAGGTTTTGGATCGATGTGATACAACACCGTTCCTTTGGGCACAACCACATTAGGCTGCACCGGCACATCGAGCACCGTACCACGCACATTGGGTACGATGGGAATGATATAGCGAAATACCCGGGCATCCTGCGAAATAGGCGAGAAGGTGTTCCACATGAAAAGAATCGAGGCAATCATCACCACGCCAACACCGACAAACGCGGCGATGTTGCCGGGCGTTTTCTTGAGCAATTTGAGGACGTTAAACACCAGGTAATAGAACAAACCATAGATGATGCTGATAAATGCGATCATTGGGTGGGCTCCTGTCCTGATTTGTCGCCAGCTTTCTCCAGCGCCTCAACCCGTTGTTGCAAATCATTCATCTGCTGAATGCTGCCGATGGGCTTGGCGTACGCCCAGACTATGGCGACAAACCAGGCCAGCCCCAGGGTAATGAGTCCGACCCAGGCTAGCGCATTTATCGCGTCCGCCTGAGGGTGTTGCCGTTCACGGGCGACCTTACCGGGAAAGCTGCCAACGACTACCACCAGCCAGATGCCGACGGCGGCGACCACGAACATCACCACGAGAGCGAAAATTTCCAATGCCATTGTATATTCCCAAAAAGCTGTTGCTGTATGTCGGCAGCTTAACCCAAAGGTAAGTCACTGACCATGTCTGCCCTCA
>JBALWA010000109.1:0-7544 GCA_036960305.1 Halioglobus sp. | reverse complement strand
GGGTTCCCTTTAACGAATACTGGGGACAGTTCGATGCGGCTGCCATCGCTAACTGGGTCAAGCAGTACGACCCCAGCCGATTGGTTAGTAACGCCTCCGGCTTTTACGATCAGGGGGCCGGTGATGTCTACGATATGCATATATACATGAGTAAGATCACCCATGTCACCGATCCACTAGGTACACGCGCACCGGTTCTTGGTGAATACGGGGGCAAGACATGGGCAGTTGAAAATCACCTCTGGTCAGACAAACGATTCGGTTACGGGGCGACTGATAACCAAACTGATTACCAGGCGGCGTACTCGGCGTTAATGCACGATGAAATTACGGTAGCGATCCACAACGGTCTCGCTGGGGCGGTCTATACGCAACTCACGGACGTTGAGATTGAAATCAATGGCATGCTCACCTATGATCGCGCAGTATCAAAAATTACCCCGACAGATCTAACATCGATACACGATGAGCTGTATCGGGAATTTTCAGACCATAACGGCACGGTCTCTTATGACACTGACAACAAGATTGAGGACGACACATGGCGCACCTGACTGACACGGTACTGAGGGAAACAGCCAACAAACTGATCGCTGCACACGAGGAGGCTTCCCGCACGAATGAGTGGACATTTTTTGTAGATGAACTCTACGCAAACGACTGCATTTATACCTGTGAATACGCCGGAGTCATGGAAGTTACCGCAAATGGCATCGATGAGATCAAGGCGACCCATTACGGTCGCGATATGCAGGTTGGCTGGGAGGATTGGACCTTTCCTTACGAGGCGGTCTATACCGGTGGCAACGACAAGCTAATTACCCACTGGTTAAACCGGGGCCCTGGCAAAAAGCCGGATGGAAGCTATTATCAGACGCCAGGCCTCTCTTTTATCACTTTGAACAGTGATGCAAAAATTTGCAGACAGTTCGATATGTTCGATTTGGCGCATCAAATGAAGCTCTGTGATGATCTGGAAGACGCGGGGCTGTTATCACCACAGCTTAAAGAACAATGGGTGTTGCCCATGAAGGCAAAGCTGGAGGCGCAATTGGGCCGTAATCGTTAGCCTGCGCCAGCCGCGGCATAAAGAAGCTTGAATCCCGCCCCGGGAATTTATCTTGCCAATACCAGCGTTGTTAGGCTACTTTTACAAGGGCTAAATCAAAACAAAAAACGCTCTTAGGTGAAAGTACATGTTGTCGAAGTATCTCAGTCTGGCGAGCGCTCTGCTCCTGGGGCTCATCTCATCGAATGTGCACTCTGCAGAAACTGTTGGTGAGCCGGGCAGCCCGGTCACCGTGTACGTTGCGCGTAAAGTGATTACGATGGAACCCGGGCTACCGGACGCGACAGCGGTTGCCGTCGCCGACGGCCGAATAGTGGGGGTCGGGAGTGTCGATACGCTGCAGGATTGGATAGACCGGCGTGGGGGTCGCGTTGACCAAACCCTGAAAGACAAGATACTTATGCCGGGTTTAATCGACCCGCATGTACACCCATCACTCCCTGCCGTCGTGACCCAATTCCCGTTCTTGGCCCCGGATGACTGGGTTCTGCCCAATGGCAGTTTCCCCGCCGCGACAACCCCCGAGCAATATGAAGAGGCTCTTAAGGCTCAGGCCGCTGACTATTTCGCCGGTCCTCAACGGGAGGAGGGGGTGCCTTTCATCAGCTGGGGCTACCACCAGCTTTGGCACGGCCCGATGAACCGTGAAAAACTCAATGAATGGTTCGGCGACAAACCTGCCATGGTCTGGCATCGGTCGTTTCATGAACTGATAGGTAATGACGCGGCGTTTGCTGCCCTGGGGGCGTCGGAGGAGGATTTCGCCGGCGTCACGGAAATGAATTGGGCAGAGGGTCATTTTTGGGAAAATGGCGCTATTGCCCTCCTGCCTCATATGCCCTTTCTACTGCGTCACGACCGCTATAAAGAGGGCATGGAGAATTTCATTGAAATGATGCATGCCGCTGGCATCACGTCCGCAATGGATATGGGTGTCGGGGTTTTTGGTGACCCAGTGGGTGAAGCGAAACTCATCCACCAGGTTATGGATGAAAAGCAGGCACCCGGGCGCCTAATTCTCACACCCATCATCACTGACTTTTTGGCTCGGGGCGTGAGCCCGGAGCAAGCGCTGGCTGAGGTCGAAGAGTGGGGCAAGGGGAGTAGTGAGCGCGTTCTGTTCGATCGTCATTTCAAGCTAATGATGGACGGCGCGATATTCTCCGGTTTGTCCCAGTACGCCTATCCGGGTTACAAAGATGGCCACGCCGGGCAGTGGATGGCCCCTCTGGAAACCACGTACAAATTTGCCGAGACATTCTGGGACGCGGGCTATCAGTTACACGCGCATACCAACGGTGATGGCAGTGCCGAGGCTTTGATCGCCATTCTGCGACGACTGCAGGCTCACAAGCCAAGGGTTGACCACCGTTTTACCCTCGAGCATTTTGCCTATGCCACCGAGGACCAGGTTCAGCAGATGCATGCGTTGGGCATGAATGTTTCAGCTAACCCCTACTACCAGTACATTCTTGCTGATGTATTTGCCGATGAATGGCTGGGAGAGGATAGGGCACGCAATATGGTTCCGTTAGGTGCACTAAAGCGACAGGGTATGCGTTTTGGGCTACACTCGGACTGTCCCATGGCACCTTTGAGCCCGCTGACGCTAGTCTGGGCGGCGGTTAATCGCACAACCATAAACGGTAATCAGAACGTAGAGGCTCAGCGCGTTACCGTTGATGATGCCCTGCGCGCGGTCACTATCGACGCCGCCTGGCTAATGCGCATGGAGGATCAAATCGGATCCATTCGCGCGGGCAAGCGAGCGGATTTCGCCGTACTGGAACAGGACCCCTACAAGGTCAACCCGAAGAAGCTGAAAGATATTGCCATATGGGGTACTGTGTTTTCCGGTCAGCTTTACCCTGTTAGCACTTCTCCATAGAAAAACGTCTGAACGAAATCACGCAATTACATTTTGAAGTAGGAAACGAATATGAAAAGAAGCGGAATTTTCCATACCACTTACACTACCGCACTAACTCTGGGTGCTGCTTTACTGGCCACAATGCCGCTGCAGGCGGAAGAAAAAATCGATTACCAGGCCATCGTGAACGAGGCACACGCCAAGTTCAAAGACAATAATGAGGGTGCTAACGCCAACTATATTCCCGTGTTGGATGAGGTCGACTCCAGCCTGTTTGGTGTGGTCATTATCACAGCTGATGGCAAGACCTACGCCGCTGGTGATGTGGACCACAAGTTCTCCATCCAGTCGGTCGCCAAGCCGTTTACAGCTGCCCTGGTGATGGAAGAGCAGGGTATTGATGCCATTCGGGATAAAATAGGCGTGGAGCCTACCGGCATGCCTTTCAACTCCATCATCGCCATTGAAGCGAATGACAAGCGCTCGCGTAATCCCTTGGTGAATGCTGGTGCGATTGCAGCCGTCAGTATGATTGAGGCCGACAGCCCCAAGCAGCGCTGGAAGATTATCCAGGACGGCTACAGCGACTTTGCCGGGGAGCGGCTAGAGCTGTTGGACGATGTCTATAAATCTGAGGCGGCAACTAACTACCGTAACAGGGCTATCGCCCATCTGCTATATAACTACGAGCGCCTGTACTCCGAGCCACTGGAGGCCACTGATGTCTACACGAAGCAGGGCTCTCTCGGTGTCAGTGCCAAGCAACTGGCCATGATGGGCGCCACTCTTGCCAATTGGGGTACGAATCCCAAGACGGGCAAGCAGGTCATTCGTAAAGACTATGTCGATGAGATTTTGGCGATAATGATGATGGCCGGCTTTTATGATGAGGTTGGTATCTGGGCCTATGACGCGGGTCTGCCCGCCAAGACGGGTGTAGGTGGCGGTATTGTGGCGGTTGCACCGGGCAAAATGGCCATCGTCGGCTTTTCACCGCGCCTCAATGAGGCGGGCAACAGTGTCCGTTCGCTGCTTGCCATCGAGTACATCTCCGATGAGCTGAATCTCAGCCTGTTTAAGTCTAACAAGAATTGAGGTGGTCCATGATTAGTAGTAGATCCATTGTACTACCGCTGGCTGTCGCGGCGGCGATCGCCGCGCTACCGGCCGTGGCCGCGTCCGACGTCGAGCGCATCCAGATGCTGGAACAGCAACTCGCCAAGCAACAGGCCCTGATGGAGCAGCAGCAGCAGGCCCTTCAGGCCATACAGGCTGAGTTAGGTCGGATAAAAAGTGGCACGGAGAACGTCATCGAGACGGAGGTCCTTCTCGTTGGGGAGGAACAGGAAGTTATCGCTGTTGTGCCTGTCGCCTCCGAAGACAAGGGGCTGGGTATAGAGCTGTACGGCTTTGTCCAGGCTGACGCGATTTACGACTTCAAGCGGGTGGACCCGGATTGGAACGATACCCTGCGGGTCTCAACTATTCCAACTACCGATGGTCATTACGGGCCCGATGGCGAATTTGTGTACAGTGTTCGCCAGTCCCGTTTCGGAATCAAAGGCGACTGGGATACCGATGCCGGCAAAGTCACAGCCCTGCTGGAAAGCGAATTGTTCGGGGTGGGCGGCGATGCTGGCCAGACCACGCCGCGATTGCGCCATGCCTGGGTCACCCTGGGTAACTTCGGGATGGGGCAGTACTGGTCCAACTTCATGGATGCTGATGTGTTCCCCAATACCATCGATTATTGGGGCCCTACGGGCATGGTGTTCTACCGGAATAAACAGGCGCGCTACACCTTTCCTCTGGGTGAGGATGAGTTTGCGGTGGCCCTTGAAGACCCTGATACGGCACTGACAGTGGGTAAGTTTCGTGATCAGTGCATAGACGATCGCGGTGACAGCTGCGAGTCCACATTCGGCGATGTGTACCAGAAATGGAATGATCTGCCTGACCTGTCTCTCCGTTATCGCGACAACACTGACTGGGGACACTGGCAGTTGGCCGGCATAGCGCGCAAGTTGGGCTATGAGCGCCGCGATACCGGGGACAAGGATTACGAGTTTGGTTGGGGTATCAATGCCAGCACAGTGATCAACACCACGCCAAGAGATCGTCTTAAACTGCAAGTTGTTTACGGCGAGGGTGTAGGTAATTACCTCAACGATGGCGGTGTTGATCTCGCACCGGCAAACGACTCGTTGGTAGGCAACGAAGCGACTACCGTACCGTTGTTGGGTATCGTGGCCTACTATGATCACTATTGGAATGATCGCTGGTCAAGCTCGGTAGGCTGGAGCACGACCCGGCTCGATACCACGGACGGGCAGGATGGCACCGAATTCGAGGATGGCCAGATCGCTCAGATCAATTTACTGCATTATCCTACCGATGGCGTGTTGATTGGCGGCGAGCTTCTCTGGGGTGAGCGCAACGATGTTGACGGCGCGGACGGCTATGATGTACGTGCGCAGGTTTCATTTAAAGTGAACTTTCCTCGCTAATCGCGGGCACTACATCTCGTCGGGCACATCGTAGAGTTCCTGGTACCGTTTAAATAGCGGACGTTCCTTGTTGCGCTGCTCACCTACTTCATACCGGTGGGCGCCAAACTTGCCTTTGGGTTTACTCTCAAGATACTGCAGCATATTGTTTCGCGCTGCGCTGGATAGGGACATATTGAAGTGCATGTAAATATTCTCGATACAGCTCATCGGGGCATCCATGAGGTCCTGGTAGCGTGAGTCGGCTATGTTCGCCTTGGGCACCACACCGTTCTCGCGTTGTTCAATAATATGCTCCAGCCTGTTTGCTGTGGCTTCGCCCATGATGATGTTCTCGAACATTTCAGCGTTGAAGGCCTGGTCCGACCGCATGTGATACAGGGTGCCCATGAGGCTAGTGGTCGAAGCCATGCATTTCAGTGGATCACGGTGTGTCTGCACAATGCGTGCGTCAGGGTAGACCTGCAGTAAAGTCTCGAGGTGCACCTGGTGTTCAGGGGCTTTCAAAAGCCACCGCTGCCGTGGGTTTTTCCATTGCAGAATCTGCAGTATTTTTTTGTGATACTCGTACACCGGTAAGTAGTTCGCCTGGGCGCACCACATACTGTAGCTCGGTGTTTGATGCAATGCGGCAATCTGATCGCTGATGAACGTTCCCACCATGAGTTGACCACACTCAGAAGGAATTCTCCCACCCATTTCGTGCATGCTGGCAAAATCCGGCGCTACCCGGTTCCACTGTGTTACCAGATTGTGCGCTTTGTCGATTCGCGGATCGCTTTCGTAGCTGGCGCGTTCCGGGGGCGGGCAGGGTAGTATCGCCTCCCAGGTTAGCGGCACGCCGACCTCCGGATCCTGGGATAACAGCTCGAACAGAATTGAGGTGCCAGAGCGGGGCAGCCCGGCGATGATCATTGGTGCCGTGATTTCTTGTTCGAGAATGTCCGGGTGCTTCTGCAGTATGTCGGTTACCTGCAGGCGCGTACTGAGCCAGAGAATAATGTCGCTGCGGGCCATCAGGCGTCCCATTAGTGTTAGCTGGGCTTCCTTCTCCAGCGCCTTGAGTAATACCCCGAAGGGCTCTCTCCACTGCTCGTCACCGAAGTCATCCAGACCGGTTGATCGGCGAGCATGATCAAGCAGCGAGACGTCATCCAGTGGCACCACGGCAGGCAGGTCCAAATAACTGCCCTCCTGGTTCAGAGCACTGAGCCACTCAGGGCGGGGAGGGGCAGTCCATAATGGAGCGACAGATTTGGTCATGTTCAGTAACCGAAGCGCTTGATAACACCGTGGCGACGCGCCGTAAGCTGCGCTTTCCGCTCCTGGTGATCGATGGTTTTAACTCCCTCGGGAAGGTAAGCCGAGAGCGCGTCACGCTTGATCTGTTCGCACTGAGGGACAGGGTAGTCCGCAGCCCCGATCCAGCGCAGGGTAATATAGCCTTCTACATGTCCTGAAGGATCCAGCCAGTTAGGCAAGCCGGGGTCATCGTGGGCCACTATAAGAATCAATTCGCCATTGTCTTCAAGCACTGCGTGGTGGCAGTTGGTGCTGCACATGCGATAGCGGTAATCCATGGACTCCCACCAGTAGTTGCCAAATTCCACGGACCAAAAACTCGCCAGCGGTGGGGTGACCCGCACCACCAGCACTTCATCTTGCGGAACCTGCCAGTAACAGATAAGGGGTTCGCCACCGGGTGTGGCGTCAATCGCGTTATCATCCAGTTGTCGATAGGAGAGGAAGTTGTTGGGTTGGACTTTCCACCGGTCCAACGTATCGGCCCAATACCAGGTGGAATCGCGTACCCAGGCCGCACTGTCGGTAAGGCCCTGCTGAATTTTCTCAAGGGTGAGTACTGGATCGTGTTCCAGCTCTCCCAGACGGTCGATACGCGCGACCATAGGTTCTTCGTTTTCCCAGTCGGCGAAGAATTGGCGGAACGTCAATCGCCAGCTTCCAGGGGTCGTCTTGATCCAGTTGCCGGGGTGTTCATCAGGTCCCACGATGATTTCAAAGTTCCCGTCTTTATCAATGTCTATCTCGCTGTCGATGAGGTTGCCGACAACAGCTCCCCCCCAGGGCGTGTTGCCAT
>JBALWA010000108.1:0-7645 GCA_036960305.1 Halioglobus sp. | reverse complement strand
CGGCCGAATTACTGCCTGATATTGATAGCGATGAATGATCGGAGAAGGGGCACGATTTGATTTGCAGGAGGGACAGGGGTTTCAGGGCGATGATAGGGTTGTGCCTTGAAGAGTCATACGATTTCTTCAGGGTTGAACGCAAAGCGGCAGTAAGCGACAGTCCTATAAAGTCCCAGGAACCGACATCTGGGCTATACCAGGGTGTCGGGCATCCCCTGGATCTTCGCCTCTTTTCGTTGGTAGCGAACCCACAACCACAGCGTTCAATCAGCAGGGACGCCACTGAATAATCGGTTGGCATAGATTCCTTCGTGGCGCGCTTCGGGAGCGAGCGAAATGGATCAGCAAGACCAGCCATGCGATCAAGATTTTAGACAGCAATACCACCAGATCGCGAACTTTTCAGGTTCAGCGACCGGGACAGAGGAAAAATCTGCCACGACACCCCGTTTATATTTCTTATACTTGGCGACTTGCCTCGTCCCGACCTCCGTACTAGGCTTAGTCTATCTGTGTGGGCTTTGTCCGCGAGGAGTAATCAACATGACTATAGCAAGTCACCCCGAAGAACCCTTCTCAATACACGGCGTCCCCCTGACGCGTCCCTTTATCTGGATTAGCAGAGGCTGGGACGACCTGTTACACCACCGCGGCGCAAGCCTGGCCTACGGCTGGCTGGTGTCAGCCCTGGGCGCACTGATTATTGCGTACGAGCGCCACCCGTTTTTCCTCGCCTTTACCATCTCCGCCTTTTTACTAGTCGGCCCCATCTTGACAGCAGGTCTGTGTGAGCTTTCCCGTCGCCAGGAACATGGTGAGACCGCCGATTTTTCGACTTCGCTGAGGGCTTTGCGCGGCCACCGCCATAACCTGCTGGGCTTTGCCATCAGGCTGCTGGCCCTGTCCCTGGCCTGGTTCGCGCTGTCCGGTCTTATTTTGTACAGCGCTGTGGGCAGTGTCGCCCCGAGCCTGGAAGCCACGGTAGGGGGTGATGTCCTGCGACAGGTAAGCTCAGCCCAGCTCATCTCCTATATCGTCAGCTGCGGGATTCTGGCCAGCATCATCTTCTCGCTTTCGGTGGTATCAATACCGATGATTACGGAGAATAATGTGGATGCCCCGACAGCCATGCGCACCAGCTTGCGCGTGACCTTCAGGGATCTGCCGGCCATGATTGTGTGGGCAGTGCTGATCTTCGCCTTGGTGGCCTTCGGATTTGCGACTTACCTGGTCGGCATGGTCGTGGTGTTCCCCCTGCTGGGGCATGCCACATGGCACGCCTACAAGGACCTCGTTCACTAGCGGATAAACCTGCTGCAGCGAGGCCCTCCTTACCGTTACCCGCAGGTCTGACTCACCTGCGGAACACTTGTATGCTCCGAGAATAAATCCAGCTCCAAACCCATCGCACCATACATTGTGACCTCTCCGTGCATGGGAGAGATTGGGCCGAAAATGCTGACGAGCTAAAGACCGCTCCGAGTCGTTCAGAGCCCTAAACCCGATCATGGCGTGTACGACCTCTATCGATAATAGCAGTCCTTCAGCACTGAGGGCCAAACGCCATCTACTTCAACAACTCCACAGCGGGTCTTTATCAACCCTGACCAAAATCTCCAGCCACCTATGATCTTCAGTGTCGAGTTGAAAGGGGGCATGGCATGCCTATCGCCGCAGCATGACCCTGGATAGGGCCGGAATTCTCTTTATGGCGGGTTTGTAGTTGCCGCTACATCAAGCAGACTTCCTTCAAAAACCGGTCCGCCAACACCCAATACCAATGTTTATATGGCCTGGCCGGAAATCCCCACCAGGGCCCTCCAATTGATATTGCTGATTACTGACCAGAATAGACAGGGTAAGTTTGAAATATCTCGATGATTCCTATGAATTTTTAGTGAATTTGGCATGGGCCTTTTGCCAGTCTAAATCTTCACGCAATAATCCCCAGACTTCCGCCAGCCGGTTGGGCACTTCTTGCCATGTTCCCTGGGTAGGGCTTCTCTATCAGAACTGCTGAACCGCTTGCAGTAAGAGCCTGATGAGTAGAAACCGGTAGGGCAATCTGAGCCCGACTTTGTGATGATCTTTTCCTCTTCTGAAGATTTGAATGGCTTGCAGTAGTCGCCGGATTTGTAGGTTCCGGTGGGGCAGGAATCGCCAACGCGAGGGATGGGGGTTTGAGCTGTTGTTGTGGTTGTGATTGTGATTGTGAGCAAGATGATAAGGCTGTGCAGGTATCTGTACATGGGATTTCTGCAGGGTAGTGGTTGAATAGTATATGAAGTTGAAAATGATTGGTTTGGTGTTGAAGCTTTTCGGAAATATACCAAGTGGCATAGCGCCAAAACCGCCGAAACCAGGTTTTGTCTGTTTTGGCGCTGTCAGTCTGGCTGGTTTTTCAAAGTATCCCTACCTACGAATAAGTGATGGCGACAGTGTGGGGTGGCGATTGTCGCACGTGGCCATGCTGTTGGCGGAGCTGGCCATGTTGGTAGAAGCCCCAGAGCGATATTATTCTTTTCAGACGCTACATCCATCCAGGTCTCCGGAAGCGTAACTAATCCCTACCTCGGCTCTCCAATTGGAGGGCCTTTTTTTTTTGCCCGGTTTTCAGGCTATAGCTCATGCCATTGTTATAACTAACCCACAATGCGAACATCCCTCTATGATTGAACGTATATCTATAGTGGTGCGCGGCCAGGGTCTTCACGGGATTACAGACAGAATTGCCTCCGTGGTGTCTGCCTGTGGACTGAAGGAAGGTCTGTGTACTCTGTTTATTCGCCACACATCCGCCAGCCTGTTGATTCAGGAAAACTGCGACGACAGCGCTAGGGTGGATCTGGAACACTGGTTGAATCGATTAGTGCCTGAGAACGACTCGCTCTATACGCACACTCTGGAGGGGCCGGATGACATGCCCGCTCACATCAAGTGCGCTTTGACCGCGACCCAAATTAGCGTGCCATTTCAGGCAGGCGAATTGTTATTGGGCACATGGCAGGGCATCTACTTGTGGGAGCATAGGCACCATGCCGGCTCGCGGGAAGTCGTCGTGCACCTGGGGTGAGCTCGTCTTTCGCCTAGTTTGAGACGTTTGGGCTATGATATGGTGAATGTCCGCTTTCGACCGCAAGAGCAGACGCTGGGAACCTGCCAAAAACAGCTCAATCTCTACGAACCATAACGACCGCTTTCACCATTTGCGGTCATAAGCCACCTCAAATCTCAGGCAATAAAAACCCCGCAAATGCGGGGTTCCTTAAATTCCGTTTGTTACTAGTCCCTACACCCTATTTTGAAAGGGGGATGAGTCCGGTATATGGCTTGCCGCGTGCCACCGGAGTGTGCGGGTATTTCTTGATTTGAGCCTCATGCCTATCCTTCATATCGTCGAATGAAGGCCATGCCCAGAGGAATTCGGCCTGTAACGGGTGCTCCTCACGAGGATCTTTTATTAGATCAAAGAACCCTTTGCCAGCCAGCCCAGGAGCAGAACCAGCAAAGTGTCGCTTGATTGACTGCTTCACGATAGCCGATAGTTGTGGACCTTGATAGATAAAAACATGATCTCGGCGACCATGCTTATCGCCATTCAGCAACAATGCTGTTTGGTCGATGCCGTCAATAACGCGGTCTCTGGGAATTTCATCCATCTTTCCACCTAAACGAGCAAACGTGGTAAACAGATCAGCGACGTGAACTATGTCATGTACGACTGCGCCTTTTTCAATAACACCGGGCCAGTATGCAAATGCAGGTACGCGCACGCCTCCCTCAAGAAAATCATTTTTACCACCACGGAAGATGCCGGGATTTTGGAACGTAGTATCAGGCCATAGCGCTTCCATCGGCCCGTTGTCAGCCATCAGAACAATCACTGTGTTGTCGGCGATACCGAGTTCTTCGGTCAGGGCAACAATCTCACCAACCTGCTTGTCAAAACGGGCAAAATTCTCAGCACTAAACGTTCCATGTGGCGTCTTTCTGGGTGTATCGAGCGGGTTATCGATTTCAATCAAATTCGGCCACCAGTCCAGCAGGAAGGGTTTGTCGTCATTGGCATGTTTTTTGATGAATGCTTTTACACGCCCGTAGGCCATTTTATTGAAATCAAGGTATTCCTTGGTAGTTGCTGGCGTTGAGATCTCTTTGCCTTTTTGTCCCTTGAAACCTTCTACAGCCCATTTCCAGTCTAATGGCCTGAATTTCTGGTCAAGCGCGTATTGATCCACGGTGTCATCTGTCCAGCCAATAGTTTTGCCTGTTGCCTCAGCCTCCGGTGTGAACATTTGGCCTGCAAACTGGTTATACATGGTAAAGATGGCTTCATCAAAACCCTGGTTATGCAGGTAGGACTCTTCCATATCACCAAAGTGTGACTTCTCGAAGAAGCCAGTGTTGTAGTCGTCATCAAATACTTCGGCAATAGTGACTTCAGAAGCGGGCAGTCCCATCCGGTGAATAGGGAAAATCGGGAAGATCATACCGCTACGCACAGGCTGTCGGCCTGTCATTGCAGCTACGCGCGTAGGTGTACAGGAAGGTTCCGTGTACATTCGGGTGAAGGACATGCCTTCAGCAGCCAATTGATTGATATTGGGTGATACGTAACCGGTCACATTATTAAGCATTGCGTGGCCAATCGCTCCGTACTTCATATCATCCCACATGATGTAAATAATATTAGGGCGTTTGCCATGCTTCTTTTCTAGAGCATCAAGCTTCTTTTGAACGGAGGCGTCTTCTTGCTTCCACTTCTCGGCATATTGCGCCTGGACGATTTGGTGCTCAGAATCATGGATAATGTCTTTTGCGCTAGCTAACGGTGCAAGTAGCATTACCGTGAGTAGGGTGGTGAATAGTTGTTTCATGGTGGAGGGCCTCTTCCATGCTTGATTGACTTGTGTTTTTCCATTTTGGAGGTTAAGGCGAAAAATGGGGAAAAACAAGCACTCAGCTCAAAAGGAGCGCTCAGTGGTGAAGGCGGTCGAAGCAGGTGGGCTATAGTGAACCGAAAATGCAGATGAGCTACGAGACCGATTTTTGGCGAAAGTAGTCTTTAGCCACCGCCCAAGGCGGTACTTTCCCCAGTGTCTGCTGCTGGCCCCCAGTGCCGTCTTTAAGCAACTATGGTAGATTGGCTCAGGTAGTCTGCTTGCGACCTCAAAAGCAGACGCTCACAAAATTGAATAAATAGTGACCTTTAGCTAGCGGGTTAATGAGAATTTTTTTCATAAATAAGCTGTTACATTTACTAGTGAATCAGGCGTCGCCCCATGATTTGGTTGTATCACTTCTTTCGGATTGACAGAGAACCCGCACCGTTTGAAAGGTTTATATTCAATTGGATTTTCGTTCCACTATCCGTACTCGGAACAGTCATGATTTTCGTCTCAAGTAGCTTAGGGCGAAGCGAATGCAAATCGGCATGTATCGCCGAAGACTACGTTGACTTTCTTTACGCCCCGTCAAGTAACTACGGATTAAAACCGGAAACATGCGTGTGTTTCACTGAAGAGGAAGCCATTCGCCCAATGGGCATGCAAGGGGGAACAGATATATGGAAATGAATAGTCTGCTCCCGACCCCAGAAGCGGAAGCTCGTGAATATGGGCGATACTGCTATCAAAAACAAATTCATCGGATTTAGAGAAGCGATATGACTCGGATTTTTATGCTTGCTCTCTTGCTATGCGCCGCGTCGTCTTATGGACAGCAGTGGCATGGGGGAGACGGCAAACAATTAGCGGATACGGAGTCGCAGAAGTCTGGGCAACATTTTGGTGCGCAGCTAATTCTAACAAATAGCGATGAAGAGTTGTCTGCCAGATGGAATGTACCTTCGGAGGGCGTCGATATAGATGCGTCCGATACAGTCAGAAGGAATGAGTCAATTTCCGCTTTCATCATATTTGGTGGCTGCAAAGCGAATTCAAGTGGAAATTGTAGATTAGCGGTTGAATATAGCGTTACTCAGCCCGATGGCAAGATTTACTCCCAGCCACCGCCTATGGAGGTCTGGTACGACAAGGAAAAGCCCCCTGGCCACTCTTTGGAGCTCAGTGTGGACTACCTCAAGGTAGTTTTTGAACAAGGCGAATTGGTTGGAA
Organism: Halioglobus sp.; assembly: GCA_036960305.1. Taxonomy (GTDB): domain Bacteria; phylum Pseudomonadota; class Gammaproteobacteria; order Pseudomonadales; family Halieaceae; genus JBALVT01. The sequence goes on along the minus strand of JBALWA010000108.1, from coordinate 1,529 downwards.
AATACGAAGTCGTGGCCAAAGTTACTGACTTAAACGCAGACGAAAGTATTGTGCTTAAGTCTGAGTTTACCGCCTCAGACTAGATCGGCTTCTAGCTTGAGATAGTAAGCGCGGCGAGGGAAAGGTTGCCCTGTTATAGTCAAAAATGAAGAGTCCGCTCATGGCCCCACAGCAGTATCACAAGATCAGGGATTAAACATGGCAAGGAAACTAATACTAATGCTGGCACTGGTGGTAATGTACGGGTGCCAAAGCAAGGATACGGCTGAGATTGAAGTGCTCCGTACACAGTTGGCAGTACTAGAGCATGCGGTGAACGAAGATAGTGAAATTTGCAAATCACTGAGTGCAGAACTTGGCCAGCTGAAACAAGATTCAATAGACTTTGATGCCGACTACTCAGAACAGCAGGCAATCATCGAGCAGCAGGATGCTAGATACAACGAACTGCTAACTCGATGGGAGCAGCAAGCTGGCAGAATGGATAAAATTCTGGGTGCGCAAGAACGCCAACACGGTGTCAGCCAGTAGTATCGGGGCTATATTTCAAGGTCCGGTTTTGGCCCCCAATGCCGTATCTGACCAGATTATGTTAGCTTTACGGTAAGAGTCTGCTCCCGACCCCAATAGCGGACACCCGCGCCGTATGATATTTTTAAAAAATTGACGGCCCGCACCACCGGGCTATTATTGCCACTGCCAACTCAGTGGCACTCAAATGAATAGAAATAGGAACCGATTATGAGAACAGTATTATCAACAGCAATCTTTGCAGTATTGCTATCCACGAATGCAACTGCTGCTCCAACAATAGTGACAGAGGATAACTTTCCGCAAGCGTTCACCAATATGCGCTTTGGGGCTATCTTAAACGCAACCGGCGGGGTCAATAAATTCTTCGCAATGGCGGTTCCAAGCAGTATCCCTGATGAGCAGTTTGTTGTGCGCATGAATAGAGACACGCCATATTCAACGTCCATCATCGATATGAGTAGTGGAGAGGTCTACGTCACGGTTCCCGAGACTGATCGATATGTGACCATACAGGTTGTTGATGAGAATCATGAGACACAGCCGATGATCTACGGCCCTGGCAGACACAAGATCACCGCAAAAACAGACCATGCTTTTGTGATCGTTCGTGCGCTTGATGGCGATATACGTCACGACCTAGTCATCGAAGCCGCTAGTGCTAAGCCGTTTGAAGTGCTGGAGTGGGACATGGCGTCATTCCACGCTGTCGATAAGGCAGGCAACGCCGATTTCAGCGACGGTTATGATCAGTCAAAGGCATTTGGCAACAAGGAGAGCGGGCAGACCGACTATATGAATTACGTAGGAGTTGCTGGCGGATGGGGCGGCGCAATGGTGGAGGATAATATCTACCAGACTAGCAAATACCGCAGTGCAGATGCTTGTTATGAGACCACCTTTGCTGATCCGCAAGCCAAGTATTTCTGGTCGGCTACGGTTTATAACGGCGACGGTCGCATGTTTAATGATAAAGCCAATATTTCCAGCGAAATGAC
>JBALWA010000107.1:0-7741 GCA_036960305.1 Halioglobus sp. | reverse complement strand
GTGCTTTCTTAGCAGGTGCTTTCTTTGCAGTAGATGTAGCCATGGTATTTTCCTCTCGATAAATGTTTTGTCTATGTTTTCTATGTTTCACTAATGGTCTTACTGGTCTTTAACTGCGTCTCTGCAGTCAGTGAAAGCAAAGATACGCAGAAAAATTAGAATCCACTGCCTAATTCCACATTTTTTTATTGATTTAGCTCAAAAGATTGATTAGTGAGGGGTTACGCCCAGCTACAGCCCTTATAAACACTGGGCTGCGGCATGAATGGCGTTGTTGATAAAAACAAGAATATTCAATCGCGGGGTGTTGATTTCCTCAAACAGTGCTGGACGAATGCTCTCTCAAGCCAATATCACTGCCTGAACTAGTCCTTTAGCAAGGGGTGACCTTCAGGCAATTGTCGAGAAATCCAAAGAGCCAGTTTGTGTTTCATGTTCGGCTCACTCTCCTGCCCCTTGGCCAGGGGCTGGATCAGCTTATCGTGAACCAGCAAGCGGTAAAGGTAGGTGATTTTATTTTTGGCTGAATCCGATGCCTCAAATTTCCCCACCCCACGCTTTTGAGCGTAGACCGCGCCTATGCGCAATGCCTCTAAAACCAGCTCTGCTTCGTGTTCAAGTTTTTTCATGGCGACTAACCTCCCGATGCTTTCTTATAGCTTACCTCAGATAGTTCGCCTGCCAAGGATTCACTCAAAAAAGTACCGGCTTTATCACGCTGTTGCGCATCGGGGGCAAACAGGCTCTGGAAGAAACTACTGACGACCACAGATGTAATCATTTGCTGACGCAAAACGTTCATGGCCTCAGGCAGTGGGTCCATCAAGCACAGCTCATTGACCGCATTGTGATCAATCCCCTGCGCCTCGGACCCTATGAGTTCATACCAGGGGTCATCCGCTGAATCATCGATATTGCTCTTGACCATCATACAACCCAGGGCATCCGGATTGCTCAACCAGCGCAGTGGCGCAGCGGGGCCCGCAAAGCCTGTGTGAGAACCACCGGCAAGCGTCACCAATTGCGAACCAGCTACTTTGTTGATGACTGGTGCAGCATTGGTTTCATAGGGAACCAGGGCATCGATATCACCGGCTAGCATGAGAAAGGGCACCTGGGTGTGACTAAAAAAGGATTTTTTGAACACCGCAGTAGGTCCGGCAATGGACAGGGCCGCACCGATACGCGGGTCACGCATTTCCGGATGGAATGTCACCAGTGCTGTTGTCATCCCACCCAGGGAGATACCGGTAACCCCAACACGGGAGCCATCCACCATACCCTCCAGGAGATGGCCGGGTGTATTGCTTTGTTGAATCAGACTGTCAATCAGGAAACTGACATCCCCCGGCTGATTGACCACATCTTTGGGGTTGGGACCGCCCGGGGCATCATAATTTGTGAGGGGGTAATCAACCGCGACCACCACATAACCCAGGCTGGCCAACTGCTCAGCCAGATAGGCGCCACCGTTCCGATTTGAGGTAAAACCGTGGCTGTATACAATCAGGGGGTAAGGTGCCTGTGCATCACTGGCCGGATGCCAGACCACGCCCTCCATCCGTCGCGCCGGGTCGCCGGCATAGTCACCATTCGCGTCGGTAGGACGGCTGTCATCGATGAACGTTTCTTCATGTTTATGTATCGCCAGCGGACCGGGCTGCAGCTGTGTCTCACTGCGAGAGCCCGCCGGGAAGGGCTCCGGCTGTTTACCGCTTTGCAGTACCCCGCAGGATACCGCCAGCAGCAAGACCACAACCAATACCGCCCACATGAATTTTTTCATCGTCAATTCCGTTCAAGTTTTAACTGGAGCGGAATTATTGTTCATATAAGGAAGGATGACCAGTATCGGGAGATGATTAGCTGTACCGTGCAGGGGTTTCTATCCCTGCACGGTACGGCGTCAGTACGTAAGCCTGCACTCAATCAAATAGCGTTCCCGCTGCCAGATCGGCAAGCACGCTCTGGGTGTGCTGCCCCAGTGTTGGCGGCGGACGCGAATACTCAACCGGTGTGCGCGACAAATTAATGGGATTGCCAACAAGCGTTAGCTCGGAATTTTCTGTGTGCGGGACCTTAACAAGCATATTGCGTGCCTGTATCTGTGGCTCCGCAAATACTTCAGCGACATTATTGATTGGCCCCGCAGGCACCTGCACGGCTTCCAGCGCTTCCAGCCACGCCGCCTTGCTTCGCAGCAGCATTCTGGCCTGTAACAATGGAATGAGTGCTTCGCGGTTTTGTACCCGCGCCCGATTCGTCACAAAACGGCTATCACCAGCCAATTCCGGACAACCCAGCTCCGTCACAAAGCGACCGAACTGGCTATCATTACCCACCGCCACGATAATATGACCATCGGAGGCCACAAAACTCTGATAGGGCACAATATTGGGATGGGCATTGCCAAGGCGCCCCGGCACAACACCACCGACCAGGTAATTGCTCGCCTGGTTCGCCAGTGTAGCCGCGGTAACATCCAGCAGCGCCAGATCCACCATTTGACCTAGCCCCGATCGCTGCCGCTCAGTCAACGCGGCCAGAATGCCAATCGTGGCATAGAGCCCGGTCATAATATCCGTCAGCGCGACACCTATCTTCTGCGGCCCTGCACCCGGCTCCCCGTCCGGTTGGCCGGTCACGCTCATCAGGCCGCCCATTGCCTGCACCAGAAAGTCATATCCCGGCCTGTTCCTGTCCGGACCGGTCTGGCCAAAGCCGGTTATCGAGCAGTAAACAAGGCCTGGGTTGCGGGCGGCGAGTGTGTCGTAGTCGAGACCGAACTTCGCGGCTCCTCCCACCTTGAAATTTTCTAAAACCACATCGCATTGGTCCGCTATCTGGCGAATGGCTTCTTGGCCTTCCGGACTTTTCATATCGATGCAAACCGATTGCTTGCCACGGTTTGTACAGAGGAAGTACGCGGATTCAGCGGTATCGTTCCCCTCGTTATCCTTTAGGAAAGGCGGGCCCCAGCTGCGGGTATCATCGCCCACACCGGGGCGTTCAACTTTGATGACCTCGGCTCCGAGGTCGGCCAGCACCTGACTGGCCCAGGGCCCGGCCAACACCCGGGATAAATCCAGTACTTTAAGATGCGCTAGCGCAGACATAGAAAAGGCCCCGGCTCAAAAAGCAGGAATATCAGTCTGGGTACGACCGAGTATCAAGGCATGGATATCATGGGTACCCTCATAGGTATTCACCACCTCCAGATTGACCATGTGGCGCATCACCGGATATTCGTCCGAGATGCCGTTACCGCCCAGCATATCTCTCGCTACCCGCGCAATATCCAGGGACTTGCCGCAGGAGTTGCGCTTGATCATGGAAATCAGTTCCGGCGCGATCTGCCCGGCATCCATTAACTCACCGGCACGAAAGCAACTTTGCAGGGCGATGCTGATCTCAGTTTGCATATCTGCCAGCTTCAACTGCACCAGTTGGTTAGCTGCCAGGGGGCGGCCAAACTGCTTGCGCTCCATGACGTAATCCCTGGCGGCATGCCAACAGGCTTCAGCCGCACCCAATGCACCCCAGGCAATACCGTAACGCGCATTATTAAGACAGCCAAAGGGACCCTTGAGCCCTTCCACATTTGGCATAAGGTGATCCTCGGATACGAACACCTCATCCATTACTATCTCACCCGTAATGGATGCACGCAGGGCCAACTTGCCTTCAATTTTTGGCGCGCTGAGCCCCTTCATACCCTTTTCAAGGATAAACCCGCGAATCTTGCCATCATCCGTTTTTGCCCAGACCACGAAAACGTCAGCAATAGGACTGTTGGAAATCCACATTTTGGCGCCTGACAGGCTGTAACCGCCTTCCACGGTTCTGGCCCTTGTCACCATGCCACCGGGGTCCGAGCCATGGTCCGGTTCGGTGAGACCAAAGCAACCCACCCACTCACCCGTTGCCAGCCGGGGCAGGTACTTCTCACGCTGGGCCTCGGTGCCGTAGGCATAAATGGGGTACATGACCAGTGACGACTGCACACTCATCATCGAGCGATAACCGGAATCCACGCGCTCGATTTCCCGTGCTATCAATCCGTAGGAGATGTAATCAACGCCGGGGCAGCCATAACCTTCAATCGTTGAACCCAGCAGACCCAGTTCGCCCATCCCCTTGAATATGGCCGGGTCATACTCCTCCGTACGGAAAGCATCCTGAACCCTGGGCATTAAATCACCCTGGGCATATTGCCGCGCAGAATCACGAACCATGCGCTGCTCGTCGGTCAGTTGCTGTTCCAACAGAAAGGGGTCCTGCCAGTTGAGTTTTTGCCACCGCTTGAGTTGTGCCATGAGAATAGTCCGTTTAACCATTGCGAAGAAGCAAAACTAGCAGAAGCCACCTCATTAATAAAATATATGTTATTTATCGTTTATATATACAAAATATATAGCTAGTATTAATGCCATGGATTTTCGCAAACTGGAAATATTTGTCCGCGTGGCGCAGCTGAAGAATTTCAGCCAGGCCGCTAGAGAATTGCATATGGCCCAACCTGCCGTCAGTATCGCGATTCGCAAACTGGAAGAGGCGCTGGACACCCGCCTGTTCGACCGCAGCGGGCGTCAGGTTGAGCTCACTGCCGAGGGGCATAACCTGCTGGATAAGGCCCGGGGCATCCTGCGAGATGTTGACGAGTTGGTAGATTCAGTCAGCGCCATGAACACATTACTCAAGGGCGAACTCACCATTGCCTGCCCTTCCATGCTCGCCACCTACTTCCTGCCCAATCTACTGAGCCGGTTTCTCACACTTCACCCTGGCCTCAAGGCCTCGGTCACCCAGGCCGGCACCACCCGCGTAGAGCAGATGATACTCCAGGATGAAATCGAACTGGGTGTCACCACGTCTGCAGGGGATACAGGGGATGGCGACCTGGAGCTCATTCCACTGGTGACGGAAGAAATGGTGTTGTGTGTGGCGGACGGTCATCAATGGAGTAAGCGCCATAGTATTCATATAAGCGAGCTGCATGAATCGCCCATGATTGTCTACGACAGCGGCTACTTCATCCGCAGTACGCTGGACCGGATGTGCGCTGACCACGGCATCAAGCCAGACTTTCGCATGCAGACGAACTTCCTACCACTACTGATAAAAATGCTGAAGGAAGGCATGGGCAGCACCGTAGGCCTCAAAATGATGGGAGAGGGTGAACCCGGCATCTCCAGTATTGCCCTGGAACCCACGACCGAGGTCCGCATGGCGCTTACCAAGCGCAGGGGGCGTACAATATCAAAAGCCAATCAGGCCTTTATGGATTGGGCCGGTTTCAAGTTATGATTAGCTCCTCCTGCACTCTATTGGAATCAGACGGCCGCCATGCCCCATCTTGAGACATTCAGTCAGCAACTCGCAAAACTACTGCCCACTGTGGGCAGTAGCGAGTTTCCCGGCGAGCTGATTGCCCTGCTAAAAAACATGGTCCCCATCAGCGATGCCACCATTGTCATCTATCCCGGAACCGACCTGCCCGTAATCGAGTATTTTGAAGAGCCGGAGCAAGGACGCAATTCAACCCTGGACATTTTTCTCAAGGGAGCATTCCTGCTGGACCCCTATTATATCGCCGCGTCTCAAGACCAAAAATACGGTGTATTCCGTATCCGGGAATTGTCACCTGTGGGCTTTAAAGACAGCGAGTACTATCGGACCTGGTACCGGGACTGTGGCTACCAGGATGAATGCGGCTACCTTATTCCCATTTCTGGTGAGGGCTTCGTCAATATCGCCATGGGCAGAACTCAGAGCAGAAAACCGTTTACCAAACGCCAGCTGGCCATATTGGAGGCCATACACCCCACTGTCGAGGTATTGTGCCAACAACATTGGGCAGATGCCGATACACCCGTCAATGACATCAACCTGCGAGGACAAATGCACGCCGCACTGAACGCATTTGGCAGCAGCGTGCTGACTGATCGCGAAACGCAGGTCATCAATCTCGTACTGCATGGGCACAGCACCAAAACGGTCGCGGAAAAGCTGTCCATATCCGTAGAGACGGTAAAACTGCACCGCAAACATGCCTACGCCAAACTGGAGATCAGCTCACAGTCGGAACTGTTCTACCTATTTTTAGACTCGCTGATGAGTGCAGAAGATTATGAAGGTGGTGATACGCTCATCGCCTACCAGCAACCGCCTCAGCAACAAAGCTGATACAAGCCGCCGTGGACTTTACCCTATGAGCACACCCGTACCGCCGCAGAAAAGTGAGCTTCAAACGCTGCTGAAACAGGGGTTCGCCGAGCTCGCCGGAGGCAACATCGAAGCCGCGGCCAGTTGTTGCCGACAAGCCCTGGGCATCCAGCCCGATCTGGTACCCGCGCATTTTCTCGTTGGCCTGGTCGGCCTGGCAGCAGACGACCGGAAAACCGCTTTTAGCGCATTTCAGTCCGTCGTAAAACTGGACCCGGATCACGCAGCCGCCTGGGCCCATCTGGCTAAGCTGTATATGAGCGAAGGCAAGGTCAACCTGGCTGATTCAGCCTTGCGTGAAACCCGCCGTATTCAACCAAAAGACCCCATTGTTCTCGATTTGATTGGTTCCACGCTGTCGCTGATGGGAGAGCACCAAGCCGCAAAAGCGTTTTTTGCGCGGGCCAATACCAGTCAACCCGGGCACCCCCCCTATATGCAGAACCTGGCTAACAACCTGGTATCCCACGGCGAAACTGATAAGGCCGAAGAGATATTCAGAGACATTATCAACATACAGCCCAATAGCCCCCAGGCTCATTGGGGCCTTGCCGGTTCACGCAAGGCGGGAGATACCGCCCATATCGAGGAAATGCAAAACGTGCTTAAACAGGGAATCAAAAATCCCAGAGCGCGAGCATTCTATCTGTATGGGGTAGGCAAGGAGTACGAAGACCTGCAACGTTGGGATGACGCTTTTCAAGCCTTTAGTGACGCCGCCGATACCAGGCGCAGCACCGTCGAATTTGATGAGCACGCTGAGATAGCCATGTTCGACTACCTCACCGAGCACTACACCGCCGACTGGCTGAAACGGGGCCCTGCAGGCAACCCGGACGCGTCCCCAATTTTTGTGCTGGGGCAACCACGCTCCGGCACTACCTTGGTAGAGCGAATTATCACCTCTCACTCTCAGGTTCACTCGGCCGGGGAGTTGCAGCAATTTGGCCTGTCACTGCGCAGATTGGGAAATTACACAAACCCCAAGCGGTTCTCGGTGGAACTTTTTGAATTGGCACAGAAGCTGGAGCCAGAAAAAATTGGCGGACTATACCTGCAAACGAGTGCCAGAATGCGAGGCGACACACCGCGGTTTGTCGATAAACTGCCGCAAAATTACCTGTTGATTCCCCTGATTCTCAAGGCCCTGCCCAATGCCAAAATTGTGCATTTGGTACGAGACCCAATGGATGCTTGCTTTGCCAGTTTCAAGCAGCTTTTCGCCGATGCTTACCTGCACTCCTATGAGCAAGGGGAGATGGCCCGACACCATGCGCGGTACCGCAAGCTGATGCAGGTCTGGCGGGAACGCTTCCCCGGGCGGTTTTTTGACATTTCCTATGAGGATACAGCGAGGGATCTGGAGCCCAGCGCTCGCTCGCTGCTAGACTACTTGCAACTTCCCTGGGAAGACGCCTGCCTGAGCTTTCACCAGCAAGACAGCGCGGTCTCCACCGCCAGTGCCGCACAGGTACGCGAACCCGCCCACACCCGTTCCATTGGCCGCTGGCGCCGC
>JBALWA010000106.1:0-7805 GCA_036960305.1 Halioglobus sp. | reverse complement strand
GACACTGCTTTTCAGTCACTCCACGGGATTCGTTTTGTGAAAAGCAGTGTCCCGAACGAACCCTCTCCACAGCGCTATTTCCTGTCTTTAACCGGCAGATATTCCCACGGACCAAGGGAAGGGTGGCCATTCGACTTCCCGATTAGTTCGTCTGTATTTGATTACCAAGATCAAACTGAACCTGATGAGCACTCAGCGCACCACCACATGAACCGCAACGCACTTGCCCATGGAGATCGTGACCGCACAGTGTATGCGTCAATTGCATGGGTTTACCGCTGCCATCCGGGCTGCACCATTTGTCACCCCATTGTAATAAAGTCAAAAACCAGGGGTACAGCGCTTCCCCTTTTGCGGTGAGTTGGTATTCATGGCGAAGCGGGCGGCTCTGGTAGGGTGCTTGTTTGAAGACACCCTCATCGACCAGAAACTTCAGTCTATCGGCCAGGATATTGGTCGCGACGGGGAGCTCCTCTATAAACTGGTCGAATCTTGTTAGTCCATGGAAAGACAGTGCGATGACATTGGCGGTCCAGCGGTCGCCGACCAGATTAATCAGGTTTCTGTAGAGGCTGCGGTGACTGGGTACGGCCTGTACAGAAATGGAGGAGCGCCTACGTACCTTCTTATCTCGTTCGTCACGTGCGGCGCCAGGCCCCGGCTTATAGCTAACATCTCGCATAAAGACTTCTTCTTCACAATAGCGACAACGCATCTCAGGCCTGAAAGTCTGGCCACATTTTCGGTGGGTCAGGGCGACCTCATCCAGCTGGGGGGTATTATAGAACTGACGCTCCCAGGCGATGGCCATGAGCGCGCTATCGTAGAGATCGACAGATTTTCGTGTCAGATGATATTGCAGGCGCTTGCCGCCTTTGCCATCGGATCGTTTGCTTAGGCAATCTATCGACTGCAGCCACTTTAGACGATCGGATAATACCCCTTTGGATACTCCCATGGCTGCCATCATGTCATTGAATGAATTGATGCCCCAAAACACCTCCTGGATGATTAAAAGACACCATTTGTCGCCGACCTGGTCCAGAGCGCGGTTGATGGAACTTGCCCTGGTAACGAGTTTACTCATGTGATTTCCCGGATTAGGCAATATGCCTGACGACTTCAGCTCTAAGCCAGTCTACTGGAATTTTTTGCGCATAGCCTCCAGTGTCCTGAGGCCGCCGGGATCTCCCGCCGTTGCCGGTACCAGGCAAATTTCGTCAGCCCCTGCCTGGCGGTATTCCTCCAGCCGGTCAGCGATCTGGCTTTCTGTCCCCACCAGGCCGATTGCGGAAACGAGCTCGTCCGGCATGGCGGCAAGTAAATCTCTTGGGTGGGGGCGGGTTCGGGCAAAGTTGACCAGCTCTGCGAAACCCGCCTCGGAGATCATTTCGGCGTAACCGGGCGCGGCCAGATAGCCAACAACCGCACGCAATAATTGATCGATTGCCTCTCGTTTGCCATCCACGGCACAGGTGAGCCAGACAGCCAGGGCAGGTGCCGGACGGCCCGCTTTTTCCGAGGCCTCCAGCATCTGTTCCTGCAACCTGGCCAGGCTTTCAGGGGTTACCATGTTCAACAACATGCGATCGCCCTGTCTGGCTGCGGCGCGCACGGCTGCGGGGCCGAAAGCCGCAATAGTCACTGAACTTGCCGGTGGGGCTAGTCGCAGGCGGTAGCCTTTGCAACTTGCGATTTCGCCATCAAAAACTGGCTTTTTCCCATTGAGCAGGTCTCGAGTGATTTGGGCCGTTTCAGCCAGGTGTCTGGCAGTGCGGAGTCGCTCCCGGCCGTGCCATTCTTCCACCACCACAACACTGGATGCGCCCAATGCCAGATTGGTTTGCCGGCCGGTTAAGTCGGCGACTGAAGCAATACCCATGGCCATCGTCATTGGTGTGCGTACCGACACGGCCAGAGGGCCCAGAGTGAGTGCGATTTGCTCGGTTTTCAGGCCAATGGCTGTCGCCAACGCGAAGGCATCGTAAGTCGCCATTTCTCCAATCCAGAGTTCCGGGAAGCCCAGTTTGTCTGCGTTGATGGCTACTTCAAGGTTCTCTGCAGCGGGACGATCCTGCCACAAGGGGGTGACTACACTAAGTTTCATTCCTGGGGCCCGCTATTGTTTTGGGGGTGGGAGCTGTTATTATAAATAATAGGTCTATTTATACAAGTAGCATGTGAAATGACGGCGACTGCAAACACAACAACGTGGATGTGCAGGAGAAGGCTGTTAAAGAGGAGAGAAGTGAATGAATCCCGCAGGTGATATCTATATTCTCGGAGGAAGCCAGACTGACTTCGCTCGCAATTGGCACCGAGAGGGGTTGGGCTTGTACGACATGTTTGCGGAGTCACTGCGTGAAGCGGTGGTCAATGCGGAAATAGAGCCCGCCGAAATAGAGGTGGGCCATGTCGGTAATTTCGCCGGCGAACTGTTCACAGGGCAGGGCTTGATAGGCGGTTTTTTTGGTCACGTGTTTCCCGAGCTGGCAAGCATACCTACCTCACGTCACGAGGCAGCCTGCGCTTCGGGCTCGATTGCCGTGTTGTCTGCCATGCGTGATATTGAGGCGGGGCACTACGGTGTGGCCTGTGTGTTGGGTCTGGAATTGATGCGCAATGTGGATGGGAAAAAGGGCGCTGAATACCTTGGTGCGGCCGCCTGGCAGGGCCGGGAAGCGACGCCGGCAGAGTGCGATTACCCCTGGCCGTTTATGTTTGATCGGCTGACGCAGGAATATGACAAGCGCTACGGTATTAACGGTGATCACCTCAATCGTATCGCTGAAATAAATTTTGCCAATGGACGAGACAATAGTCGGGCACAGACACGACAGTGGCAGTTCCCGCCGGGCGCATTCAGCTGCGATGATGACTTGAACCCGGTAATAGAGGGTCGTGTACGCAAACAGGACTGTGGCCAAATTACCGATGGTGCCGCGTGCATTATCCTTGCCAGTGAAGCCAGGGCGAAAGCGCATGCCCGAAAGCTGGGTATCAGCCTTAACGATATCCCGCGCATCAAGGGCTGGGGGCATCGGTCGGCGCCTCTTTTACTGGAGCATAAACTGGCCCTGAGTGCTGACCAGCCGCTGGTATTCCCCCATGCACAAACGACGCTGTCTGAGGCGGCACAGCGTGCCGGCTTTGCCCAGGTGTCTGATTTGGACGGACTGGAAACCCACGACTGCTTTTCCATGACGGAGTATATGGCCATCGATCATGCGGGCCTGACCGCGCCCGGGGAGAGCTGGAAAGCGGTGGAGGAGGGGCGTATTACCCGGGACGGTGACTTCCCCATTAATCCCAGTGGCGGCTTGATAGGTCTGGGTCATCCGGTGGGCGCGACAGGTGTGCGCATGGTGCTGGATTGTGCGCGCCAGGTGAGTGGGCGCGCCGGCGGCTACCAACTGCCCAAAGCAGAAAACATGATTACCTTTAATGTCGGTGGCAGTACCACTACCTGCGTGAGCTTTGTTGTGGGGGTTGGTCAGTGAAGCCTGTCTATATTTATGATGCGATTCGAACCCCGCGAGCCAGAGCAAAGGACAGTGGCGGTCTGCACGAATTACGCCCCCATGATTTGCTCAAGGCGCTCTATCAGGCGCTGGAGCAGCGTACCGGTCTCGATCCTGTACTGGTCGGGGATGTCTTGCTCGGCTGTGTTACCCAGCAGGGTGATCAGGCGGGCAATATCGCAAAAACATCGACACTCTATGCCGGTTGGCCCAGCAGCGTCGGTGGCCTGACCATTAATCGTTTTTGTTCATCCAGTGTCGATGCTATCAGCATTGCCGCTATGAAAATTGCGACCGGGCAGGAACAGGCGGTGATAGCCGGGGGTGTTGAGATGATGTCCCGGGTGCCAATGTTGTCAGATAAAGCCACCGTGTTTTCGGATCCGTCATTTGCCGCCGAGTGCCGGATGTTAATGATGGGCAGTGGGGCTGACTTGATCGCCTCCCTGAACGGGGTGTCGCGGGAACAGGCGGATGCGGTTGCGGTACTAAGCCAGCAGCGCGCAGAGCATGCCCGCCAGGCAGGTTATTTCAAGTCTATTGTGCCGATACACAATCCCGTGAAAGGGATTACCGTCGCGGAGGATGAATGTATACGCGGCGGTACGACAGCCGCCTCTCTGGCCGAAATGCCCCCGGTATTTGCCGGCCTGGGTGCCAAGGGCGTGGATGCCCTGCAGTTGGCAGGTCATCCGCAGCTGAGTGCTGTGAGCCACGTACACACTGCTGGAAATTCCCCGGCAATGGCGGACGCAGCGGCTGTAATGCTACTGGGTGACGAGTCTTTGGGTGAGCAATTGAGCGTTAAGCCACGGGCAAAAATTTTGGCAGCTGCGACGGCCAGTGATGATCCCTTACAAGTGTTGTCCGGCTGCGTGGCTGCAACGCAAAAACTGATGAAGCAGCAAGACCTGAAAAGCCGTGATGTCGATCTATTTGAGCTGCATGAGGCATTCGCCGCAACCGTGGTGAAGTGCCAACAAGATCTGGGTATTCCCATGGACAAGCTCAATGTGAATGGCGGCGTGATCGCGCTGGGACATCCCATGGGAGCCACCGGTGCCATTATGGCCGGGGTGCTACTGGACGAATTGGAACGTCGGCAACAGCGTCTGGGCATTGTGGCTGCCAGTGGTGCCGCTGGTGCCGGGAGTGCGTTGTTAATCGAGCGCATGCAGGCTTGAAACTACATTATTGATAATCAATCAGGGGTAACGCAGCCCCTACTACCGGGAGAGATACTATGGCGCTGGTAAATACCATGAGGGAATACCCGTCTGTTGAACATTGCATTGGAGGCGTCACCCATTTCGACGATGCCCCGCAGTGGATTTATAATCTGGATAACCCCTACCTGCACGGTGTCTACGCTCCGACGCTGGATGAAATGAGTGTCGATGAATTGACGGTGACCGGGGAGTTACCTGCGGATTTGGTAGGGGCCTATTTCCGCAATGGCCCCAATCCCGTTTTCGAGTCTAAAAACAGGCACCACCCCTTTGATGGCGACGGCATGGTACACGGGGTTTATTTTCGTGATGGTAAGGTCAGCTACCGCAATCGCTATGTACAGACTGAGGCGATGCGTCAGGAACGACAGGATGGGAAGTCGATCTCCCCCGGCGTGATGGGTCCCTTTGATTACAGTATTTCCCAATTCGGCATCAAGGATACCTCCAACACAGATGTGTTGCTGCATGGCGGAGACCTAATGACGCTGTGGTATAACGCCGGCAACCCGTATCGCCTGGACAGTCAGACGCTGGAGACGAAGGAACACTATCAGTTGGAGGGGCGCGACCCCTTGCGCATGTCAGCCCACTCCAAGGTGGACTGGAGTACCGGCGAGTTGATCTTCTGGGATTACGGTGATGAGTTGCCCTATATGACCTTCGGTGTTGCAGATGCCAATGGCAGGTTGCAGCATGAGGTGCCCATTGAGTTGCCTGGCCCTCGTCTCCCTCACGACATTGGTTTTACCACTAACTACGTAGTCCTGCACGATTTGCCCTTCTTCCATGACATGGAAGTACTGCGCCGGCACAAGCATCGCGTGTTGACGTTTCACAAAGACATCCCCACCCGCTTCGGCATCATTGCACGCAATGGGCAGAGTACTGACGTGCGTTGGTTCGAGTGTCAGTCCTGCTACATACTGCATGTGACCAACTGCTGGGAAGAGGGGGAGTGGGTTGTGATGGACGGCTGCCGTTCGCTGAACCCCATGCCCGATGCTCAGCCGGGAGAGGGGGAGCTGGCGAGCATGCTCGCCTATATGCGCCTGGAGGCCAACGCCTATCGATGGCGGTTTAACCTGAGAACGGGCGAGGTACGCGAGGGTGATATCGACGACCTGAATACCGAGTTCAACAAGTCGAATCCCATTTTCCACGGTGTGAAGAGTCGGTACTCCTATCATCAGCGCATCCCGCTATTACACGAGGGAGGGTATACCCTGCGCTTCACCGGACTGGTGAAATACGACAATGACACCGGGCAGTCCTGGCAGTGGGATTACGGAGACGGCGTTTTTGGCAGCGAGGCAGTGTACGCCCCCAAGGTCGGTGGTAATCGTGACTCCGCAGAAGATGATGGCTATGTGATTACCCTGGTAACCGACAGCAATACCTGGCAGTCGGACTGCCTGGTGTTCGACGCCACCGATGTCGCACAGGGGCCTGTGGCCAGAATACAAATGCCTCACCGGGTGCCCTACGGATTTCATGCGACCTGGGCGAGGGGTGAAGACCTCTACCGATGACGACTATGACTGACTTCTATAGCAAACACCGGCCTACCCTGGACAAAGCACTCGATGCTTGTGAGAAACGCTATTCCTGGACGGCGTATCCCGAAAGCCCCAGTAGAAAAATTCACGGCGATGAGAAACCCGGTGCGGGGAAAGCCAGATTTGAAGCGATGTTGGGCGTCGACTATCCCCTGCAGCAACCCGGCGAAAAAGGCCGTATCGGCGCCGAGATATCACCCTATACGCGAGAGCCCCTGGGTATTCGCTACCCTGAAGTGGATGTGCCGGTGCTCTTCGATGCGATCGCAGTGGCCCGATCAGCCTGGAGTCAGGCAGGCCCGGAAACGCGTATAGGTATCTGTCTGGAGATACTTGATCGCTGTGCGGATCAGCTGTTTGAGAATGCGCATGCGACCATGCATACCAGTGGCCAGAGTTACATCATGGCCTTTGCCGGTAGCGGTGCCAACGCACTGGATAGGGGCCTGGAAGCCCTGGCTTATGCCAGCAAGGCGATGGCCGATGTGCCGGCAACGGCTGACTGGCAACGTCAATTTGGCAAGGGCGGAGCTGCTCGATTGGAAAAACACTATCGACTGATGCCAAGGGGTGTTGCCGTGGTAGTTTGCTGCGCGACTTTTCCCCTGTGGAATGGTTATCCCGCACTGTGTGCCAGCCTGGCAACGGGCAACCCTGTGGTTTTGAAACCGCATCCCAATGCGATACTGCCGGTCGCGATGTTTACGACCGTTTGTAGAGAGGTGCTGTCGGAAGAAGGGTTCGATCCCAATCTGGTGGCGATGGTCGCAGATACGCGGGATGCGCCGGCAACCATCGAACTGCTGGAGCATTCGGCTACAGCGATTATTGATTTCACCGGCAGTCCACGCTTTGGTCAGTGGATCGAAAAAAATTGCGCTAGCAAGCTGGTGTATACGGAAACAGCGGGATGTAACTCTGTGGTGATAGAGTCCACAGAGGATCTCGAGGGTATGGCCAGTGCCATTGCGCACTCTCTGTGCCAGGCATCTGCCCAGATGTGCACCAGTGTGCAGAATATCCATATCCCTGCAGCTGGCATTCTCCACTGTGGCGAACCCGTGTCTTTTGATACCGTGGCCAGTGCGATTGTGTCCGCTGTGAATCGCTATATGGAAACCCCCCAGGTATTGTGCGGCACCCTGGTGGATGACAGTATTCTAGCGACCCTGGATCGCTTCCGCGATCTGGCATCGGAGCGCGGTCGTCTGCTGCGAGACTCTGGTCCCTGCGTCTACACCGATTATCCCAACGCGCGCACGGCATCACCACTGATTATGGAAGTCACTCACGCCGCCCGTGACATTTACCGTGAGGAAATATTTGGCCCGGTATCGTTTATTATCAAAGGCGACGACATTGCCGATTGTTTGTTGGATGCCACAACGAATGCGCGGGAACGCGGCGCCATCACCTCACATATCTACTCAAGTAATGAGGCTTTTATCGAGTTAGCGACTGAGGCCTATCACCAGGCCGGCGCCTCCGTGGCCTGT
>JBALWA010000105.1:0-8034 GCA_036960305.1 Halioglobus sp. | reverse complement strand
AAGCGATTCCAGAGGCAGACATTTGCGAACCGGCAATTGGGCCAGCGGCCCGTAATGACCAGTGCTTCATCGCTGTTAATAAAAAAGGGCGCCATGGAGTAATGTGCGTCCATTGCGGCGAGACCGTAGTTACCGGGGAGCTGTGGTGGTGGAAATTGGTTGGGGGTCAAGGCCATGAAAGGCGGTGGCTCGCTGTTCGCCATGGGCGGCATGCCCAGGGTTCTGCTGCGTACAAAGTTACCCACTCGGCGAATACCCGCGGCAATGGAGTCGTCATTGGGTGGGGAGGGGAGCTCAGTCTCGCTCAGGCACTCGATACGCATTCGCGGTTCGCGCGCGGGATCAAGGGCCGCCGGTTCCAGCTCCTCCCAGTAATGTCGTGTAGTGACCCGAGATGCACCGGCGCTCAGGGGCAGCCAGTTTTTATCCCGCGCATCGCCCCCTAGATAGATTGTAAACGCACCTGAGCTGTCAATGTCCATCATGGTGTCATTGATCACGCCGGCGGTTGTTTTGGCGATATTACCGTCTTCCGCGCCTTCCTCGATGGTCATGGAGAAGTAGATGGCGCCGTTTATGTTGCCAGAGATCTTGTAGGCGTAAGCCGGATCGAGTGGCGCATCGAAATAAATGGCATCACTGTTGTCGCCGGTCAACTTTCGGCTGGGTGTGACGATACGTCTGAAGTTGGGGGTGCGAGTGTCCTGCTCGAAATTTCCCACCAGTGCAGCTTCCAGAATATGCATAAGCGCGCGGTGCGAGCCTGCGATATCTTCCGCTGAATTGAGGTTCCATTCTTCGCTGGACCAACGTTGATCGACTTCCGTAAGCAATCCGATCAGATCTTTCAGGGCAGTTCGACTTTCGGTTTGAATTGACATGGATATTCCCTTAGCTGGTGGTCAAATTTGGGTTATGGGATTCATAGGGGATTGCGTACTTCTCTCTGTAGAACATCAATCGTTGATCTACAGTTTCCGGGTTGAGGCCAAACTCGGCGAGGCTGTATTTATGAGCACCGTGCTTGTGCTGTTGATTGGCGGCAAGCCAGTCTTCCATGCCACTGTGAGCCTGAGGCGTAAACCCCATGCCGAGGAAATCGTAGATTCCGGTGATGGCTTGCTCCCAGTCGGCGCCAATGTCAGCATAGAGTACATCGTATTGGTTTTCCGCAGGGACTAAATTCTCACGTACACCCTGGGTTTTCAAGAGCATCTGCTCCGTCTTGTCCATCCATTCACTACCGACCCAGTCTGCAGTTACCGAGGCACTGTCGCGTACAATGGCATTCCATGTCATCGAACAGGCTGAACCCACCGCTTTAATCGGGTCTCGGTGGGAGCAAATTAGCTTGGCATTGGGGAACACCTTGATCAATGCGTCCAGATCCTGCATATGCTGTGGGGTTTTCAATACCCAGGGTTTGTCAACGGGGTCATCCCTATACCAACTGATGACTTTTAGCAGTGTCACCATGTACTCATAGGCGGCCGTCTGGTCGTGGGTGATTAACCACTGGGAAAAGCTGGGTATTTTGGCTTGAATTTCGAATAACTGGCTGGAGAAACTGTGTTGAAGCAGTCCGACCTCTTCTTCTACCTCATGCGCACCCAGCGGGTGTACGGAGGCTATCTGTGGGCCCATGTACAAGACCGCCTTCAGCCCTTTTTCTATGCCGGTGATGCGTGGGTCAGGTGTGGTGGTGTAACTCTCAGGGTAGGGGACTGGATTGACCGTCTCCCAGGCTTTCAGGTGCAGGAAACGTTCGTCAGCCGCCAGTAAACGGTGCAGCCTCGTGGTGCCCGAACGGGCTAGCCCTACTACGACAACGGGATCCGGCAGTTGACGTTCGAGTATTTCGGGGTGGCGTTGCAGGAGGTCCTGGACATACAGGCGGTGCTTGAGTATCCGTACAATGGAGGCCCTGTTCATGTAACGGCCGACGGGGTTCAGGTCGGCCTCCGTTTCGAGGGCGTCCAACAGTATGCGCATAGGGACAAGAAAGTCCTCATTGCCATAGTCACTGAGCCCCGTCTGCCGGGCGGCTTCAGCGATTAAGCTGCGCTCATCGAGTTGGATGTTCGCGATGCCCAGCCTATTGAGTTGTGCCCACACCGCATTCAGGACTTTTATTGGCCGCCTATGGTAGTCGCTGGCCTGGGGTAGGGTGCTTGGTTTCATCTTTGTTTTTTGTCCATCGGTGGGTATTCCTTGGCCCATAAGCTGCTTTACACTGTCACTCTGTGTGGTGTCGAATTAATAGGGATTTCATGAGTAAGTCAAGTAGCGCCCCTGAAGCCAGCATTTTGTCTGCCGCCAAACAGTGTTACCTCTCTAAAGGTATCGCGGGCACTGGCATGCGGGACGTGGCAATCGCTGCGGGCGTCGCACGTTCGACCCTGTATCGATACTTTCCCAGTCGTGATGACGTGCTGGTGGCGACGATAAAGCTCGAAATGGAAGCGGCTAATGCAGCGATCAGTAAAAAGCTGGAGGCCTTTGGCCAACCCGCTGATATTATCGTCGAGGGACTTATCATGGCGATACAGGAAATTCCCAAGCGTCCGTTGCTCAAAGCTGTTTTCGCCTCCGACGAGGACGCCGTGGCGCGACGTATCATCTGGAACTCCGATATCATCGTGGGTTTTGGTGAAGAACTGATGAGCAATGTTGTGCAGCCCGCGCTTGATGCAGGCTTGCTGCAAACGCAAGTTCATCCGGAAGTGCTGGTAGAGTGGGTTTACCGCGTACTGTTGTCTTTCCTGACCCTGCCAAGCAACGCGATAGAGAGCGAAGAGCAACTGCGCGCTACGCTGCACGCACTGTTGGTTCCCGTTCTATTGAAATAGCGTCCGTAGAGGTTTCTTTAGTCTCACCTTGCTCCGCCGCCATCATTTCAAACGCACAATTGTAGCCCGGCAGGAAGGTGACCCCGGGACCGGGGTGACAGGAGGCGCCACACAGGAACAGGTTTTCGACCGGTGTCGTGTGCCCGGTGCCATCGATCAGGCAGCGCTCGCCTATCATTTGATCCGGGTGCAGACAGCCGTGTGTCCAGTCGCCATTGGTGACACTGTGCATGCTGGCAAAGTGGTCGGAAGAAAATATTGCCTGGTCTTCGATTAAAGTACTGAAGTCCGGCATGTGCAGGGAGATGTGTTCGATGATTCTCTCTGCCATTTGGTCTCGAAGTTTTCCGCGCTGGGATTTTTCCGCTTCGCAGGGAAAGTAGAAACCATAGGCGCTGGCGATGTGGTATCCCGGGGGGGCCAGGCTGGGGTCCATGACCGTGGGAATCTGGAAAGCCAATGGGGGCAGGTGTTCGGGTAGCTCACCTTTGAGGCAGGCCTCGTAACTGCTCTGCATGTCTTCGGGGTCGATAACCATGGCGCCCCCAAAGCGGGCACCGGGTATCTTGTTGAGCTTTTTCAGGTGCTTTGAATAGGAGGGCAGTCCCTTTAATTTGAACAGCATGTGAACAAAAGCGCCCTGGTGTACAAAGCCGTCTATCTTTTTCTGCACCTCATCGTCCACCTTGTGGTCGGGCATAAGCACGTCAAAGGTGGTCGGTTTATCCAGGTTGGACACGATGGTTTTGGCGAAGAGCTGTTCGCCATTTTTCAGTTCAACGCCAATGGCTGTTCCGTCTTCGATGAGGATGCGGGATACCCGCTGCTTGAGTCGCACTTCACCGTCCAGCGCTTCTATACGCCTGACCAGGGACTCGGATAGTTTCCCCATGCCGCCTTTCACTCGCTGCATCAAGCCTTCAGAACCCTCTTGTGCGAAGGTGTAGATCAGGCATAGACCCGACCCCTTGGTATACGGCCCTTTATAAGTGGCCTGCACTGCCGCAAAGGCCATGTTGGCACGCAGTTCCCGGTGCTTGATTTTATCGGGGAAAAATTTGTCGATAATGTCCATGGCCGAGCCGTTAAAAGCCAGTTCCAGGTGGTCTCGCTGCTCCTGGGTTTCAGCTTCAGCAATAAGGTCCTCGAGCTTGCGCGGGGCTTTGCGGGCGGTGAATCGGTCCAGTACCGAGGCGGGATACTGACAGAATTTCATGAGCCGAATAAAACCCAGCATGGCCCTGAATCCGAAGGTGCTCAAGATGGTCAGGGAAAGCTTCAGCGGATTTTTGTAAAATACCAACGGTCGACCCGTGGCGCCGGTGAGATTGACGGCCATGATGGGTAGTGGGATCAATTCGACACCGTTACCTTCGAAATCGAAGTAGTCCTTGATCTCCTTTGACAGGGGAAACAGGCAGCTGGCACCTACTTCATTTTGACAGCCCTTGAGTATTTCCCGGGTCCCGCCCATGCCACCCACGTAGTTATTCTTCTCAAGCACCAGGACCTTTTTGCCATTGCGCGCCAGCACGGTTGCGGCTGCGAGCCCATTGTGGCCCGCACCAATCACTATGGCATCAAAGTTTTTACTGTCGCCGGTGGTATCAATTTGAGTCGTCATAGACAGTTTTCTCTATCGGTCATGGAATTAGTTTTGCCAACATGTCGGACATATTATAGAATATGTCCGATTCTGGCAAGGGTTAGCGGTAGCGTCCTTGTCTTGCTATGGCGTATAACGGTGCACTATGAGTTTAGTAGATACAGGCAGGCTGGCGATTTTTGCCGCAAAACAGTGGGGGCAGGTGGTCCGGGATGCCCTTGGGGATAGGGGCGGTAGCAGCCTTCCCTACGAGGTAAACGAGGTTGTCACACCTGAAAAGCTCTCCTTACTCATCAATGAGCACGGGGTTGAGCCTTTGACGGGTCCTGTGAAGATAAGCGCCTTGACCCAGAGGGATATCCCCTCTATTAGCAGCAATTGCAACAATGTGGTGATTGATATAGAGCAGGCGGGCGACGAGGTACTGCCCTCAAGCCTCTTCATCAAGCTGCCATTGGCTTCGTTGGCCACACGCTGGTTTTTCAGTGTTATCGGCTCCTGGAAGCTTGAGTCCCACTTTTTCCGGGACGTGGCCCAAAGCGTGCCGCTGCGTACGCCCATCACCTATGCAACACATTCCGAGGGCAGTCGATTCTTTTTGATTCAGGAAAACCTGCACGAGGATCCGACGGTCGAACTATTCACGAATCCGGATATGTTGGCAGGCCCCTCTCTGGAGCTTACCCGGAGATGCCTGGATACCTTTGCGCGCCTGCATGCAGCACATTACGACCTGAGTGCTGATGAGCAACAGGCGATACTACCACTGGACCTGCACCCCTTCCTGTCGCCGCAGATGCGGTTGGTTTCCAAAACCCTGAACAATCTCGCGCTGAAGCCCTGCATGCGGAAGCTGCCGGGGCGTATACCGCCGGCGGTCGTAGACGCCTATAAGCTAACCGGACAGCACTGGGAGGCGTTACTGGAATATTGGTTTTCTGGCCCTTTATCGTTGCTCCATGGGGACAGCCACCTGGGGAACTTCTTCGTCTCCGGGGAAGAGATGGGCATGCTCGATTGGCAGGCGGTGCATTGGGGCAAGGGTATACGCGATGTGCAGTATTTTCTCATTGACTCTTTGCCAGCCGACACCCTGGCGGAAAATGAGCGGCAGCTGGTTGATTATTACGCCCAGCGCAGAGCACTTCACGGTACTGCTGTTGATGGTGAGCAACTGTGGCAGGAGTATCGCAGTCTTAGCTACCACACACTGATGACGATTGTTGTATCAATCGGCTTTGGGGCTCTCAACGAAGAGCAGGATATCTTGATGGAGGAAGTGCTTCGCAGGGCGGTTGCTGCGGTTGAGCGTGTGGATTACGCGGGCTGGTTGAAGGACTTCCTGCAAGATTGACCCCCTGCCTGCACTGCCCTAACATGACGGATCAACTTCAAACAATAACAGCGAGGTTCAAGCTCTAATGAAAGAATTCAACGGAAAAGTGGCGGCGGTAACCGGCGGTGCGAGTGGCATCGGACGGTCCCTGGTGAAGGAATTGCTGGCGGCTGGCGCCAAGGTCGTCGTTGGTGATGTTGAGCAGTCGGCGCTTGATCGTGTGATCGCTGAATTTGCCGGCACCGGTGAGCTGTCAGGGGTGGTCACTGATGTGTCCGACCCCCGTTCAGTACATAGCTTTGCCGATACCGTGTATGAGCGACATGGCGCCTGTCACCTGCTGTTTAATAACGCAGGTGTTGCTGCTCCCTCGGCGAATGTCTGGGAGACAACTGAAAATGACTGGGCCTGGGTGCATGGGGTTAATGTGACGGGTGTTGTCTACGGTATCCAGGCGTTTGTGCCGCGAATGATCGCGTCGGGTGAGGCAGGTTATGTGATTAACACTTCATCGGGTGATGGTGGTGTTTCTCCGTTGCCCTATCAGTCGGTTTATGCATCCAGCAAAGCGGCTGTGTCCTGTATTACTGAATGTCTGGCGGCACAATTGCAGACGGAAGGCACCAATCTGGGGGCATCCATTTTTTATCCTTCTGGTGGACTGCTGGATACGGGTATCTGGACAACTGATCGTAATCGTCCAACCGATCTTGCCCGGGAAAAACCCTATGATCCCGTACCCACAGTGCAGGACTTTCAAAAAGCCGCTGCTGCAGCGGGCATGGAACTGCCCGTTCAGGACCTGGATGAGCTGGCCAGATATTGCCTGCAGGGCATACTCGATCGCCGCTTTGTCATTATGATTGGGCTGGAGGGCACCGAGGCGACCTTGCAGGACAGGGCTTCACGCATTGGTCGTGCAGAGTTGCCGATTGACTTGGCGGCTGTCCCCCAGTTGTAAGTTTACTGGCGGGACCGTATGGTGGTGTCTGAACAATCCTGTTTGGGCACCCCGTGTTATTCTAATATCCCCCTCAAGACTACGACCTTCGTCTCATTGCAATTCTCTCCTCCAGGGCCTATTTTGAGGCAGCTTGCTTGAGGGAAGATACCGATGAACAATATTGAATTGTGGCAACAGGCCGCGGAAGATGTGGCCTGGTACCAGCCTCCGTCCCAGGTCCTCGATGACAGTAATCCGCCGTTCTATCGGTGGTACCCAGATGGTGTCACCAATGCCTGCTACAACGCCCTGGATGTTCATGTAGAGCAGGGGCGTGGCGAGCAACTGGCATTGATCTACGACAGCCCGGTCACTGACACCAAGCGCAGTTACAGTTATAGCGAACTTTTACGGGAAGTTTCCCTGTTTGCCGGCGTATTGGCGGGCAGGGGTGTGGGGAAAGGCGACAGGGTGGTCATCTATATGCCCATGGTGCCTGAGGCTGCCATTGCTATGCTGGCCTGCGCGCGGCTGGGTGCGATTCATTCGGTAGTTTTTGGTGGATTTGCCAGCCATGAATTGGCTGTACGGCTGGATGATGCTCAGCCCAAGGCTGTGATCGCCGCTTCCTGTGGCGTAGAACCATCGCGCGTTGTTCCCTATAAACCCCTGTTGGACCAGGCGATAGAGCTGGCAGAGCACAAGCCTGATTGCTGTGTGATCCTGCAGCGCCCCCAACTCCCCGGTGACATGGTGGCGGGCCGTGATCTTGACTGGGAGGAGGCCGTCGCGCAGGCAGAACCAGCCGATTGTGTACCAGTCAACGCCAATGATCCTCTGTATATACTCTATACCTCGGGTACGACCGGGCAGCCGAAAGGCGTCGTGCGTGACACAGGCGGCAGTATTGCCGCGCTGAAGTGGAGCATGTCCAAGGTCTATAACGTCAAACCCGGAGACGTCTATTGGGCGGCTTCCGATGTGGGCTGGGTGGTAGGGCATTCGTATATCGTTTATGGGCCGCTGTTTGCCGGCAATACCACGGTGATCTACGAGGGCAAGCCAGTTGGTACCCCTGACCCGGGCGCTTTCTGGCGCGTGATCGAGGAATACAAAGTCAAAGTGTTGTTCACAGCGCCCACGGCTTTTCGGGCGATCAAGAAAGAAGACCCTACCGGAAGTTATCTACAGAACTATGACCTCTCCAGTTTACAGTCCCTGTTTCTCGCGGGTGAGCGCTGCGACCCTGCTACGCTTGAATGGGCGCAGGACAAGCTCAAGGTGCCCGTCATTGACCACT
>JBALWA010000104.1:0-8175 GCA_036960305.1 Halioglobus sp. | reverse complement strand
ACGGTAACGCTGATACAGGTATTGGGCCACTGCCTCGGCAGCGTCGGATTTGGTGGCCGCGCAATCCGCCGTGCCCTGGTTAATCAGTACATTGGCCAGAAACGCTTCACCGAGGTTTACTGAGGGCAGGGGCGTTGTCGGGGCACTGCCCAGCGATTGTAATTCCCGGGAGATATCTTGCGCGGCGGCGCCGCGCGTGGCGTGCCGTATGCGTGCGATGATCTCAGCGCGGCTGCTTTCGTCAGTCACGGTGCTTCCCTCGAGACTTGTATTGCTGCATAAAGGTCTTGCCCTGTGGGGCGGGAAAGTCGCGACTATCTGTCCATCCGCCCGCCATGGGTAATTTTCGGAAGGCCCCGCGTTTCTTCCCCAGAAGGCCAAGAATAGAGATGCCCAATCCAGTCAGCCAGTGATAGAGCCCTGGGTGACTGCTAAGCCAGGCGTGAAACTTGATGCCCATACGCCAACGAGCACTGGAGAGTTTGTGGCGAGCCTCTTCTTGCCGCAAGTCCCGCAGTAAATCCGGCAGGGGAATGTCAGCAGGGCAGACCTCGGCGCAACGCCCACAGGTGGTGCAGGCATTGGGCAGGGTGCTGCTCTCCTCCAGTGAGGTAAGCAATGGTGTGAGCACCGACCCCATAGGCCCGGAGTACACCGAACCGTACGCGTGTCCCCCGGCGGCAATATATACCGGGCAGTGGGTGAGACAGCTACCGCAGCGAATGCAGTGCAGCATTTCCTGATAGTCACTGGCAAGAATGTCGCTGCGGTTGTTATCCAGCAGGACAAAGTGGGTTTCCAGCGGCCCATCCGGTTCTTCGCCGTGTCTTGGTCCGGAGTAGAAACTGGTGTAACTGGTTATGGGCTGTGCAATAGCGGACCGCGACAGCAGGCGCAGCATGGCATTAGCATCTTCAGCACGAGGTAATACCCGTTCCAGCGTGGTGCAAACGATCAGTATCTTGGGCAGATTGGCACATAAATCGCCGTTGCCCTCATTTGTCACCAGCATAGAATAGCCATTTTCAGCGATCAGGGCATTGGAGCCGATAATGCCAACCTCGGCTTCCAGAAAATACTTCCGTAATATGGTACGCGCTTCGGCGACCATTTCGGCCGGTCCTTCGAGCTCCCGTGGACCGAGGTCATGTTTCTTCAGGAACAGTTCGCGAATTTCCTGCTGGGACTTGTGGAGCGCTGGCCCAATGATGTGGCTGGGTGTTTCTCCAGCCTGCTGGATAATGTATTCGCCCAGGTCCGTCTCCATGACGTCCAGGCCGGCGCTGATCAAGTAGCGATTCAGCTCGGTCTCTTCAGTGACCATACTCTTGCCTTTGGCAACGCGCCGAACCCCGTGTTGTTGGCAAATATCCAGTACGATGCTGTTCATCTCTCCGCCACTGCGGGCGAAGTGCACCTGGCTGCCATTTTTGACGGCCTCTTGCTCAAACTGCAACAGGTAGTGGTCGAGGTTGTCGAGTGTGTGCTGCCTGATCCGTTTTACGTGTTGGCGCAGGGCTTCGAATGGGCCGAATTTACTGACTGCGGCATTGCGTGCTTCGGGAATATATTGACCCATCAGGTCACGGCGTTGAACCTTCTCCGGCTCTTGTAGTGCCTCGTGAGCGCTGTTGAGGAAATTGGCGCTGTCGACATTCAAGTGAATATCTCCATCACGGTTTACCCTCGCCAATGCCCGGACCGGCCAGGTCACCGCCGAGTAGTTCAGCAATGTGGCGAATTTCAATGTCTTTGCCCAATCGTTTCGCCCGCCCCGCGATATTCATTAGGCAGCCAAGATCGCCGCCAGTCAGGATCTTCGCTTTAGTTGCAAGCGCGTGGTCCAGCTTGTCGCTGGCCATCTTGGTGGACAATTCCGGCATCTTGGCGCAGAAAGTGCCGCCAAAACCGCAACACACCTCCGATTGCTCGAGTTCCGTCACTTCCGTGTCGCACAGTGCTTGCAATAATTGCCTTGGCTGCTCCTTTATTCCCAGTTCTCTGAGGCCGGCGCAGCTATCGTGGTAGGTGACGCTTGGCAGGGGAGGGCGTTTGCCTTTAGGGGGGACTATGGTTACGACTTCAGTGAGAAAGGTGGTCAATTCATAGGTCTTGGCTGCCAGGTCAATGGCCCGTTTTCGCCATTCGCCCTCCAATATCCTCGGATAATGGTGGCTGATCATTCCCGCGCAGGAGCCTGAAGGGACGACGACATAATCTGCGAATTCGAACATTTCTATCATTTGCCTGGCGATAGGTAGCGTGGCCTCGTAATCACCGGTGTTGTATGCGGGCTGACCGCAGCAGGTCTGTAGTGTTGGCACCGTTACCCGACAGCCAGCCTGTTCCAGCAGGCGGATACTGTTAAAAGCCACAGAGGGCCGAAAGAGATCTGCCAGGCAGGTGACAAATAGGGCCACATGGTGATGCGGCAGTTGCTTGCGGGTAGGCTTTTTAGCTACCCCGTCCTGGTTTGATGCCACTATATCTGTCCCTCACAGGACCAAATTTATTTTCATATTGTTTGCTGGTCAGTATATCGGATATGTGCCGCCTGTGCTGTCAAAGAGTTGGTGAAAATTCAGGTTCCGGGGACAGCGTTTAGCGTATACCAGGCCTCGTAGCTCCAGAGTTGGGCCCCGGAGGCTGAGAGCAAGCGCCTGTCCAGGGCCATATAGACGACGTAGCCGGCCTTCAGTCCCGGCACTTCGGCATGCAAGGTGCGTCGGTCCCCGGATAGCTGCAGGGAGCTGACAGTGAGTTGGGTTTCATCGTACTTGGGGCCACCGTATTGTTCGGTGGGGTAGTAAAACCATTGTCTCGCAACCAGGTCGCTGGCCTTGGGCTCCAGTCCCTTATCCAGCGGTTCACTCAGCGTTAAATTGAAGCCTGACGATGTGGCATTTATCCGTAAAATCTCGTAAGCCGGCTTGCCCTTGTAACTTAATTTCTCCAGTCCATGCCAGGCTTTATTGACTTCGCCCCAGTTTGGCGGATTGCCAATTTCCCCCAGGTACAGTGCATTGTTGGGCCCGCGGACAATGCGGTTCACGCCGCCCTGGAAGCCGGCACTAAAGCGAAATACTGCGCCTTGCAGTGCTCCCGCGATGCGTTCCATGTACACCCGCTTGATACCGCCGTGATAGACATCCCCGAATATCAACTGACCACTGTAAGGCCCTTCATTCAATACAATGGGCTGGGTAGGGGAATTACCTATTTCATTTTGCGGCAACCAGACGACCGGCGGGGTTTCAACGGCGTCAGCGTTATCCTTGTCCAGTACAAACCTGACACCGTAGAATTTGCCTTGCTCAACGTGTAGCAGTTTACTGGCGGGTAGCCAGTCACCCTGATTGTCGGTGACGAAGAGCTCGTCGTCGGGCCCCAGGGCTATGCCGTTGGGCGTGCGAAAGCCGGTCGCGAAATATTCCGTTTCACCGGTCGCGAGCGATATTTGGAAGGTTTTACCCTGGCTTGGCTGCTGTTCGGGGCAAGTCGCGCCGCCTGGTTGTACGCAAATGGAAAATAAGCCATAGAGGTAGCCCTCCCTGTGCACCAAGCCGAAGGCAAAGGAATGGAAGTTGGCGCTAGTGGGCCAGCTGTTTGCGATGGTGCGGTACTCATCAATGATGTCGTCGCCGTCATGGTCTACTAATTCTGTGATCTCCTGCTTCTGTAATACAAAAATCCTGTCTTCTACCACGGTAAGCCCCAGCGGCTCGTGCAGGCCCTCGGCAATGCGCCGAACCCGCGTTTTGGCTGGCGCTTGCGGGTCTACCAGAAAAACGCCGCCATCGCGATCCCAGCTGCTCACCAGCAAATTGCCGTCACTGCGAAAAGCCATACCGCCGACTTTGGGTTCGAATCCCGCAGGAGTCAGGCTATTGAGCTCGAAAGCGGGGTGTACTGTCATCAGCCGCTCTCCCACACTGTAATCAGTAGTGGACACGTAGGGTTCACCATTGGCTTGCAGGGGGATATCCTGTTCGGCTTCGAGAGCAGACAGAGTCAGGATGTAGAGCACGGCGGATCGGGCGTCCTCCGCTGACATCTCCGGGTGGCCCGGCATCGCAACCTGACCCCACTTTTTGTCGCTGCCCTGCAGAATGCTGGCGATCAGCGCTGTTACCGGAGCTTCTTGAGCGTGACCACCGTAGCGTTTCGCCACGCGGGCAAAGGAGGGTCCAACCACTTCCTGGCTCTCGCTGTGACAGCCAAGGCAGTCGCTGTTCTGGATAATCTGGCGGCCAGAGTCCAGCTCGCCTTCGGTGGCGTTACTGGCAGTATTGATGGGGTCGGGGATAGCCGTGGATGGCCCGTCAAGTGGGATCGAAAGAACCGTTTCGCCCTGGGGCAATAGAGTGGGCGCGATGTTCTCCTGATGTAGGGTTACACTCAGCCCATCGGTCTCAGAGCTGAGAGAGAACTGCCTGACCAGGCGGGTGATACCTTCGTCGACCACGATCTCTGGTTCTTCCCTGATCGTCGCCGTAAATCCATCCGCTTTCAATTCGTAGGAAAGCCCGGCGGTAGACTGATTCTCGCCGTAGTAGTGGCCCAGATACTGGACAGTGGCGGGTCGGCTTTGCTCCGCGACGGTTATCTCCCAGCGAGAGGGAGGCTCCTGACGCAGTAACCATTCACCCGTTGCCGTAGGCTGGGGACCGTGACGGTAGTCATATACCGCGCCCTCAAACAGAATCTCGCCGCGCCATAGCTGGTACAGTGATGCGGACTCGGTCTGGTAGGCAAGCCAGAGGTCGGGGGCAAGAGCAAAGCTCAGCATTCGGTATTGCCCGTCCAAATTGGTACGCATGACCCAGGGCGCGTGGCCGCGACCCGTAACCAGATTTCGACCATAGCCCGGGTCGGCAACCACGTCATCCCAAAGGCCAAACTCCATTTTTACGATCGTCCATACCGCCGACAGTGGGGTTCATCAGCGAGCCTTCGCCGTCCACTCTATAGCGTTTAGCACCAGGGTTCGTGCATTTTCATTCTGCCAGTTGTTATGGAAATGGCCGCCGGTATAGCCAAAGCCGCGACCACCATCCTTGCGCTCGTAGGCCCAGGCGGTGACCTGGGGTCCACCCTGCGCGACCATATTGCGCACGGCGTCATTGCCACTGTGTGGTCCATCGGCACGGGCCATGGTTGCCGCTGGCGCGATGGCGCTGAGTATGGGGGTAACGCCCTTGGGCATAAAACGCATGTTGAAATACCACTCGTCCAGTTGAGAGAAGGGCTGTACCCCTGCGGTAATCGGGTGGTTGGGTAAATGGGTGAAATGGGCTTCCCAGTGGGGATTAACCGACCAGTGGGTTTCGAAGTAACCGCCAGTGGCCTCCAACATCGCTTTGGCCGACGGGCTGTCTTTGGGGACTTCCACACAGTAGTGCAGGGCGACGATACCGACACCTTTATCACGCAGCCGGTTGAAAGATTGCAGGTGATTATTGATCAAGTGGCTTTTGCCGCCGTCACAATACATGACCACGGCGTCAGCGCCGTCGAACAGGGCCTCGTCTTCTGGCCAGCCACCATAAACATTGACGGTTTCAAAACCGGGCTGGCGCTCTCGCAATGCACTTGCCAGAAGTTCCGAGCCGGCCTTGTGCTCGTGGGCTCCGGGGCCGTGGCTGTCCGGTCCCGCCAGGAAAATTATCCTGGCCTGGGGTGCCTGTGTTGATGTTGCGGCATGCTCATCAACTGATATTTGATTCGTCTGACAGCTTGCAAGCAGAGGCACGTTGAGCAATAGCGCGCAAAAGTGGGATTTGAATGATTTCATGGTAATGTCCATTAATCTAATGACTCGCCTGTTTGTTGTCAGCGGCTTCAGGATAAACTCGGGTGGAAACAGGGTAAACAGCTAAATGGTAAAAATACGGCTCAAGATTCCCGGGTCGATATTGATGTCCACACTACTTGTTGTGGTGTCTTTATCTGCGGCAGAGGATTTCTCCGCCTTTGATCAGCCGATACCCGGCACCGATCATTTTATTCCCATGGTCCCTGTTCGTGGCGGGACATTTATTATGGGCAGTCCGGAGAGTGAACCGGGTCGCAGCGAGGTTGAGGGTCCCCAGCATGAAGTCGACGTGGCTGATTTCTGGATGGGACAGTATGAAATCAACTGGCAGCAATACGAGTTGTTTGTTTATCGAGATGCCGCCCAATTTAACGAATTGGTTGCAACGGAAAAATTACAAGCACTGGGTATCGATGGTATGACCGGCGCTACGTCTCCCTATGTAGAGATGAGTTTTGGCATGGGCAAGGATGGCTATCCTGTAGTGAATGTTACCCAACATGCCGCTTTGCATTACGCGCAATGGCTCAGCGCGAAGACAGGGCGGTTTTATCGGCTGCCAACGGAAGCGGAGTGGGAGTTTGCGTGCCGCGCGGGTACAGGTACGGCATTTTCTTTCGATGAGGGCGGGGCGACGCTTGGCGACTATGCGATCTATCAGGATAACAGTGAGGGGCAGTATGCCCGCCCGGGAACCCGTAAACCCAATGCATTGCAGCTTTATGATATGCACGGCAACGTGGCAGAGTGGACCATGGATCAGTTTGACCCGGGGTATTATGCCGTTGCCAACAAGGACAACCCCTGGAATCGTCCCACTGAACTCTACCCCCGTGTTGCCCGGGGCGGCTCCTGGATAGATAATCCGGATCAGCTGCGCTGTGCTGCCCGGCGACCCTCGGCGCCGAATTGGAAAGAGCGTGACCCGCAGATTCCCAAGAGTTTGTGGTGGCTGACCAATGCGCCTTTTGTTGGCTTCAGGCTGGTGAGTCCCAGGGTACAGCCAAGTAAAGCTGACATTGAGCGATACTGGCTTGAAGCAATCGAAGATTATGGTATTTAAAAAAGGAATTGGAGGAATGGCATGACGGATTCAAACGAGACTAAGGAGGGGATGAATCGGCGTCAGTTCGTGGAGAAATCCACTTTGCTGGCCGGGGGTGCTGTATTGGCGACCTCACTTGCTGGCTGCGCCACCAGCGCTGCGCCCGCTGCGAGTGCGGCTTACGCAGGTGGTTCGGATACCCTGAAGTTGGCGGTCGTAGGCTGCGGTGGTCGCGGCACGGGTGCCGCCACGCAGGCACTGAAAGCTGATGCCGGCATAGAGTTAGTCGCGGTTGCGGATGCGTTCGGCGACCGCGCTGAAAAGTGTGTGCGCACCTTGAAGAAAATCTTCGGTGACCAGCGAGTGAATGTGGCGGAGGAAACCACCTTCACCGGCTTCCAGGCCTTTCAGCAGGCCATTGATCTGGCGGATGTGGTCATTCTTACAACACCGCCGGGCTTTCGTCCCGAACACTTCGAATACGCGGTAGCCCAGAACAAACACATTTTCATGGAAAAACCCGTGGCCACCGACTCGCACGGGATACGCAGAGTACTGGCTGCCGCTCGGGAGGCGGAGGAAAAGAAGCTCAATGTCGTTGTTGGTCTGCAACGTCGTTATCAACCCAGTTACCTGGAGACCTATCAGCGATTTCAGGCCGGTGCCGTCGGTGAGATTGTGTCCGGTCAGGTGTACTGGAATTCAAGTGGCGTCTGGGTGCGTCCTCGAGAGGCGGGGCAGACCGAAATGGAGTACCAGATGCGCAACTGGTATTACTTTAACTGGTTGTGTGGGGACCATATTCTCGAGCAGCACATTCACAACATTGATGTCGCCAACTGGTTTATTGGCGACTATCCGGTGAGTGCCCAGGGTATGGGGGGGCGACAAGTGCGCAACGGTAAGGATCACGGGGAGATATTCGATCATCATTTCGTGGAATTCACCTATGCGTCCGGCGCTGTGATCAGTAGTCAGTGCCGTCACCAACCGGGTTGTGCCGATATGGTTGAGGAACGCTTTCAGACGACAGCGGGCAGTATTTACACCAGTGGCAGCAACGAGGGAATACTGACCAGTCGCAGTGAGGGGCAGCTGTATAAGCACAGTGGTATGTTCGACCCCTCACCGTATCAAACGGAACATGACAAGTTGTTTGCTTCAATACGATCGGGCGGCGTTATCAATAATGCCGACTATGGTGCCAGAAGTACCATGACTGCCATCATGGGCCGTATGGCCACCTACTCGGGGCAACGTATTAAATGGGATGAGGCCCTGGCGTCCAAACGCCGACTGATGCCCGAATCTAAAG
>JBALWA010000103.1:0-8181 GCA_036960305.1 Halioglobus sp. | reverse complement strand
CGATGCCGGCGTTGGCAATTATGACCGACGGGACATTTCGGTGCGCTTTGAAGGCCCGCTAATCGGCGATAACCTGCTGGGTGCGATTACCTATGACAGCCGTGAAGCAGACGGCTATATGGACGATTACTACACGGGTATCGACTACGGCAATGTAGACAAAGAGGCCGTGGTCGGCCAGCTACGCTGGTTTGCGACCGATACACTAACAGTCGATTTTCTCGCACTGTGGGGCGAGTCCACAGAAAATGCTGCACCGAGAACCTGCCTACAGATCAACCCCAGTGCCGTACTGCAGAACTTCGTCTCTACTTACGATGGGAACTTTGCCGAGCAATGTGCACTTAGCGAACAGTTAGCCAAGGACGAGAAGGTTATAAATGACACCGCCGGTCTGACCTATGATGTAAGCAATACCATGGCGAGTATGACCGTCGCCTGGGATATAGGGGCGGTGGAACTGAAAAGTATCACCGGCTATTTAAAACAAGAGGACCTGACCAGAGACTCCGACCAGGACGGCACGCCGGTTCTCACCATCGGTAACTTCAGCCAAGCAGCAAGAAACCTCGAGGCCAATGGCTTTTGGGATGGCGAAGAGCGCACGTTCTTTTCGCAAGAATTCAACCTATTTGGCAGCGGCTTCGACGACAAGCTCGACTACACCCTTGGACTTTACTATTCAGATGAGGATATGGAAGGTTATGCGGGCGGGGCGATTCTAACTGATGGTGGCCAAATGGGGATAGCCGTGGGTGACCTAATCTCAACCCTTCCGCCCAGCACACTGGGCTTCCGGAGAGCCGATACACTGGCCCAAACCAGCGAATCTGCTGCAGCATTTGGCCAGGCAATCTGGAACTTCAGTGAGATGTGGCAGTTTACCCTCGGTGGCCGCTATACCTGGGAAGAAAAAACTATCGAGCAGGATAACTACAGTTCGATTGAGCCCAGCCTGGGATTGCTCACCCGGGAGCAGATGAATGCCCTGACCGGGTTTATACACGAGCTCGAACCTAACGCTGTGACTCCGCAGCAGAAGGACAAGCAAGACTGGACTGAATTCTCCCCATCCGCCACGGTTACCATGTTTGCCCCCGGCAGCTGGACTGATGGTTTCCTCAGTTCCGCTATGTTCTACCTGACTTATAGCGAGGGCTTCAAAGCCGGCGGATTCAGTGATTTTGGCCTGGAACGGCCAACTTCCTTTGACCCTGAAATTGTCGACAACACAGAGCTGGGCTTCAAACTGGAAATGGCCGACCAGCGTGTTCGCTTAAATGGCGCGATCTACTCCATGGACTATGAGGAAATGCAGATCGGTGTCACCCGAATTTTTGGCGAGTTTGACACCAAGTTCGGCATCACCAATGCGGGTAGCTCAAAAATGGAAGGTGTTGAGCTGGAGCTGTCCGTTATGCCAATCCATGGCTTACTCATGAGCTTTACTGGCAGTTATATTGATGGTGGCTATGAAGAGTTTAACGATGAGTTCATCAACAGCGACGGCGAAACGGAACTGACCGACCGCTCTGCCGAGCCTATTAAAGGCCTGCCCGAGCAAACCTATTCCTGGGCTATACAGTACGACTGGGATACAGACATCGGCATGATCACTCCGCGGGTCAGCGGCTACTACAAGGACGAGGTCTATATAGGCCAGGAGCCAGAGGCCTTTGATTTTGAAGAGGAGTCAACTCTGGACAGCTATACCGTCTGGAATGCCAGACTGGCCTTTCAGTCTTATCAGGTCGAAGGACTGGAGGTTTCCGTATACATGAATAACTTTACTGACGAATTCTTCTACGGTACTGGTAATGTAAATGCCAGTAATCTCGGTGTGGCGTCTGTTATTCGCGGCAAGCCCAAGAGCTACGGACTGGACATCTACTACGCGTGGTAAAAACACTCGTAACTGGCATTGCTAATTCCATACTTGCATGTCGGTTTTTTTGATGAACTATTGATGAACTAAAGCGGGATTAATCTGAAATGAACATATCGGCGTTAGTGAAAAAAGACGCGTGCCCACGGGCCAGAGTTACCGGGATCGTTCAACACAAGGCGGCCGAGGCCACCGCTTCCAATCACGAGAACTGGTTGAAGCGCCTAACAGCCACCATGTTGACGTTATTGGTCATGGCCTCAATCACCGCCTGTAGTGATTCCAATACCGAGGCTCAGGTCCAGCAATTCTGCAACACCCTGGCCGAGGTCAACTCCGGCATTGTTGATACCACGGGCTTATCCGAGCTGCAAGGTCACGCCGCGGTGGCGAAAGTCCTGTTGGAAAGTTCGCCGCCGAGTCTGGAGGAAGACTTGCAGCGCATCCATACCGCCGTAAATGCCTGGGCCCTTTCGGTAACTGGTGAGAATCCCATGCTGGATACTTTCGAGTTGCTCCGTGCACCTGCACTCATCGGCAGCGAAGGTCGAGTAACAGATTTTGCCGCCGAGCACTGCGGCATTGACCTGGGTGGACCACAATGGGTCGAGGCAGACATACCTCTTGCGGATGACCTCTGTCCGGCCTGGCCGCGGATAGGAACGCCGTTAACGTTTAACAACTTTCCCAATTTGCCCGATATTGCCGGATCCAATTACTTTGCCCAGGACTTCCTTATCTCCAGCGTGGCTTCCATGCTCGGTTTAAAAACGCTAAAGGGGGCC
Source organism: Halioglobus sp. (assembly GCA_036960305.1). Lineage (GTDB taxonomy): Bacteria > Pseudomonadota > Gammaproteobacteria > Pseudomonadales > Halieaceae > JBALVT01. Next base: position 5,511 of record JBALWA010000103.1, on the reverse strand, counting down.
TTCATAGTGGAACCAGGAGGCAAAGCGGTGCTCCACGGCCAGTATCCCAAGACACGCTATTTTGCCTTCCACCCCAATGATATGGACCTCAACAACCTGAAGACCCTGCGGGATCAAGATCTGGAGCCGGATGAAGGCAGTGTTAATCCGTTTCGGCAAGTGGCGCCCGCTAATAAGAAGAATTACTACACCGCCACCCTGGTGTTCGGGCCTACCCCCGCCAAGCCGGAGCTCAATACTAGCTACGCGGGACTACGCAAGGATGGCGTTACCGAAAACAAGTTCCTATTGAACATGCTGCGCATGTATCACATTGACGCTGGCAATGGCCCGGGATCTGGCGAGGTACCCCTGCCATCGCTGAGTATCTATGACGCCGAGGGGGAGCTGGTTACGCATTATGATGAGTGTGATCTGTTTAGCCCGGGAAAACGCCAGGTCAGGACCGAACAGGTTTACCCAGCCATGCCAATCATCGACCACCGACCAAAAAATCCGCCCCAGTGGAGCACCTCATCAAACTTCGAGGCAGCCTCCGATACCCTGGCAAATGCGGATGTACAGTACGTGGGTACTCAATACAGTGAACGGTTCGGTGAGCTGTTTGTCACCCGCGCGAAATACCTGACTGCTCCGGATACGCGCAACGGCGAGTCACCTGCAACGCCGGGCAAGCAGGTGCGACTATACAATTTGTGTACCTACAACTTCTGGAACGGCGGCGCCACCGAATGCATGCTGGAAAATCAACTGCGCCGCGATGAAAACGGTTTTTATACCCTGGTTATATCAAAAAGTTCCGACAGGCCCGTCAATCTGGAGCAAATGCACGCGAGTTGGCTGGATTGGGGACCATACATGGATGGACAGCTACAATTCCGCTATCTCTTCCGGGAGAACCCGTATATCGCAGCCATTGCTGCAGGAGCGGAAGGCAAGCAGGTTTCAGATGATATGCGGCCCTATGTCCCCGCTTCGGTACCCTGTGACCGCGCTACTTTTGAGTCGGGCGGCTGGCAGGCCTGTTTTGAAAAGCAAGGGCAGGATGTGAGCCCCTATTTGTAAGAGTGGCGTGGCTCCGCCGAACCCGACGCAGGCCACCTACCCCAGCCCTTGCGCCACATCACCAGCGTCGACCACGTCAGGTTCGGCGCGTTAACTTGTCAATGCCGTTCCCTCGTATTCAATCCTACGGCAGTCTACACTTAAGGCCATGAACTCAACTCGAGCATTGACACAAATCGTGGTGGCGATGGTGCAGGCATTGGCAGCAACAGGCATTGAAACACGTCCACTGTTGCGTGAGCTGGGTTTGCCTGAAAACCTTAGCGGACATGCCAGCAATATCGATCTCGAGATAAGCAATACCCAGTTCGCCACACTGTTTCACCGTATAAAAGAGCTGACCGGCGATGAATCCTTCGGCTTTGATACGGCAGAGAAGGTGCCTGGGGGCAATTTCGAGGCGCTCACCCAGCACATGCTTACAGCAGCCACCCTCACCGAGGGCTTGCAACAGGCACAGCGCCTGAGCATCTTGATGCGGGGAGACTCGTCCCGATTTTCCATTGTCTGGGGGAAGGGCGTAATCCGCATGGGGTTTCACCGTGAACAAGTTGACGGCGACATCCCGACCCAGGTCCTGGCCATCAACGATGCGGTACATCTCTACTGGTGGGCGCGCTTCACCAACTGGCTGGTCGGCTCGGCACTAGAGCTGAACGGTGTTGAACTGGCGGACCAAAATGAGGCAAACCTTGAATTGTATAAGGCGCTGTTCAGTTGCCCGATACAGTTGGGTGGGACGGAGAATACATTCGTCATCGCAGATAAATACGGCGATTACCCCATCGTGCGGAGCGGCAATGATCTCGCAAACTTCGCTGCAGACGGGGGCGGCTGGTTGGCGGGTATGTCTGAGCAGACCAAACTTAGCTATAGTCAGCGCGTCAAGGCGGTTTTAATGCAAAGCATTGGGGAAGAAATGCCTTCGCTGGAGCAAACCGCGCAGCAAGTAAAGTGCTCGACTGCCACCCTGCGCCGTAACCTGGCCCTGGAATGTAGCAGTTTCCAACTCCTCAAGAACGAATGCCGTGAAGAGACCGCCCGCGAATTGATCTGCCGGCAGGACGTGACTATTGCCGATGTCGCGCATCAACTCGGCTTCTCCACTTCGGCGGCGTTCAATCGCGCCTTCAAGAGCTGGACTGGCGAGACCCCCGGGGAATATCGCAATCGCCAGGACTGACTTCACTTGGGACGAGTTTGTCCTGCATGCACAAAAAAATTGAGTTGGAAATACCACCTGATACGCCTGATCTCGCCACCGGCCAAGCGTGCACTGTTGAAAAGCTCGCCCTTCCTATAAACAGAGCGAACATCGCAGTCGCATCAGCTAGCATTTCTGATAACGAATTCGCGCAATTCGGAATACCGTAATGCCGCACTTTGCGAGTATCGTTCTCAAACACTACATCACTTTGGAGACAAAACATGACGGAATTGGGATTTGGCCGGCGCGAACTACTCGCCAAAACTGGGATGGTCGCCGCGCTTGCCACGCTTGGTACAGGTTGTGACACGGCTGAACTCAAACGCACTATCGGCCAGGCGGTCATGGGCACACCCGGTGAGATGCTGATGGATGGTTCTGCCTGGGAGTTCTTCTGCGACACCCTGAAGAACGCCGGCGATGAAATTATCCGCGACTCGGTGCCGGGCGATGAACTCACCCGGGCCGAGGGTTTTCGCTATCTGATACGCCTATTGGGCCTGGGGGCGGATATGCTGATGGAGTACAAGACCCCGGAGAACCCCGCATTTTTTAAATTGCAGGGCAGCCACCGAAAGTATGCCGGTGACAATCCTGACCAGTACTACGACACCGCAATTATCGATGGTCGTTACACCTATAAGGTCACGGGTACCATGCGCGATACCTTACTGATCGAGGCCGGAATCTACGCTGGTAGTTTTTCTGGCGATAACCAGACGCGCCGGTTGGTGGCCTACCGCGACGAAACCGAGATTACGCTGAATGAGAACGGCGACTTCGAGCTGATTCTCAGCAGTACACCGCAGGACGGCGATTGGGTCAAGATTGAACCCGATGCGGATGCGTTTCTTATACGCCGCTACTTTGCCGATCCGCTTAGCAAGCAGGAGCAGCCACTGATAATTGAACGCATCGACATGAAAGCCCCCACGCCTCAGCTCACCGCGGAAGCGGCGGGTTTTGGCCTGTTGGGCGCGGCGAAATTCGTCGAAGGGAACTCCCGTGTGTGGAGGGAGTGGGTGGAAGATATACGCGCTCGCAAGACCAATGTCCTGGAGCAGATGGTAGACACCGGGGATATCCAGACGCCTGATGGTGTGGATTATTTACAGGGCTACTGGCAGCTGGCCGAGGACGAGGCGCTGGTCGTGCGTTTTCGTGCACCGGATGTGCCCTATTGGGGCTTTCTCATCATGAACTTCTGGATGGAGTCACTGGACTTCCAAAATGAGCAGGTCACCTTGAATAACCACCAGGCAATCGTGGGGGAAGATGGCATGGTGGAGATCATCATTGCCCATCGCGACCCCGGGCGCCCCAACTGGTTGCACACCACTGGACATCGCGAGGGCACCATGTCCCTTCGCGTCGCACGCTTGCAGGGTGAAATGCCCAAAGCATCTGTTGAACTGATCAAACTATAGGAGTAGGAAAAATGAGTTTACTGTTAAAAGACAAGATAGCACTGGTTACCGGTGCGGGTGCGGGTATCGGCCGTGGCATTGCTCGCGCGTTTGCACGCGAGGGCGCCAAAGTCGTTGTCGCTGAATTCAATGCCGAGACTGGCCAGCAGGTTGCAGCAGAACTTGCAGAACTGGGGGGTGAGGGACTGTTCATCCACACCGATATTATGGACGTGGCCACGGTGCGGGCGGCAGTCGAGCAAACCATCGCGCACTGGGGCAACATCGATATCGTAGTCAACAATGCCTACCCCACCATGGCGCATATGCCGGCGCCGATAGAAACCATCGATGATCAGCGGCTGCGCGATGGCATGACCGCCGGGTTCTTTGCCGTCACCGCCGCCATGCAGGCCGCGTTCCCCACCATGAAGGACAATGGCTACGGCCGCATAGTCAACGTCTGTTCACTCAACGGTGTCAATGCGCATAAATTCACCGCGGAATACAACAGTGCCAAAGAGGCGGTGCGCGCCTATACACGCACTGCTGCCGTGGAGTGGGCGCCGCACGGCATCACCGCCAATATTATCTGCCCCGGTGCGGCGACCACGCCCTTCAACTTCTTGACGGAGCTGATGCCGGAAATGGCGGAAGATCTACAGAAGACCAATCCCATGGGCTATATGGGAGACCCGGAGGAAGATATCGCACCGGTCGCCGTATTTTTGGCTTCGGATATGTCCGTCTACATGACGGGCAATACCCTGTTCGTGGACGGTGGCGGCCATATTAATGGCGTTCCCTGGGCGCCTGAGTTCCCAGAGTAGTCCGCACCGTTAAATTCATATCATTTACAAAAAAAGGAAATCCACTATGTCTCAATGCCCTTTCGCCAACCTGATGGACCCACAATTTCTGGGCAATGGTTTTGATGCCAAAGCCATCGCCAACATTCGCGCAGCGGGCCCCGCTGTAAAGATCGACGACCCCACTACGGGTGTTCCCTATTGGGCGGTCACGCGACAAACAGCCATCGATTTTGTATCCAAAAACAATGATCTGTTTTCGTCGCGACTGCGAAGCGCGCTGCCGATGGAATCCGACCAGGAGATGGTTGATAACATTTATTCACACATGTTTATCAACCTCGATCCACCGGATAACCTCGAATACCGCAAATTGATTCGCGACCACTTCACCCCGGCAGCCGTCGCCACCTATGAGCCACGTGCACGTGAACATGCCAAGCGCATTGTCGACCAGGTCATTGAAAAAGGCTCCTGTGAATTTGTACGTGATGTTGCGGCCGAGCTGCCGCTACTGATGATTCTCGAATTTTTCGATATCCCCGCGGATGATCGCCAAAAATTCTTCGATTGGACCAACATCATGATGTTTGCGGATGACCCCGATGCATCAGGAGGGCAAGAAGAGGCCGAACAAGCTGCAGCCGAACTGATGGTTTATGCCTTTGAGCTGGCACAGAAATGGCGCGGCTCTGACGTTAAAAATGTCAGCAGCCAATTACTGAATGGCAAAATCAATGGCGAGCCTTTATCGGACGAAACGTTTGCATGGATAGTCCTGATGATTCTTTCAGCGGGTAACGAAAGCACGCGCACGACGATCTCACACGGGATGCGCAACCTGATGAGCAATCCGGAGCAATATCGCTATCTGCAGGAAAACCCTGAAAAAATCGAAGACGCGATTTACGAGATAGTGCGTTTTAACCCACCCTTTATCTGTATGCGGCGAACTGCCACGCAGGACATTTCTGCGCCAGAGCTGGGCAATGCGCCCATAAAGAAAGGTGACAAGATCATCATG
>JBALWA010000102.1:0-8264 GCA_036960305.1 Halioglobus sp. | reverse complement strand
CTTATTTACCTGGTTCTCTCAGAATTACCCGGCGATTTTCTGGAAAAACGTCGACAGTTTCGCATCTGGTTCGTATGCATTCTAATATTTGTACCTACCGCAGCAACGATCGAAAGGGTATTTATCAGCGAAACATTATATCTAGATAGTAATTCGATATTGGAATCTGTCTCGATATTCTTGTTAAGTTGTTTACTTTTGATCCATATTGCCCGTCCTAAGGAGACATATATATTTGAGAAGAAGGGTGCGGTGGGAAGCGAAAATAGCACTCCAGAGTTATCAGATCAGCACCTAGCTGAGCTTATACCCGCAGATCGTCACAGTTTGGAGATACTAGAAGCGAAAATGCGCGATGGCTTGTATCGCGAACCTGGACTTACGATATCCAGGATAGCCAAGACCGTTAACGTACCCGAACACCGACTAAGGAAGATTATTAATCACCATTTGGGCTATAGGAATATCTCTCAATATCTGAATAGCTACAGGATTGAAGAGTCTAAAAACCGCCTTGCTGATGCCGACGAACGCCACATACCTATTTTGACCATCGCGATGGAAGCTGGCTACATGTCCCTTAGGCCATTCAACCGAGCATTCAAGAACCTAACGAGTCAAACCCCCACAGAATACAGAGCACTGCAACTTAGTTCTCGCGTGCCCTCCCCCAGCAAGCATGACCCGTCAAAAGACGAATAGTCGCGCCACTTTCGAAATAGTCTAGTTCATTCGTAAAGTTGTTCATAACTGACGAGCAAATAAGTCCAATATCTTCTAACCTCCTTCATTGACAGCTTATGAGTTAGCTGTAATCGCTTTAGTGATTACAAAGAGGAATTAGAAACAGCAATAGCTAAACGACTTTAGGCATGCAGAGGACGGATTGGTCGTCTTAACCACGCGACGATTAATCTATAGCCGGTTAACTGGACAGAAAGTCCGGGCGTTCGGTCCTGCAAGAACAAACACTGGCTTTGTATATTGTTGAACCATAGCACAGTGGCAGTAGATGCTAAGCGTGAAATGGACCAACCCCACAATTAAAACAAAGGTGGCAGATAATGAGCAATTTACCAGAGATACATCGTGTTAAACCCGCGAGCGGCTTTTTCCACAAGATCTCCATGTCAATGTTTGCTGTGTCGCTAGTGGCAAGCGCTGCACAGGCGCAACTACCCAATCCTGGTGTCGCCTTTGAGGCGGGACGCGTAGCACTCCTGATTACCGATCCACAGAATGACTTTCTCAGCAAGAAAGGTGCCACATGGGGAGTGGTCGGTAAGAGCGTAACGGAAAACAATACCGTTGCCAACATCGATGCTCTGTTCAAGGCCGCAAAGGCTAACAATATTCCCGTCTTTGTCTCTCCACACTACTACTACGCCACAGACTACGGCTGGCAGTTCGAGGGTGCTCTCGAGGCGTTGATGCACCACATCAAAATGTTTGACCGCAAGAACTCACTCGATACCGAAGGCTTTGAGAACTCGGGAGCCGACTGGCTTGGACAATACAAGCAATACATCGATGACGGCCAGACGGTAATCTCCAGCCCGCATAAGATGTATGGCCCCGAGACCAACGATATGGTGCTGCAGTTACGCAAGCGCGGTATTAGCAAGGTCATCCTGGCTGGCATGTCCGCCAACCTGTGCGTAGAAGCGCATTTGCGCGAGCTGCTAGAGCAGGGCTTCGAAGTGGCGGTGGTGAAGGATGCGACTGCTGGAGCACAAGTCCCTGAGGGCGACGGTTACCAGGCGGCACTGGTGAACTTTCGCTATTTGGCCAATGCGGTCGTTACCACCAGCACCGCCACCAATGCAATGAAAAAGCAAATGACTCTGAAGTAAGCGTCGTGAATGAATCAAGTCCGGGGTGGTTGCCGCCTGATTTACATTTTAGTGAAGCGCCTCATCAGAGGCGTTCCTCAAGGAGAGTTACCATGAAATACAGGATAGTTACGTTGTTCACCCTTGCGCTGATGCTTAGCGTGTCACCAAAGCTGATCGCCGGTAATCAGGGAGGAGGAAAGCATTTCGTATTCAACTTGGTCGGCACAGGTTACCAGTATGCCGATACGGTGCCTGACCCTGAGTCAGGCGGGGAGATGGATGCCCTCTGCTTTGACGTTGCCCTGGTCAACCTGAAAAATCGGCAAATAATTGGCACGGCCTCTGACTGTCTCTCTGAAATTGAGAATGCGGAATCCGGTACGGTTTTTCTGACGGGTACAACCTATTTCCATCTTCCCCAAGGTACCCTGATCACCCAGGGAAAGACGACTGTCGCTGCTGTGGAGCAAACCACGGTGACGCCCGGCGCAGGTGACATCACCCACATCACCGGAGCTTCCGGCACTGGCAATGCTATAGTAGGCGGAACCCGGCGTTTTGCGAAGAGCACGGGCACGGCGCGCTTGTCGGGTATGGTCAATTTAAGTGACTTCACAATGGAGGACGGTGATCCGATTACCTTCGACTGCATATTCGTCATCGATCTGGATTGATACTCCAGTCGCCGGACAATGCTTGCCCGGCGGTTGGCTTTTCACAGCGCGACCAGATCACGATGTCGTCACATCCAAGTAGCTTACTGCTTGCTACCGCTCTGGGGACTACTGCAAGCCATTCAAATCCTCTTCCGAAGATAAGATCATCACCAAGTCAGGATCAGATTGCCCTACCGGCTTCTACTCGCCAGGTGCCCACTGCAAGCGGCTCAGCAGTTCTGATAGAGAGGCCCTGCCGAGGGAAGATGGCGGTAAGTGTCCATCAGGCTGGAGAAAATCTTCGTGCTACTGTGTGAAGATTTAATCTGGAAGACGCAGTCATCAATATCGAATAAATATCCAGTAATTGCGACAGACCTGGACAAAGCCCTCAACAAGAAGGGCGGTACTGGGTAATACCCTCCCCCACCACTGGCTGCATTCGCAATGGATGCGGCTGGTTTTCTGCCCTCCCCCACTTCCCCCTTGGAGTGCTAATCAGCCAATAATATTCCGTGAAAATTTTTGCTGCCTCGTATTTAACCTGCCAGTTCAGTCTCAGCGCCAAAGATTACACGCAGAGCGCACGACAGCGGCACCAGACAAGCAACCTATGCACAACCGTTGCCCAGGGCATACCCACCCATGCCTGTACTGCTTTGCTCACACATGTAGCCCTACGGGCCATACAAACACTATTGCAATGCCCACACCAACAAGGAATAAAAAATAAAATACTAACCTGGACAAAACGATTGATTCTTACTGTCAGCTTCCTGGCATTGATCGCTACAAACATACTCACGCTGACCCACACCGCATTCAATACTGCTGTATCTGGACTGATGGGTACAGCTCTTGGCATCCAGACTGACTAGCAGAACAAAGCGTGTAGCCGCTGAAAGCATCGCTGCTATACCAGGAAAGGCTATTCCATTCTTTGGCATCACCCTGCTGGTGGCTGGTACTGGTTATGAGCTGTATGAAGCCTGCCAGAGCATCCAGGATCTGGATCTGTTGTACGAGGATATGGGCATGGAAGCTATCTGAATGACCGCTTTTCAGCTGCCATTTCCCTTATCAAGTGATCCTCGTACGCGTAAATTGCAAAATTTAACACCGCAATATCTCTTGTCGGTCAGATATTTCGCTGTCGATACTGCTCGCGCCAAGCTGAGGGTGTCTTACCACTTTGGCGGCGAAACGCTCGAGCGAAGGTGCTGGCGTCGGCATAATCCAGGGTAGAGGCAATCTCACTTAAACTCTTGGAAGAATCCCTCAGGAGTTGCCGGGTGACCTCAGCGCGGCTTTCACTCAACAGCACCCGAAAGCATGTACCGCAGTCTCGTAGACGACGGTTCATAGTTCGTTGATGGATAGAAAAAAGATCGGAGACATGAGCAGCAGTTGCCTGGTGCATGAGCACCGCGGAATGCAGTACGCGTCGAACTTGCTCGGCAAAGTCGTCGGAATGGCGGATCTCGAGAAGGTTGATCTGCGTTTGCAGTAAGACGCGCAAATCTGGATCCGCGCCCGTCAGTGGCGCTTGCAGCCAGGTGGAAGAAAATGCAACTCCGTTCTGCTCTGCGTTAAAAAGCAGGGGCGCATTAAAATATTGCTTAAAGGGTCGTATATTTTCCGGCTTAGGATGCACAAAACACACTATCGTTGGGCGCCATGCAGTGCCGCATAATGCACGCAAAATATTGAACGCTGCGGTGATGGCAGCGTCTGCGATTTGCTCGGTCGCCTCAATCCCGGATTCAAGAATGCTGTACCCCAGGAATGCCGATTCGGGCCCCTCCTCCAGATAGACCGCTGCGCCGCTCACATGCAAATGCGCATATCGCACAAAAGATCGCAGCGCAGTAATCACATCAGGGGACTGTTGCATTATAAATCCCGCTATGCCGTATGAAGAGGGGCCGGTGTTCCGGCCCATCAGGTGACCAAAATGTCGGCAGCCAGTCTTTTCTGCACATTGTTGTAAAAGCCGGGTGCGTGCAGCATACGGAATAACATTGTCCGAATTGTCAAACAGCTGAATATCGAATTTCATTTCCGCTAGTGTTGCGGCGGGCTCGAAACCCAACTGCTCAAGAACCAAAGGAATGGAGGCAACAGGAGCGACACGTACTGTGCCAGCTGGAGGCATGTTGTTCGTGGTACGGCCTTTCATCGAACACTATCACTCATAGTTGATTCAGGTCATGTAGTTTAGCTGTCCGTGTCTTAAAATGCACAGGTTGTGTCTGAAAATGTCGGATAAAAAAGACCGAGTGAATCTACACTGCAACAGTGGGCCTTATGGATGGCTCAACGGTCACCGCAAGCAGGCGTATTTGCCAATTACATAACGACAAAGTCTTTAGGAGGCTATCGTGGACAACAAGGAAAAAGATCCCACAATCATGGACAATCAAGTGGACGAAGAATCTTCAACACAATCTCGCCGAAATTTTGTGGTCAACGCGGGGCTCGCGGCTGGTGGTATAGCAGCACTTGGCGCCGGAGTTGGGTCGGCTCCGGCACAGGCGGCAACCGCGGTAGCAGCCGAAGCGGGTAGCAGGGCTGTGAAGAAAATGGTTGGTGGTAAAATGACATCAACTATAAGCCTGGATTGGAAAGAGGTCTATTACACTAACTGCCCCCTCATCTCAGCCAGTAACGTGGACCAGGAACTGGGTTGGACTGCGGAGGAATTCGCCAAAATTGGGGTTGAATTTTCCTATTTCCGCTCTCGCCCGGAGACAGACTGGTACCCGCACTATATTCACAACCAGGAAAACCTGATACGTTTCGGCGGCCTGTTCCCACCTATCCACGTTAATGCAGACTACCGCAGGACCCGAATGTTGGGCCTAACGCATGTGCCTTATGAAGGCGGTTGTATGCTGATACGTGCCGGGGACGACATCTTCAAGATGAGCGACCTGAAAGGCAAAAAAATTGGTATCACCAAGAGCCTGAATACCCTCAAGAACGACTGGTGGCGTATTCAGGAACACCAGGGCATTCTGGCGATGCTACGAATGAACGGCATGACGGAAAAAGATGTCAAACTCGTGGACTTCCCTTACCCGGACGACTGGTACGACGACCCCGAAATGCTGGTGCCCATGGTTAATCCGAGCTGGTGGCAGTTGAAGCGTGACCACAAGCACGACTTGGCCTTCCGCCCGCTGGAAACTGCGCTGCTTGAAGGTAAAGTTGATGCAATCTATACGCAGAGCAAGGTCTTCCAGCACATTCAGGAAGCAACCGGCGGACTCGCCGTCATTGAAGACTTGTCCCGATATCCAGACTGGAGACTACAGGTAGCCAATATCCCGGCTATTATTACCTGTACTGAAACGATGGCTGAGGAGCACCCGGAACTTGTCGTCGCATTCATGAAAGGCATGCTTCGGGTCGGGCGCTGGACCAACGAACATAAACGTGCTGCTTCGGCGATCCTTAACAAGCAAACCTACTACCTGGACGAAGAGGATACCTACCGGGGTATCAAGGATATGGACATGGTACCCAACCTCTCGGCCCAGAACCTGGCCAGGGTTAATATTGGAAAGAACTTTATGCTCAAGCACGGCTACATCAAGAACGACTTCGATGTGGAGAAATGGGCCGCACCGGAGTTCCTTGCGCAAGCGGGGAAAGAGTTGCTTGAAGATGCGGTAGAGATGACGAAACTGGAAAAGATTCCCACCATGAAAGGACGGGTTGGGTAGCTGGGAGATAACGTAGACTGAGCTTCCTCCATTGGCTCCATGCAGAGGCACATTTGCCATTCAGAGAAGAGGCTGGTGAAGATATCTTGATTGGAGTCAATATTGTTGGCGGGGGGGCCTATCTATTGCTCCGGAATGGGAAATGCATGAAAAGTTTCAGTAAATGGCAGGTGATTGCTGTTTTCTGTTCCGTTTCCTGTTTTTTTTCAGGTGCCTCTTATGCACAGGAAAGTTCAGAAAAAAACTCTGACCAGAGCGACAGTTCGACGCCTGCTGCCGAGTTAATTTCCGAGTCAGTGTCACCAACTACTAAAGCAAGTTGGTTGACACGCCCCTACCTTACCGGAGATTGGGGTGGGGCACGTTCATCGCTGACCGACAAGGGTGTAAGCCTGGATATCAGACACACCTCGTTCTACCAGGGGTTGGTGTCAGGGACCGGAGAAAAGAACTTCGAATACGGCGGTAAGCTCGATGCCTTCATCAACCTGGAATTTGGTAAGATGGGGCTGTGGGAAGGTGGCGGTTTTCGCTCACATCTCGAGTATAGCCATGGAGATCTTCAAACCAATCTTGGCGGCGCGCTCTTTGCAACCAACACCGCACTGTACTGGCCCGTTGGTACACCGGAAGAGTTAGTCGCGACCTCGCTGAGGATACTATCCATCCCATTGCCGTTATTGGCGATGAGGCAGCCATCGAAGTCTTTTACAACTATGCGCTGACACCGTGGTTGCATTTCGGGCCCGACATCCAGCACGTCAGACCTGCCAGAGACCGTTTTGACAATGCCCTGATAGTGGGCTTAAGAATGCAGATTCGGATTTGAGGTGTAACATACTGCCCATTACGACATTTATGCAACCAGAGTAATTTTTTCGCACACCATATATAGGACAGGAACTTATGAAATTAAATCGATTTTTTCCCACTAATGTATATTTGTTTATTTGTTCGCTTGTCATTCTAAGCTCCACGGTTACAGCAAATGCCAGTGGAGATGCAACGAAACCTGAACTACCCATGGGTAAACAGACTAACCTTGAACTCTATGTAACTGCAGCGGAAGCATATGAAAAGTGGCGTGCCGCACCTGATGCGGTCAAGATTCTCGATGTTCGCACGCTCGAGGAATATATCTATGTCGGCCACGCACCGATGGCCTGGAATATTCCAATGGCGTCTCAAACTCATGAATGGGATGCCGACAAGGGTTACTTCGCCTATCAGCCAAACCCTGATTTCATATCCCAGGTCAAGGAAGTGGCGGCGCCTACCGACTTGATCATGGTGATGTGTCGCTCAGGTGGTCGCAGCGCGATGGCCGTCAACCTTTTGGCCAAGAACGGCTACACGAATGTTTACCAGATTACCGATGGTATGGAGGGTGATACGGTTAAAGATCCACAGAGTGCTTCTCAGGGACAACGGCTGGTGAATGGCTGGAAGAACTCGGGAGCACCCTGGACCTACAAGCTTGATCCTGAAAAGGTAAAGCTGGCAAATGTTCGGGAAGTGGCGGCCGAAAAAGATTGATTGCCGCCAACATTGGCACGGTTATCGGAGCTCTGCCAGGAACGTCAGCAGCATACCGCTAACTACCTGCGGCTGTTCTTCATCCAAGAACGTCCGCTTTGGAAAAAAGCAGACAATCGCCTTGTTCGTAAGACGCTCTACCAGACTTTACCGGAAACTGCTTCGATTTCTTCAACTTACTGTACAGACACCGACAACACCCTGTCGGGCAATTTCAGTATACGTTCAGTAATGTGTTTTGAAGATTTACTACGAAGGAAAACGTGATACTTTTCTTGAGCTTGGGGTCAATCGGGGCGGCGCATTTCTGCATTGAAAACAGTGCGTTATTGAGCGAGTACGGCGCTATTTGGCAGAAAATGTCTTCTGTGCCCAAAATAAAAAGAGCCACCTGAGTGACCCTTGGGAGTTATGTTCATTAAAGTGAACTTATGACAACTGTTTTCTCTGAACAAATACAATACCGGCAAGCAGCATTGCGAGCGCAATCAGGGCCCATTCGGACATAG
>JBALWA010000101.1:0-9439 GCA_036960305.1 Halioglobus sp. | reverse complement strand
CATTCGATGGTGTCTTCGCCAATGCCTCGCTATTCCACATTCCAGGCCAGGAACTGCCGCGGGTTCTGAGCGAACTGCACTGTACGCTGCGCCCGAAGGGGATTTTGTTTTCATCGAACCCACGCGGCAATAGCGAGGGCTGGTCTGGTCAGCGCTACGGTCATTTTATGGAGTTTGAGGAATCCTTGGCTGAGCTGGAGGCCGCCGGCTTCGAGGTCCTCGAACATTACTATCGACCCATCGGTGTACCACGCTCTGAGCAGCCATGGTTGGCCATTGTCAGCCGGAGGGTTGGGTAATCTGAGCGCTGTCTTCAGAGGTGCCGCTCTCTTCCTGGGGCCACCCTTTTTTAGGGCTGCTTGAATTGGGGTTTCGCTAGGGGCGGGTTCTGAATATAGAATGACTGCTTTTAAAGCGCTATCATACTATGCACCCTGCAGAAATGTGCTCACCGTTGGGGGTGAGAAACGCTGCCATTATTGATCTTCTTCTGTCGCTGCCTGCTGTTTTCATCTGCTTGCTTCCCGACTACTTCCATCCAGTTCAGGTGCTGACGCCAGATATGCTCTTTGACATGGGCAGGTTTCTTGAGCTTATCGTAGTCCATCGTGCTCATACTCCTCTCTTTGTTACCAGTATAGTTAAAATGTAATGAACCGCCCTGTGAGTGGCGACTTACTAATTCAGACTAGAAATCAACGCGTTAGTTCAACCCGACGCAGGCCACCTACCCCAACCCCTTCCACCACATCATCCGCGTCGACCTCGTCAGGTTCGTCGGGTTGATCTGGAGTTTCTCCCCCGGGGCGGGGCCCATACTTTTTCCACACCTGACAATATTTCTGCCCGTGGATTTTTAGGCGATTCTATAAAGGCCGGCCAATAAAGCTGGATGTGGCGGCCAGGGTCGCTGATGACCTCGGGTGGGAATAAGCGTACCCTGCCTTCTGGGGTTCTGCTATCGGTACGGGGTGCTTGATGACAATCATCTACATCGTTCTGACCTTCCTCGGCCTCCTGGTCGCGGGCGGTCTGCTGTATGGCGTCAACAGGTTGGTGAAACACCTCGACCGGCAGGGCGGGCCGCCTGCTGGGGAGGACTGACCCAACCAGCCCGGCAGCCCCTTCTTTTAGTAAAGGTCGCACCGCCAGAGAGCCAAGTTCGGCCCCACCCCAAAGTTCGGTTTCAAAACCCCGTTACACCTGTCCATGGCGAAATGTTAATTTTTCAATTATATCAGACAGTTGGCCGTTGCCGCTTTCACCGACGGGTATTACTCTCGGACGGCATGAGAGATGTTATTTACCTGCTGTTTCACCTGCTCACCACCCTGGCCAAGCTGATCGGACCTGGGAGCGGTCGAGCGGTCATCGCTGAAAACCTTATCCTGAGGGCTGGCCGCATCGATGGCTTGCCTGACGCCTTGCTCGATCGATTGGATCGCGTGCAAGAGTACAAGCGTTACACGCTGTTCCTCGAATCGGCTCGGTGATTCAAGGAAGAGCGTGTATCACTCAATTCGTATTCTGGTTTTTGTCAGCCAAGTGGGTAGGGCTAACTCGCTTGGATAGGGGTCCCCCAATGACATATCCACTCCCTCTTGAGGCGGAGCCTCAGGCGGAGATGCGAGCAAGTCCGTGCTGGCCTGTCTACTTACAATCTGTTCGGTCGTAACATTTATTGTTGTAAGGTCTTGAGCCAGCAGCAGTGGGCCATCATAGGTTGTTCGCCAATCTCTGAACGCATCGTCAATCAGATCATCGCCCAATGAAAAGTGAGACCCTACACCCAGACGTGGCTTAGCAATACCAAAAACAACACCCAGTTCTGCCGGCGAAGTGTGTGTACTGACCACCTTCCCGGCATGCTCCAACGACATTTTGGTCGATGCGGCAAACGCTTCAATTGATGGGAATACTTCGTGGATAAATACATCCGCCCCTTTACTTTGCTCCGCCTCAAGATAGGTGGGCTCACTGTCACCCGTATAGACCATCGTCAACGAATTCCACTCAAGACGATAACCCACCGCACCTTTAAGACTGTGCATGACAGGGAAGGCATACACCTTCACATTATCATTGTCGTAGACTAGCTGATTAGGCTTATCGGCACTGAATTTACTGTAATCAAACTCATGAGCAACAATCTTGGATCCGCCTACTGGCAACTTCACACGCTTGCTCATGACATGCCAGTCAGCCGCTCTGCGGATATTCTCAGTAAATGCTTTGACACCTAGGTCAGGGGTGCCACTTGATGAGCCCCAGACATGCAGCGGTGTGTTGCGAGCCCAGCCCATGGCATCAAAGAGCGCAAGAATACCGGCGCTATGATCTAGATGCAGGTGAGTAAGAAAAAGCTTGTCGAACTGTGAGGGATGTATTCCCATACTATAAAGTTTGCCAGCGGTATCACCACCGATATCAAAGATAAAGTGGTCACCATTACCCAGCGAAACAAGAATACTTGCGGCTGCTTGTTCCCTGCGGATGGGTGCAGGAACACCAGAACCAATAATGGTAATTCTCATTTCATCATCGGCCAGGGTTTCCTGACCGGGAGTATAGTGCGCAGGGTATTTTTTCAGCGTGACGTCATTTGGTTTCGCAACAACAGGTGTCTTGGTTATGGGCCGCCCTGTGAGCGGTAGCGGGTAACCGTCTTTGGTGGTTTCCGGATCTCTAGGGAAGCGGTAGTCCTCTGGTCCGGCGCCTGCTGTAAAAGGCAGCAATAGTGCGAGTGCAATCCAAAAAATCCAACGATTTCGCATCATGTCATGTAGTATCATTTATGGTCTCAGGGAATAGTTTCATCGTGACCGGAATTAGTATACCGGGGCCTCTCAAAAATTCATAACGAACGGCCACTGCGCGGGAGGGGTCAAAAGAGTATAGGCCGGACTAACACCCCATTCGATGTACCCTAACCTAAACGTTCGCAATATCGCGAACCGCTGTCGCGGCAGGCGGCCGCCAGTTACTAATAAATAGGCCAAATTTCAGACAGAAAGAGCGTGAATCGCACAGATTTAGAATTTCGATTGCTAGTGAGGTTTTTCCGGCCCGCAAAGACGTATGCATGGCGAATTAGTAACTCATCAACAGAATCAGGCAGTTAGTCGTTCGGCCCCACCCCAAAGTTCGGTTTCAAAAATCCCTTACCCTACTTCAACTTACTGCCACACGGCTCGGTATAACCCGCCACCAGTCTCGGCATAGGCTCGGTCTCTGTCACCCCACCTTACCCCATCAGCAAAACCCGTTAGCTTTCTTCGAGTTACTTCCCAGCTTGATCACACGCCCGCCGACTCATAATCGGACGGTGTAAAGTGAAAGTGACGGGTGGGACACGATTTTCTATGTAAATCATAGAGTTATAACTGCTTACACCTCCCGACTATGGATCTTGTCTCATGGGGCAGAGTCGGTGGGTGTATGCGCCATTTCCAGATCAGAAAACCAGAAGTCCAGAAGTCCAGAAATCCCAGAATCCCGCGTTCAGCTAACAGATCTTGAATATTGCGGTGGCCGAGATTGAATCGATAGTAAAGCCAGACTGCGTAGGAAATGATGTCGGGAGGGACTCGGTGACGCTTATAGGTATTCATGGCCCGATTCTAGCAATATCAGTGCTTTAACTTGCCAGTACCATCTTCAATTATCTAATAGAGATCATCACGGTAATTTTTCTCTATCTCACCCTCAACTGCCAGCCTGGCTTCATCTCCCTTTAGCTCTAGTCTTTTTGCTGCATTCTTGGCGATAAGCGAGTCTTTATGTGTGACCCAATGGTCCGGTTTCCACATATGTGAACGGATCATGGCTTTGCCGCAATGGAAAAAACATTCTTCGACCGTGATGTAGGTGCACATTAAGGCAGGCTTTCCCTCAGCGCTTAGAAGCTCAAGAACCGCAGGATCTTGAGTGATTGTTGCGGTTCCTTTGACTCGAAATGTTTCTCGCATTGTGGGGACGATGAACAGCACGCCTACCTTGTTGTTTTGGAGGAGATTTCTAAACCCCTGTACCAATTTATTACCGGGTCTATCGGGTATGAGTAAATTGCCCTCCTCGTCAATATGAACAAAGCCATCGGCATCCCCCTTCGGTGATACATCTACGTGGCCATTGGCATCAACAGTCGACAAACAAATCAGCGGCGCGCGACGAACGAATTCCTTCATGCTTTCATCTAGTGAGTCTCTGGACTTATTTTTCACCAGAGGATGGGGTTCGCCAAAAATAGTGCCGAGCTCTTCTTCATTTTTAATAGTATAGTCGTCGTTCATTGTCATTCTCTATAAGGCATTCACCGTCTAATAATAAGGCATTTTTAAACTTTCTAATAGAGAACATCACGGTAGTTTATCTCTTGGATACCGGCGCGATATATTCAATTTCATAGATATTTTCCACAATCTGGTGAAGCGTCACAGCCATACTGGCGGTGTCTCACCGGCTAAGTTTCAAGAAGCCCATTTTTCATGCTAGAAGGCGTCTAGTAAAGACTGGGGAGGTCCAATATACTTATCAGTTATTCATCTATGTTAAGAGCTATTCAGCAATCCATGCTTTCAAAATATTTTTGATAATACCCAATTCTATTCGCCCATAAAGAGTATTTATATATGAATAACTCGACCACGGATAACCAGTACAATTATAAAAATTTCAAAACGAAATATTATGATTTGGATCCATTTATTAATGTGGCGCCACGCGTTGGTGAGTGTGCTAAGGATTTCACAGCACTCGGGCTCGACGGAAAACCGATAAAACTTTCTGATTTCAAAGGGAAGAGAATTATCCTCGAAACTGGCAGTGTCACCTGTCCGATGTTCAGCGATAATATAGAGGGAATGAATCAAGTCGCGAAACAATTTGCAGATGAAAATACTGTTTTTCTTATGCTTTATGTCCGCGAAGCACATCCTGGGGGTAGATTGCCAGCCCACCAATCCCAGGATGATAAAATCAGTGCTGCAAGTAGCACTGCTGAATTAGCTCATCCAAATCGCATTTTTTTGG
The DNA here is from genome assembly GCA_036960305.1 of Halioglobus sp. Classification (GTDB taxonomy): domain Bacteria; phylum Pseudomonadota; class Gammaproteobacteria; order Pseudomonadales; family Halieaceae; genus JBALVT01. The sequence continues at coordinate 4,408 of JBALWA010000101.1, read as the reverse complement.
TTGATGATATTGAAGGGAGCATTCATCGGCAATGGGGGGAGTTTCCAAACTCGTTGTGGGTTATCAATGAGTCAGGTCGAGTTATTTTTCGGAGTGACTGGAATGACTGGAAGATGCTTCAGGGCATTTTGGAAGCAGATAACATAGAGTCATATGTCGCAGATCTCGGCGAACACCACGACAAGCCCAAAAATCCGTTCAAGCTATTCATGTGGGTACAGCGCAAAGGTGGTTGGCGAGCTATATGGGATTTAATGCCACAGACTTTGGCGATGGTCATGTCCCATAGGAAAGCAAATAAATTTTACGCCGATAAGAAATTTGTTCGGGGTGAGGATGACAACTGTGAGGGCTGCTGGGGTAGTAATCACCCCGAAAATTAGTTGAGGTTGAAGCCATGTCGGGCCAGCAGATAACCGAGCATTATTCCGTCTGGCCCGCCGACGATGCAACAGGGTTAAGCGTTAGAAGTCTTCATGTTCGGTTGATCCTACAGGCGCATATCCTTGAACGAGGATGAGAGCTTCCAGGTTTTACCCTTTATATTTGGGAGCATCTGCCCTTCATCTTCTCCGACTTCACTGGCTATAAGAATATTAAGCTTTTCGTTCATCATCTGAATGAGGTCAGTATATTTTTGAGAATTACTTGCCAGATTATTCATTTCCAGTGGGTCGCTTTCCAGGTCATATAACTCAAGATCATTGTTGGCAAATAGTTGTTCCACAGTTTTAGGAACGTGATGCTGCAGGGGAGAGAAATAGCGGCTGAACTTATACTTTCCGTCGAAGATGCTTCGAATTGCGCCGCGTTTATTCAGGTCTGGCTTAAAGCCCTTGCTTGGAAGCTCTTCTGGCTTCCCTCCGTCTGCGAAATACTTGCCAACGCCCATGAAGAAGGCTTCATCTACGAAGCCAAGCATATTGAAGTTATATAATGCGCCTGACCTAAGCGCGTCAACAGGTGCTGCCTCAGGATTGCCAAGTATGGTTGATATATCCTTACCCGGCAGGCCTTTCATGGATGACTCGTCACCGCCGGCCATGCTTATTAACGTAGTAGCAATGTCTACATGTGATGTGACAGCTTTACAGCGGGAGCCGCCTTTGATCGCAGGGTGAACAACGGTAAGGGGCACATTGTTCTGCTCGCTGTAGGCGTTGGCGCCCTTACCTGTCAGCCCGTGTGCGCCACCCAGTTCGCCATGGTCTGCGGTAAAAACGATAATGGTTTTATCTGCAATGCCCAGATCCTCCAATTCGTCAAGGATTTGCACAAGCTTGTTGTCTACATCCTTAAGGCAATTAAAGTAGTAGTTGTTCAGTCGTTGTAAATTGTCGTCCTGGTTGGGCACAACACCACAGAGAGCCCCACGGGCATTTCTGAACTGAAGATGCGCTGCGGGACGGCCACCACCCTGGAAGGGCTGCTGACGCGAACCGGGCAGGCTGACATTCCACTGTTTGTCATAAAGAGCGTTTTCTGGCTCTCTATTTAGATGCATCATGGCCTGAGCAGACTGTGCCGTTTCGCCCGGGAGATCTGTGTTGTAGAACATAACGTCGTGCGGATTGATGAGATTGACCGCCTTGAACCATGGCTTTTCATCTTTTCGCAGTTGCTCACCCTGGCCACGCAGCCAGCTGCGAGTCATTGCAGAGATGACATCGTCATGAAGATAGCCACCCTCGGTGTGCCCGATGACATCGCCGATTCCAAAGTAATCACCAAAACCGTACTCCTCCATCTCGTCGACCAGGATTCTTTTCGGAGAGTGCAGGCTGTTTGCCGTTTCAAATTCCTGGGTAAGATGCCATTTACCTTTATAAGCAGTGTAGTAGCCTTCTTTCCGTAGCAAGTCTCCCAGAGTGTCAATCTCAGTGGACATACTGCCAGACCAAGGGAAGTTGGTATTATCGAACATACCGTTGTTCTGAATATGCTGGCCGGTATAGATGACCGCACGCGATGGGGTGCACACGCACGAGCCTATCTGATGATTCTCGAAGGTAACGCCCCGCTGGGCCAGTCGCTCGTGGCCTGGCAAGCTGTAGCCGTGGGGTAGGTCCTCAGGGGCAATATAGCGCTCCTGATCAGTGACAATAAACAGAATGTTATAAGGGCCACCACCATCGGTTTTACCGACTGTACGTTTGATTTCGGCACCCGTGGCCGCTGAACTCGCCAGGCTACCGACCACGCTTGCTCCCAGTGCAGCCGTGCTGGTGTGCGTTAGAAACTGTCGTCTCGAGATTCCATCACTGTTGTTCATGCTATTACTCTCATTTCTGTTCAATTCGGGCGGGTCGGGTGTCGAGCGTCTGCTTTTGGGGTCGAAAGCAGACATTGACCATATCATAACCTAAAGGTCTCAAAGTAGGCGAAAGCTGCCAAACTCAGATGGTTACAAGAGCTATCCAGGATGGCAGCTAACACCTCAAAGGCGACGGTTTTGGGTGTTACTTGGGCTGTTTTCAATGTCCGCTTTGGGGCCAATAGTAGGCCCTGCCGATTATTTTATCAGTAGCTAAATCTGATCCCTACGCCAACGCCCCAGTCATACAAACGGTCTGATCCTATACCAAACTTTCCATCAAGATAGAGAGCAACGCTTTCTGCAAAATAGTCACCGAACTGGATTTCCCCTTCAGCTGGAACCACTTCGTTATCCCAGTCATACGGCACTCTAATGTCAAATTTTAGCCAACGCCGTTCCGCGAGCGGCTGAATTGCGATTACTCTAGCGGATGTAATACTGACGTCGCCGCCTCCAACGCCTTCAAAATGCTGGAGCAAAGGAATAATGGTAGCTCCACTTTCAAGGTTAAGAGCAACGCCTACAAAGGGAGCGATTTGATCCGTGCCCATGCCGATACCCTTGTCCGTGTTGTCAAAGTCATAGATATAGTCCACCCCTGTCGCTAAACGATATGTAGTTCCACTTTCGAGCACACCCTCTGTCGGGAAATAGATCGCCTTAACAGAAGCAGATTCCCAGTCATGCTCGCTACGCCCTGTGAGGTTGGTCTCCCAGTAATGTAATTCGTATTTAATTTTCAGCTTCTCGGTAGCCATAACGGCGCCGTCTACAAAAACGTCATTAAGACGAGCACTCGCCTCATCAGACTTCAAATACTGCCAGCGCACATCCGTATTACTAACTGCCGCCAATGGGTTACTCGCGTTTTCCCCGCCAGATGCTGTTCCGCAAAACGGCAAAAGACAAATAGCGAGAAGCCCAATTAATCTTGTTTTTTCTGAAATCATTTCGGGTAATCTATCCTTAATCTGTGTCTATAACGAAAATATGGTAGTCGCCCTGAAGATCAAAAGCGGACATTCGCATATCATAACCGAAAGGTCTCAGAATAGGCGAGGCTGTGTGAAAACGTGCGGACCGATAACAGGAAGAGACAAATCTCACAAATACCACGCATCAAAGTCGTCTCAAACGAGGTATTTCGCACAAAAATATAAAGCAGGTGACTCTCCGTACGATCGAAAAATCTGCGTCGGTGTTTTCACACAGCCTCAGGCGATAACGGAAGTTCGCCTCTCAACCCACGAAGGTCCGCTATTGAGAAAAGCTGACGTTCAGCACCACAAATTCCCCAATAACCCCCCACATCGATAGCGCCAAAACTGACAAAACCCGGTTTCGGCGGTTTTGGCACTATGCCACCGGGCATATTCTTGAAAATCTTCAGCATCAAACCAGCTGCTTTCAATTTCACATATAATCCAACTAGCACCCTGGAGAACCCACCATGCACAGATACCTCCTCTGCCTAACCTTCCTGATAGCAACCTCAGCCTCAGCCCAAACCCCCATCCCCCGCGTAGGCGACTCCTGCCCTACTGGCACATACAAGTCTGGTGACTACTGCAAGCCATTCAAATCCTCATCAGACGATACGATCATCACCAAGTCAGGTTCGGATTGCCCTACCGGGTTTTACTCAACAGGCGGCTCTTACTGTAAACGTGTCAGCAGCTCTGATAGAGACGCGATTGCCAGGGAACCGGGGAAAGACTGCCCCACTGGGTGGCGTAAGTCTGATGGGTATTGTGTGAAGATTTAGACTGAAAAATGGCTTATCCCAATATCATAAGAAATTCATACGAATCATCGGGATATATCAAAAATACCCTGACCATTTTGGCCAGCATTCAGCAATATCAATTGGAGGACCCTGGTGGGGATTTCTGCCCAAGCTATGTAAACATTGGTATTGGGTAATGATGGATCGTTTGTTGCGACTGTTCTGCTTGATATAGCGGCAACAACAAGGTGACCCTTAAAGCTCTTCTTACCTGATCCAAGCGAATACAACGTAGGAACTGATTGAGCAACCCGGCTGTCTGTTATTCTATATAACTCTACTGGCGACCAACTTTTTACTAGAGG
>JBALWA010000100.1:0-9855 GCA_036960305.1 Halioglobus sp. | reverse complement strand
ACTGCATGCCAAAACTGGTGCAAACAATAATGCATCAATTGCCAAAACGTCGGACGGTACCACCTCACCCTCCTGGGGTATCAATCTATCTGCCAGAGATTATGCCTTGTTCCATCAGTATATTGCTCAAGGCAAGGCCGCAGACAGCTACTACAAGTCGATTGCAGATGATAATAAGGACCTAATGAAAGCCGCGCCTCTAGGCGAAGCGTTCTTGGCATTCGGCTACAAAACGATTTATGGCTCGCAAACCTATTATATTGTTGACGAAAAGATCGCTTTCTCTTTCGGTTCTTTTGGCGCTCTGGGATTTAGCGATCTAAGTAATGGCAACGTGGTTGTGAATCAGCAAGATTGGTATTGCAACGCCGACATGGATCACTTGCGTGACACGATAGTTCGCTCAGTGAAGATTTTGCAAGCTCTACGCAAATAGTATGTGATGCCCAGCCGATAACGATCGGCTGGGTGATCGACCGCTATGTTGTGTTTTCAGCCATAGGCTAATGGCCGTTGTGTCGTGGAAGCGGACATGTGCGATGGCTCCTTTGTCCTAGGAGCAGACTCTTGGGCTATCATTGCCAGAACATAAATAGCAAGGAGGTGGGGCCTTATGGAATTGAATTGGGATGCTATAGGAGCAATTGCAGAGTCCCTTGGCGTCATAGGGGTCATCGTGACGGTCGTCTATGTAGGAGTTCAAATACGACACAACTCACAGGCAGTTCAGGGTGCAACCGAACAAGCGCTCATGACACAAGAAATGGCTCTGTACGCGCTGGTCGCTGAGCATGCAAATATTTATCGACGCGGCGGTGAGTGTATTGATCAATTAGACGCGGATGAGTATGTAGTATACGAAAATTTGGTAGCTGCCCAGATGTCACAGCTCTACAGTGCTTTTGTTCAATTTCAACGCGGACTAATACCTCAGTCGGTTTGGGACGCATATACCGCAGATTGGCCCGACTATATAGCCCAAACCGGATTTTGCCATACTTGGGACAGCATAAAACATGGTTGGCCTGCAGAATTTCAACAGTGTTTTGACGAAATAAGGCCCTAGTTCTCTGAATGTTCGCTATTAAGGTTTCGCTCCAACTTGATGGGCGATCTCGGGCTAGTCTGATTTCCGCTATGTCGTGAGGGTGTGTGAAAACCCGCTTTCCTCTCACCAATCGTGAAAATGGAGCTGCTGCGCCCCTTCAGTGCCAATCAGTGACGATGTCAGCGACGCAAAATAGCCGATGAACTCAGCTGCCGCCGTTTCTATGCCCTGGTGTAGCGGTTGGCCGTGTGCAGATGCACCGCGATCGCCATCCTCCGCGAAGACGCGTGTGTATCGGGTAACTGGAAACGCCTTGATTAAGCGCCAACGAAGGCTAAAGCCTGCGGAGGTGGGGTGGTAGCGGATCTGATAATGATAGCGGGGAAGAGTGGGATTAGGCGTCTGCACCTGTATCAAAGGCCACGTATCCCTTAAGAACACTGGGATTGACAGGCTATAGTGACCAGTTTGTAGTGACTGTGATGCCAAAAAACGGGCTGTGTACGCCTTTATGATGGGACATCAGAGCAAGAAGCCGGATGCCGGTGCCCCGGCAAGGGCAACCAGCATCCTGGCCACGACCCCGGGGCTAGGCCGGAGGCGCGGCTTCGTTGAATCCTATCACCTTCATCCGACTCCCGATACCGACTGTGCCTGCCCAGGGTTGGGGTCACACCCTTATTTTGCGTGGGTGAGGGGTTTAGTTTATGATGCGCCCTCGCTGCGTTAGCCGTCCGATTTCCTCAGTCACTACTATGGTCACTACGCAGAAAATAAATCGATTAAATACAATTAGTTATAAAATTCAAGTGGCCTTTAGTAGGGGTCACCACTGGCGAAAGGAAAGCTCATGCCCGTTATTACTCTGCCCGATGGCAGCCAACGCTCTTTTGATTCCGCAATTTCAGTACATGATGTGGCCGCCGATATTGGTGCGGGCCTCGCGAAAGCGGCTCTGGCGGGCATCGTAGACGGCAGGGAAGTTGATACCTCTCATTTGATCGAAGCAGATGCGTCTCTGGCCATTATTACCGATCGTGATGAAGCGGGGCTGGAAGTCATTCGTCACTCCACAGCTCACCTGATGGCGATGGCTACACAGCAGCTGTTTCCCGGTATTCAGGTGACAATCGGTCCAGTCATTGAGGACGGCTTCTTTTATGACTTCGCCACCGGTAACACGTTCTCATCTGAGGACCTGGAGAAGATCGAAAAGCGTATGGAGGAGATCGTCGCCGACGACCTGCCTATTCACCGCATGGTTTGCAGCCGTGAGAAGGCCGTTGAAATGTTTCGCAACATGGGCGAGCGTTTCAAGGTGCAAATCATAGAAGAGTTGCCCGAGGGCGAAGATATATCCCTTTATAAGCAAGGTGCCTGGGTGGACCTGTGCCGCGGTCCCCACGTGCCCAGCACGGGCAAGCTCAAAGCGTTCAAACTTACCAAGGTGGCGGGAGCCTATTGGCGAGGCGATTCCAACAACAAGATGCTGCAGCGCATCTATGGCACGGCCTGGGCCAACAAAAAGCAGCTAAAGCAATACCTCTCCCGTATTGCGGAAGCGGAAAAGCGTGATCACCGTAAAATCGCCAAGAAGTTGGACCTGTTTCATACCCAGGAAGAAGCACCGGGCATGATCTTCTGGCATCCGGCGGGTTGGACCATCTATCAGGTCATCGAACAGTACATGCGTCAGGCCCAGCGCCAGCACGACTACCGTGAGATCAAGACGCCACAACTGGTCGATATGTCCCTGTGGGAGAAGTCCGGTCATGCGGATAAGTTTGGCGATGACATGTTCACGCTGGAATCTGATGAGCGGGAGTTTGCGGTCAAGCCCATGAACTGTCCCTGTCACGTACAGGTATTCAACCAGGGCCTTAAGTCTTATCGCGATCTGCCTTTGCGCTTGGCAGAGTTTGGCAGCTGCCACCGAAATGAACCCTCCGGTTCATTGCATGGGATTATGCGGGTACGGGGCTTTACCCAGGATGACGCACATATCTTTTGCACCGAGGCGCAAATCCAGCCGGAAGTGTCCTCCTTTATTGATTTTTTGCACAGTGTCTATGAAGATTTTGGATTTACCGATGTTATTTATCGCCTGTCTACTCGGCCGGAGCAGCGCGTGGGTTCCGATAGCGACTGGGATCGTGCGGAGAAAGCCCTGGCAGACGCATTGAATGCGCAGGACCTCCCCTGGGAAGAATTGCCCGGGGAAGGCGCGTTCTACGGGCCAAAAATCGAGTTCTCGCTGAAAGATTGCATTGGCCGGGTATGGCAATTAGGCACGATACAGGTGGATTTCTCCATGCCGGGCCGCCTGGATGCCCAATATGTGGCTGAAGATGGCAGCCGTCAGGTGCCGGTGATGCTGCATCGGGCCATATTGGGCTCCTTCGAGCGATTTATCGGGATTTTGATTGAACATTACGAGGGGATTTTCCCCACCTGGCTGGCGCCTGAACAGGCCGTTGTGCTCAATATTACGGACAAACAGAGTGAATATGCCCGAAAAGTGGAAGAAACCTTGAAAAACAGGGGCTTTCGGGTCACTTCGGACTTGAGAAATGAAAAGATCGGCTTTAAAATCCGCGAGCACACAATTCAGAAGGTTCCCTACCTGCTCGTGGTAGGAGACAAAGAAGTGGAATTACAGACTGTGGCCGTTCGTGCACGTCGTGGTGAGGATCTGGGATCTATGGATCTCGACGCGTTTACCGCGCACCTCACAGACGATATAGCACGTCGTGGTCGTATGGCATTGGCGAAGATGGAGAATCAGCATTAAGAAAGATAGTGGCAAAGGCAGCAGTAAGAAAGCGATAACCAATGAGCAAATTACAGCGGATCCGGTACGACTGGTAGGCGCCGAAGGCGAACAGCTGGGTATTGTACCGCTGGCCGAAGCATTGGCGACAGCTGAAGCAGCGACCATGGATCTGGTGCAGATTACTGATTCTGATCCGGTAGTCTGTAAGGTTATGGATTACGGCAAGCACATCTTTGAAGCCAAGAAGCAAAAATCTGCTCAGAAAAAGAAGCAGAAGCGTACACAAGTTAAAGAAATGAAGTTTCGTCCAGGGACGGAGGATGGAGACTACCAGGTAAAACTACGCAACCTGACACGTTTCCTTGAAAATGGCGATAAGGCCAAAGTCACACTGCGTTTTCGCGGTCGTGAAATGGCTCACCAGGAAATCGGCATGGAGCTACTCAAACGAGTAGAAGCTGATCTGGCCGAGTTGGGTGCAGTCGAGCAATTCCCGAAAATGGAAGGTCGACAACTCACTATGGTTATCGCACCCAAAAAGAAGAACTAGTTGCCCGTGAATGCGCTAGATTCTGTTTATTAACTTTCAAATGCGGAGTATTTGATTATGGCTAAAGCAAAAATTCACAGTGGGGCTGCCAAGCGTTTTAAAAAGACGGCTGGTGGATATAAGCGCAAGAGCGCTCATAAAAGTCACATCCTGACCAAGATGACAACCAAGCGTAAGCGCCAGTTGCGTGGAACTTCAATGATCCACGATAGCGACAAGGTACTTATCGACCGCATGATGCGGGCACGCTAACCGGTTTCCCAACTTAAATAGGAGAAGACTATGCCTCGCGTAAAACGTGGTGTGGTGGCGCATCGTCGTCACAAGAAGATTTTGAAGCAGGCCAAGGGTTACTATGGAGCCCGCAGCCGTATTTTTCGTGTTGCCAAGCAAGCTGTTACCAAAGCCGGTCAGTATGCATACCGTGACCGTCGTCAGCGCAAGCGTCAGTTCCGCGCGCTGTGGATCACGCGTATCAACGCCCAGTCTCGCGCCAATGGCCTGAGCTACAGCCGCTTGATCAATGGCCTGAAAAAGGCTGATATCGCTCTGGATCGCCGTGTTCTGGCGGACCTTGCGGTTCACGATAAAGCAGCTTTTACAGCGATCGTGGAGCAAGCGAAGGCCGCATTGGCCTAAGTCCACCCTGACCGCCTCGGCGGTTCGCTGGCTACATGTAAGACTTAAAAGGGAAAGGGCTCTGCTCTTTCCTTTTTTTTTGATTTTTGGTGGGTAGGTGTATCAGTAGTGGATTACCGCCCAGAACATACGTCAGGTGCTTCCCGGACTCGCCGTGAACCCATCCATGGGGGCTCGTGTCGCGCATCCATGCGCTCAACGGTCCCGGGAAACACCTGACGTATGCTCTGTGCTAGCGGCACAGCACAAAAAAACGTAACAACGATTATCTAACTCGAGAAGAAACGAATGGAAAACCTCGAACCACTCGCGAACGAAGCCAAGGCAGCGATCGCCGCAGCTCAGGACGGAGCGACACTGGAACAATTGCGTGTCGATTACCTGGGTAAAAAAGGCCAGATAACAGCATTGCTGAAAGGCCTGGGCAAATTATCGGCGGAAGAGCGGCCGAAAGCTGGCGCCTTGATCAATGTGGTCAAGCAGGAGCTGCAAGACCTGATTGGCGAGCGCAAGAACAGCCTTGAAAGTGCAGCGGTCGAAGCGCAGTTGGCAGCGGAGACGATCGATGTGACCTTGCCGGGTCGCGGGCAGTCTACCGGCGGAATACATCCGGTGACGCGCACTATCGAGCGGATAGAGGACTTCTTCTCAGCAATAGGCTTTGAATCGGTTGAGGGGCCGGAAATCGAAGATGATTACCATAACTTCGAGGCGCTCAACATACCGGCTCATCACCCGGCCCGGGCCATGCACGATACCTTTTATATCGATGAGACCACCGTGCTCCGGACTCACACCTCGCCGGTACAGGTGCGGGTTATGGAAAACGAGAAGCCGCCCTTGCGCATCATCTGTCCCGGTCGAGTCTATCGCTGTGATTCCGACCTGACGCATACGCCGATGTTTCACCAGGTGGAGGGGTTGTTGATCGACGAACATTCCAGCTTTGCCGACCTGAAAGGGGTGGTAGAGGAGTTCCTGCGGGTGTTTTTCGAGCGGGAATTACAGGTGCGTTTCCGGCCCTCCTATTTTCCTTTCACGGAGCCGTCCGCCGAGGTGGATATTCAGTGCGTGAACTGCGGCGGTGAAGGCTGTCGGGTGTGTAGCCAAACCGGCTGGCTGGAAGTAATGGGTTGCGGCATGGTGCACCCGAAGGTTTTCGAATACTCAAACATAGATACCGAGAAGTACTCCGGATTTGCCTTTGGTATGGGGGTGGAGCGTCTCGCTATGTTGCGTTATGGCGTTAATGACCTGCGCCTGTTTTTTGACAATGACCTGCGCTTTCTTGAGCAGTTTTAACGTCAACAGTCACCTGAGAGAGAAATAGAATGAATATTAGTGAACAGTGGCTGCGCGAATGGGTTAGCCCGGATATCAACACCGAAGAGCTCGCCCACCAGCTCACCATGGCAGGTCTGGAAGTTGAAGCCACGGACCCTGTTGCAGGGTCGTTTAGTGGTGTCGTTGTCGCTGAAATTGTTAGTGCCGAGCCCCATCCTGATGCGGATAAGCTGCGCGTGTGCCAGGTCAATACCGGCGAAGAAGTCGTGCAAATTGTCTGTGGTGCGCCCAATGCCCGCGCAGGGCTGAAGGCCCCGCTGGCACGTGTAGGCGCAGTGCTGCCCGGCGATTTCAAGATCAAGAAGGCGAAATTGCGCGGTGTGGAATCCCAGGGCATGTTGTGTGCCGAACAGGAACTGACGCTCTCCGATGCATCGGATGGGCTAATGGAATTGGCAGCGGATGCGCCTGTTGGCGCGGACCTGCGTGATTATCTACAGCTGGATGATACTGTGATCGAGATAGGGCTGACGCCGAATCGGGCCGACTGCCTTGGGGTTGCGGGTATCGCGCGGGAAGTGGGCCTGTTGAACCGCCTGTCGGTTACGCCGCTCAGCTACGACAAGGTTGCCACGACTCTGAACGATAGCGTTGCGGTTAGCCTGGAAACTGCCGATCGCTGTCCTGCCTACACTGGCAGAGTGATCAAGGGCGTGGATGTCAGTAAACCGACTCCCCTGTGGATGCGGGAAAAGCTGCGCCGTAGTGGTGTTCGCTCTATCGATGCTGTTGTCGATGTGACCAATTACATTTTGTTGGAGCTGGGGCAGCCCATGCACGCTTATGATCTACAGAAGCTGAGTGGCGATATTGTTGTGCGTACCTCTCAGGCTGGGGAATCACTGGAGTTGCTGGACGGCCAGGTCTTTGAGTTAACTGCCGATACCCTGCTGATCACCGATGACAGCGGCCCGGTGGGAATGGCAGGCATTATGGGTGGGCAGTCGACTGCGGTAAGTGACCAGACGACGGACCTGTTCCTGGAGGCTGCATTCTTTACCCCCGAATTGCTCGCCGGTAAGGCACGCTCCTACGGGCTGCATACGGATGCCTCCCATCGCTTTGAGCGGGGCGTGGATTTTGACTTACAGGTAGAGGCCATTGAGCGCGCCAGCCAGTTGTTGCTTGATATCGTCGGCGGTGAGGCCGGGCCAGTGACTCGTCACGCTTCCGAGCCAGACTTGCCCCAGCGGCCCGATGTGAGCCTACGTGCCGCGCGCATTGAGAAAATGCTGGGCTTTGACCTTGAAGCGAGTGAAGTGGAGCGCATTTTAGGTGGGCTAGGGCTGGGCGTGACAGCTACGGATGTTGGCTGTACCTGCACGGTACCCAGTTGGCGCTTCGATATCGCGATCGAAGCTGACCTGTTGGAGGAGCTGGCGCGGATCTATGGTTACAATCGCTTGCCGGTTACTCATATACGGGCTGACCTGGTTATGCCGGCTAAGCCAGAAACCGAACTCTCCCCGCGTTTTTTACGGCGGCACCTGAGTGCCAGGGGCTACCGCGAAGCCATTACCTACAGCTTTGTTGAGCCGAAATTACAGCAGGTATTTGATCCGGAGCTGACGCCGGTCGCACTGGCAAATCCGATTTCGGCAGATATGGCGGTCATGCGCACCAGCTTGTTACCAGGCCTGGTATCGGCGGTACTGCGAAACACCAATCGCCAGCAGCCCAGGGTGAGAATGTTTGAAACGGGGCTGCGTTTTGTGCCCACGGCCGATGGTTTAAAGCAGGTACCCACACTGGCACTGGTCGCCACCGGGCAGCGCTTTGCTGAATCCTGGGCCCAGGCCAGCGAGTCGGCGGACTTTTTTGACCTTAAAGGTGACCTCGAGAGTATTCTCGAACTGACTCACCGGCCCGAAGACTTTAGCTTCGAAGCAGGCGAACGCGCGGCCTTACACCCCGGACAAACCGGAACTGTGTCACAGAATGGAGATAATGTTGGCTACATTGGGGCATTGCATCCTACCGTTGCGTCTGACTTGGGGCTTAATTCGGCGCTTTATGTCTGCGAAATTGACCTCGAAGCGGTGCTGGAAGGCGGTTTGCCGAGTTTTCATGAACTCTCCAAGTTTCCCGAAGTTCGCCGTGATTTGGCGGTAATTGTCGACAAAAGCGTATCTTCTGCTGAGGTTTTGGCAAATGTTCGAACTGTGGCAGGGGCTTACCTCACGGACTTAAGGTTATTTGATGTCTATGAAGGCAAAGGCATTGATCCTAAACGGAAAAGTCTGGCCCTTGGTTTGACATTCCGGGATCAATCGCGCACTCTTAGTGACTCTGACGTCAACGAATCCGTGGATCAAGTCATTGATTCATTGGAGAAAAACTATAAAGCAGAGCTTAGGAATTAGGTACTTGGGATTATGACCGCCCTGACAAAATCTGAAATGGCCGAGCGCCTGTTTGAGGAGCTTGGGCTCAACAAACGGGAAGCCAAGGATATCGTGGAGCTCTTTTTCGAAGAGATCCGCGGCAGCCTTGAAGGCAATGAACAGGTAAAATTGTCGGGCTTCGGCAACTTTGACTTGCGCGATAAAAGTCAGCGTCCGGGCCGTAACCCCAAGACAGGTGAGGAAATCCCCATTTCGGCCCGCAGGGTGGTTACCTTCCGACCAGGTCAAAAGCTCAAAGCCAGAGTAGAAGAATATGCTGGAACCAAGTCATAACCAGGAACTGCCCGCAATCCCAGGTAAGCGCTATTTTACCATTGGTGAAGTGAGCGAGCTGTGCGCGGTAAAACCTCATGTACTGCGTTATTGGGAACAGGAATTCCCGCAACTGAAGCCTGTGAAGCGGCGTGGAAATCGTCGTTATTACCAGCGTGATGATGTTCTCACTATTCGCCAGATTCGTGCGCTCTTGTACGATCAGGGCTATACCATAGGCGGAGCCCGCCAGCGTATGGTCGGTGAAGAGGACAACGCCCAGCCGGTAGAAATGCAGGCAGTGATCCGCGAGACGATCGAAGAACTTGAAGACGTACTAAAAGTTCTCAAACCGGCCTAATTCCAGTTTGTATCCGCCGCGGTATTGAGTATAATGCCGCCCTCGCAAGACTTACTGAAAGTCTTGGCGATTTTCGGGGCGTAGCGCAGTCTGGTAGCGCACTACACTGGGGGTGTAGTGGTCGTAGGTTCAAATCCTGCCGTCCCGACCAAATTTTCCATAATAATCAAGCGGTTACCATTTTTATTGGTAGCTGCTTTTTTATTTACGGTAAGGTTAAGTCCGTATTAAGTCCAATTCGTTTTTAATGTTGCGGTCGGAAAGCATTCATCGGACCGTTGAAAATGAATGTCGGCTATGGGGCTAGAAGCGGACACGCAATAACGCCTTGCTGGGGTGTGCGCTTTGCAGCAACTTTTGACGCGCTTATTAGTGACCTTGCATGAGCGAATGTAATTGACTTGAACGCTAATTTTTATACCCAGCGGCAATCTCGCTTATCAACTCAGCAGAAAACAACGATTTAGACAGGTACTGCTGACC